>NZ_WPCC01000047.1 GCF_009741925.1 Natronomonas sp. CBA1123
CGGTACCGCTCGTCCCCGGTCAATCCCGAGCGGAACCCGCCGAGAAGCCGGGGGCGGCGGCCGCTCCCGACATCGACGCCCCGGAGACCGACGGCGGGACGGGGTCGGGGCGGGCCGGTGTCGCTCCCGCGGCGGGCAATCGTGGCACCCGGGTTCGAACGGAACGAACGGACGGCACGTCCGGAATCGACGCCGCCGCCTCGGTGCGGACGGCGGCCAAACGGGGGTCCTCGCGCATCGAGCACCGCGACCTCCGGCAGTCGGTGCGGTCGGGCGACGGCGAGGCGCTGGTCGTCTTCGCCGTCGACGCCAGCGCCTCGATGCGACCGGCGATGCGGGCGGCGAAGGGCGTCACGCTCGAACTGCTGGAGGACGCCTACACCGAGCGAGACAGCGTCGCAGTCGTCGCTTTCGCGGGCGAGGACGCGGAGGTACTGTTGCCCCCGACCGACTCGGTGACGCTCGCAGCGCGACACCTGAAGGAGCTACCAACTGGGGACCGGACGCCGTTGCCCGCGGGGCTTCGGACGGCGAGGGAGGTCGTCGACGCCGCCGACCCGGAGGCGGCCGTCGTCGTCGTCGTCTCGGACGGTCGAGCCAACACCGCGGAATCACCGACTGCCGACACTCGGGAGGCCGCCCAATCCCTCGCCGAGACGGGCGCTCGCGTCGTCTGTGTCGACGCCGGCGAAAAACGTGGTGTACTCGGTGACATCCTCGCTGTGACCGACGGCGAGCGGGTCCCGCTCGATGCCCTGACGCCCGAACGGGTCGAACGGGCGGTCAGCGACGCCCGTCGATAGTTTTACAATCATGCTTGTATTTTAGACAAATAGAATTTCAATGTCGGCAGCCAACGACTCCGTTCGGAATCGAATCGACACCGCCCGTGGGACGCTCTCGTCGACGCAGGCCGGTCTCGGTCTGCTGACGGTGACGCTCGCGCTGTTCCTGCTGGCGTTCGCACAGGAGCCACTCGTTCACGATGCGATGCACAACGGCCGCCACGTCGCGGGCGTCGTCTGTCACTGATGTACGACGCGCTCCGTGGCGGGGCGATTGCCGGTGCGGTCGGCGGCGGCGCCTACGGCCTGTACGTCGCGCTGGTCGGCAACCCCCTCGTCGCACACGCCGAAGAACTGGCTCACCACGGTCACGAACACGGCCACGGACACGGGACAACTGTCGTCGCCGACGGCGTCACGAGCGTCGTCTCCGTCGGCGGTAGCGCCGCCCTCGGCCTGCTGTTCGGCCTCGTCGTCTTCGGCTTCGTGGGGTATCTCCTCGAACCGGCGCTGCCCGACCGCGGCGGGAGTTTCCTGCTCGGCCTCGGTGGCTTTCTCACGGTGTCGGGCGTCCCGTGGCTCGTCTTGCCCCCGGCGGCGCCGGGCGTCGAGACGACGATGGCGACCGAGTTCGCGCTGTATCTGTACGCTGGTCTGATGGCCGTCGGCGCCGTTGCCTGCATCGCTTCCGGGTGGGTGTATCACCGGCTCGCCGAGTACGGTCGACCGGTGGGCACCGCGGCAGCACTCGTGGTGTTCGTGACGGCGGTCGGTATCGCTGCCCTTGTGGCGCCGTCGCCGGGCTACGAAAGTGGTGTTTCCACGACCCTCGAAGCCGCCTACATCGGGACGGTCGTCGTCGGCCAAATCGGCCTCTGGGGCGTCACCGCCGCCGTCCACGAGGGCCTCGCCGGGTTCGATTCCTCTGGGAAGTGGAGTCACTCGCCTTCCGAATCCCGGATGCGCTAACGGCCACCTTCGCGTCGAATGCCATCCGTCTGCGGTCGGTTCGACTGGCTACGCTACTGCTTTCGCGTCGTTTTTCGATGCAATCGGGATGTTCCGGTCCCGACACCGCGTTGATGCGACCGTCTCCACGCTCGCGTTGCCCTCGTATCGGACGACTCTGACGCCGACGAACGAGCGGTCGAGCGTTTTGGTGTGGGTCCGGCCAGTGATTCGACCGATTCGGTTCACCTCGCGGTCGGCGACGTGGGAGTAGACGACCCACACCTCGTCGGTCGACCGGACGAGTCGACTGACGTGCTCGGAGTCGGTGCGAGGTAACCCCGTGGCGGTTTCCGGCCCGACGATTCCCTCGATTCGGTGCGGTCGGTCGGTGTACCGAACGACCGCCCGGCGGGTGACACACTCGCTGACGAGAACGACAGCGTCGTCGCTGGCCCGTCGGTCCAGTAGGTCGCCGGCCTCCTCCCACTGTTCGCGGTCCGGCGTCGTGTGATAGGCGACGGTACCGCCGACCGTTCCGGCGACGAGCGTGACTGCCAACACGACGACAGCAGCCCGCCGAACTACGGTCAGACCAGCGTCACCGCCTGCTGTCGACGACCGCAGTGACGCTGCGGCGGGAAGTGCCACGTCGACGACCCCTCGTCCGACGAGGACGTACCAGGCCGGCGCGGCGACGATGGCGTACCGCGGCCACAGAAACGAGGTCACGAGATACGACGCGAGGAGTAACACGGCGAGAGGCACCATCGCGAGCGCGACGGTGAGAGCCGTCCGCCAGTTCGAACGGAGGTCCCGACCGCCGATGGCGGCGAACGACACGACGGCACAGGCGACCGACGCGGCCACCGCCGGGGACGGCCACTGACCGAAGAACGCGACGACCGTCTCGCCGACGGCGACCCCGCTGAAGCGGGTGAACGTCAACTCGATGCCCGAGAGGAACGTCTCGAACACGAACGCCGCCAGCGGCAGCGCACCCACGACTCCGGCAACGAGAATGCCAACGACGAGTCGCCTACCGAGCAAACCGACCACTCGGCCGCGGTGCAACACCCCGACGGCGAGGACCTGCGCGAGGACCGCCAATCCGGCCATCGGGTGTGTGTAGGTCAACACCGACGCGGCGACCACGTACCCGAGAACGGTCCGCCGTCCGGCGCCGTTCAGGGCACGGACCAGCCACTCCGTCGAGACGATAGTCAACAACACGACCAACGAGTACATCCGCGCCTCTTGGGCGTGGGCGAGTTGGAACGACGAGATGGCTACCAACCCACCCGCGAGGAAGCCGGTTGGCCGGTCGAACAGCCGGCTACCGAGTCTGACCAGGAGTGGAACCGACAGGACGCCGAAAACCACTCCGGGCGCACGAACGACAGCCGGGTGGGTGCCGACGAGCTCCGTCCACAGGTCCAACAGGACGTAGTACGTCGGGAAGTGCGGTTGATACTGCGGGACGAAAGTAAACAGTTCGTGGGTTGGGACCGTCGAGACGATGTCGATAGTGACTATCTCGTCTATCCACAGCGACTCAGCTCCGACTTCGAAGGCTCTGAGGACGGCACCGAGGGCGGTCAACGCGAGGAGTCGCGGGTCGCTCCACGCGGGAGGGGTATCGCTCACTACGTCGCTCCTGCCGACGAGCAGGTGTTAAATCCACATGAATCGACACGAAACGCCGACCGACCGAACGGTGGGATGGTTCCGGCGTGACCTCCGCCTAGAGGCCGATTTCCAGTTCTATTTCGTCGTAGTCGACGACCGGACGCCGGGAGCGTCCGTCGCGCTCGAACTCGACCAGCCCCTCGCCGCCGAGCGTCCAGAGGTTGTCGTGGACCTGCCGTACGTCGCGGTCGACGAGGCGGGCAGTCTCGCGGATGCTCGACGGGTCCTCGCGGGCGATGGTTCGAAGCAGCTCGATGGTCGTCGGGCGACAGACCAGCGAGGCCTCCTCGGGATTCAGCGTTCGCGTTTCGGTGCCGTCTTCGCCGGATAGCCGAAGCGTAATCTCGCTCATACCGCGACGTGTGAGCGGCGAGCGTATAATGTCGTGGCTCGGGACAACATTACGCGACGTGGAGTGCGTACCGACCGCGAACGGTCCCGTCGTCGTGGTACCGAACCGGCTCCTCGACGAGCGCACGGCTCCCACCGGCGACAGCGGCGGCCGTCACGACGCCGTCGGTCGTCGTTGAAGCCCGGAGGCCGTCCGTAACGTCGAGGGACCGCCAGCCGTGAACCGAGGGGTCCCGCTCGCGGAAGTGCTGTGCGACCGGTACGAGTAGGCGGCTACCGTCCGCCGCGATACCGTGGGAGAACCCGCCGACCGCCTCGCGCCACCGTTCAGTCCCCGACCGCGAGTACCCGAACGCGGTCTGTTCGTTGGGGTGGCGTTCGTCGGTCTCCCGGCCCTCCTCGGGGAACGTGTTACCGGTCAGGAAGACGACGCCGTCGGTGCTCGCGTGGACGTGATTGGGGTAGGTGTACACCTCGTCGCCACTCGGCCGTTGTGCACCGAGGTCGGCGCTCCAAACGGACTCGCCGTCGGAGACTCGATAGCCCCGATAGTCGGCGTGACTCGTGACGAAGAGGCTTCCGTCGGCGGCCGCCACGTCCCCGATTCGGCGCGTCGCCGTCCGGTCGGCGTCCCAACTCCATCGTTCGGAACCGCTGTTGTCGAGCACAACGACTCCGTCGTCGTGGCCGCCGGGACAGCGGTTGTACGCCACGGCGACGCCACCGTCGAACACTGCGAGCGAAATCGGAGAGGCGTCGGCGTCGTAGCGCCAGCGGACTGTTCCGTCCGAGGCGAGCGCGTACACCGAACTCTCGAAGTGACGCGTCCCGTCCCGCCGTTCGTAGCGCCGAGCGGCGACGTAGGCGGTGTCGGCGTCCGTGACCGCATCGACGACCATCGGTAGAAAAAACCGCGTCTCCTTAGTCGGGTCACCGACGGCGTCGGCGGCGTCGTGGCGCCACCGTTCAGTACCGGCTTCGAGCAGTCGAACGGCGCCGCGCTTCGACCGCTCGCCGACCAGCACGCCCGCGCCGAAGGCAGCGAGCGTGATGGCGCTGCCCTCGCCGTCGACCGACCAGCGCTCGGCGCCGGCGCGGTCGAAGGCGCGAACGCTTCCGTCGGCGAGACCGACGACCGGGCCCGAATCGGTTACCGTGACGCCGGAGCGGCGCCCGGCCTGCCGGGAGCCACAGGGGTCGATGTCGCCGAGCGGGATTCGGGCCGCCGTCTCACTCATCGACCGGGAACGCCTCGTGGAGCGTGTGATGGCTCTCGCCGAGGTCCTCGAGGAGGCTCCCGCCGTGATTCAGCAGCCGTCCCAGCGACGCTTCGGCGTCCCGGACCGCGACGAGGCGGCCCCGGAGGTAATCGTATGAGGGGTCGTCGGATTGCGTCGCGGCGACCTCCTCTTCGAGTTCGACCAGCGCGGTGTCGAGGTGCCGCGCGCAGTCGGCGAGGGTGTCCGCGTCGGCGAGCGCCGCGATGTGGGGGTCGGGCTCTTCGCCTAACTCCTCGCGGGCGTGTTTCTCTGCGGCGTCGTCGTCGACGCCGAGGCTGTTCATTAAGCCGAGCGAAGCGCTTCGATTTCGTGACAGGTCATGATTAGAGGGTCTGTGAGACCAATTCGGAGACGATGCGGTCCGTTCCGAGGGACGTGGCGATGCGGTCGGCGTCGTCCGGCGACACCTCGCCGTACCAGACGCCGTCGGGGTAGACGGCGACGTTCGGGCCGTCGCCACACTGGCCGAGACACGACGAGCGCGTAATTCGGGCGTCGACGTCACACTCGCGGACGGCCTGCCGGAGTCGCTCCAGCACCGTCGCCGCGCCATCACCCGCACAGGTGCGGTTCGTACAGACGGCGACGTGCTTTTCGGGAGCGTCGTGGACGTGCGGTTCGTCGTCGATTTCGGAGCGGTCGGCGTGGGCGGCCCGGTGGGTCATCGCTCGCAGCATCGCACGAGCGCCACCCGAGTCGTCCTCGAAGCCGTCCATCTCGACTTTGTACTTGCAGGTGTCACACGACATCGACACGTCGCCGGCGCGGGCCTCCTCGAATCGGTCGGCCAGCACCTCCAGCAGTCGGTCGTCGGTGCCGAGTGGCTCCCCACACCCGGCGTCGACGTAGGGGTAGTCGGCGTCGAACTCGGCTGCACCCTCGCGGACGCGTTCCGTGAGCACGCCGTCGCCGAGCATGTACGGCAGGACGACGACGGCATCCGGGCGACGCTTGGCGACGGTGTGAAGCGTCTCGTCCAACAGCGGTTCGGTGACGCCGATGAACGACGCTTCGACGCCGGCGAACCCGCGGCCCTCGTACAGCAAGCGAGCGAGTTTGTGCACGTCGGCGTTGGAATCGGGGTCCGAGGACCCGCGCGCACACACCACGACGACCACGTCGTCGTCTTCGCGGTCGACACCAAGCGACGCCTCGACGGCCGCCGCGCGGTCGTCGAGTAACTCGACGATTGCTGGATGGACGCCGAGGTGCCGACCGTTGTGGACGGAAACATCGTGCTCGCTCCGGGCCTCGTTGACGACCAGCGGCACGTCGGCCTTGACGTGGCTGGCGGCGAACAGCGACAGCGGGATGACGGTCACGTCCGTCGCCGAGGGGGCCAGCGAACCGATGGCCTCGGAAATCGAGGGGTCGGCCAACTCGATGAAGCCGGCGTCGACCGGCAGGCCGAGTCGCCCTTCGAGGTTCGCCGCGAGCGTTCGGACCTGCTCGTTGGATTTCTCGCGGCGCGACCCGTGACCCGCGAGGACGACGGCCTCGCTGTCCAACATCAGTACCCCTCCGCTTGCTCGACGCTCCGGCGGAGCTTCCGCCGCCGACTCGGGGCGAACAGCCCGGATTTCTCGCTGCCTTCGTACACCCATTCGCCGAACGCCGGCGCAGCGTCGTCGTCGAGACCGAACCAGTAACCGCCCGACGACGTTTCCGAGATATCTTCACGTGGCGCCTCGACGGCCGCCGAATCGAGCAGGCCTCGGATTCGGTCCAGCGCCTTTCTGTCGTCGTGGACGAACGAGATACCGACGGTGCCGTCAGAGGTCTTGAAACAGACGGTTCCACACCCTTCCAGCAGGCCGCGGAGCAGCTGGCGGTCGTGTTCGGCGAACGTATCGAGGCGATAGCCACCCGATTCGCCCTCGAAGGGGAGTCCGAGTGCGGCGGCCGCGCGGTCGCCGACACCTCCGAGTGACTGTACCGTGTAGGTGTCCGCGGCGCGCGTAATCGAGGTGTCGTGGGCGTACTCGCGGTCCACGATGCGGTGGTCGACGCCGTCGGCGCCCGCGATGGCGGCGAGACGCTCGGCGGCCGTCTCGTCGTTCGTCCGGACGGTCGCGCCATCGCTCGTCACTTCCCCGTCGCCGATGACGCGCCCCCAGAAGTACGCCGTCTCGGGGTGGGCATCGAGTAGGTTTCGCGGGGCGCCGGTTTCGATGCTCACGGCTCCACCTCGTGGACGGTGATGGCGTCGACCGGACACGCGGCGGCGGCCTGTTCCGCGGCCTCACGCTCGTCGTCGTCGAACGTCGCCGTGAGTCGCCCCGCCGAGCGCTCGGCATCCGGCAGCGTCACGAGGCCGTCCTCGGCTTCAGCGAAGCGTCCGTCTCGGACGAGACAGGCGAAGACGCCGTCACACGCCTCTAAGTCGACTGAAACGGTGTATTCGGTCATCGTCAGTAGTCGTACTTCGTCTCGTAGCCGCGTGGGGTGACCATCCGGCCGTCCCACACGTACGTTTCCTCGTTGCCGACGACGATGGTGGTCGTCATGTCGACGATGTCCTCCTCGCCGAGTTCGGGCAGGGTTCCGAGGTCCGTGATTCGGGTCGCCTCGTCCTCTCGTGAGGCGCCGTGGACGATACCGACCGGCGTCTCGGGGTCGCGGTGCTCCAAGAGGATTTCACAGCAGCGCTGGAAGTTCTCCCGGCGCTTGCGGCTCCAGGGGTTGTAGATTGCGATGGTAAAGCCCTCGCCCGCGACGGCGTGCAGGCGCGATTCGATGTCCTCCATCGGCGTGAGGTGGTCCGACAGCGACACCGAGACGGTGTCGTTGACCAGCGGGGCGCCGAGGCGGGCCCCACAGGACTGGGCGGCGGGGACGCCCGGGACCACCTCGAAGTCGACCGCCGAGGCGGTGCCGCCTTTCGATTCGAGGATTTCCAGCGCCAATCCCGCGAGTGCGTACACGTTCGGGTCGCCCGACCCGACGATGGCCACGTCGTTGCCAGCCAGCGCGCGGTCGATGGCCTCCTCGGTTCGGGAGACTTCCCCGCACATCGGCGTCGAGTAGATGTCGTCGGCATTGTCGGTAATCTCGTCCGGCAGGAGGTCGATGTAGGTCGTGTAGCCGACGATGTGTTCGGCGTCGGCCAGTGCCGCCTTCGCGCGGGAAGTCATCCCTTCTGGTTCGCCGGGGCCGAGACCGACCGCCAGCAGTCGGCCGGGGTCGCCCTCAAAGTCCTCGACGGTGGCGCCGACCTCCTTCTCGTCGCTCGTGGAGGCCCCACACGTCGAGGACGACGAGGAATCGGTCTTCGAGGCACCGCACTTCGACTCCGTGCTGGTGTCGGTGCTCGAAGCGCCACACTTCGATTCGGTTTCCGTCGTCGATGCTGCTGCCGTATCCGTAGTGTCGTCGGTGCTCATTGTCAGAAGTCCTCCACCTCGCGGCCGCCGCGCGGCGTCACGAGGTAGTTGCCGTGGTCGTTGCGCCACTCGTGGCTCTCGTGGGTACCAATCAGAATCGAGGTGCCCATCCCGCCGACCTTCTCGTCGTGTTCGGTCGCCTCGCCGAGCGTCGTGATGGTGTGCGTCTCGTCGTTGAGGTTGCGGCCGGCCTCGCCGCGGCCGGCGTCGTTGAAGATGGCGACTGGCACGTCGTCGGCCCGCTGTTCGCGGACGACCTCGATGGCCCGCTCGTAGTCGCGCCAGCAGTTGTACAGGACGATGACGAACCCCGAAATCGCGGCGGCCCGGAGTTTCTCGGCGATTTCGTCCCACCCGCGCCACTTATCGGACAGCGAGACCGTACAGAAGTCGTTCGAGAGGGGCGCACCGAGGTTCGCCGCGCCGCCGAGCGCCGCGGTGACGCCGGGGACGATTTCGATTGGAACGTCGTACGCTTCCTCCTCTTCGGCCATCAGGAAGACCAAATCGGACTTCCCGTAGACGTTCGGGTCGCCACCGGAGACGTGGGCTACGTCCTGTCCGTCTCGGACGCGCTCGAACGCTTCGCGGGTCAACTCGACCTGTTGGCCCATCGACGACCGGACGATTTCCTGTTCGTCGCCGGTCGGCGTGGTGGCAACCCCACCATCGGTCGCGGCCTCCGGTGGAATCGTCCCGTCCTGTCGGAGGAACTCCTGATAGAGGTTCGAGGCGATGACGCAGTCGGCGGTCCGAATTACGTCGCGGGCGCGCTGGGTCATCGCGTGGGGCAGGCCCGGACCGATGCCGACGACGTACAGCGTGCCGTAGTCGTCGGTGTCCGCGTTCGTTTCCCCCGACATCACCGACCCACCGCCACGGTCACGGCCTCATCGAACCGTTCCTTCTCGCGTGCCAGTTCGTGTTCACGGCCGCCTGCGATGGCCGACGCCTCGGCGATGCCGGGCCAGCCGATGAGTTCCTTCGCCCGCGAGGGAGTCGGCCCCTCGTGGTCGAGCAAGGTGTCCTTCTCGAACAGCACGACGCCGGCGCCTATCTCCTGGGCGGCCTCGTAGAGTCCTTCCTCGCCCTCCTTTCGGGTGGCGGTGGCGACGAACTCCACGTCCGAGAAATCGAGGTCGAGGTCGGCCAGCGCGGCCTCCCACGCGTCCAGTACCTGCCCTTTCTTCACGCCGTCGACGGTGCCGGTCCCCAAGACGACGCCGTCGTCGTTGCGTTTCATGACGGTCACGTCGTCGCCAACGAGGACTGCTCGGGGGCCGTCGAGTCGTTCGACTGCTTCGATTTCGTCGTTCAACACGGCGAGGTTCGTCGCCACCGTCGAATCGCCGTTGACGACGTGTGCATCGAGGGCTTTGGCCTTCGATTCGATGCCCTGTTTGCCCGCCGCTTCCGAGGCGGTCGTCATCGCCGGGACGGCGCCCATCTTCGAAAGGTCGTGAGCGACCTGATTGGCGCCGTGGTGGCCACCCGTGATGGGGATGGCCCACGTCAACTCCTCGTCGACGACGACGATAGCGGGGTCGTCCCACTTGTCGTCGAGCAGGCCGGCGGTCTTCCGCATCGCGATGCCGGAGGCCATCAGGCCGACGAAACAGTCGTAGGCGCCCCAGTGCTCTTCGAACACCTCGCCGTGGTACTCGATGATGTCGATGGCGTCGTAGTCGTCGGCCAGTTCCTCCTTGATGTCGCGTGCAACGGGCAGTTTCCGCTCGAAACTGACGATGGCGATGTCTTCGGCGACTTCGCCGTCGGAGTCGGGCGTCGAGCAGTGACCGCCGCTGTCGTCACTCGTGTCGGTGTCGTTGCTGTCGGTACTCATATCAGTCGTCACTCTCCGCGGTGTCGTTCGCGTCGTTTTCGCTCCGATTCGCCCAATCGCCGTACAGGTACGACCGCTCGTATCCGGCACCCGCGGCCGCCTCGCCGACCAGCACCATCGCCGAGGCGCGGTAGCCCGCCTCGGCCAGTTTCTCGCCGATGTCGGCGACAGTGCCTTCGATTACGTCCTCGTCGGGCCAAGAGGCGTGATACACGACCGTCACGGGCGTGTCGGGGTCGGTTCCCTCGTCGAGCAGTCGGTCCATCGTATCGGCGACGGCGTGGGTGCCGAGGTAGATACAGGTCGTCACGTCGCCCATCTCGACGAAATCCGCGATGTGGTCGTCGTCGGGGTCCAGCGTCTTCCCCTGCGGCCGGGTGAAGGCGACGTGGTTGGCCGTCTCGTTGAGAGTCAACTGCGTCCGCAGCGTCGCACTCGCCGCGAACGCCGAGGTCACGCCCGGAACGAGGTAGGTGGGAACGCCCTCGTGTTCGAGTGCGTCCATCTGCTCTAAGGCGGCGCCGTAGATGGCGGGGTCCCCCGAGTGGAGGCGGACCACCTCGCGTCCGTCCTCGTGGGCGTCCCGCATGAGGGGAATCAGCGCTTCGAGGTCCTTTCCGACGCTGTTGACCAACTCGGCGTGGTCGCAGTAGGCCTCCAGCAGTTCGCTGTTGACCAACGAGCCGGCGTGGACGACGAGGTCCGCCGATTCGAGCGCCTCCCTGCCGGCGACGGTCAGAAGCCGGGGGTCACCCGGTCCGGCGCCGATGAAGGGGATGCCCTCCTGTTCGTCGCCCGCGGTGTGGTCGTAGACGCGCTCGTCGCGTTCGTGGGCGTGTTTCTCGCGCTCGGCGTCGATGGCGCGTTGGGGGTCGGTGTCGTCAGTCATCGTACACCTCGTCACCTGCGGCCTCGGCAGTCGCGATTTCTTCTCGGTGGACACCGCCGTCGGCGGTCGTCTCCCGGCCGAAGGCGGCGGTCGCCGGCTCCTCACCGGCGCCCGGCTTCTCGGCGTAGGCGACGGTGTAGTAGTCGCGTTCGGCCAGTTCGTCGGGGTCGTCGGTCACTACCGATTCGTGGCCGTCCATGAACAGCCGCCGGCCGTAGGTCACGTCGTAGCCGGCCTCGTGGAGTTTCTCGTGGGTCGCAGGCGCGTCGGTCACCTTGAACAAAACGAGTCGGTCGGGGCCGACGGGGGCGGCACCGTTTGCGGCCTCCCGCAACACGAGGTCCGACCCGGCCGTGATTTCGACGCCGAGCGCCGTCGCGAACGCCGTCACCGTCGAGACGCCCGGGACGACTTCGAGGTCGACCTGGGGGTGGAACCGCGCTAAGGTTCGGCGCAGGTGGCCGAACGTCGAGTAGACGTTGGGGTCGCCCAGCGTGACGAACGCCGCGGTCCCGTCCTCGGCGCGTGGTGCGACCTCCTCGGCGGCGGCCTTCCAGGCCCGCCGGAGTTCGTCCTCGTCGCGTGTCATCGGGAAATCGAGGTCACCCAGTTGGGACTCGGCGACGTACTCCGTGGCGACGTTGCGGGAGAGCCGACCGGGGGTGTACACCACGTCGGCGGACTCCAGAACCTCCCGACCCCGGACGGTAATCAGTCCGGCGTCGCCGGGTCCCAACCCGACGCCGTACAGCGTCATGTCGCCCCTCCGACGATTACGTACACCGGGTTGTTCGAGTCGAAACTCGTCGCCCCGGCGAGTTCGTAGCCCGTCGACACCTGCACCTGAACGACCTCCTCGAAGAGGTCCCGCTCGCGGAACGCCCGGACGGCGTCGCCGGCGATTTCGAGTCGAGAGACGTTCATCACGACCCGCTCGATACCGGTCTCGGCGGCGAAATCGAGGACTTCCTCGTAGTTCCGCGACCCGCCCAGGAACAGGGCGTCGGCGTCCTCGGGCAACCCCTCGGGAGCCTCCCCTTCGAGCAGTTCGACGCCCTCGATTCCGTTGGCCGCGAGGTTCTTCTCGGTCGTCTCCAGCCGTTTCGGTTTCCGCTCGATTGCGGTCACCCGGCCGGCCTGCCGGGCAGCCTCGACGGTCACCGCGCCGGTACAGGAGCCTATCTCGACGAAGTGGTCGGTCGGACCCAACTCCAGTTTCCCGAGGGTCACCGACCGGACCTCCGGCTTCGTCGGCCCCGCCTTCGCGTCGTGTGGAAGCGCTACGCGTGCCATGGGCCTACAACTGCAGGCGCAGGTAAAACAATTATGCTTGTTTTAGATAAATTCTACTTTCTATCCGGGCTGGTAGGGTTGTTTCCCTCGACACAGCACATTTGGGAGTTCCCAACGCAATCGGGGGTATGACCGATTGCGTCTTCTGTGACATCGTCGCCGGTGACGCGCCCGCGTATCGACTCCACGAGACCGACCGCACGCTCGCCTTCCTCGATATCGAGCCGCTGAACCCCGGCCACGCGCTCGTGGTGCCGAAACCCCACCGCGAGACGCTGACCGACATGGACGCCGACCTCGTCGCCGACACGTTCCGGAGTGCCCGAACGGTCGCCGAGGCGGTCGAGACGGCGTTCGACCCCGACGGCTTGAATCTCCTGCAGGCCAACGGCGAGGCGGCCGGACAGGAGGTGTTCCACGCCCACGTCCACGTGCTGCCGCGCTACGAGGACGACGACGTGGAAGTCAGTTGGCCGGCCGGAGAACTGAACGACGAGGAGGCAACGGAGGTCGCAGAGAAGATTCGGGACGCGCTTTAATTCGACTCGACGCTTTCGTCCATCTCGAGGTCCTCGCTTTCGATGTCGGCGCTCTCGACGTCCGCGCTCTCGATGTCGTACTCCACGTCGCCGTCGCCGGCGGCGAGTTCGTCGATGTCGTCGATGCCGAGTAACTCCCGGGTCTCGGCGTCGAAATCGAGCGATTCCAGCGCCGTCCCACGGTCGTCGACGCTCCCGGAGAGGTGCCGCCCGTAGCGACTCAGCAGCGAGGTCATCTCCTGTGGCAGGACGAACGTCGTCGACTCGCCGGTGCCGATTCGTTCCAGCGTCTCCATTCCGCGTTCGACGATGGCGCGTTCGCCCATCGACTCGGCGGATTTCGCCCGCAGCACGGTCGAGATAGCGTCGCCCTGTGCTTCGAGAATCTGGGCCTGCTTTTCGCCCTGAGCTTCGAGGATGTTCGCGGTCTTGTCACCCTCGGCGCGTTCGATGGCCGAGCGGCGATTGCCCTGGGCTTCCAGAATCATCGCCCGGCGTCGTCGCTCGGCGGCGGTCTGCTGTTCCATCGCGCCCTGGACCTTCGGCGAGGGGTTGACCTCCCGAACTTCGACGGCCTCGACGCGGACACCCCACTCGTCGGTCGGGCCCTCCAGTTCCCGCCGGATGCGGGTGTTGATGCGCGCACGATTCGACAGCGTCTCGTCGAGTTCCATGTCGCCGAGCGCCGCCCGGAGCGTCGTCTGGGCGAGATTCGAGGTCGCCCGTTCGTAGTCCTCGACTTCGAGGAACGCCCGCTTTGCGTCCATCACCCGGATGTAGACGACGGCGTCGGCGGTCACCGGCGAGTTGTCCTGCGTGATTGCCTCCTGTCGCGGCACGTCGATGGTCTGGGTTCGCATGTCGAAGGGGTACGTCCGGGAGACGAATGGCGGGACGACGTGGAGGCCGGGTTCCAGCAGTTCGCGGAACTCGCCGAACACCGTCAGGGCGCGCTTCTCGTAGGCCTCGACGATTTCGACCGCACTGGCGACGGCGGCGATGGCGATGACGAGCAGCGCGAGACCGGCGACGACGAGCGGGTCGAACTCGATGATATCGAGCCAGACGGCCGCTCCGACCGCGAGCACGGCGAGAAGGACAGCAGTCGCCCACGTCGGGAGGCCGGCGCTCTTGCGACCGAATTCGCGGGCGGCGCTGTCTGACATGCTTCGGTGTAGGGGGCGACGACACTTGAACCCACGTAGGAATGTGGGGCGCCGCAATCAGTCGTCGCCGGCGGCGGGCGACGCGACCGGCGCGCGGGCCGTCCAACTCGACTGCGGGCAGGTGGTCACGGAGGTACCGGCCGGTGTGGGATTCCTCAACGCGTGCGACCGATTCGGGGGTTCCCTCGGCGACGAGGTTGCCGCCTTTCTCGCCGCCTTCCGGGCCCAAATCGACGATATTGTCGGCGTTCTTCACGAGGTCGAGTTCGTGTTCGACGACGACGACCGTGTTGCCGTCGTCGGTGAGTCGATGCAGCACCTCGATGAGTTTCCGTTCGTCCTCGCTGTGGAGTCCGGTCGTCGGTTCGTCCAGCAGGTACAGCGCCTCGCCGGAGTCCTTCTTGCCGAGTTCCTCGGCGAGTTTCACGCGCTGGGCCTCCCCACCGGACAGCGTCGTCGAGGGCTGGCCCAATCGCATATAGCCCAACCCGACGTCCTTCAGGAGTTGGAGGCGCCGGCGGATGCCGGGGTGCCCCTCGAAGAAGTCGTAGGCCTCGTCGACCTCCATGTCGAGGACGTCCGAGATGGTCGCGTCCTTGTAGGTCACCTCCAGCGTCTCGTCGTTGTAGCGGGCCCCGTCGCACTCTTCACAGGGGACGTACACGTCCGAGAGGAAGTTCATGTCGATCTTGACGGTGCCCTGACCGCCACAGGACTCACAGCGGCCGCCCTTGACGTTGAACGAGAAGCGGCCCTTCTTGTAGCCGCGCTGTTTCGACAGTTTCGTCTCCGCGAACAACTCTCGGATGTGGTCGAAGACGCCGGTGTACGTCGCCGGATTCGAGCGGGGCGTCCGTCCGATTGGTGACTGGTCGATGAGTCGGACCGTCTCGATTTGGTCGATGCCCTCGATGTCGTCGTGGTCGCCGGGGTTCACGTCGGTGTCGTTCATCCGGCGAACCAGCCCCTTGTAGAGGATTTCGTGGAGCAGCGTCGACTTCCCCGAGCCGGAGACGCCCGTAATCGCCGTAAAGCAGCCCAGCGGGACGGATACGTCGAGGTCACGGAGGTTGTGCTGGCGGGCGCCGCGAACCGTCAGATAGCCGTCGGCCTCTCGACGTTCTTCGGGCACCGGAATCGACCGCCGGCCGGCGAGGTAATCGCCGGTGACCGAGCGGTCGGCGGCCATCACGTCCTCTACGTCGCCGTTCGCGACGACTTCGCCGCCGCGTTTGCCGGGGCCGGGCCCCATGTCGATGACGTTGTCGGCGCGCCACATCGTCTCCTCGTCGTGCTCGACGACGACGAGCGTGTTGCCCAAATCGCGGAGGCCTTCGAGGGTGTCCAGCAGTTTGTCGTTGTCCCGCTGGTGGAGGCCGATGGAGGGTTCGTCCAGTACGTACAACACGCCGACGAGTCCCGACCCGACCTGCGTCGCGAGTCGGATGCGCTGGCTCTCGCCACCCGACAGCGTCGAGGCCTCCCGGTCGAGCGTCAGGTACTCGAGGCCGACCTCGTCCATGAAGCCGAGGCGTTCGCGAATCTCCTTGAGAATCTCCTCGGCGATTTTCTGCTCCCGCGAATCGAGGTTCGCGTTGAGGCTCTCGAAGTGTTCGAGTGCATCGCCGATGGACAGTCGGTTGACTTCCGTAATCGAGGTGCCGTCGACGAGGACGGCACGGGATTCGGGTTTCAGGCGCGTCCCGTCGCAGGCCGGACACGTCGTCGTCGCCATGTACTTCTCGATATGCTCGCGGGTCCCTTCCGAGTCCGTCTCGATGTAGCGGCGGTCGAGGTTCGGGATGACGCCCTCGAAGTGCTTCTCCTTCCGTCGGGTGCCGTTCTTCGTCTGTCGTTCGAAGACGACCTCCTCGTCGGTGCCGTAGAGGAACTGCTGTTGTACGCTCTCATCGAGTTCCTCGAACGGCGTGTCGACGCTCACGTCGAAGTGCGCCGCCACGGAATCGAGGCGCGTCTGGTAGTACGAGCGGTTGTAGCTCCAGGGCTCGAAGACGTTCTTGATTGGCTTGCTGGGGTCTTTGACGACGAGGTCCTCGTCGACCTCCTTCGTCTCGCCGATGCCCTCACAGTCCGGGCAGGCGCCGTGCGGGGAGTTGAACGAGAACGAGCGTGTCTCGATTTCCGGGAGGTCGATGCCACAGTGAGTGCAGGCCAACTCCTCGGAGAACTCGACGACGAGACGGTCGTCGCCGTCGCCGGCGAGGTCGCCGGTGCTTCGAGTCTCGGAGCCGACATCGACGCCTTCCGGGGGGTCCGGAAGCACGACTTTCAGCAGGCCGTCGGCCTCCTCCAGGGCGGTTTCGACGGAGTCGGTGACCCGGGAGCGAGCGTCGTCGGTCAGTTTCACGCGGTCGACGACCACGTCGACGGTGTGGTCGTAGTTCTCGTCGAGGTCCGGTCGCTCGACCGAGAGGTCGTACTCCTCGCCGTCGACCTCGATGCGGGTGTACCCCTCGGCGACGAGTTCGTCGAAGAGGTCCTCGAAGGCGCCCTTCTGGTCGCGGACGACGGGGGCACACAACTTCGCACGCGTCCCATCCGGGAGGTCGAGCAGCCGTCGAACCATCTGCTGGGCGGACTGTTCGCCGACCTCACGGCCGCACTCGGGGCAGTGTGGCGTACCGACGCGCGCATAGAGGAGACGGAGGTAGTCGTGGAGTTCGGTGACGGTGCCGACCGTCGAGCGTGGGTTGTTGGCGGCGTTCTTCTGGTCGATGGAGATAGCCGGCGACAGCCCCTCGACGTTCTCGACCTGCGGTTTGTCCATCTGGCCGAGGAAGTTCCGAGCGTACGCCGACAGCGATTCGATGTAGCGGCGCTGCCCTTCGGCGTAGACGGTTTCGAAGGCGAGCGACGACTTCCCCGACCCCGAGAGGCCGGTGACGACGGTGAACTCCTCGCGGGGGATGGACACGTCGATGTCCTTCAGGTTGTGCTCGGAGGCACCACGGACGACGATGTCGTCGGTCATTGCGAAAAGGCACGAACTGGCGGGGTGAAACCCTGTCGGTTGCGGCTAGGGGTACGCCTCTTCCCGCGGTGCATACCGGCCGTCTCGGACGTTCCGAACCGTCTCGCGCTCGTAACTGCTCCGGTAGTTCACGCTGTAGACGACCGCCCGTGCTGTCGGGTCGGTTTCGCCGGGCGCCGTGAAGTCCTCCGGGTGGCCGGTGGCGTTCGTGGCGACGGTGCCGTTGACGGCGATGTCGTAGCCGCCGACGATGCGACTCTCGTCGAGCGTCGAATTGTAGGCGTTCTCGTATCGAATCGAGACCGGTCCGTCGAGGTCGTCGGCGAAATCTAACGCCGGGCAGTCGGCCCCGTCGAGGGTCTGGGCGCGAACGTCGACGACGCCGCGGTCGGCGACGACATCGCAACTCGAGGAATTGCCGAGCAAATCGGAGAGGTCGTCGAAGCCGCTCGGGTCGCCGACGTGGACGACGAAGCGGTCGTCGGTTCCGCCCTCACGGAACAGGTACATCGTCCACGTGTCGGTGCCATCGTCGACGACGGCCCGGAACGCCCGCTCGTCGGTGTCGTTGAACGATATCGTAGCGTCGTACAGACTCGACGTGTTGGCCTCAAAACGCATCGTCGAGACATTCGATGCGTCCTCGGCGACGGTCCAGTCGGCCGTCGTCGTCTCGCTTTCCGGCATGTACTGGCGGTCCGAGTCCTGTCGGAGTCGCCACCCGACGTGGGCCGTCCGCTGGAGGTCGGCGGCCGCCCCCCCGTTCGGCCGCGGTGGCCGACCGACTCCGTGCCCAGTCGTCGACGATGCCGTCGAACACCGCGCGGGCGCCGTCGGCGGTTGCGACCTCCGCGTCGGCGGTCCGGGTGACCGCCTGGGCTACCGTTCGATTCGCGTCAGCGGCGTAGGCGATGGCGGCCTCCGAATCGGTCGTCTCCCGCGAGGAGAGGTTCTCGGCGAAGATAGCGGAGTTGAGAACGAGCGCGAGCGCGACGAGCGTCGTCGCGACGAGCAGCGCAACGACGACGAGCAGCTGACCTCGACTATCTGACGACGGGCCCATCCGGTGTTTCTTCCACTCTGCAACATATCAATCTATGGGATATTTCGTGCCTTCGCAGCGGGCGTTTGGATGCGCCCTCAGGACTTCTCGGCGCGGGAGCGCCACCGCTCCTGCTGGCGGCGCTCGGCGGCGTGGCGGACGCCGTCGGTCACCGACGCTCGTGCCTCGCCTTCGAACGCCCGCGCGTCGGCGTACAGTTCCGTCTCGAAGGCCTCCAGCACCTCGTATGTCCACTGTCCCGGTCCGTCCTCGCGGGGGACGACGCCGCGCGGCAGCAACTCGTCGCGGAGGGTATCCGCGAGGTCGTCGTGGCCCGCCTCTCGAAAGGCCTCCTCCGCGGCCGCGAGGTGGTCCATCGCGTGACCCGTCTTGTGGTGAAACGCCACGAGCGCCCCGTGGGCGCGGTGGAGCCACTCCAGGCCCAACTCGACGCTGTGAATGGCGTGCAGTTCCGTCTCTGTGAGGTTCGGTTCGTCCATGCGTATTGCTACCAACTACCAGTACTTAGCTCCGGTGGCGGCCGAAACCCATACGCTGCCGACGGTCCTACGGCGTTCAATGCGACGACGTGAGGCGCTTCGTGCCGGCGGGTCGGTGCTGGCAGCGTCGGGGCTGTTCGGCGGCTTCTCCGCGTCGGCCGCGGCCGCCGATGGATTCGACCCGCTCGGGCGTCTCGAACTGCCGGGTGCGAAGGAACTCGTCGTCGACGACGGAGTCGCCTACGTCGCGGTGACCGACGGCTTCGCCACCGTCGACGTGAGCGACCCCACTGACCCGGTCGTTCTGGCCGAACGGCGCGGGCTCCTCGCCGACCACTCCGACGGCCCGATGGCGGGAATCCAGGACGGGAAGTTGGGCGGCGACTACTACGCCCTCGGCGGTCCGGCCCACCCCCGAAACGGCGTTCCCTACGCCGCCGTCGTCTTCGACATCTCCGACCCCGAATCCCCCGAGGAAGTGCTCACCCACGAGACGGAGTTCTACCACCACAACCTCGACACCGACGGCGAGACGTTGTTCCTCTGTGGCAACGACGGCGCGGGGAACCCGTTGGTCTGTGTCGACATCGACTCGGGTACGGAACTGGGTCGGTGGTCGGTCGTCGATGCCGACGAACGGTGGAGCGAGGTCAACCACCGTCTCCGGGAGTTCCACGACGTGTGGGTCGAAGCGGGAATCGCCTACTGTGCGCTGTGGAACGCCGGGACGTGGCTCCTCGACGTGTCCGACCCCGCCGACCCGACCCCGATTACGAACGTTCGCGGCCTCGACCCGGTCGAACTGGCCCAAACCGAGACGAGAGACGACCGCCGGGAGGCGCTGCTGACCCTACCGGGCAACGACCACTTCGCCATGCCACAGCGCGGCGGTGACGGACGGCTCTTCGCGGTCAACGAGGAGGCCTGGGCGACCGACGCCGACGCGTCGGCCAGCGAACTCGGCGGCGTCGAGTTGTGGGACGCCGAGGCCGGCGAGCGACTGTCCCGAATCGAGGCGCTGCCGACCGAAGACGCCACCTTCAGCGGTGTCTGGACGACCGCCCACAACTTCGAGTTCGTCGACGACCGCCTCTACACCTCGTGGTACCGCGGCGGCGTGCGCGTCCACGACGTGAGCGACCCCACCGACCCCCGCGAGTTGGCCCACTGGCGAGAGACGGAGACGACGCAGTTCTGGACCGCCCAGCGCGGCCCGGATTGTGTCGTCGCCAGCAGTTGGCGCGACCCCTCCGCCGACGCCCCCGAATCCGCGGCGGCCCTCTACACGTTCCCGGACCCAGCCGACTCCGACGCCACTCCAACCCCCGAGACGGCCGGCGACGGGGCGGGACTGGGCTTGCTGGCAGGGGCCGTCGGCGTCGGCGCCGCGGCGGTGGCCAGACACTTGCGTCGGGAGTAACGCCTACAGCGCGTTCTCGATGGAGCTTGCGACCTGCCGGGCGCGCTCGGCGAGCGGTTCGGTCACCTCGCCGGCCGCGACCGCCTCGTCGAGTTCGTCGTCGTCGACGCGGCGTACCTCGCCGTCCGGGTGCTTCACCACGTCGACGTGCAAATCGACGTACCGAACCGTCCCCGGGAAGATTTCGACCGGGGTACAGACGTTGACGTACGTTCCGCGGTGGTCGCCGTCGGCGCTGCGATACACCGTCGCGTACCACCACCGCCCCTCGACGAACGTCGTCGTCGCCACGTCGCCCGACCGCCGCTCGACGCCCAACGCGTCGTACGTGCCGCCGGCGGTCATCTCGCGTTCGACGGTAATCGACCCCTCATCGCTGTCGATATCGGTCACTTCGCCGCGACCCAACACGATGGTCCTGCCGCTGGGCTTGCCGTGGCCGATGGCGACGGTGTCGCCCTCGCGTGGACCGAACTGTCGGGTCGTCACGCCGAAGGGGAACTCCCCCGAGGGCTCACAGACGGCTTCGGCGAAGTCGACCGCCGCGCTGGCATCGTCTGCGCCGGCTTTGATGCGGTGGTGGCCGGGCATCGTCGTCTCGACCGCCGACCGGAGGTCGTCGAGGGCGAAGCGACACTCCCGGCCGAACCACACCCACGCGCCGTCCCGGGGCGCGACGATTCGCCCCGGTTCGTCGCTGTCGTGATTTGCGACCGCCTTCATCATCGCCTCGGCGCGCTCGCTTGCCCGCTCTAAGGCCTCGCCCATCGCCTCCAGTGAGGCGTCGTCGGCGACCCGGGACCACCGCGGCGTCCACCCCTCGGGCGGGTCGACCGGGAGCAGGTCGGCCATCCGCGCCGTCTCGCTCATCGACCCGCCACTTCCGCGCCGCAGTTCGACGAGGCCGCCGGGAACCCGGAGGTCCGTCGCCAGCAACGGCCGCGAGTCGGTCCACGGCGGTTCAGCCCGCGCCACCTGCAGGCGGTAGCTGTCGCCCTCCTCGACGTAGCCGTCGGTTCGGTCGTACGGGAGGAACCCCTCCGTCTTGCCCAAATCGACGACCGCGCCGGAGCCGAGCGTCTCCGTGACGACGCCCCGGAAGACGGCGCCTTTCGGCGCTGGGTCCTCGAAGGCGAGGGCGTCTCGGCCGACGCCGAGCAGTCGCTCTCGGAGTGCTTCGACGGCGTCGCCGTCGCCGCTGACCCCGACGCCCTGTCTGTCGTCGGTCGTCCGGACCGTGGCATCGGCGGGGTCGGTCTCGAACTCCGCATCGAACCGCTCGCGGATGGGCGGGGAAGCCTGTACGACAGCCCACTCCTCGCGGAGCAGTTCGGTCAGCGCGGTCGTGTAGATGCCCCGAACTCGGACTCTCATAGGTCGTCGCGGTCGGCGGCGAACCGCACCCGGTCGTGGACCGTCGGTCCGAGCGATAACTCGACGACCTCGTCGCTCAACACCCGGCCGTCCTCGATGGGGACGCCCCAGCCGTCGAACTTCACGTATCCGCGGAGGTCGGCGGCGTGGGTGTAGCAGTCGACGTACTCCAGTCCGTGTTCGGGGAACTCGGCAGTCGAGTGGGCCTGGTCCATATCCGAGTAAACGGTGTCGAGTCCCTCGAAAAACGCCTCGAGCGCCGCGGCCTCCTCGGCGGTCGCCTCGACGACCGCCTCGGCGACCTCGCGAACCTCGTCGGCGGAGAGGCCGAACTCCCGAAGCGCCCGCTGTGTCCGCTGGTCGAAGTGCATACCCCGGCTTCGAGGGCGGGGACCGAAAGCGTCCCGGCTTTTCGTCGGCGCCGCCGGACAGCCAAAACGTTACGACGGTTCCCCAATACGTCGAGGTATGAACGACCCGGTCGAGGAGCGCGCCGACGAGTCGCGTGACCTCTACGACATCGCGTCGTGGGAACCGCGGACGGGACTGGACCGACTGGCGATAAACACGTATCGCGGCGCGCTCAAGGCGGGCCGGGCGTCCCTCGTCGCACTCGGCCTGCTCGTCTTGGTGCTCATCCTGGGCGGCGGTGCCGGCGCCCTCATCATCGACAATCCCTTCATTCTCGGGTTAATCGGGCTCTCGGTCATCCCGGCCGGATTGCTCGCGCTGTACGTCTATCGCACCGACATCACGACCGACGAACCGGCGACGCTTTTGGCGGCGACGTTCGTCCTCTCGATTCTGTTCGCCGGCTTCGCCGCCTTCGTCAACACGGCGCTCGGTTTCATCCAACTGCTCCCGCTGGTCGGGTTCGTCCTCTTCTATTTCCTCGTCGTCGGGCCAATAGAGGAGACGGTGAAACTGCTCGCGGTGCGGCTGTACGCCTTCCGCGACGACCGATTCGACTCGGTCATCGACGGCGCGGTGTACGGCGCCGTCGCCGGCCTCGGGTTCGCCACCATCGAGAACGTCCTCTACATCACCCAGAACATCGAGACGCCGGCGATGATACTCGCCCAAAGCGCGGGCGGGTTCGCCAGTCAGTTCTTCGAAACTATCGACGCCGGCGGACAGATTACGGCCGTCCGCGGCCTCGCCGGGCCGGGCCACGTCATCTACTCGGCGTTCGCCGGTTACTACCTCGGATTGGCGAAGTTCAATCCCGACGACGCCGGCCCCATCGTCGTCAAGGGACTGCTCATCGCCGCGTTCATTCACGCGACGTACAACAGCCTCGTCGGCGTCGTTCCCGTCCTCGTCAGCCTCATCGTCCCCGGCGTTCCCGTGCTCGTGTTGTTCCTCGGGTTCGTCGTCGTCTACGACGGCCTGTTCCTCTACATCCTCTATCGCAAACTCCAGCGCTACCGCGCGGCCTACAAGGACGTCCACGTTGAGGCCGACTCGCCGCGAGAACTCGTCTCGGAACGCACCGAGTTCGACCCCGAGACGCGATAGCCCACTGGCCGAGGTCGGGCCTGCTGTGGATTTAAGACGCCGCCGCCCGCCTACGTCGATATGGACTACGAACTCGCCATCGAGAACGCACCGGAATCGATTCCGGGCGGCACCGGCGTCCTTCTCATCCACCCCTCAACCGGCGAGACCGACCGCATCGACACCGACTTCCTGAAAACCGACACCGACCGACTGCTCGTCATCTCGACCCGGACGACGGCCCGGGAGGTCCAACAGAAACTGGAGTACTACGGCGTCGACGAGAAGAGCGCGGACATCCTCGACACGCTGTCGGTCGAGCGGGGCTACTCCCGGCGCTCCTCGGACCGCGTCCACTACGTCTCCTCGCCGGACGACCTCGCGGGCATCGTCGAGACGACCCGGGAGTTCCTCGCCGAAAACGAGGGGAAACGGCGCGTCAGCCTCGACTCCATCACCGAGATGGCGTACTACGCCGACGAGGAGCGCGCGCTCGAAGCCGTCGAGGAAATCCTCGAACTCCTCGAGGAACACGACGCAGTCGGGCTGTTCCACCTCTCCGAGGAGGTCCACGACGACGCCGACGTAGCCGCGTTCAAGGAGTTGTTCGACGGCATCGTCTACCTCGACGAAGACGGCACTGTCGAAGCCGAGTTCTAACCCGCCTACACCACGTCCTCGGCGGCCTCGAGGGACCGTTTCTGTCCCTCGACGAGGTGCGTGAAGTCGGCGCCGGCGACCATGTAATCGAAGCCGAGCGACCCCAGCGCCTGAATCTGTTCGGGGGTCGTTCCGAGCGTTCCGACGGGGACGCCCGCCGCCTCGCCGGCGTCGATGACCGTCTCGATGGCCTCGAGGAACGTCGGGTCGGTCCACTCCGCGAAGACGCCCAGCGACGCCGAGAGGTCCGCCGGCCCGACGAACAGGGCGTCGATGCCGTCGACTGCGGCGATATCGGCGACGTTGTCGACGGCCGTCTCGCTCTCTATCTGGACGATGACCGAGACCTCGCGGTGGTCCTCGCGGACGTAGGACTCGAAGTTCCGGCCGTAGTCGGCGGCGCGAGCGGCCGCGACGCCGCGGTCGCCTTCCGGCGGGTACCGCGTCGCGCCGACGGCACCCC
>NZ_WPCC01000005.1 GCF_009741925.1 Natronomonas sp. CBA1123
GCCTCGTCGGCTTCGCGGTGGCGGCGAGCGCAGTCGGCGTCTCCGGCGTGGTCGTCGCGTTGGCCGTCGGCGCACTCGGTGCGATACTCGTCGGAGCGGTCGTCTACGCGATTCTACAGGTGTTCCTCCGATACTACGCCCTGTTCGTGTTGGGGGCGGTGGACGACGAACTCGATTTTCTGGCCGACCGACGGGCGACCCTCGACGGGACCGACGCCGAGGCGGCCGCGCCATCGGAGTAATCGAAGGCGTCACGCCGTCTGCTCGGGTGTTTCACTTTCGCTTTGCGGCGTGTTTTTAACCCACACGGGGCGAAAGAGGACGTATGAGTCAGGCAACGCTCGACGACGACGAACTGTTCGACGAGGCGGCGAGTGAAATGCGCGAGGACGTGGAGTCGAGTCTCGCCGAGGCCCGCGAGGCACTCCCCGAAGCCGACGCCGTCTGGGACACCGACGCCGACAACACCCTTGGCGTGTTGAACGCCCTGAAAGGCGCACTCGACACAGGCGACGCCGAAGACCACCTCCGGGATGCCAAGAAGTGGTTCGCGATGGGGAAGAAGGCCGACGCCTTCGAGGACGCCGACGACCTCGAATCCGATATCGCCGAACTGGAGGACCTCCTCGACAGCATCGTCAGCGCCCACGAGCAGGTGAGCGAACTCGCCTCGACGGTGCCGGAACTCCGCGGCGCGCTCGAAGACGCCGAAAGCGACGACGAAGACGACGAGTAATCAGACCGCCCGGGTCGCGACCGCATCGAGCAACTCCGAGAGCGCCCCTGCGGCTTCCGCCAGCAGTTCCTCGCCCAGTTCCTCGGAACCGTTCCGAGGGTCGCCGACGACGCCCGATTCGGTGAACTCCGCGGAGTCATACGCGAGGTTCGTCCCGTTGAGCCACTCGCCCCACTGCTCGGCGGCACCCTCGGCCGCTTCCTCGGTTCGCTCTTCGTGTACCAACTCCGGCCGGAGGTGCCGCATGAACGACGTTTCCGCGGGGCCGCCGTGGCCCAACTCCTCGGTGGCGACGGCGTCGAACCACGTGTAGGACACCGCATAGGCGTCGCCGTCGCGGCTGATTCGACCGCAACACTCCCGTAAAGCGTCGACGTTGCCGCCGTGGCCGTTGACGACCACGACCCGGTCGAAGCCGTGGTATGCGAGGCTCTCCATCGTTTCGCGGACGTACGCACGGAAGGTGTCCTCGCTGACCCACAGCGTCCCGTCGAAATCGCGGTGCTCCTCGGCGATGCCGACGGGGATGGTCGGCCCGACGACGGCCTCGCCGTCGAAGTCGGCGGCGTACTGTTCGACGCCCGCCTCCGCAATCGCTTCGGCAGTCATGTAATCGACGCCCAGGGGTGCGTGGGGGCCGTGCTGTTCGGTGCTGCCGACCGGGAGTACCGCGAGGTCGGTGTCGGCGTCCCGGATATCGGTCCACGTCGACTCGGAAAGGTTCATACCGACCCAAAGCGGCGCTGGCGCTTGTAAGCGGTGGTTGGACTGGAAAAACGCGGTCGCTCACCGGGAGGAGAACGTAGGAAAGCCCGCCTTACGCGATGAGGAGTTCCTCGCCGCGCTCGACGCGGATGGTACACGGCGGGGAAATCTTGTTGTACGCGCGACGGAAGGCGTCCTTCGCTACGGCGGCGTCCTCTGGGTTACACCAGACGGTGAACAGCCGTTCGCCCTTCGGAATCCGGGCGGCCGTGCCGACGATTTTCCCGAACGCCTGTCGCATCCCGTCGGAAACACGGTCTGCGCCGGCGCCGGTCGCCTGCTTGTTCTCCCGGATGACCTGGTGGGGGAACTTCCGGAGAATCATCTTGTAGTCGCCGCCCTCACCGAGTTCCTTCAGCATTCGGCGGTTCGCCGAGAGGCGCGCGGCCTCGAGCGACCCGTGTCGAATCTGGACTTCCTCGTCGACGATGAGGCTAATCTGGACCGGGTAGTCGTCGGGCTCGGCGTCGATTCGACCCATCTTGTACTGGGCGACCTTCGACCCCGGGATGCCCGTGATGTACTCCCGTCGCGTGTACGCGGGCTTGTCGATGTCCCGGTACATAGAGGCGGGCTTGTCACTCATAGTACGTCAGATGTGGTTGAGTCTGTGGATAAAGGCTTCGAAGCCGACCCGACGTGGGACGGTGTGTCGTAGCGATACGGACGAGCGGCGAAAACGGGTGTCGTGAGTCAGCCGCGATGCGGGAGGAACGCGACCGCACCGAGGAGGAACGCCGCACCGAAACAGTAGACGATGATGTACGTGAGACTCGACATGCGCGTGTCGAAGTAGTCCTGATTGTCGAGGTCGGCTTGATACCCCTCGACGTCGGTCGACAACACGAGCGTGTCGCCGCCGCGGAACGTCGAGACGTACTGCGTTCCGCCGAGTTCCGTGGTGTCGCCCTCGGCGAACTCGATGGACTGCGTGGACGTTTCCTCCCACGTGAGGACCGCCTCCGAGGCGGTGACGTTGTCGACGGTCTTCGAGGTGTTCGCGTGTTGTATCGTATCGCCGACGGCGAAGCTCTCGCGGTTCGGTTCGGGGAGGTACTCGTCGACTGGCTGAGTCGTCCCGTTGCGGTAGCGGACGAACTCGGTGCCGTCGTCGGCCGTGTAGGTGGTGTTGTCCACCTCTGGGTCGTTTTCGAGCAGCGTCGGCACGTCGAACTCCTCGACGAGCGTGAAGGACTGCTCGCCCGCGGCCGTCGTGACGTTGTACTCGCCGCCGTCGTACTCGACGACGGAGTTGTTGGCGAACGTCGTCTGTCCTTGGCTCGTTTGGCTGTATTCGGCGGTTGCACTCCCGTTCGACACTTCGGTGAACGTGTACGTCGTGCCGCCGAACTCGACGGTGTCTCCCTGTTGGAAGGTGTCCCCTTCGACATCGATAGTCGGTTCCTCGGCCACCGCCATCACCGAATAGGAGCTGGCGGCCATGACGAGGAAGAAGGCGATGTATATCGCCGCCCATCGTCGTTGCATACGCGGAGGGACGAAAGCCCCGCGTATAGGCGTTACTAACTCTTCTCATCCCCCTCGTTCGGACCGGTTCGACCGACGGGTACACGAAGAGCCGTGACAGAGCGAACCACGGTATAAGTGACCACACATGAGTGGCTCACATCGCCAACTGTATATGTTGGCTCACGAGAACGTCACACGATGAGCCAGAGACGACAACTGAGTGCGACGTTGCTCTCCATCGCCGTCGTCGCGACGATGGTCGGGAGCGTCGTGCTGTTCGGCGCGGCTGTCGCGCCAGCTGCTGCGAGCGACCACACGAAAGACGAAGCCGAAGACCTCACCGAGCAGTCCGACTTCGAGGTCGTCTTGCCGTACTCGACGGACCACTACCCCGGCGACCAGAACGAAGCCAACGGTAGCATCGAGTACTACGCCTCGGGCGGCGACGCCTTCGGCGAAGTTGGAGCAGAAGAGGGGCTGTGGATTGATTACGTCATTATCGACGCCCAGTGGATAGATTACTCCAACTGCGACGTCTCGAACACGAAGGCCTTCGGCATCGACCGCGGCAACAACAACGACGGAACCCAGACCGACGTCGACCTCGTCCAGAAACAGAAGAACGTCAACTTCCGGGACGACGGCATCACCATCGAGATTTACGACTTCAGCGACTTCGCCGGCGACCCGGCGTACATGGCCCCCGAAGACGCCATCGTCGCCGCCCAAGGCGCCGGCTCACAATCCGGCACCTGCCTGACGATGACGAGCGAACCCGGCTGGTATCAGGTGCAAGGGTTCCTCAACGGCACCGTCGCCGACAACGGCCCCGACGAAGAGCCCTCCGAGAACGCCGACGAAGTCGGCTTCAAACTGAACTCGAACTACCTCTACGTCTGTGACTGCGACAGCGAACAGGAGGCTCGCGAACAGCTCGGCCCGCCGCCGAACGAGGACACCCAGTCTACGGCGACGCCGGAGCCGACCGCAACGCCCGAACCGACTCCGACACCCGACGACACGTCCGAATCGACGGCGACACCGGAACCGACCGCAACGCCGGAACCAACCGCAACGCCCGACACCTCGGACTCGGAGGACACCCCCCCCCGAGCCGACCGACGCACCCGACACGCCACAGCCAACCGACGCGCCGCAGAACACCGCAACGCAGTCCGACGATAGCGGGACGGGCATGACCGCCGACCGCCGGCGCCGGCCCCGGCTTCGGTCCCGCTGTCGCTGTCCTCGCGTTGCTCGCCAGCGCCCTCGCCGTCATCCGGCGCAGATAAACACCCCCCGTTTTCCGGTTTCTACCGGACATTAACAATAATTATAAACCCCAGTGAATAGCCAGCAACAGCGTTAGGAGCGGTGATTCTGCAGTCGTACCTACATGCACAGCGCAAGGCAGACAGCCGCGACGGTGCTGGCGACGTTCGTCGTCGTGTCGATGGTCGCAATCGGGGCGACCGCCGGCGCCGTCGCCGCCGACGAACACACGAAAGACGAAGCGCCGAACTTCGACGACAAGGCGAACTTCACGATAAATCTCCCGTTCACGACGGACCACTACCCCGGCGACCAAAACCAGCAGAACGGCAGTATCGAGTACTTCGCCTCGGGGGCGGAAGCCTACGAGGCACAAGGCGCCGAGGAGGGACTGTGGATTGACTACGTCATCATCGACGCCGACTGGATTGACTACTCTGCCTGTTCGACATCGAACACGAAGGCGTTCGGTATCGACCGCGGCAACAACAACAGCGGGACCAACATCGACGAGGACCTCGTCGAACACCAGGTCCGGACGAACTTCCGCGACGACGGCATCACGATTGACATGTACGACTGGAGCGAGTTCGCGAACGACCCGCCGTATCTCGCCGCCGAGGACGCCATCGTCGCCGCACAGGGCGCTGGTTCGAACGACGGACCCTGCCTGACGATGACGAGCGAACCCGGCTGGTACCAGATTCAGGGCTTTCTCAACGGCAGTATCGCGACCGGCTGCACCGAGGAGGGCAATCCCGACTGTGAGCCAGAAGACAAGGAGTTCGTCGGCGTGAACGTCAACTCGAACTACGTCTACGTCTGTGAGTGTGAGAACGAACAGGAGGCTCGCGAGCAACTCGGCCCGCCGCCGGGAGAAGAGCCCGACCCGACGCCGACCCCCACGGAGAGCGGCGAATCGACGCCGACGCCGACCGAGGCATCCGACAGTACTCCGGAACCGACCGAACCGCCGGAATCCACTCCGGAACCGACCGACCCACCGGACGATACGCCACAACCCACTGACCCGCCCGAAAGCACCACTGCACCCACCGCAACCCAGTCCAACAGCGGCGGTGGAGGTGGCGGGGGCGGCGGCAACAACGCAGGTGGTGGCAACACCGGCATGACACCCACATCTGGTGGCGGCCCCGGCTTCGGCCCCGCCGTCGCCATCCTCGCACTCCTCGGCAGCGCGCTGCTCGCCAACCGACGGCGATAACCCGTCATTCTGTTTTCTTCCGTTTATTTAGCGGTTCGTTCACCATCGCCGTGCGTGGTATAAACACCCGAATATGACTGGCATCAGGGATAAGAAAGTCGTGCCCCCCGTTGCCTCCGATGGGACCCGCTAATCGACAACGAATCGCGACCCTGTTGTCCATCGCACTGATTACGTCGATGGTCGCCGGGGTCACGCTGTTCGCCGCGGCCGCTGCGCCGGCGGCGGCACAGGACAGCGTCACGAGAGACGAGGCACCGGACAAGACGGATGCCGCGAACTTCACGGTCAATCTCCCCTTCGCGACCGACCACTACCCCGGTGACCAGAACGAACAGAACGGTAGTATCGAGTACTACGCCATCGGTTCACAGGCGTTCTCCGACCTCGATGCGGAGGAAGGCGTTTGGATGAACTACATCATCATCGACGCCCAGTGGATTGACTACTCCGCCTGCGACATCCCGAACACGAAGGCCTTCGGTCTCGACCGAGACAGCAGTCTTCCCGGCACCCAGTTCGACGAGGACCTCGTCCAGAAGCAGCGGAACACGAACTTCCTCGACGACGGTATCGAAATCAAGTTCTACGACTTCAGCGACTTCGCCGGTGACCCGCCGTACATGGCCCCCGAGGACCAAGTCGTCGCCGCCCAGGGCGCCGGCTCGCAGGACGGCACCTGTCTGACGATGACGAGCGAACCCGGCTGGTACCGCCTGCAGGCGTTCCTCAACGGCACCGTCGCCGACAACGGCCCCGACGAAGAACCCTCCGACAGCGCCGAAGAAGTCGGCCTGAAACTCCAGTCGAACTACATCTACGTCTGTGAGTGTGACAGCGAATCCGAAGCCCGCGAACAACTCGGCCCGCCGCCGAACGAGCCCGACGATAACGGCGGCTCCGAATCCACGCCCGAACCAACCGCGACGCCCGAATCCACGCCGACGCCGACGGAGGCGCCAGACAGTACTCCGGAACCGACCGAACCGCCGGAATCCACTCCGGAACCGACCGACCCACCGGACGACACGCCACAACCCACTGACCCGCCCGAAAGCACGACGGCACCCACCGCAACCCAGTCCAACAACGGCGGTGGCGGAGGCGGCGGCAACGACGGCGGTGGCGGCAACACCGGTATGACACCTACATCCGGCGAAGGCCCCGGATTCGGCCCCGCCGTCGCCATCCTCGCACTCCTCGGCAGCGCGCTGCTCGCCAACCGACGGCGATAACCCGACCATTACTGGTTTTATTGCGCCGCATATCCGGGTCAAGCGCCCGGTTCCCCGCCGCGGGGGATATAAACTGCCTCGAATACCCTGCAATACGGTTAGCGTCAAGTCGGTACAGTGTTCCCACGAATGCGTAGACAGAGACGTGCAACGTCGCTTGCAGTCCTCGTCATCGCGGGGACGCTTGCCGGCGTTTCGGTTCTCACTGTCCCAGCGACCCCCGTCGCTGCGGACGAACACACCAAAGACCAGGCAGCGAACTTCGACGGACAGGCGAATCTCACGGTGAACTTCCCGTATGCGACCGACCACTACCCCGGCGACCGAAACGAGGCCAACGGCAGCATCGAGTACTTCGCCTCGGGCGCGGAGGCCTTCAAGGAACTCGACGCCGAGGAGGGCGTCTTCCTCGATTACGTCATCATCGACGCCCAGTGGATAGATTACTCCAACTGCGATATTCCGAACACGAAGGCTTTCGGCATCGACCGCGGCGGCAACAACCCCGGAACGCAGGTCGATGTCGACCTCGTCCAGAAACAGAAGAACGTCGACTTCCGGGACGACGGCATCACCATCAATCTCTACGACTTCAGCGACTTCGCGGGGGACCCGCCGTACATGGCCGCCGAAGATGCCATCGTCGCCGCACAGGGCGCCGGCTCGCAGGACGGCACCTGCCTGACGGTGACGAGCGAACCCGGCTGGTATCAGATTCAGGGCTTTCTCAACGGCACCGTCGCCGACAACGGCCCCGACGAAGAGCCATCGTCCAACGCGCGCGAGGCGGGCGTGAACGTGAACTCGAACTACCTCTACGTCTGTGAGTGTGACAGCGAATCCGAAGCCCGCGAACAGCTCGGTCCGCCGCCGGGGGAGGAACCGCAGTCCACGGCGACACCGGAACCGACCGCAACGCCCGAATCGACGCCGACACCGACGGAAGCCCCCGACAACACCGCAACACCCGAACCCACCGAACCGCCCGAGAACACACCCGAGCCGACCGACGCACCCGACACGCCCCAACCTACCGACCCACCGGAGCGGACAGCGGCACCGACAGCGACCCAATCCGACACCGGCGGTAACGGCGGCACCGGCATGACGCCGACTGCCGGCGCCGGACCCGGGTTCGGTGCCGTCCTCGCCGTGTTCGCGTTGCTCGCCAGCGCGCTACTCGCCCGGCGAACGTAGCGCCACACGGCCGAACGAACTCGCCGTCTGCACGGAGCTTTTTCATCGGATTTGACAGTTCTGCCGTCATGAACGGGCCGGTGATTCGCCGTATCCGTCTTAAACGGCCGGACAACACCAGCACAACACACATTTGCACCTGTTAAATATTGAGGACACACATGGCAGACCTGCCAGCTAACGAACAGAGTGATGAAGAAGACGGGCGCCTCGACAGGCGTTCGATACTGAAGTACGGAGGGGCCGGCGCGCTGACCGCCGGGCTCGCCGGCTGTCAGTCGCCGCAGAACCCCGCACCCGGGTTCCCGTTCCGCGGACAGGAAGAGCCACCTGACGAAGACGACGACGGAACCGGCGAAACCGGAAACAGCGACGGCGCTCTCTCGGGAGAGACCCTGAACGTCGGCGTCCTCGCGCCGATGAACCTCCCGCTCGGGCGGTCGATGTGGAACGGTGCCCGACAGGCGGCGGAGGAACTGAACAACAACGGTGGCATCCTCGGTGCCACGGTCAACGTCAAACTCGGTAACACAGAAGTGTCGCCGGGGAAGGCCCAATCCGAGCACCGACGACTCGTCCTGCAGGAGAACTGCGATATGACCTGTGGCATCTTCCTCGGGTCGGCGCTGCTGCAGACGCTTCCGTCTATCGCCAACCAGGAGACCGTCCACATCACCAGCGCCTCGGCCGACCCCCGCGCCGGGAAGTTGGTCTCGAAGACCAACGACGACATCACCGGCGAGGGCGGGGAGAACGAGTACGAGCGATTCAAGTACCACTTCCGTGCCGGACCGCTGCACCTGCTCGATCTCGCCGACGCGATGTTGGAGTTCGTCGAGGCGAACAAAGAGGAGTACGGTTGGGAGAAGGCCGCGCTGCTGACCGAGAACCTCGGTGAGTTCACGCCGTACGCCGACCGACTCGGGAACCGCCTCAGCGACGTCATCGAGGTCCCCGTTTCGGAACGGCCGGGCGGCGTCAGTGACTGGTCGCCGCTGTTCAACGAAATCGAGGACAACGACTGCGACGTGGCCATCGTCGGGATGGCACTCATCGGCACCACCGCGGTCAACCAGTGGGCCCAACAGGAGCGTGACTTCGAGTTCGGCGGCATCCACGTCCCCAGCCAGGCGTTCAGTTACTGGGAGTCCACCGGCGGCAACGTCGAACACGTGTTCACGATGAACGCGATGACGCCCCAGACCTCGAACACCGAACAGACGCAGCCGTTCGTCGAGGCCTACCGCGAGAAGTGGGACTCGGTGCCCATCTACAGCGGGGCGCTGACCTACGACGTGATTACCCTCGCCGAACAGGCGATTACCGCCGCCGTCGAGGGTGAGGACCTCGAAGAGATTCCGGACAGCAACACGCTGATTCCGTACCTCGAGGACGGGACGTTCACCGGCAGTACGGTGCTCAGCGAGTTCCAGTTCACGCCCGCGGACGCAACGTACGCCCACGAGCCACAGTGGACGTCCATCGAGGAGACGGGTGTGCCCGTCTTCCAGCAGTGGCAGAAGGACCCCGAGGTCCGGGAGGACTACGGGACGATGCACTCCTTTGCACCGCCACAGAACAAGAGCGCGGACAAAACGATTCCAGACTGGGTGAGTAGTAACTAATGGTTCTAGATACGATACTCTCGGCAACGTTCATCAGCGCACTGTACGCCGTCATCGCCATCGGCTTTACCCTCATCTTCGGCGTCGGTGGCATCCTGAACTTCGCCCACGGAGGGTTCATCACGCTCGGCGCGTTCAGTGCGTACATCGCCTCCGGATACTTCGGATTACCCATCTTCGTTGGCCTCTTGGCCGGCACGCTCGTCGGCGCTGCCGTCGGCGGCGCGACGTACATGGGCGTCATCCGATACGTCCGGACGCGCCCGGTGACGATTCTGATTCTCACGTTCGTCATCGGCTTCTTCATGATGTACTTCGTCCGGGTGTTCGGCCGTGAAATCCTGAAAATCGACCCGCTCAACATCCCGGTCGACCCCGTCATCGGTTCGAGCAGTTTCGGAAACGACGTGTTCATCTTCGCCACGTCGTGGCTGCTCATCGGCGCGCTGTTCTACTTCGTCAACTACACGCGGACGGGGCGCGCCATCATCGCGGTCAGCATGAGCGACAAGGGCGCCTCGCTCGTCGGCATCGACTCCGAGCGCATCAATCTGATTACGTGGGTGCTTGCGGGCGCCTTCGCCGGCTACGCCGGCGTGTTGCTCGCCGGGAGCCTCGGCGGCGGGTCCTGGCTCATGTCCATCGAACCGCCGGCACCGCTGGTGCTGTCGTTCGCTATCGTCATTTTGGGTGGGCTCGGCTCCATCAAGGGTAGCGTCGTCGGCGCCTACATCATCGGCTTCTTCGAGACGTTCACGGTCACGTTCGCACCGGGCGGCTCACAGCTCGCGGGCATCTCCTCGCTCGTCCTGTTGCTCGTGTTCCTGCTCGTGAAGCCCGAAGGACTGTTCGGACGGGAGGCTGCAGAATAACAATGGCTACGAAAACACCTTTCGAAGGCAACACCAAGGAACGGCGCCGCGAGGCGGTCAAAGAGAAACTCCAGTTCAGCGAGCTGACGCTCCGACACCGAATCGGTGTGTACGCGATCGTGCTGCTGGGGCTGTTCCCGGTGTTCCTGACGCCGTTGGAACTCGACGCCTTCCGACCCGTGTTGTTCTTCATGATGTTCGCGATGAGTTGGGACGTCGTCTCCGGGTACACCGGCCAACTCAGTTTCGGTCACGCGTTCTTCTTCGCCATCGGCGGCTACGGAAGTGCAGTGGTGACGACACAGCACGGCCTTCCCGTCATCGTCGGCATCGTGCTGGCGACCGTGGTTGCGGCGCTCGGCGGACTGCTCATCGGTATCCCCGCGCTGCGACTCGAGGGGCCGTACCTCTCGCTCGTCACCCTCATCGCGCCGCTGTTGCTGTACCAGACGTTCATCCTGTTCAGCGAGAACCTGCCGCTGTTCGCCCCGCAGGGCCTCGGTGGGACCGGCGGGCTTCCAACCCAGCCACCTCAAATCGTCGGCTTCGCACAGGACGCGCTGGTGACGGTGAGCGGCAACATGTCGTGGGCGCTCGGGCGGTACTACACCGCCTTCGCCGCGTTCCTCATCGTGTTGTCCGTCTGCTACGCCGTGACTCGTTCCTCCGCCGGAACGGTGTTCACCGCGATTCGTGAAGACGAGAACGCGGTGCGCTCCTCGGGACTCAACCCTGCGAAGTTCAAAATCTTCGCGTTCGTCCTCGCGGGCGCAGTCGGCGGCTTCGCCGGAGCGATGTTCGTCCACGCCGGCGGCTTCCCGAACACCGAGAACCTGCTCGGCCCCGGCCGAATCGACCTCAGCATTCAGGTCATCATCATGGCGATTATCGGCGGCATGGGGACCATCGTCGGCGCGGTCGCTGGTGCGCTCCTGTTCGCGCTGACGACCGAAGTCGTCAACGCGCTCACGTTCACGATTCCGCTTCTCGGCATCGAGTTCGCCGCGCTGGACCCGCTTCCGACGTTCCTGCTCGCCATGCTGGTGTTGGTGTATCTCCCCGACGGCGTCGTGCCCGAGGCGATTCGGCGCGGCCGTCGGATGCGGGCACGCTACCGCGGCGAGGAGGTGCCCGAACCGGAACCGACCGGCGGGAACTCACCCGTCCAGAGTACCATCCAGAAGTACCGCGAAGAAATCAACGACATCATCGGACGTGATAACCAATGAGCACTGACAGCGGACGAGCCGAAGTCGAAAACCGCTCGTACGGCCCCGACGACGGCATCCTCGTCGCCAACGACCTGCGGAAGGAATTCGGCGGTCTCGTAGCAGTCGACGACCTCTCCTTTGCGGTTCAGGAGGGCGAAATTCTCGGGTTCATCGGCCCGAACGGCGCCGGGAAGTCGACGACGTTCAACTCCGTCACGGGGACGTATCCGCCGACCGACGGCACCGTCTACTTCAAAGGCGAAGACGTGACCGGCATCCCCGCCCACGAGATGGTCAAAAAGGGGATGGCCCGGACGTTCCAGGAGTTCGCCCCACTCGAAGACCGCACCGTCGTCAAGAACATCGAACTCGCACTCGCGCCCGACGAACTGTTCACGCTTGCGGGTGTCGGCGGCGAGAGCGAAGCCCTCGCTACCGAAATCGCAAAACGCGTCGGGTTGGGTGACGTTCTCGACCAGACGCCATCCGAGCTTCCGCACGCCGGGATGTTGAAACTGGAGTTGGGTCGAGCGATTGCGACTCAACCCGACGTGATGTTGGTCGACGAGCCCTTCGCCGGCCTCTCCGGGAAGGAGGTTCAGGAACTCTCGGAAGTGATGGAGTCGCTCCGACAGCACGGCATGACGCTCATCGTCGTCGACCACAACATGCGTGGCCTGTTGAACCTCATCGACCGAGCGTTCGTCATCCAGTTCGGGTCGAAAATCGCGGAGGGAGACCCGGATGAAATCAAGAACGACCCGAAGGTTCAAGAGGCTTACCTGGGTGGTGATGAGATATGAGTGCGGATAGCACGGACGACTTCGAAAGCGAATTCCAACCCGCCACGGACACCCAACCGACGCCCGACGCGGTGCTCGAGGCCGAAGACCTCTCGGTGTCCTACGGGAAGGTCCAGGCGCTGCGTGGGTTGGACCTTACCGTTCGAGAGGGCGAAATCGTCTCGCTCATCGGCCCGAACGGTGCCGGCAAGACTACCTTCGCCAACACTGCCTCCGGGTTCCTGCCGTACGACGGTAGCGTCCGCTACCGGGACCAGGAGGTCTCCAGCGTCGGCCAGACCGCGCTGGTCGAACAGGGCATGATTCACTGCACCGAGAAACGGGACCTCTTCGGGTACATGGACGTCGAGGACAACCTCGAGTTGGGCGGCTACCTGCAGGACGACGCCGTCATCGAAGAGCGCAAGGAGTTCGTCTACGACCTGTTCCCGCGACTCGACGAGCGCCGCGAGCAGAACGCCCGTTCGATGTCCGGCGGCGAACAGCAGATGCTCGCCATCGGGCGTGCGCTGATGGGCGACCCAGACCTGCTCATCCTCGACGAGCCGACGCTGGGACTCGCACCCGTCATCCTGAAGGACATCGCCGAGGCCTTCGACCCGATTCAAGAACAGGGCGTCACCATCATGCTCACCGAACAGAACGTGACGTTCGCACTGAAACACGCCGACCGCATCTACCTGCTCGAGAACGGCGACGTCGTCCGTGAAGGGACGCCCGGCGAGCTGAAAGGCGACGACTACATCCGCGAATCCTACCTCGGCGGGTAACTCCGTCTTCGGGGTCGAGACATCGCGGCGAAGAATAAACCACCAACTGTCGAAACGTTTTATCCGCTCCGTTGACAGAGTTCGCTAATGAAGCACGAATCGACACTTGCCCTCCTTCTCGTCGTCGTGTGCTCCCTTTGGCTGTTGCCCGCCGGCGTCGGTGCCAACCACGGCGGCAGTCCGACCGATTTCACCACGACGCCGAGCGACCGTACGCCCAGTGCCAACGGAACGAGCTATCTACTGTCGGCGGAGTTGACCGAGAAGTTCGATAGCTCACCCTCCCTCGCGTATCCCGACCGAATCGTGTTCCAAATCGAGGACGCAAACTTGAACAACTGCGAGCCGTTCGGCCTCGAGCAGGAAAACTACCGACTCGGCGTGAACAAATCGACGGAGAGCGGCTACCAGTTCCAGGCGTACGAAGTCCAGGGTGCCACGTGGGACGGCAGCGCCGTCGAGTTCCAGTTCGACACCGAAGACCAACCGAACTACGGACAGGGTGACAAACTGGAACTCGAACTGCAGGGCTGTGTGTCGAACGCCGACTCGGAGGGGTGGTACCAGTCGGCCGTGCTCGTCGATGGGAAATCCCGGACCGACCGGAACGTCAGTTTCACCGACCAGTCACACTACTTCGGGCTCTGTGAGGGCTGTGAGAGCGACGACGACGCGCGGCAGGAACTCGGCCCGGCACCGTCGGACCCGACGCCGACTCCGGAGCCAACGCCGACGGCAACGCCGGAACCGACCGACACACCGACACCGGCACCGACGCCACAACCGACAGCGACACCGGAGCCGACCGCCCCAGCCACCGCACAACCGACGGCGACGGCGCAGCCGACGGACACTGCGACACCCAAGGCCACACGGACACCGACGCCGACCGAAGCCGAGAGCGGACCAAACGACGGCCCACCGTCGGCGTCGACCGTCTTCGGCGTCGACCCGCTCGCCGTCGTCGGTGCCGTCGCCGTCGTCTCCATCGCGCTCGCGGCGCTCGGCGCTCGACGGTTATGAAAAGCCAAGGGCCGGATTTGAACCGGCGTAGAGCTGCTCTGCAGGCAACCGCGTAAGGCCAGACTCTGCCACCTTGGCGCAGTTGTCAGTAACGGAGTGGTCGGTTTAAGCGTAGCGGTACGTCGTATTCGGCGGCGAAGGCTCCGAAAACCGAGAGGGACTCAGTAACTGCGGGGCAGTCCCAGGGTGTGCTCGGCGACGTGGTTCCGCATCATCTCGGTCGACCCCGGAGCGACCTTCCCGAGGCGGGAGCCCTTCCACATCTCGATGACGGTGTAGTCACGCGAGAAGCCGTTGCCACCGTGGGTCTGGACCGCCACGTCGGTGGCGTCGTGGCCGACCTCGGTGGCACGGAGTTTCGCCATATTCGAGACTTCGGCGGTCTTTTTCGGGTCGGATTCATTGTCGACCATCCAGGCGGCCTTCCGGACGAGAAGTCCCGCCGACTGCAGTTTCGCCCACGAATCGGCGATGGGGTGTTGGATGCCCTGGTGGGCGCCGATGGGTTGGTCGAAGACCTCACGTTCGTTGGCGTAGTCGACCGAACGGTTGATAGCGCACTTGCCGACGCCGATGGCGCCGGAGGCCCCGAGGAGTCGTTCGGGGTTGACCGTATCGAACAGTTGGTACAGCCCCATGCCCTTCGTTCCGATGATGTCCTCCTCGTGGGCGCGGTAGCCGTCGAAGGACAGTTCGAACTGCTTTTCGGGCGTCGGGATACCCACGTCGAGCTCTCGCGCTTCGATGGCTGGGTCGTCGGGGTCGACGAGGAACAGGGTGACCCCCTGCATCTTCGCGGAGTCGTCCTTCGGCGACGTTCGTGCGACGAGCAGCATCTGGTCGGCCACGTCGACGCCGGATATCCACTGCTTCGTTCCGTCGATGACGTACTCGTCGCCGTCCTCCTCGGCGAACGTCGTCATGTTCGGCGCGTTGTGGCCGGCGTCGGGTTCGGTCAGCGCCATCGCGAAGTTCACGGAGCCGTCACAGATGCCCGGCAGCCACTCCTCTTTCTGTTCCTCGCTCCCGTTTTCGGTGAGGGTGATGCCTCCAAAACAGACGTTGACGACGAACAGCATCTCCGCACCGAGACAGCCGTTGGCACATAGCTCCTCGACGATGGCGGACAGTTCCCAAAACCCCATCCCTTCGCCGCCGTACTCGGTGGGAATCGCGGCACCGAGGAACCCGGCGTCGGCACAGTCGTTCCAGAACTCCGTCGGTTCTCGCCCTTCGGAGACCTCGAGCCAGTAGTCGTCGTCGTAATCCGACGCGATATCGCGAGCCGTCTGTCGAATCATCTCCAACTCTTGGGTCTCTTCGAACCCCGGCTGTGAGGATTGTGATACCGTCATACACACCCCTCAGGACCGGAACCACTTAAACTATGCAACTAACCACGTCTTGAGAGTTTATCCGAGAGGGCAGTTCGTGTTGCCCACTCTCGGTAAGCAAATACAAAAACCCCCGACCAGCGCGCTGCTGGTCGAGGGTTGAATGAATGGTAGGCGGCGAACCAGATTTCCCAGAGACTCTCGTACTCCAGTACTCGCTGGAACGCTGGCGGGCTTATCTTCCGTGTTCGGGATGGGTACGGGAGTCGCCCCGCCGCTATGGCCGCCTTAACGCCGACTCGTGGAGTCGAACCACGATAACGCAACCGTGCGTCGGTGGTGAATTCCGTATGTACGTGCGATCCAGTTTACGCCCGGACCCGCTTCATCGGGCGGAGCAATGATTGGTGGCTTCGGTCAGTTAGTGCTTGCGGGCTGAACACCTCGTTGCCTCGGTGCTTACACCCCAAGTCTATCGAACTCGTCTTCTACGAGAGACCTCGGCGATGCTTCTTTTCCAGGTGGGTTTCGAGCTTAGATGCGTTCAGCTCTTACCCCGTGGTGCGTAGCTGCCCGGCAGTGCCCTCTCGGACAACCGGTAAACCAGTGGCACCCAACCGTAGTTCCTCTCGTACTATACGGTCGTTCCTGTCAAGCATCAGACACACCCAGTAGATAGCAGCCGACCTGTCTCACGACGGTCTAAACCCAGCTCACGACCTCCTTTAATAGGCGAACAACCTCACCCTTGCCCGCTTCTGCACGGGCAGGATGGAGGGAACCGACATCGAGGTAGCAAGCCACTCGGTCGATATGTGCTCTTGCGAGTGACGACTCTGTTATCCCTAGGGTAGCTTTTCTGTCATCAATGGCCCGCATCGGGCAGGCTCATCGGTTCGCTAGACCACGCTTTCGCGTCAGCGATCCTCGTTGGGAAGATCACTGTCAATCCATCTTTTGCTCTTGCACTCACCGTCGGGTCTCCGTCCCGACTGAGATGGACTTAGGGCGCGCTCGATATCTTTTCGAGCGCGTACCGCCCCAGTCAAACTGCCCAGCTATCGGTGTCCTCCTCCCGGAGTGAGGGTCACAGTCACTGACGGGTAGTATTTCAGTGTTGACTCGGTGGCGTGCTAGCGCACGTACCTGTGTAACGTCTCCTACCTATCCTGCACATCAGCGACCATGTCCCAGCGACAGCTTGCAGTAAAGCTCCATAGGGTCTTCGCTTCCCCCCTGGGTGTCTCCAGACTCCGCACTGGAACGTATAGTTCACCGGGCCCAACGTTGGGACAGCGACGCTCTCGTTAATCCATTCATGCAAGCCGCTACTGAAGCGGCAAGGTACTACGCTACCTTAAGAGGGTCATAGTTACCCCCGCCGTTGACGGGTCCTTCGTCCCATTGTACTGGGTGTTCAGATACCCGCACTGGGCAGGATTCAGTGACCGTACGAGTCCTTGCGGATTTGCGGTCACCTATGTTGTTACTAGACAGTCGGAGCGTCCAAGTCACTGAGACCTGCCTCTTTCCGAGGCAGGCACCCCTTATCGCGAACTTACGGGGCCAGATTGCCGAATTCCCTAACGTCGGTTGTTCCCGACAGGCCTTGCCTTTCGCCGGCATGAGCACCTGTGTCGGATCTCGGTACGGACGTTATACTTGCCTTTTCACGGGCCCCAGGTTGAACCAACTTGCGCTATCCTGCCGTTCGTCCGCTTCGTGCCATTACGGCGTCCACGGATTTGGACAGTTCGACTGGGCGAAGGCCCAGCTTGGTCGACCCCAGGGCGTCAGCGTTCAATGTATAACGGCGCTGGAATATTAACCAGCTTCCCATTTCGACTCATTCGAATTGCGGTGAGTCTTAGGACCGGCTAACCCTCGGCTGACAAACATTGCCGAGGAACCCTTGCTCATTAGGCCGTCGGGATTCACACCCGACTATCGCTGCTACTGTAACCAGGATTTTCGTCACCGGTTGGTCCACTCGAACTCTCGCCCGAGCTTCCACCCAACCGGAGTGCCGACCTACGGAAGCACACGGTGAAGTGTGCCGCTAGGTCTCGGTGGTAGACTTGAGCCCCGATCATTTTGGGCGCCCCGAACCTCGGCCGGTAAGCTGTTACGCTATTCTTAGAGGGTAGCTGCTTCTAAGCTCACCTCCCGGCTGTCTAGGGCTCGGGACCACCTTCAATCGCACTTAGTCTACACTTTGGGACCTTAACCAAGCTCTGGGTTGTCTCCCTCACGCTGCACAGGCTTACCCCGCACAGCGGACTCCCTGCGTCGACGGCGTTCGTGAGTTCGGAGTTTGACAGGAGGGTGAACTTCTCTCGAAGTCCACTCCTCCAATCAGTCTCTCTACCCCACGAACTACCTCAGCAGAGGTCATGCTTCGACATGTTTCGGTCGGAACCAGCTGTTTCCGGGTTCGATGGGCCTTTCACCCCTAAACGTAGATCACGAGAGGGTATTGTAGGACACCAACTCTAACGGACCTCCACGTAGCTTTCGCCACGCTTCGTCCTGTCCACGCTTAGATCACCCGGTTTCGGGTCGTACCCGTTTGACTCCCCGCGCTTGAACACGGCGGCCCTAGCGCAAAGCGCTGCGGCCATGTCGGTTTCCCTACGCCTTCCCCGATGAACGGGTTAGACTCGCCAAACAAGTACACTCCCTGGTTCGTTTTTCAAAACGCACGACGGGACACCGGCTTCCGATGAGTCCTACTGGAGGCTCGCGCCTCGGTCGTTCTTCAGCGGACCTTTTGTGCCTCGTCGCTCTATCGCCACCTGATTTCAAGCCCTATTGCACCTCCCTTCTCGGGGTGCTTTTCAGCGTTCGTTCACACTACTTGTTCGCTATCGGTCTCAGGACGTATTTAGTCTTGACAGACGATGTCTGCCGAATTCACGAGGAATTTCCAATCCCCGCTACTCTGGAGCTGACGCACGACGTACTAGTTCTCGATACGGGGTTATCACCCTGTATCACGCTCCGTTCCAGGAGACTTCTCGAGAACCTTCCGTCGATGAAAGTCAGTCCGAACACCACATTGCCCGTGAGGGCTTCGGTTTGGACTGTGTCGCCTTCACTCGCGGTTACTAACGACATCACATTCGTTTTCTCTTCCTGTCCCTACTAAGATGTTTCAATCCGGGACGTTCCCCATTGCGCAAAGCAATTGCTTAGAGGATTCCTATTAGGAGATCCGTAGTTCTTAGCCTTCGTGCGGCTCCCTACGGCTTATCGCAGCTTGACACGTCCTTCCTCGGCGCCTGAGCCGAGCTATTCACCAGGTGGCACAGTAGCCACGGTAATGATAGATCGCTCATAAACCCGATGAAACGGGTCCAGTGAGCGTCTGGATCGCACGTACACACGGTCTCATACACACCCTGCTGACAACAGGGAGCGTCCACCCTTCCCACTCGCGTTTGCACGGAGTGGTGCATCGGTTCTTCGTACCCAGACGAATCACCGTTTCCCACTTAAGGGACACGGTTCGAAGTCGGGTACGTGAGATGGACCCACTGGGATTCGAACCCAGGGCATCCTCCTTGCAAAGGAGGCACTCTACCACTGAGCTATGGGCCCTACCATTAGCCTTGACAGTTCAAAGGTGCTCGGTCGGTCACCGTCGACGAACGTCGATAGACGCCAAAGGTGGGTCGGGGACAACGCCCCGATCCCGATCAGTAGGAGGTGATCCAGCCGCAGATTCCCCTACGGCTACCTTGTTACGACTTAAGCCCCCTTGCGGAGCCCAGATTCGACCGAGGAACTCGGCCTCATCCGGACCCCACTCGGGTGCTTTGACGGGCGGTGTGTGCAAGGAGCAGGGACGTATTCACCGCGCGCTTGTGACACGCGATTACTACCGAATCCAGCTTCATGTGGGCGAGTTTCAGCCCACAATCCGAACTACGACCAAGTTTAGGAGATTAGCTCCACCTCTCGGTGTCGCATCCCACTGTCTTGGCCATTGTAGCCCGCGTGTAGCCCAGCTCATTCGGGGCATACTGACCTACCGTTGCCCGTTCCTTCCTCCGTCTTGGCGACGGCAGTCCCCCTAGTGTACCCAGCCATCGCGAGATGCTGCTGGCAACTAGAGGTGCGGGTCTCGCTCGTTGCCTGACTTAACAGGACGCCTCACGGTACGAGCTGACGGCGGCCATGCACCTCCTCTCAGCAGCTCGAATAAGATCATCAACCTGATCGTCATCACTGCTGTCGGAGCTGGTGAGATGTCCGGCGTTGAGTCCAATTAAACCGCAGGCTCCTCCGGTTGTAGTGCTCCCCCGCCAATTCCTTTAAGTTTCATCCTTGCAGACGTACTTCCCAGGCGGCTCGCTTCACGGCTTCCCTACGGCACAGCACAGGCTCGTAGCCTGTGCCACACCTAGCGAGCATCGTTTACGGCTAGGACTACCCGGGTATCTAATCCGGTTCGAGACCCTAGCTTTCGTCCCTCACTGTCGGATCCGTCCTCCTGAAGTGCTTTCGCCATCGGTGGTCCGTCCAAGATTACGGGATTTCACTCCTACCCCAGACGTACCCTTCAGGTCTTCCGGTCCCAAGCCGAACAGTTTTCGCCGGACGCCCACTCGTTAAGCGAGTGGATTTCCCGACGAACTTGCTCGGCCAGCTACGGACGCTTTAGGCCCAATAATATCGGCCATCACTTGGGCTGCCGGTGTTACCGCGGCGGCTGGCACCGGTCTTGCCCAGCCCTTGTTCCTGTACCACCTTACGGTACAGAAAAGCGAGGGCTCTATGCCCTCGCACTCGGTGTCCCCCTATCGCACTGGCGTGCAGTGTAAAGGTTTCGCGCCTGCTGCGCCCCGTAGGGCCCGGACTCGTGTCTCAGAGTCCGTCTCCGGGCTCTCACTCTCATGACCCGTACCGATTATCGGCACGGTGGGCCGTTACCCCACCGTCTACCTAATCGGCCGCAGCCACATCCTATGGCGCCGGAGCATTTGATACATCCGCCATTTCCAGGCTGGATGTACTATCCAGGATTAGCCTCAGTTTCCCGAGGTTATCCTGGTCCATAGGGCAGTTTGGCCACGTGTTACTGAGCAGTTTGCTACGTTATACGTACAACTCGCATGGCTAAATCGGACACCGATAGCAATGGCCTCCGGCAGGATCAACCGGAATGTATTCCCCGTGCCTGATTCCCGGCTCGGGGAGGGTTGGCGGGAACACACCAAGATGGTGTGTTTCCTATGCTATCGACGTTCGGCGACATCGGACCGACCGAGTGTCACCGAACTGCCAAGGCTAACATCAGATTTCATCTATACGGCGGACCGCAGGGGTGAAATCCTCATTTCCTTCGGACCTAATCGTATTCCGCGATGGGTCATAAACCCACCGGAACACGTTGGTCCGTGAGTGAGTTCGGGTTCGAACCGAACTCAACCACGTCGTGTTATTCCCGAACACCCTCGTACTGATAAGGGCGTCGGATTGGGGACCACACCGAGCAGAACTCGATGCGACCCTCGTACTTCAATCCGAGTGCCCTGTTACACTTAAGGGCACCGGATTCAGGACGACGCCGGAATGCGATTCCACGTCGCCCGTCGTACTTCAACACCAACACCCTATTACACTTAAGGGCGTCGGAATCCCACTCGGCTCGAACGCCGCGTCCGACCGAGTGGTGTGTTCCAATCCGACTTCCTCCACAGTCGAGATGTCGAGACGAGACGACCCAGAGGGCCGTCCCGGCCGGGGCATCACGCCCCGTGTTGTTCGCATTCGTTCGGATGGGAGTGTTCACCTTAAGCCCGTCGAAGTGCACCCGCTACGTCACGCGTTTTCATGCCTCTCAGGCCTTGGCAAGCGGACTCACGCCATACGGGACCAATCGGTCACGCCTCGAGCTCGCGAGTTACGAATCCCGGCGCGCGCAGTCGACGGCCTGAGTCGAAAAACGTGTCCGTATTCGGATATGAAATGTCGCGCGGTCGGAAGTCGTAGCCCTCATTCCGTACGCGCACACGCGTGGTCAGGCACGGGTGAGTTGCCGCGCACCTGCCGCTAACGGCGGGTGACTCATAGCCGTTCGGAAAAACGTGGGGGCTTAGATTTCTTCGAGGTGTTCGATGCCCTGCTTGGAGACGTTTGCTTCGGTTATCTCCTCGGGCATCCAGTCCGGACTGTCACTCGGGGACTCCTCTTCCCACGCCCACCCGTCGTAGATGTGGACCTTCTTCGTCCCCTTCTCACGGAGCCGAAGTTCTTTGTGCTCGGCGTGTTGCTCGCTGTCCGCTGGGTCGAGTCGGCGTGCCGCCTTCAGCGCCGCCTGCCGAGGCGTCCGACCTGAGAACACACTCGTCTCGTTACCTGTCTGGTCTCGAAGCGCGAAGTTTCGCTTGCCATCGTCGTCACGTGCCATGGTTTCTCTCCTCCGTGTGAGGTCTGCACACACGTTGATATAAATATATCCCCCGAACGAGGTAATTTCGGCCACTACATTTATAAACGGGGCCGCGGTGTCGGGCGAAAACGGGGGTCGAAACCCGTCAAATCGGTGCCGATTTTCGCCCCTCAGAACTCGCGCGCGCCGGAGGGCGGCACCGCGCGCACGGTACACTTATGTATCTCGTGCGGTGACGGGCACAATATAGCCCGATGGTGCGAAAGAAGAAGCTCAGCCCGAGTGGCGCCAAAGACGAGGACGGCGAGTACCACAACGTACACGTCAACCTCCACGAGGACGAACTCGCCGTCGCCGGTATGGAAATCGGGGACGAAGTGTTCGTCCGTGTCCGAGACGGGAAGATAATCATCCAGAAGGCGGACCCGGACGAACTCGAACACGAGTTCTGAGGTCGGGATACCCCAAGACCGCCGTATTTAAGCGATTTCGGCGGCCTCTCTCGGTAATGCGTCTCTACGACCTGGTGAAACCGATTCTGTTTCAGCTAGACGCCGAAACCGCCCACAGAAGCGTCCACACCCTCCTGGGAGCTGTCGAGGGAACCGCAGCCGAGCAGTTGCTCGCCGATTACTACACCGTCGTCGACTCCCGACTCTCCGTCGAGGCCTTCGGGCAGCGCTTCAACAACCCGGTCGGGGTCGCCGCCGGCTTCGACAAGAACGCCGAAATCCCTCGCACGCTCGCGGCCCTCGGCTTCGGACACGTCGAAGTGGGCGGCGTCACAGCCGAACCGCAGGCCGGCAACCCCCGCCCACGGATGTTCCGCCTGCCGGAGGACCGAGCGCTCATCAACCGCATGGGCTTCAACAACGACGGCGCCGACATCATCGGCGAACGCCTCGCCGAAACCGACTGCAAAGTGCCCGTCGGCGTCAACATCGGCAAGTCGAAATCGGCCCCGAACGACGAGGCCGAAGCCGACTACCGCTACACCTTCGAGCGTGTCCGCGAGGGGGGCGACTACTTCGTCGTCAACGTCTCCTCGCCGAACACCCCCCGGACTCCGCGAACTCCAACAGCGCGACCGCCTCGAATCCATCCTCGGGACACTCCAAGACGCCGGGGCCTCGCCGTTGTTGGTGAAGCTCTCGCCGAACCTCACCGACGCCGCCACGGAGGACGCCCTGGCCGTCGTCGACGACCTCGATTTGGACGGCGTCATTGCGACCAACACCTCCACGGACCGACCTACCTCGCTTCGAGGAGAGGCTGCCAACGAGGAGGGCGGCCTCTCCGGAAAGCCAATCGAGGAGAAAGCGACGAGCATGGTCCGGTTCGTCGCCGAGCGAACCGACAAGCCCGTCGTCGGCGTCGGCGGCATCTCCGACGCGGAGGGCGCCTACGAGAAGATACGCAACGGCGCCAGCGTCGTCCAGCTGTACACCGGTCTCGTCTACGAGGGGCCCGCCATCGCACGCGATATCAACCGCGGACTCCTCGAGTTGCTCGAACGGGACGGCTTCGACTCCGTCGAAGACGCCGTCGGCGTCGACCTCTAACTCGCGTCAGTAACACGGGTCCAACCGCAACCCACCGTCGACCGGAATCCGGACGCCGGTGAGATACGACGCGGCGTCGGAAACCAGAAACGCGACGACGTTCGCCACGTCCTCGGGCGTTCCCATCCGCCCCCACGGAACGCGGTCGTCCATCGCCTGCCTGCGTTCCTCGGAGGCCAGTATCTCGGCGTTCATCGGCGATTCGATGACGCCCGGTGCGACGCAGTTGACGTTGATGCCGAACTCGGCCAACTCCAGGGCTATATCCTTCGTGAGCATCTTCACGCCCGCCTTCGAAACGTCGTAGTGAATCTTCTCGGTCCGCGGGACGGTGTCGTGGTAACTGGAGACGTTGACGACCGCTCCCTCGATGCCGTCGGCTATCATCCGCTCGACGACGGCCTGACTCAGGAGGAACTGCCCTTTCAGGTTCACGTCGAGAACGCGGTCCCAGTCGGCTTCGGGCAACTCAACGAACGGGTACACCGTCTCGATGCCGGCGTTGTTCACGAGCACCTCGATGGGGCCGAGTTCCGAAGCCGTCTCGGCGACGATAGCCTCGACTGCCTCGCTGTCGGCCACGTCGCCGGGAACGGCGACCGCTTTACCGCCGTCGTCTCGGATTTCCGCGGCCGTCTCGCGGGCCGACTCCTCGTCGATGTCGTTGACGGCGATGGCGTAGTCGCCGGCGAGTTCCAGCGCGATACCCCGTCCGATGCCGCCGCCTGCACCGGTAACGAGTGCAGCACGTTCGGTCATGATGCCGTGTAGACGGCCGGGGAAAACAGGCGTTTCCCTTCCGCTCAGCGCAGTCCGTCCAGGTCGAATTCGAAGCCGGCGACCGGCACTTCGAGGTCGTGTTCGACCAACACCGCCGGGTGAACCTCGCCGATGACGCCGACCGACTCCCCGTCGAGGACGACTTCGGCGGTGCGTCCGGAGATGAAGGATGGGTGTTCCGTCGGCGGCGTCTCCAACTCGGCGTCGAACGCCCGCGCGATAGCCTGCAGACGCGCCTTTGCGTCCTCGTAGGAGGCGTCGGTGCGGGCGACGACGCCCGCGACGGAGCGGCCTTCTGCGACGTTCGTCGGTTCCTCCAAATCGACGCCGGCGACGAGGCCGATTTCGGAGAGGTCCTGCGGGTAGGCCCGGTGGGTGTTGTTCTCCAGGACCATCAGCAGCGACGGTAGCGCCCACGTCCGGACGACGGTGTAGTCCTCGCTGTACGGTTCGGTGATGGTCGCCGGGTCCCGAGCGCCGAGGGCCTCGTCGTCGGGCGACAGCGACATCCGCTCGAACAGCTCCGCCTCGTTGGTCATATGGAAGTTCAGCAGGTCCTCGAAGCCCAACCCGACCAGCGCGTCGCGGGCGGCGTCCTCCAGTCTGGAGGTGTCGTGGCGGCCACCGACCGTCGACACGTCGGGGTACTTCGGTTCGAGGTCGTTGAACCCGTAGGCTCGGCCCACGTCGTCGACGATATCCATCGGGTGGAGCACGTCGACGCGGTACGGCGGTATCTCGACCTCGTACACCAGTTCGCCCGACGGGTCGGCGGTCGCCGGTTCCGTGACGTCCGGTTCGGACCTCGATTCCAGCCGTTGTGTCGGTACGTCTTCCAGTTCGACCGCATCGTCGTCGGAATCTCCTTCATCCGAGGTGTCGGCGTCCAACCCGGCCCGTTCGAGTAGGTCGACGACGTCCTCGCCGGCGATGTCGATGCCGAGCGTCGTCTCGATGCGCTCGTGGGAGACGGTCTTCGAAGTCGTCGAGAGGTCGGGACGAGTGAGTTCGCGGTCGGGGTACTCGACGGTCACCTCCTCGATTCGCCCGCCGCGGGCGTCCAGCGCGTAGCAGACGATGGCACACATCTTGTCGATGGTCCACTGGTCGGTGCCGGTCATCTCGATGAAGAGGTCACGAGACCCCTCCTCGACTTCCGTCCGCTTGCCGTTGATAACCGGCGGGAACGAGAACAGTCCGATGTCGTCGTAGATGGCTGGATACCGCTCCAACCCCTCCACGAGCGGCGCGTACTGCTCGCCAGTGTCGTGTTCGCGGAGTACCTCCGCGGGCGTCCGCTCCTCGTCGTCGTCCAACGGGACGAACGTGTCGCCGTCCGGTTCGACCCCACGGTAGGAGATGGATTTCTCACCGGCGCCGTCCCCGGAATGTCCTTTCAGCATGGCGAGGTCGTGGACGCCGATGGCGCCTTTCGCGCGCTTCCGGCCCATCGTCGCGTGCAGTTTCTCCTGCAGTTGGATGAGCGAATCGAGTTCGTCGGCGTCGAGGTCGACACCACGGACGACCGCACCCGTCACGTAGGGCCGTTCCTCGGGGACGCTCTCGTCGACTTCGATGGTCCACTCCGCGTCGTTGGTCTTCGGGACGTACACGCCGCGGTCGTCGCCGTACTGGTACCGCAGCGACCGGGCGACGCCCTCCACCGAGAGGCGGTCGAGTCGGTCCGGCGCGAACTCCAGTTGGAACTCGCCGTCCTCGGTTTCGCCCTCGTACTCGAGGCCGAGCGCGAAGAGGTCGTCTTTCAGTTCCTCGCCGCTCTTCTCGTCGTGGCCCGTCAGTTGCCGCAGTTCCTCGGGGTCGACGTCGACGACGGGCATCAGTGAACCACCTCCACGTTCCGCAACAGTTCGAGGTCACACAGCGTCCCGTGGACGTCGCGGATGTCCTCGAAGCCGTACATCAACATGAGCAGTCGCTCTAACGCGAGTCCCCACGCCATCACGTCGCAGTCGACGCCGAGCGGCGACAGCACCTCCTCCCGGAAGATGCCCGAGTTGCCGATTTCGATGAGCTCGCCCGTCTCGGGGTGTTTGCCGAACAACTCGAAGGACGGCTCCGTGTAGGGGTTGTAGTGGGGTTTGAACTCGATGTCGGTGATGCCGAACTGCTCGTAGAACTCCGTGAACGTCCCCATCAGGTCCCGCACCGAGAGGTCCTCGGCCATCACCCACCCCTCGATTTGGAAGAACTCGAGTAGGTGGGTCGGGTCGAGGGTGTCGTTGCGGTACACTTTCTCGACGCTGAAGTACCGCTGTGGCGGTTCGAGGTTGCCGACCTGTTCGCCGGAGAGATACCGCATCGACAGCGAGGTGGTGTGACCACGGAGGTCGACCTGTCGGGCCACGTCGGTCGTCCACGGCGAGTGATAGCCCTCGCCGTCCTCCCCGACGCCGTCGCGGTGGGCCGACTCGACTGCTTCCAGTAGGTCCTCGGGGAGACCCTCCATCGGCGGCACGTCGAGACCGAACTGGTCCCAGTGGGTGCGGGCGGGGTGGTCCTGGGGCATGAACAGACAGTCGTTGATCCAGAACTCCGCGTCGGCGTGGGGGCCTTCCATCTCCTGAAACCCCATCCCGACAAGCACGTTCTTGACGCGGTTTGCGGTCTGACGCAGGATGTGTTCCTTCCCGCCGTGGACCGTTTCGGCGTCGGCTTCGACGTTGTACTCGGTGAACTCCACCTCTTCCCACTCCCCGGAGGTGAGCAGTTCGGGCGTGACTGCGCTGACGGTCTCGGCGACTTCGACGCCTTCCATCATCGCGGTGACGCCCTCGTCGGTCAGCGTGACGCTCCGGACGGTCGTCTCGGTGCGCTCGATGAGGCCGCGCGTCTCCAGTCGGTCGAGGATTCCGGGGTCGGTGTAGCCGGCGTTGCCTGCGGCGATAGCCTCCAGCGCCTCCGTCTCGGGGTCGGCGTCGGGGTCGACGTCCGGCCCCTCTGTGGTGTCGACGATTACCTCACCACTGTCGATTCGGCCCAGTCCCTTCCGGGCGAAGTTCGACAGCGCGATGTCGACTTCGGGGCCCTCGAGGCCGGCCGCTCCGATGAGTTCGCCCATCGGAACGGGGTCGTCGTCGGCACCGGCGTCGATGGCGGCCTCGTACAGGCGGAGTTCGGGCAGGCCGTCCTCGCGGTACGTCTCACCTTCGTCGGTGAGGTGGACGTCCTCGGCGACGTGTTCGTCGACCGCGAGCAGGCCGGTGTCTTCGAGTTCGAAGGCGGCCCGCGTGACGGCCGTGGCGTCTTCGCCGAGTTCCTCGGCGAGCTGTGCAACCGTTTTCGTTTCGGTCGCGCTGGCGGCTTCCAGCAGCGCGACCTGCGTTTCGGGCAATCTCATTGACGAGTGTGTGCGTGGCTCTCTGTTAGCGGTTCCGACTCGAAGACGGCGTTTCGCCGGAGGCGCGACAGCGTCGCCTCCGGGTCCACGCCGTCTACCGAGCGAAAAAGAAACCGAACCCAGAGACTGCGGGCTGGTCGGACGCGACACCGATGGCAGCAGTGGGTTCGGGCGCCATACGCGACGCCTTGGCAGGCGTCGACAAAAGCGTTACCGTCGAATCGTCGCCGTCGCGCTCGGCTATCTCGTGAATCCGCCGGGGACACCCGCCGCGCCGGCGCCGCCCTCGTTGGGGTTGCGGCCGTCGGGAGCGGGTAACTCCAGCACGCGAGCGCCGCAGTCGGCACACTCGACGGCGATGACCTCCCAACTCTGACAGCAGGACTCAACGCTCTCGTCGGTGGGGGCGATGGGACCGCCACACTCCGGGCACGTCTCGAGGAAGACGCGGAACCCCTTGAGAACCGAGAGCCGTTCCTCCGGGAGGAGGACGCTCCAGCGGCGGTCCTCGCTGGCGACCGCCCGGTGGGCCGCGAGGTCCGAAATCAGCGCCGCCTCCGTAATCCAGTTGTACTGTGCCTTCCCGTCGACGAGGCCGTAGTAGCGGCCGTCTTCGCGGGTCTCGATTTCGACCGCGGCTTCGTCTTCTTGGAACAGGTCCGCGAGCGTTTCGACGCGTTCGTCCTCCTCGGAAAGCGCCTCGATGGCGTCTTCCCACTCCACCCGGAAGGAGTCGACGAGTTCGAGGTCATCGCCCTCCTCGGTCGGTCGGACGACGCCGAACGCCGAGAGCACCTCCTCCATCGGTTGACCCATGAGGTCCTCGACGTCCTCCCGCTCCGGGAGGACCTCCGGTTCCGCGTCGTCCGCCTCAGCGGCGACGGCGTCGCTTTCGTCGACTACCTCGACGGATTCCGTCGCAGAGGGTTCGCTCGTCACGGAGTCGTCGTCTTCTTCCGAGTCGGCAGTTTCGTCGGCACGAGCGGCCGCCTGCTCGGCGAGTTCGACGGGTACGTCTTCGCCCGGCGGGTCGGCCTTGTCGAAGGCCGCAAGCACCGACTGCGGGAGATACCGCTTCGTCAACTCGGGCGTCCCGGGAACGAGATACCCCCGGAGTGAGACGAGTGCCGCGCTCGCTACGAACGTCAACAGCCCCAACGCACGGTTTCGACGGCCGACGAGCGCGGAGACGCCCGCCGCAATGAGGAGATTGAGAATCGTACAGGGCGTACACCGATTCTCTCCGGTGTACTCCGGCTGTTCGAGTCGCTCGAGAAGGTCATTCGGCATGCAAACCGGTTGCACCGCGAACAATAAAAGGGATTCCGACCAGGGCTGTGGCCGTCAGGTCCCGTGCTGCCAGCTGTCCATGTACTCGGTCTGTTCGGGGGTCAGTTCGTCTATCTCGATGCCTTCGGCTTCGAGTTTGATTTCGGCGACCTCGCGGTCGAGGTCGTCGGGCACCTCGTGGACGCCCGCGTCGTAGGCGTCGCTGTTCTCGACCATCTCGCGGACGCAAACGGCCTGCACCCCGAAGCTCTGGTCCATCACTTCGACGGGATGGCCCATCGCGACCGGCGAGGCGAGGTTGACCAACCGCCCGTCTGCGAGGACGTTGATGCGTCGGCCGTCGGGCAGTTCGAACTCCTCGACGCCGTCCCGCACCTCTCGGCGGCCGACCGCCATCTCGTCGAGGCCGTCGAGGTCGATTTCGACGTTGAAGTGACCGGCGTTGGCGAGGACGACGCCGTCCTGCATGGCCTCGAAGTGCTCTTCGACGATGACGTCTCGGTTGCCCGTCGTCGTCACGAAGATGTCGCCTTTCTCGGCCGCCTCGGCCATCGAGGCGACCTCGTAGCCCTCCATGTGCGCCTCCAGGGCCCGGCGGGGTTCGACCTCGGTGACGATGACGTGGGCGTTCTGTCCGGACGCCTTCATCGCGACGCCCTTCCCACAGTAGCCGTAGCCGGCGACGACGACGTTCTTGCCCGCAAACGAGAGGTTCGTCGTCATGGCGATGTTCGAAAGCGACGCCTCGCCCGTCCCGTGGACGTTGTCGAACAGTCGCTTCATCGGCGTGTCGTTGACCGCGAACATCGGGTAGTGGAGTTCGCCGTCGTCGTCCATCGCACGCAGGCGGTGGACGCCCGTCGTCGTCTCCTCACAACCGCCGACGATGGAGTCGATGAGTTCGGGGTAGTTCTCGTGGATGGCCATCACGAGGTCACCACCGTCGTCGACGGTGACGGTGGGGTCGTGGTCGATTGTCGCCTCGATGGCGGCGTAGTACTCATCGTCGTCGACTTCGCGTTTGGCGTAGGAGGTGACGCCGTCGACGGCATCCAGCGCGGCGCTCACGTCGTCGTGGGTCGAAAGCGGGTTACAGCCGGTGATGGCCACTTCGGCGCCCGCTTCAGCGAGAACCTCGGTCAGAACGGCCGTCTTGGCTTCGACGTGCATCGCCATCGCCACGACCTCGCCCTCAAGGGGCGTCTCGGCGCCGAACTCCTCGGCGACGGCGGTCATGATGGGCATGTGCTGTCGGGCCCACTCGATTTTCTTGCGGCCCGATTCCCGAGCGCTCTCGGGGTCCGAGAGCTGTTCGGTTATCGTCGGGTGACTCATACCCCTCGAAACGGGCGAGGGGCGGAAAACGCTACCGAAGGAAAAGTCCGCAGTCGTCAGTTGTTACCGCGGTCGCTCGGCGGGCCACGTCGGTCGTCGTCGGAGTCGTCGTCCTCATCCGTATCGTCACCGTCTTCGGTCGGCGTGGCGGTTCCGTCCGTTTCGGTGTCGTTCTCGGCGTCGTCAGCGTCGTCACCGTTTGGACCGGCGTTTTCCGGCGGGCCACGTCGGTCGTCATCGCTGTTCGGACCGGCGTCCTCAGGCGGGCCACGCTCGGTGTCGCTGTTCGGACCGGCGTCCTCGGGCGGACCGGCGTTTTCCGGCGCGTTACCCGGGTTGTTGCTCCGGACGAACTCGGAGACGGCCTGTCCGACGTTCGCGTCACCGGAGCCGTCGAGCAGTTGCTGGACGAACATCGAGACGCGCTGGCCGAAGGGAACGGTCGCCTCTTCGGAGCCGGTCAGCGTCACCGATACCTCCTGCGTTCGGTTGCCGTCCTCGGCCGTGATAGTCAGGCGGACGCCCTCTTCGGGGGCGGGCAGCTCGACCGTTCCGTTCTCGTCGGTCGTGTACGTGCCCGTGCCCTCGTACTCGTAGTTCTCGTCGTCGGAGTCGTCCTCCTCGGAGTCCTCGTCTTCCCCTTCAGCCTCGGAGTCTTCGGCTTCTTCGTCTTCCTCGTCAGCGTCGTCGGAGTCGCTGTCGTCGTCGGACTCACTGTCCGAGTCCTCTTCCTCCGAATCCTCGGAGTCGTCCTCTTCTTCGTCCGAGTCGTCAGCATCGCTATCGTCCGAGTCATCGTCTTCGGACCCCGAGTCGTCGGAATCAGAGTCGCTATCGTCTTCCTCCGAACCGTCATCGGAGTCGTCAGAGTCGCTGTCCGAGTCCTCTTCTTCTGAATCCTCGGAGTCGCTATCGTCCGAGTCTGCATCGTCGGATTCAGAATCGTCGTCCTCCGAGTCGTCGTCGGATTCTTCGTCATCCTCGTCCGCGTCCACGTCTTCTTGCGTGACGGTCACGTTGGCGCCGTCGACCGACCCGTTCGCGTCGGTCACCGTCACGGTCACGTTCTCACCGTCCTGTGTCACGTCGATGTTCAGTGAGCTGACGTTGCCCGCGTCGTCGTCGGTCTGTGCCATCGCGAGGCCGGGGCCGACGACTGACAGTATCATCAGCGCCGACAGCGCGATTGCAGCGAGTCGTTTATTCGAGCGCATCACACTCCCCACCAAGTAGGTCAGGGGGATAAACCGGGACTCTCGTTCAACTCGTTTACCAGTTCGTTTGGGAATAGAAAGAGGACCTCAAAACCGTTCAAAAGATTCAAAAACATATTTGAGCGTTTAATCGCTATTCGGTTGCGCGCTCGATGGCCGCCCGTGCGTGGCGGTCGGCCTCACGTCTGACGGCCGCTTCCTCCAACGACAGCACTTCGCGGTCGCGGACGAGGACCTCTCCGCCGACGACGGTGTGTCGCACGTCCGACCCGCGAACCGCGTAGGCGAGGTGGCTGACGAGGTCGTGTTCCGGCGTGAGATGCGGCGCCTCGAGGTCGACGACCGCGAGGTCGGCCAGCGCACCCGTCTCGATACGCCCGGCGTCGAAGCCGAGCAGTTCGGCGCCGCGTTCGGTCGCCGCCCGAACCGCATCCTCTGCAGCGACGGCGCTTGCGTCCTCGGCGGCGAGTTTGCCGACCATCGCCGCGTCCCGGAGTTCGTCGAAGACGTCGAGGTCGTTGTTCGAGGCCGGGCCGTCGGTTCCGATACCGACCGTGACGCCTGCATCGAGCAACTCCTGGACGGGGGCGATGCCGCTGGCGAGTTTCATGTTCGAGGCCGGACAGTGGGCGACGCCGACCTCTTGGTCGGCGAGTAGTTCGATTTCGGTCTCGTCGACGTGGACGGCGTGGGCGATGAAGTCGCCGGACTCCAGCATTCCGAGGTCGTCGGCGAACTCCAGCGGCCGGACGCCGCGTTCGGAAACGATGGGGTCGACCTCGTCTTCGGTCTCGTTTGCGTGGTAGTGGACCGGGACGCCCGCCTCGCGTGCGCGGGCGACGTAGGTCTCCAAGAGGTCGGCGTCGACCGTCGTCAGCGAGTGCGGCATCAGCGCCGTTCGAATCCGACCGTCGGCGGCCCCGTCGAGTTCGCGGGCGACGGCCAATCCCTCCTCGAAGTCCGCGCGAGCGTCGGCGTCGTCCTTCCCGACGGTGACGACGCCGTGGCCGAGACGGGCACGGAGACCGGCCTCCTCGACGGCCGCCGCCACCTCCGGAACGTGGAAGTACATGTCCGCGAACGTCGTGACGCCGTTTTTCAGCATCTCCACGAGTCCGAGTCGCGCGCCCGCACGGACGTCCTCGGCGTCGAAGGCGGCCTCGGTCGGCCAGATGTCCTCTTGCAGCCACGCGTCGAGCGGTTTGTCGTCGGCGTACCCGCGGAGCAGCGTCATAGCGACGTGACAGTGGGTGTTGACGAGTCCCGGAACGACCAGACAGCCCTCGGCGTCCAGCGTCTCCTCGCCGACGGCGGTGTCGCCAACCTCGACGATGCGTCCCGTCTCCCGGTCGGCCAGTACGTCGGCCCGTTCGACGGTCAGGTCGGGGCGGAGAACGCGCCCGCCGGTAATCTGGAGCGTGCTCATACCCGGCGTTGTCGACGCCGGGCGTTGAAACTGCCGAATCGGTCGGACGAGGCGTCGGTTCTCGCCGATGAATCGGTGCGTGGGTTTTTACTGACCGACTCGGAACTCCGGACGATGAACGCCCTCCTCCTGCCCGTCGCCGTGTTGCTTGCGGCCCTCGCGGGGTTGTTCTTTCTCGGGTCGTACCTCTGGTATCGCCACGCGGTCCGACTCCACGCCGAGTCGCTGTTCCCCGACGACGCGACCGGCGTCCGACTGCTCCGATACGGCGTCTCGACTGGGGCAGCCACCTTCGGCGGCTTCCTGCTCGTCTCCGTCCTGTACCTCCTCGCCGGGAGTACCGCCGGCACCACGACGGGACCGGCACTCGACCCGATGCCGTTCGAGACGGTCGCAATCGGCCTGTTCGCGCTGTCGCTGTCGACGTTCTGTGTCGCCGGCGTGGGGTACGCCGCCGACGCCATCCGACGGCGCCTCGGCGTCCGATAGGGCAAAGGCCCGTCGCCTGCAACCGGGTGTATGCGCATTGCCGTGCCCAACAAGGGCCGTCTCCACGACCCGGCGCTGAAACTGCTGGAACGAGCCGGGTTACACGTCCAGAACGGTGCCGACAGGAAACTGTACGCCGACACCGTCGACCCCGAGGTGTCGGTACTCTTCGCCCGCGCCGCGGACATCCCCGAGTACGTTTCCGACGGCGCCGCCGCCCTCGGCATCACCGGACTCGACCAAACGCGGGAGTCCGACGTCGAGTTGGTCGACCTCCTGGATTTGGAGTTCGGCAGTTGCCGACTCGTCCTCGCCTCCCCCGAGGACGGCGGCGTCTCCTCGCCGGAGGAGTTGACCGGCGGCACGGTCGCCACCGAGTTCCCCAACATCACCGAGGCGTACTTCGCGGAGTTGGGCATCTCCCCCGACATCGTGGAGGTGACGGGCGCGACGGAGTTGACCCCGCACGTCGATATCGCCGACGCCATCGTCGACATCACCTCGACGGGGACGACCCTGCGAATGAACCGCCTCGAAGTCATCGACGAGGTGCTGTCGTCGTCGGTGCGGCTGTTCGCCAACCCCGACGTTGCCGACGACCCGAAGGTCCAGCAGGTCAAGACGGCGTTCAAGTCCGTCCTCGACGCCAACGACAAGCGCTATCTGATGATGAACGTCCCCGAGGATGCCCTCGAGGATGTCGAAGACGTGATTCCCGGGATGGGTGGGCCGACGGTGATGGACGTGGCCGGCAGCGACGCCCTCGCGGTCCACGTCGTCGTCGACGAGCGGAAGGTGTTCGAGGTCATCCCGGACCTGAAAGACGCCGGCGCCAGCGACATCCTCGTCACCGAAATCGAGCGGTTGGTCCCCTGAACCGCCGTTACTGAAACCGTCGTTTTAGCTTACACAAAGCCCTCCCCCGAAAGGGTTCCATCCTCGTGTATGAACCCGACACGCAGACGAACGCTTCGAGCGCTCGGCGCTACCCTCGCAGGGACGGCGCTGGCAGGCTGTCTCTCGGATGACGAATCGACCGACGACCCGAGCGGCGACAACGGCGACAGCGGCGTGAGCGTACAGGACATCACCGCGACGCCAGCAGTCGTAACGCTGAACTCCCCGGATTCGTACGGGACCTACGGCGGCCGGAACGAACAGCTGATTATCGCGAATATCTCGGTCGAATCGCCCGGTGACCACCCGGCCTCGTCGTTTTCCGTCGAGCGTCCGGGGAGCAATACGAGGTGACGACGAAAATCGGTCGTCAGGGGCGACTGGAAACGTTCGGCGACGCCTACGAACCGAACGACGGGAGTTCCCCGACCGCAAGCGCCAGTGCCAGCGAGGACGGCGAAACCGGGCCGTCGTCGGGGTGGATTGCGGCGTACGTCCCGAAACCGCTCGACGCCGACTCGGCGACGCTGACGTGGGACGGCGGCGAGTACACCGTCGGCGATTCCGTCCTCGAACGGTTGAACCGGCCGCCAGCGTCGTTCGACGTGACCTTCGAGGCGCCCGAGACGGCGACAGTCGGCGAGACGGTGACGGCGACGGTGACCGTCGAGAACACCGCCGACGTCGACGGGACGTTCGTCGGCGCGATAAATCGGGTCGGGCCACGAATCGCCTACGCACCCGAAACGGAGGTGCGACTGGACATCGAGGCCGGCGAAACCGCCGAGTGGGAGTACACACACAGCCTCGACAGTTCCGAACTCGACGAGATGGAGGACCCGTCGATGGATATCCACCTCGTCTGGCGTGACAACTCGACGGTCCGGACGGTCGATATCGAAAGCGAGTGAGGACGGCGGCGCACCTCACGCCAAGAAGATGTTGCCGAACGCGAAGGCGAAAATCGTAGTGATGGAGAAATAAAACACCGACAACAACACTGCTCCGCGGAGGTTCAACTCGTAGACGTACCGAACGACGGCGACGGCGGTGAAAAACGACAGCGCGACCATCACGGCGCCGTTGTACTGGCTGAACAGCATCGCGACGACGACAGGGGCGGGAGCGGCTTTGACAGCGCGCTGGTGCGGTTCGTCGCCGAGCACCCACAGCGCGGCGAGATGTAGCGTTACGGCCGAAAACAGCGTCCCGACGAGGAACGCGACGGCGAGCGCGAGCGGGCCGCCGCCGACGAACTCCACCTGCAGCGGAAGCATACCGGAATTAGGGAGCCGTCACGGGAGTAGTTGCCGCTCTTCGTTAGCCGTCGAGCAGACCGAGCTCTTCGAGTCGGGAGACGATTTTGTCGACTGCCTCGCGGGCGTCGTCGGGCTTCTTGCCGCCGGTGATGACGAGTTTGCCGGAGCCGAACAGCAGCGCGACCACGTCGGGGTCGTCGAGACGGTAGACGAGACCGGGGAACTGCTCGGGTTCGTACTCGATGTTCTCCAGACCGAGACCGATGGCGATGGCGTTGAGATTGAGATTGCGGCCGAGGTCCGCGCTGGTGACGATGTTCTGGACGACGATTTCGGGGTCCTCGTCGACCTGAATCTCCAGGTCGCGGAGTTTGTCGAAGACGATGCGGAGCGACTCGTGGACGTCGTCGGTGGATTTCGCGCCCGTACAGACGATTTTCCCGGAGCGGAAGATGAGTGCCGCGGACTTCGGCTCCTGTGTCCGGTAGACGAGACCGGGGAACTGCTCGGGGTCGTAATCGGCGCCCTCGAGGTCCATGGCGACGCTCTGGAGGTCGAGCTCCTGGCCAATCCCCGTCGAGGCAACGACGTTCTCGATATTGATAGTCTCCTTGGGGTCCTGCATAACTCGACTTAAAACACGTATTTAAGGTTTATAAATGTGGGTGGTCGTTCCCCCTCACCTCGCACGAGCGACCCCCGACCGGGCCGTTTATTTCCCGTCGGCGGCCACCTGCGGGCGTGTACCTCCTGGAGTTGGCCGGTGACGACGACGACTTCGCAGTCCGTGAGGCCGAGAGCCGCTGTTCGGCAGTGGAACTGCTGGCTCCCGGCCTCGCTACCGCACGGGGCGTCGTTCGACCCGAAACGCTGGCCTACACCAGACGAATCTGTCGACTCCTCGGTACGTGTGACCCCTCCGTCGACGACGCCGTCGCCCTGCTCGACGCCGCGAGCACCGACCGAACCGGCACCGTCGCCGTTCGCGCCCGCGACGTACGCGGCCTGACCGGCGTCGACACCCAGGCCGTCGAACGACGCCTCGGGTCCGTACTCGTCGACCGTGGATTCGAGGTCGACCTAGACGACCCCGACAACACGCTCGTCGCGTTGTTCTCCGAGACGGCCGCCCTCGGATGGCTCGAAACCGAGACACCCCGGGATTTCACGGCCCGACAGCCGACCGACAAGCCGTTCTTCCAACCGGGAAGCATGGACCCGATGGACGCCCGCGCGCTCGCCAACATCGCCGGCGCCAGTCCCGATGCCCGCTTGCTCGACCCGATGTGCGGCACCGGCGGTATTCTCGTCGAAGCGGGCCTCGTCGGCACCGACGTCGTCGGTGTCGACGCCCAACGGAAAATGGTCGAGGGCGCACGGGAGAACCTCGCTCACTACCTCGACTCCTTCGCCGTCGTCCGCGGCGATGCGACGCGTCTGCCGTTTGCCGACGGGGGGTTCGACGGTGCCGTCTTCGACGCTCCTTACGGCCGCCAGTCGAAAGTCGAGGGCGTCTCGCTGGAATCGCTCGTCGGCGACGCCCTCCGCGAAGTCCGGCGGGTCGCCGACCGCGCCGTCGTCGTCGGCGACCGCTCGTGGAACGACGCCGCCGAAGCCGCCGGCTGGACCGTCGAATCGCGGTTCGACCGCCGCGTCCACCGGTCGTTGACGCGGTACGTCCACGTCCTCGTCTGAGCCTCAGGGCGTCAGCCGCCCGGCCGACCGCCACGTCACCGTTCCGTCCTCGACGAGGGCGAACACCATCCGTTTCCGGACGCCGTGAGCCAGCCGAACGTCGAGCGCCAAATCCCGCGGCGACAGTTCGGTGTCCGCCGGTAACACCCGGACCAGCAACTCCGAGTGGCCGAGGTCGTCGACCGACTCCACGTCGGCGTAGGTGCGGAAATCCGCGCCGAATTTGAAACCGGTCTTCGGGACGATGCCCCGCCGGCGGAGTTCACGATACACCGTCAGCCGGCGGTCGAACCGCTCGCCTTCGACCGCCCGGCCGCGCTCGACGACCGCCCCGGTGCCGCCAGCAATCGAGAGAACGCCCGTCTCGTCCAGATGGGCGGCCTCCAGAAGCGACAACTGGAGCGTTTCGTCGTCACGACCCATTCGCTGCCCGTAGAAGCCGCGCTCGTAGAGGGGTTCAGGGGGGTCCCAGCAGAGCACTCGGTCTTCGAGGAGGACCCCATCGACGGTGGCGTCGAGGGCGAGCGAACTGGAACCGGAAACGTCCGGAACGTCGGTTTCGAGATACGTGATTTCGCTCTCCTCGTCGACGACCGCGAGGACGGTGTCACCGAGGCCAGCGAGCGGAATCGACTCCCGTTCGGCGACGACGCGAACCCGGTACTCGACGGACCCGTCCCACGGCCCGTCGCCGCGAGGGTGGACGACGAAGTCGACGCCGTCGGTCGAATCGACCCACTCCTCGCTCGCCACCGAGAGGTAGAAGCCGCGGTCACGCAAGTCCCGGTAGACCAAGAACTCGACGACGATGTCGTCGTGTTCGGCGAGGAAGCCGGCGAACCCGTTTCCGTCGACCGAATCGAGGTCTCCGCGATAGAGGAGGTGAGCGGCCTCGACACGGGAGAGGACGACGCCGTCCCCTCGGGGGTGACCGTAGCCCCGAGAGTCGTAGTAGCGTTCGCGGCCGTTGGCGCCGACCTCGACGACGCCGTCGGAGAGGTGTCCTTCCATCGTGTGGGGGTTGGCGGGTGCGGGCGTATAGCCGCTACGGTCGCCGGGCCGACGCGCCCGTCAGAGCGTGGCGCCACATCCCGAGTCGAGACACCGCTCCCCGCTGGCCGTTTCGAACCGAGGAAGGCCGCAGTCACACGGTTCCGAAATCGTTCCGTCAGGTATCGAGAACCCAGTGTCGCAGTCAGGGTAGTTCTCACAGCCAGCGATGAGTCCGCCGCGTCTGAGAACACGGAGGTCGCCGTCGCAGTTCGGACAGTCCCACGCGCGGTCGAAGCACTCGGAAACCGCATCGAGCAACGACCCACACTCGTAGTCCAGACACAACTCGAAGTCCGTCCCGCGTTCGACCCGAAACAGTGGAAGGCCGCAGTCGCAGGTCGAATCGAGCGTCGTCGCACCCGAGGGGAGCGAGTGACGCTCGGCACAGTCGAGACAGAGAACGTCCCCACCGGAACGGATGAGTTGGCCGCCACAGCGACAGTCGCCGACCGGCGTCCCCGCCTCACTCACGTCGTGTTCGGTCACGGCCACCTCGCCGGCAGCCTCGATACGAAGCGTCTCCTCGCCGTCTGTGGCGACCAGCCAGAGGGGGTCGTGGGTCAACGAGAGGTCCGCGGGACGGGTGAGCCACGCGACCGGTTGGTAGCCGTCGGCGTCGTGGACGAGGACGGTGTCGTCGGGCTTGACGACGACGAGAACGTGACCGCGCTGTCGGGTCTCTCGGCGACCGTCGAAGTAGACGTTGCAGTCTCCGGCGATGGTGGTCGTCGGCATACGGGTGGTGGTCCCGGCATCCCATTTGAAGGCTCGGGCGATTAAACTGACCGCACATCGACGCCCGAAACCTCAGGTATCGAGAGGAGAATCCGAACGTATGAACGAGTACGGCGCCTATCGAGCGGCCTTCGAGGGCCGGGAGCTACCGACGGCCTTCGTCGACCGCGCGGCGCTGGCGGCGAACATCGCGCGCACAGCCGACCGAGCGGGTGGCCTCCCGGTTCGCGTCGCCTCGAAGTCGGTCCGGTGCCGGGCGGCACTGGAGCGGATTCTCTCCGAGGACGGCTTCGAGGGCGTGATGTGTTACACCGGCCGCGAGGCAGTCGACCTCGCGAACGCGGGGTTCGACGATTTGCTCGTCGCCTACCCCGTCGTCGGCGACGCCGAACTCCGCGCAGTCGCCGAGCGCGTCGCCGAGGGCGCCGACATCACGCTGATGGTCGACTGCGCCGAACACGTCGAGCGAATCGCGAACGCCGCCGAGAAAGCGGGCGCGGACGTGCCGCTCTGTCTCGACCTCGATTGCTCGACGGAACATTTCGGCGTGTACTTCGGCGTCCGTCGGTCGCCGATTCGGACGCCCGAGGACGCGCTCGCCGTCGCCGAGACCGTCACCGAAGCCTCGGGTGTCCGCCTCACGGGGCTGATGGGCTATGAGGCCCAAATCGCCGGCCTGCCGGACCGAAACCCCGCCAACGGTGGTCTCGAGAACGCCGCGATGCGCCTGTTCAAGCAGCGCTCGAAACCCCTCGTCCGAAAGCGCCGACAGGCCGTCGCCGCGGCGCTGGACGACGAGTACGGCCTCGAATTCGTCAACGGCGGTGGGACGGGCAGCGTCGAGTTCACCCGCGAGGACCCACACGTGACGGAGGTTACCGTCGGGTCGGGCTTCTTTGCCCCACGGCAGTTCGACTGGTACGACCACCTCGACTACGAACCCGCCGCTGGCTACGCAATCGAGGTGACCCGCGAACCGACCGACGGCGTCTACACGTGCCGCGGCGGCGGCTACGTCGCCTCCGGCCCGGTCGGCCCTGACAAGGCGCCCGTCCCGTGGCTCCCCGAGGGGGCCGAACTGCTGGACAACGAGGGCGCCGGCGAAGTCCAGACGCCGGTCCGCTACGACGGGGACCTCGCGGTCGGCGACCCGGTCGTGATGCGACACGGGAAGGCGGGCGAGTTGTGCCGGTTCTTCGAGGAGTTGGCGGTCGTCGACGGCGAGGAAGTCGTCGACACCTGGAGTACGTATCGAGGTGATGGCCGATGTTACATCTGACCGACGGCGTCTGGAAGAACTGGTCCGGAAGCGTCAGCGCACGTCCGACACACGTCCACTACCCCGAAACCGAGAGCGAACTCCGAACGGTCGTCGAAAACGCCGAGGGAACGCTTCGGGTCGCCGGCGCGGGCCACTCGTTCCCGCCGGTCGCGAAATCCGAAAAGACGTTCGTCTCCTTGGAGCGATACACGGGACTCGTCGACGCCGACGCCGGAGCGCGGCAGGTGACCGTTCGGGCGGGGACGCCGCTGTGGCGGTTGACTGACGCGCTTGCCGACCACGGCCTCATGCTGGAGAATATGGGCGACATCGACGCCCAATCGATAGCCGGCGCGCTGTCGACGGGAACCCACGGAACTGGCACCGACTTCGGTGTGATGGCGACGCAAGCCGCCGGATTGCGATTGATTACCGCCGACGGTAGCATTCTCGACCTCGAACGCGGTGACGACCGCTTCTCCCACGCACAGGTGTCTCTCGGCACGCTCGGCGTCCTCAGCACTGTCACCCTCGACGTGGTCGACGACTACCGACTCCGCGAGCGGAAACGACCGGTCGACATCGAGGACGTACTCGCGAACCTCGAGGAGTACCGCGAGTTCCGCAACTTCGAGTTCTGGTGGTTCCCTCACACCGATACGGCACTCGTCAAGACGCTCGAAGAGACCGACGAGACGGGCGAACCCGGCCGCCTCGACGCCATCGAGGAGCGCATCGAGAACCTCGCGTGGGAAGGCATCAACCGCGTCGGCAGACGGCTACCGCGGGCCGCACCATCTCTGAACCGAATCACGACGGGGACGTTCGCCGACTCCGAGCGGGTCGGCCCGGCCAAAGACATCTACCCGACGACCCGCGACGTGCGGTTCAACGAGACTGAGTACGGCGTTCCCCGTGAGGACGCCGCCGAAGTCCTCCGGGAACTCCGCGATGTCGTCGAGTCCCACGACGTGCTGTTTCCGGTCGAGTTCCGCGACGTGGCCGGCGATTCGATACCGCTGTCGCCGGCGACCGGCCGCGATTCGACGTTCATCGCGGTCCATACCTACCACCGCCGACCGTACGAGTCGCTTGTCGCCGACTCCGAGACCGTCTTCGACCGCTTCGAGGGCCGCCCCCACTGGGGGAAACACCACACCAAGACCGCCGCCGACCTCGAAGGGCTGTATCCCGAGTGGGAAGCGTTCCTCGACGTGCGTGCGGAGTTAGACCCGGAGGGGTTGTTCCTGAACGACCACCTCCGGGAACTGTTCGGGTGCTGAGCCCTCGTCGGCCATTCCGTCGGCCGATTTAATACCGTTCGACACCGACGCTCGGTAGATGCCGAACTCGAACGCGAAGGGCGACCGCCGGGAGCGCGAACTCGTCAACGAACTCGACGGGGCCGGGTTCGCGGTGATGCGAGCGCCGGCCTCCGGCAGCGCGACCGAGCGGGAACTGCCGGACGTGCTCGCGGGCGACGGCGAGATGTTCTACGCCATCGAGGCGAAATCCTCAAGCGGCGACCCGATTTATCTGACCGGCGAGGAAATCGAGGCGCTCGTGTACTTCTCGCGGAACTTCGGCGCGAAACCGCGGGTCGCCGCCCGCTTCGACCGCGAGGATTGGTACTTCTTCCATCCCGGCGACCTCTATACGACCGACGGCGGCAACTACCGGGTGAAGAAGGAGACCGCCATCGCGGAAGGCACCGACTTCGCGGAGTTCGTCGGTGATTCCGAGAAGGTCACGCTCGAAGAGGTCGCCGTCGGCTCGGACGACGGCCCTGACCGCGACGTGCTGGAAGCCCTCGCACGCGGAGACCTCTCGGTCGACGACGCCGCCGAGATGCTGTAGAAACCCGATTCGTCTCGTTTTTAGGTAGTTGAGTGAACGTAGGTACAGTGTCATCCATCACAGCCACCCGAACGGATACCTCTTCCGAATATTATCGAATTATCTTCGAAACGTTCATGTGCTTGGTTGATAATCGTAAACTGAAATGAGTAGTTCAGAGAACGTTCGGGCGTCGGATTCGGAAAACGGTGTACAGTCGTCGTACGACTACCGGAACGGCGAGCCCGCGTTCATCATCGCGGACGTCACGACCGACGACGCGTGGCTGTCGGTCCCCGCCGGACAGGAAACGGACCTCTCGGAGTGGCAGTAGGTCACTCGACGAGCATCTCCTCGCGGACCGCAAGCCGCGCATACGGGAAGGCGTAACGCGGCCGCTCGTCGAGGCCCGAGTCGGCGTCACCCGAAAACGGGTAGACGACCTCCACGACCGGGTCATCGGGCGGATACCCCTCGTTTTTCGGGTACTCCGCGACCGTACACCCCGCGGCGTCGATGTAGCGCTCGTCTGCGCGCTCGTCGGTCAGTCGGTAGACGACGACCGTATCGCCCGTCTCGCGGTCGGTCGCGATGTCGCCGCGTTCGAGCCAGCAATCGCCACAGACCGCCGCCCCCGACTCGGGGACGAACGATTCGTGGCCACAGACCGCACAGTCGGCCCGCCGCTTGCCCGGCGCCGGGACGCGTCGCTCGGTAACTTCCAGTGCCACCCGGCGGAGGTGCTTGCAGCGCTCACCGCGGATTTCGTGGTCCGGACAACTGCAGTCGCCACGGGGGAGGTCGACGACGTAGGTGGCGCCGGAGCTGCTGTCGACAGCGTAGCGGCCGCTACCGAGCGGTCTGACCGCCATCGGCTCCGTCCACGCTCGCGCCGACCGGTCGTCCAGCCGGCGCGTATCGGGCGCCAGAGGCCGCCGACGCGAGGAGTCCGATGACGCTGGTGTGTGTTCTGGATGCGTCATGTTCCAGTCGAAACGTAGGCGTCGAAGACTAATGAGTCACTCGACGTTTCACGACCGTTCGCGTCGTTTTTCGCCAAAATATCTCGCCACTGCCCCCGATTTCGAGTGTCCGCACGAACCGCTCGTCATCCATCGGTCGTCGTCGACCCACCGGCGCCTCGCCTTCGAAGCGCTTTTGGCCCACACCGTCGGAATCCCGACCATGGACCGTGATGCCGTCGTCGAAGCCATCGTCGCGTTCGTCGGCGTTGCCACACTTGCCGCCATCATCCTCTACATCGGTAACACGTACAACGACGGCGGGCTTTCGGGCGACGGCGGCGTCGCCCTGGTCGGCGCTATCGCCTTCTTCATCGTCTTCATGTCCGTCATCGGCGTCGGCCTCTCCCGGCGCTACTGAGCGCGCCAGTCAGTTAGCTGCTCTTCCGGTGCCGCCTCCAGCCGCTGTTCGTAGTATGACAGCGGGTGCTCGATTGACTCACACAGCTCGTCTTTGTCGACACAGTCGCCGTAGTCGTCCATGACCGCACACGACGGCGGCGCCGCGACCGACCCCTCGCCGTCAGCCCCGCGGAGTCGGTCGACCTGCGCCCGAATCGAATCGGCTGCCTCCCCCTCTATCGCACACAACTCGACGACCTCGTCGCGGTCAAGGCCGGCACTCACGAGGAAGGCAACGAGCGAGAACCGCGAGCGGTCGGGGAGTGCCTCCCCCTCCCGAGCGCGAGTCAGCAGCGCACGCATACACGGCGGGAACAGTCCCGGCACCACCGCATCGAACGCCGTCGGCGGGTCGAGGTCAGCGACGCTGCGGCGAATCGCCGACAGCTCCGAATCGAGCGGGTCACCGATGCCCTCGGGCACCGACAGCGGAAGCCCCTCCTCGACGCGCCGGCCGACGGCCTCCCGAAGCAGCGTGTACAACTCCGGCCGCGAGACGGGGACGCGCCCCGAGTCGAGCGGTCGGCCGACGAGACGCCACCGCTCGCCCGACAGCGCCGCCGCGAGTTCGAGATACGCCGTGACCGCGACGCTGAACTCGCCGTCGCCGGTGGGTTCGATACGCCCCGATAGCCCGAAATCCGCGAGCAGTCGGTCGAGCGTCAGCCGCTCGCCGCCCGCGCTCTTCAGCTCCAAATCGGCCTCGAAATCCTCGACGAACCGCTCGCGTGCCGTCGCGGCCTCGGCGGCCGCGTACTTCTCGACGGCACCCGGTACGTCCAGAAGCGAAACGAGCACGCGAGCGACCGGATAGGAGAGCAGTTCCGCCCGGTCGCTCCACGCTCGTGGCTCCTCGGCTTCGGTAGTCCCCTCCAACAGCGCGCGCTGGACGCGCTCGCGGCCGCGTTCGACGGCCGGACCCCCCCTCGACGACGAGGGCTGCGAGGTCGACCTCCGCGGCCTCGACTGCCTCGCGGGAGGCGTCGAGGAACGGGTACCGAGCGTGGAGCCGCTGCATGCTCTCGGGTATCGTTGCGGGGCCGATAAACGCACCGACCCCGACTGCAGGATTATTCGTTTTGGGAGTCGGGCGTGGGAACGAGGATAGCACTACCTCGAAAGCCCTCGGCGCGGTGGCGGCCGCTGCTCGGGATACCCTCACTTCGTTCGGGTAGTGCCCGAGCAGCGACGCTCCTTCGGCGCCACCGCGCCTCACGGGTCGCTCTGCTCACGGCTCCTTCCAGTCGCCGCTCGCATTTCCGAGACACTCTCTTCGGTCGTGTCTCGCGCTCCCCGTTCGGCCAACCGAGACGCTCACTTCGTTCGCGTCTCGCACGCCTCGCCCTTTCAGTCCGCCAAGGATGTCGCTGTTCGACCCGCTGTAGCCCTGCCCTTCCCCGGGTTGCGCGGTCGGCAAAGGCCGACACGCGCTCCCGGCCGAGCATCTTTCATCCGGCGCGCGAGAAACGCGCGAGGGACGAACGAGACGCGAAGCGTCGAGTGAGTCGGTTGGGGAGGAGCGTGGTTGCGGTGCTGTGCTGTCCGTGGCGGAATCGAAGGTGAGCGCAGAGCGGTCCGCGGGAGTCGAGCCAGCCGAGGGCTTCGAAGGCAGTACTGAATACGTGATACGAGAAGTGCGTGGTCCGTCCGTCCAAGCAATCGTCTCCAGAGAGTCGACACGCCTATACTCGCCCACCCCGACCCGAGGAACAACCCGTGCGTCTCAGGTATCGCTGTCCCGGCTGTCGGACGACGAGCAACCTCCACGACCCCGAGTGTGAGTTCGAGGGCACCGACCGCCGACACATCGAGAAAGCGTATACGGACCTCTTGGCGCCGCTGTCGGCCCGGACCTACGACGACGAGGACGCACTCCGCGAGGACCTCCCCGAACGCTGGAGCGGCCTCCACGCCGCCGTTTTGCGTCGGCTCCGAGGCGACCAACGAGTCGTCGACGAAGACGACGAACTCCGACTGCTGACGCCCGAGGAGTACAAAGAGCGGGTCTCTCAACCCACCTTCGAGCCGCTGAAGACCATCTACGAGAAGGGCAGCGTCCCCGGTGCCCACGACAACAGCGTGTTTGCAATGGTAGCGTTCTACGAGATGGTGGGTCTCTCGTGGGAGGAGACCCGCGAGAACACCATCGACTGGCTGGAAACCTCGGGGACGTGGAACCGCGGCGGCTTCGAGGAGGCCTCACCCGCCGAGTTGGTCGACTCGAAGAAACACGTCTACGAACAGGGCTACGGCTGGAAGGAGAAGGCACAGGCGGCGAAGGCGGTCATCGACCGCCACCTCTAGTTGGGCGACCACCGATACCGCGTCGTCGTCGTGCCGTCGAAGCGCGGACCGGGGCCGTGTTCCTCGAAGGCGGCGCGTTCGACGGCTTCCCGAGCCGCCTCGTCGCCGTCGGGGACGAGCAACTCGACGGCCATTCCCTCCCGTTCGGCGAAGCGGGTCGGCTCTTCGAGCAGTCGCTCACAGAGGTCGGCGTCGCCCTCCAGTTGCGTGACGTGGACCGTCCTTCCCTGTGCGTCGTAGCTGACGAACCCCGCGACGCCGTCGTCGGCGTCGGCGACCCGAACCGTTCGGTCGTGGACGAGGTTCCGCATCACGTCGGTCGGCGCGCCGGTCAGCGTCGCCAGCCGTTCGGCGTCGGCCTCGACGGCGTCCCGGATGTCCATACACCCGATAAGACACTCGCGGGAAATAAACTTCCCCCGCAAGGGATGGGAATGACCGCGCCGGTGACGCAATAATCGCCGTAAGCCGCCCCCGGAGCAGACCCACGGAACATGGACAGGATTATCTCCCGTGACTGGCTACCGGCGGGTATGAGCCATCACACCGTACAGCAGGTGATTGTATGCGCGTAGTCGCCAAGTTCGGCGGAACGAGTCTCGGCAACGGCGACCGGGTCAACCGTGCCGCCGACTCCATCGCCGCCGCCGTCGAGAAGGGCCACGAGGTCGCCATCGTCGCGAGCGCGATGGGGTCGACGACGGACTTCCTGCTCGACGCCATCGAGTTCGAGGCCGACGAGGCCGACGAAGCCGAAATCGTCTCGATGGGCGAACGCACCTCCGTCCGGATGCTGAAGGCCGCCCTCGGCGCCCGCGGTATCGACGCGAAGTTCCTCGAACCCGGCACCGACAGTTGGCCGGTCATCACCGACGAACACGGCGAAGTCGACGTCGAGGAAACCCAGCGCCGCGCCAAACAGTTGGCCGCGGATATGTCCTCGAAGGGGTACGTCCCCGTCATCACGGGCTTTCTCGCACAGGACCACGCCGGCAACGTGACGACGCTGGGCCGCGGCGGCTCCGACACCACCGCCGTCATGCTCGGCAACTACATGAGCGCCGACGAAGTCGTCATCATCACCGACGTCGAGGGCGTGATGACCGGCGACCCCCGCGTCGTCGAGGGCGCACGCAACGTCGGCGAAATCACCGTCGACGAACTCCGCAATCTCTCCTTCCGCGGTGCCGAAGTCGTCGCCCCCTCCGCGCTTTCATATAAGACAAACGACATGACCGTCCGAGTCGCCCACTACCAACACGGCGACTTACTGGAGGGCGGGACGACCATCGAAGGACAGTTCCAGAACCTCATCGACCTCCGGGAGACGCCGCTCGCGTGTCTCACCGTCGCCGGTCGGGCCATCCGCAACACGCCCGGCATCCTCTCGGAGCTGTCGGTCGCGCTGTCGGAGTCGGACATCAACGTCGACGCCGTCGCAAGCGGGATGGACTCGGTGACGTTCTACATCGACGAGGAAATCGCCGAGCGCGCCGAGAACGTCCTCCATCAGGCGGTCATCGACGCCGAGCCGCTCTCCAGCGTCACCGTCGACGACAACGTCGCCGTCATCCGCGTCACCGGCGGCGAGTTGCCCAACCAATCGGGCATCATTCAGGGCATCATCGACCCGCTGTCGGAGGAACACATCACCATCCACGACCTCATCACCAGCGCCACCTCCGTCGCCGTCTTCGTCGACTGGGACGACCGGGAGGAGGCGCTCGAAATCATCCAAGAGGCCGTCTAACGCGCGAACGACGCTATCGCCCTTTTCGCAGTCTGGTTCCGGTTCCCTCGGGCAGTCCCACCTCTCCGACGGCTTCGACGACGCGTTCGATGTCGTAGTCGACGCACCGTTGGTCGACGGTCAGCGAATCGAGGTCGACGACTGCGTAGGCGGCACGGGGGTCGCCGTCCCGCGGTTGGCCGACGCTTCCGGGGTTCATCACGACGCCTTCGTCGTAGGATTCGTGGGCCTGGACGTGGGTGTGGCCCATCACGAGGACGTCCTCCTCGTCGAGCAACTCGGGGGAGAACAGCGCCGGGTACGTGTAGCGGTTCGGGTCCTCAGGGTGGCCGTGGACGAGTTTCAGACGGCCCTCGAAGCACGTCCGCTCGGTCGGTAGCTCGCGGAGCCACTCGAGTCGGCTCTCGTCCAGTTCCTCGCGAGCGTAGCGAGCGCCGGCGTCAGCCATGCCGTTGCCCCCGAAGCCGGTTCCCGTGGCGACGGCGCGGTCGTGGTTCCCCATAATCGTCGGCACGCTCCGTTCGCGAAGCGCGTCGATACAGTCGCCGGGCCAGGGGTTGTAGCCGACCACGTCGCCGGCACAGACGACGGCGTCGACTGGAGGCATATCATCGAGTACGGCCCGTAGTGCGACCCGGTTGGCGTGGATGTCGGAGAGTACCCCCACTCGCATCGATTCGTTCTGGGACCGCAGTCCCGTAAGGCCTGTCGGTCAGCGTTGCTCCGACAGGCCAGTTCGACACGAAATATCGTGACATTGTTTGTGTCTTTTGCCCTATACCTACGGTAGTTTTTAACTTTACGCAGATTAGACAGACATACAGACACCAAAATCAGAATCAGATGAACGAAGCACAACAAGATAGCCACGGAACTGACGAGGAGACCTTCGACATCGAGGAATCGGACGGATTGCGGCACCTCTTGGGTCACATTCAGGACGCCGTCGTGGCGTTCGAACTCGTCGACGAGGAACCGATTATCCGGAGCGTCAACGCGTCGTTTCTCGAGTTGTTCGGCTACGACCGTGACACCGTCCTCGACGCCCCGCTCAACGAACACATCGTCCCCGAGTGGCGTACCGAGGAGGCTGCGACGCTCGACGAGCGGACCGCTTCGGGCGAAATCAACTATCAGCGCGTCCAGCGACGGACCACGGACGGGCTCCGGGAATTCCTCTACCGCGGCATCCCCTACAGCGACGGGACGACCCGAATCGACGGTTTCGCGGTCTACACCGACCTCACCGATATCAATCAGAAGGAACGGCAGTTACAGGTGTTGAGCCGCGTCCTCCGACACAACTTACGGACCGAGGCGAACATCATCGACGGGAACGCCGAACGGCTGTTGGAAATCCTCGACGCCGACGACAAGGGAGCCGTTCGGACGGCGACGATAATCAACGACCGCGCCGAGCGATTGCTCGGACTGGCCAGCGACGCCGCCCGAATCAACGACGTGTTGCAGTCCCCACAAGCGGAGACAGCAACGCTGGACTGCGTGCCGGTCGTTCGGGCCGCAATCGAGGGCGTCCAAACGACCGCCCCGAACGCAGCGATTACCGTCGACGTACCCGACTCGAGAACCGTCTCGGCGACCGGACGCCTCCAACTCGCCGTCGAGAACGTCGTCGAGAACGCCATCGAACACAACCCCAGCGACGACCCCCGCGTCCACGTCAGCATCGACGACGTCGACGGCGGCCGCTGGGTCGACATCCTCGTCGAGGACGACGCGCCGCTCATCCCGCCGATGGAGCGAAACGTCGTCACCGGCAGCGCCGACATCACGCCGAAACACCACGGCAGTGGCCTCGGGTTGTGGCTCGTCAAATGGATAGTCGACCGTTCCGGCGGCGAGCTCGCTTTCGAGGAGAGCGACCTCGGCGGCAACCGCGTTCGGATTCGCCTCCAGCAGGCCTGAGACGAGCGAACGCTACTCGCCGTTGTAGAAGCCCGTCTCGAAGCCGTCGTCGGTTCGTGCGACCGCGGCGGCACACACCGGATGTTCGAAGTCGAACTCGTACAGTTCCTGCGCCATCGTGTCGGCGTCGGTCGACTCGAAGTCGGCGGCCTCCGGTCGGTCCTTCTCGTAGGTGGCGACGAGCGTCGGTTCCTCGACTGCCTCGACGAGAACGGCGTCCCGTCGGACGATGCCGATGTAGCTCTCCTCGCCGACGACACCCGCGATACGCGGGGTGTCGTAGTCGTCTTTCTCGTAGTCCAGTGCGAGCAGCGACTCGACGAGTGCGTCGCGGGCGGGGTAGCCCAACTGGAGTTTCTCGACGATGGGGTCGACCTGCGTCCCGTTACCGATGACGGCCTGTTCGCCGTCCTCGGTGGTTCTCAGGCAGTTATAGGAGATGTAGGGGTTGTCCGTCTCCGGAGCGTCCGGCGTCGGGGCGACGGTGAGCGCGCCCTCGCGTTCGATGACGCGGCGGTTCGGGAACGACCGCGAGGAGACGCGGTAGGCGGCTCGGTCCGGTGCGACGACGATGAAACGACCGACGTACATACCCGTCTCTGCCCCCGGCGACAGTATGTCGGTGTCGGTTCGGGGTCGAGGTGAAGGGTGGGAGTTTCAGTTCCGCCTCATGGTCGTCTTTTTATTTTATCGGGAGTGAAGCCGGCGTATGTCGACACCGAAGCCCGCCTGCATCGACGCGCTTCGGGAGGCTGCCGACCGCCTCGGCGAATCACCGACGAAAGCCCAGTACGAAGCACTCGGGCTTACACCCGCCTCTGGAACGATTATCCGGCAGTTGGGTGGCTGGAACGAGGCGAAGAGGGCCGCCGAACTGGAGACGTATCGCTCGACCGGTTCGAAGGCCGAACCGAAACCCGACGACGTGGATTTACCGGAGGAGAAACAGTGGGTGGAACTCTCCGTCGACCAGCGATGGCATTACCGAAACCGCGAGTGGAACGCAGAGCGGAGTCGTCGGCGACGGACCCGTCTCAGAGCGTGGGTCAACGAACGGAAACGCACACGAGGGTGTCGATACTGTGGACGCAACAATCCCGCACAGCTGGATTTCCACCACCGTGACAGCGATGAAAAGGGGATGGCCATCGGCGAGATGGTCACGTACGGCTACGGAACGGACTCGCTCCGTGAAGAGATGAAGAAGTGCGACGTGCTTTGTGCAAACTGTCACCGGAGGGCCCACCACGAACCGACAAAAGGCCACCGTAGACGGTGGGTCTACGAGCAGAAGCGAACGTCGGATGGCTGTTCTCGATGCTCCGAGGCCGACCCACGGTGTCTCGAATTCCATCACGTACAGGGGCAAAAACGGGCGACAGTCGCCCGACTGCTCGCCAACGGACAGTCCATAGAAACCATCGAAGCGGAAATCGAAAAATGTGAGATATTGTGTGCGAATTGCCATCGCCAACACCATCACGAACCGCCGACCCCGGCGGACTGCTCGCCGGAACACGACAATCATAAATAGACCCACGGCTTGCATTCGTATGCGCACAGTCCCATGGTGTAGTGGCCAATCACGAGGGCTTCTGGGGCCCTAAACCGCAGTTCGAATCTGCGTGGGACTACTTCTTCGGACGCTCCGTTTCGAGCGTCGCTTTTCACTCCGCGGCCACGAGCCGGTGGACCGCACCACCCTCCGACCCCAGCCCGAGAACGTACACCTCGCCGTCGCCGTCCCGACCGAACGAGAGGATTCGCTGGAGGCGCTCGTCACCGTCACCGGCGAGAGAAATCGCCCGCGTCGGCCACGTCCAGCCCTCGTCGGGACGGGTCGCGACGAACAGCCGGCCGTTGGCCTGTAAGTCGCCGAAGACGTAGGCACCGCCGAGTCCCTCGACGGCCGACCCGCGGTAGACGTAGCCGCCGATGACTGAGATGCCGCCGACCGCCGCATCCGAGTGTGGATACTCGACGATGGGGTCGACGAGCGGTTCGCCACCGCGAACGTCCGGTGGTGTCTCGGTGGGACAGTCCTCGGCTTCGTAGCAGTGGGCGCCCTCGCGGACGTTCCAGCCGTAGTTGCCGCCCGCTGTGACGAGATTGATTTCCTCATAGCGGCTCTGTCCCACGTCACCGGCGAAGAGGTCCGCGCCGTCGAAGGACATCCGATAGGGGTTGCGCAGCCCCCACGCGAACTGTTCGTCGAGCCCCTCGCGGCCGACCAGCGGGTTGTCCTCGGGGATTCCGTAGTCGCCGCGCTCGCCGGTGTCGACGTCGAGACGGAGGATACTCCCCAGTAGGTTCTCCGTTACGTCCTGTCCGTTGCCGCCGGCGACACCGTCGTACCAGTCGGCGACGTGGCCCCGGCCCTGGTCGCCGCCGGCACCGCCGTCGCCGACGGCGACGTAGAGGTAGCCGTCGGGGCCGAAGGCGAGGTCGCCGGCGTTGTGGTTGCCCTGCGGCTGGGGAATTTCGAGGACGGTCCGTTCGGAATCGACACGGACGCTGCGGCCGTCCTCGCGCACCTCGAACTCGGCGAGGACGAAGGTGTGGCTGTAATTCGATGGCGTCCCCTCCCGCCGTGGGGAGCTGTAGCGGACGAACAGCCGGCGGTTCTCGGCGAAGTCGGGATGCAGTTCGATGCCGAGGAGTCCCTTCTCGCCGCCGAAGTCGACGGTCTCCCGGAGGTCGAGGAGCGGTTCCGACCGGAGTCCCCCGCTCTCGTGGACGTGGACGATTCCCTGCTGTTCGGCGATGTAGCGGCGGTCGGCCTCGGGCGAAAACCGAATATCGAGCGGGGCGTCGAGCCCCGAAACGAGCGTTTCGAGCGCGAACGACTCGGGGAGGGCGGCGTCGGGCGTTCCGGCGTCCGACCCCGGCGAGTCCGTACCGTCGTCGGAGGGCGTGCCGTCGCCGTCGGATGCACTACATCCGGCGACGCTCGCGCCGAAGGTGGTCGCTGCAGCGCCGAGAAAGCGCCGTCGGGTCGGACCGTGAGCCATACTCACAGTGTCGACCACCGACGTATGAATCGTTCGGCGCGGCGTCAGCTACTCGCGTTCGTGGTCGTCGTCAGCCGGTAGTCCGGGGGTGGCAATTCGGGCGTCTCGATGCCCCGCTCCGCGAAGGCTTCGAGGCTCCGTTCGGTCACGTCGGAGGCGAAGGGGAACTCGTCTCTGAGGTCGTCGACGTATGCTTTGCCGCGAATCCGTCGATAGTAGGTCTCGTCGTTAACCAACACGGTGACGGGGTAGTCGTCGTCGACGTACACGTACGGAGAGGTGACGATGGCCTCCTCGACGATGGCTTTCGCCCGGTCGATGTCGGCGCTGGGGGCGACGCTCAGTTCGGTGACGACCATCATGTGTGGGCTGCCGGCGTTGGCGTTGCCGACGTTGTCGGTGAACAGCCGGTCGTTTGGGACGACGACGGCGGTGTCGTCGGGCGTCCGCAACGTGGTCGACCGCAGGCCGATACGTGTCACCTCGCCGTAGTCGTCACCGATAGACACCTTATCGCCGACCTGAAACGGCTTCTCGAAGACGATGAACAGGCCGCCGAACAGCCCCGCGACGACGTCACGGAGTCCGAACCCGAGTGCGGCGCCGAACAGCCCCGAGGCCGCTAGCAGTTGCGTCGAGTTCAACTCCAGGAGAGGGACGACGACGACGTAGACCGCTAGGACGTAGACGAGGAGTCGCACTACCGGGATGAACATCTTGATAGTGATGCGTCGGTTCGGACTGCGTTCGGCAGTCGCCGACAGCAGGAACGTCAGAATCCGGGCGAAGACGTAGGCGGCGGCGAACACCAACACCGCATCGAAGATTGTGGCGATGCCGATGACGTTGGCGAGTTGCTCCGGTGCGGCCGTCGCCGAGGCGTCGGACTGCAGCGGAATCATAACACACCCCACCGTTCGGTCACGGCGACGGCCGCCGGAACGCCCGCCGGTTGGAGTCGAACCGTTCCGTCTTCGCTCGTCACGACGCCCGCCCGGGCGAACTGCCCGAGGAGTCGCGGCGTCCGCGGGCCGATTCGGTCGGCCAGCGTCGCCCGGTCGACCCACTCCGTCGAGAGGAGGATGCGGAGACAGAACGCCGCCTCGCGGTTGAGGTCCGCATCGAGGTCCAGTGTTTCGATGTCCGTCGGGCGGACGTCACCATCGACACAGTGTTTCCAGATGGCGAGCGCCACCCCCGGGTTCCCGTCGGAGACGGTCGCGAGTCGCTCGAACGTCGCCGTCTTGGGGTCGAGGTCCTCGGTTCGGCGGGCCACCATCGCTTTACGGTCCAACGCCGGAAGGGGAACCGACACCGTGCGGTCGGCCACCGTCACCTCGTGTCGGCGAACGGTGAACGGACTCTCGTCGGTCTCGTCCCGCCGGAACGTCGGCCGCTCGGTCGCGTTCGCCTCGACGAAGGTGGCCACCTCCTCGCCGGAGAGCCCGTTGATTTCGACGTGGGTCGGGATGACGGTCCCGACGTTACGGACCGCGTCGAGGTACGACCACGCGAATCGGTTCCATCCGGTGACGACCGTCGTCTCGGTTTCGGCGAGCGAATCGAGGAACTGCGACAGCGGCCGGAAGCCACCGACAGTGCGAGTGTAGAGGTGGTGACACCCCTCGACGACGGTCGGCCCGCCGGCGAGGGCGTCGACGGCATCGGCTGCACTCGTATCGGCGTCGAAGCGGACGTGACGGGCGTCGAGGCGGTCGGCGGCACGCGCCAGCACGGTCTCCCGCCCGCCGAATGGACTGCCGATGACCGCGAGTGGTCCCGGTGTCCGGCCATCGACGACCCGGCTGAAGGTCTCCTCGTCGTCACCGAGCAGCGCCGAAAGGCCGACACCCCCATCGTCGAGTTGGGTCGTCGTCATCCAGTTCTCTGCTACCCGTTCACATCCATCGCAGTTATAGCTCGGGGCGCCACGGGAGCCGTACCTTTCAAACCCTTTGCCCGCACAGAGCCACGCATGTCCGCCTCAGAACTCGCGGCGCAGGTCAGGGAGGCACTCGAAGTCGACAGCGAGGAGTTCGCGTCGCGGGTCGACGAGGAAGTCGAGGCGCTCCGTGCGGAAATCGACGACGGCACCTTCGACAACCCACAGGCCATCGTGGGGCTGGAATACGAGTTCTACGCCGTCGACGCCGAGACGGACGCGCTGATGCGGGTTCCCCGGCGGCTGCTGGAGTACATCGGCTTCGAGAAGGAGTTGGGCCTGCACAACGCCGAGTTGTCGACGGCGCCACAGCCGCTGTCGAAGTACGGGCTTCGCGCACAGGAAGCGGAGGTCCAGGCGAAACTCGACGCCGCCGAAAACGAAGTGACCCGCGAAGGGATGGCCCTCGTCAGCGACGGCCTCTGGACGGTGCCGCCGGTCGGCGAGACCGCGACGGGGTATCTCACCGACAGCATCGAGGAGGACGGCATCCGGATGGCGACGAACATGTCGGCGTCGGTTCGGTACCACGCGATGGCCAACACCGATTACGCCGCCGAACTCCAACTCGACGCGCCACACGTCAGCCTCGAAGCCGATACGGTGATGCCCGAGAGCCTCATCACCTCGATTCAACCCCACTATCAGGTCGCCCACGCCCACGACCTCCCGGAGAACTTCCGGTATGCGCTTCGAATCGCGGGGCCGCTTTTGGCCGTCGCCGTCAACTCGCCGTTCTTCCCGCCGGACCTCTACGACGCCGACCCAGAAGCCATCCTCTCGGAGGGATGGATGGAAAACCGGGTGCCGGTGTTCGAGTCCGTCCTCAACCCCGGCGGCGACCCGAAGGTGACGTTCCCCGAGGACATCGACAGCATCGACGAGACCCTCCAGCGCATCGCCGACGACGAGACGGTCGTCCCGACGCTTCTGGAGCGCGGCGACCGCTTCGACGACCGCTTCGAGCACTTCCGGCACAAACACGGCAGTTTCTGGCGGTGGGTTCGGCCGGTGTTCGACGGCCCGACGAAACAGAGCGCCAACGCGCGCATCGAGTTCCGACCGCTGCCGTGTCAGCCGACCGTTCGGGACACCATCGCGCTGCAGGCGGTGTTCGCCGGACTGCTGGAGAGCCTCCCGCGCCGCGAACACCCGATTTACAACCAACCGTGGGCCGACGCCCGTGAGAGCTTCTATGCTGCCGTCCGCGATGGTCTCGACGCCGAGTTACGCTGGATAACGGCCGACGGCACCGAGACGACCGACACCGATGAACTGTACGCCGAACTGTTCGAACTCGCCCGCGACGGCCTCGAGTTGCGAGGGCTGGACGCCGAGGAGGCCAACCGCTACATCCAGCCGCTCAGAGAGCGCGTCGACCGGCGCGTGACCCCCGCCAGTTGGAAACACGAACACGTCGCGGAAGCCGTCGGCCGCGGCGAACCGTTCGCACAGGCCGTCTGGGGGATGCAATCGGAGTACATCGATAAACAGGCCGAGACGCTCATCGAGGGGACGTTCCTCGATTGGCTGTAAAAAGAACCGCCTCAGATTGCCGCTGCGTCGCCGCCGGAACCGCCACTGTACTGATAATCGCCGAAGCCGAGCAGCGGCCAGAAGATGAACGACAGGATGGCGAGGCCGAGACCGAAGCCGACGCCTTGGCCGAACTGCTTAGCCACGTCGATGCTGATTTTGAACACCGCGATGATGTTCAGGATGGGGATGAAAAACAGGATGAGCCACCACCACGGGTTGTCGCTCACCTTGACCATCACGTAGACGTTGTAGATGGGAATAATCGCCGCCCACCCCGGTTCGCCTGCCTTCTCGAACGCCTTCCAGAATCCGGCGATTACCGCCACGATGATGGCGAGATACACGATGAGCCCCACGATACCAGCGAGTCCACCGCCACCGCCACCGTTTTGCAACGGAACGAGCAGCTGTGCTATGTTCGGGAACATACGTCGGCACACATGTCTCGGTTATTACTTAACAGTTTTCCATAGATATAACTATACAATCACATATTTGAACGAACACGGCTTGTTGCCACAGTGTCGCTCCTCAAGGCCAGAATCGAGCCAGTTCGTTACTATTCGAAGACCGAACGGAACCCGGACAGACCGAAAGAGAACGATGTTCGTGGAATGGTTCGCAGTCAGACCTGCACTTCGACTTCGTACCCCGCCGCTTCCAAGGCGTCTAACAGCTCCAGGACGTGTTCCTCGCCGCGGGTTTCGAGGTCGAGTTCGACCTCCGCGGCGTTCATCGCAATGTCCTTCGAGGCGCGGTCGTGTTCGATGGCGTGGATGTTCGTCCGGTGGTCGACGAGCAACTCGACGAGTTCCTGGAGCGCACCGGGGCGGTCCTTGAGGACCGTCTTGATACGCAGGAACCGACCCCGCTCGACCAGTCCGCGGGTGATGACCGTCGTGAGGACGTTGAGGTCGATGTTGCCCCCACAGAGCGCCGGAACGATGGTTTCGCCCTCCTCGTACTCGAAACGCTCCTCGACGACGGCCGCGAGCGGAACGGCGCCGGCGCCCTCGACGAGTGTCTTCGACCGCTCCAGCAGCGAGGTGAGTGTGTTGGCGATTTCGGCGTCGGTGACGGTGACCACCTCGTCGACGCGCTCTTTGATGACCTCGAAGGTCAACTCACCGACCGTCCGGGTCGCGATGCCGTCGGCGATGGTGTCGACTGACTCTCGCTCGATTCGGTGGCCCTTCTGGAGCGATTCGGCGACGCTGGAGGCCCCCTCCGCTTGGACACCGATGACGCGGGCGTCGGTTTTCGCCTTCACCGCGGTGGCGATACCGGAGATGAGGCCGCCACCGCCGATGGGGACGACGACGGTGTCGACCTCGGGGCACTGTTCGACGATTTCGAGGCCGATGGTGCCCTGTCCGGCCATCACCGCGGGGTCGTCGAAGGCGTGGACGTAGGTGCGGCCCTCTTGACGTTCGATTTCGTGGGCGCGCTCGGCGGCGGTGTCGTAATCGATGCCGTGGAGGACGACCTCGGCGCCGTAGGATTCGGTGGCGTTGATTTTCGAAATCGGTGCGTACTCCGGCATGACGATGACGGAATCGACACCGGCCCGCGTTGCAGCGAGTGCGACCCCCTGTGCGTGGTTGCCCGCGCTGGCGGTGACGACGCCGGCCTCGCGTTCGGCGTCGCTCAGTTGTGCGATTTTGTTCGTCGCACCGCGAATCTTGAACGAGCCAGTGCGTTGGAAGTTCTCCAGTTTGAGGTGGATGTCGGCGCCGGTGCGCTTCGAGAACGTGTTCGACTGTTCCAGCGGCGTCTGCCGGGCCGTCTCGGCGACGCGGCCACGGGCCGCCTCCACGTCCGCGAGTTCGAGCATGCTATCGACTACTGGTGGCAGTGTGGTATGCCTTCCGACGCGGCCGATTGCACCGGCGCCGCCGCTGGGCGACGTGAGACCAAAGGGAAGGAGCGTGTGCATCCTACGCTGGGGGTGGCAGTATCATAAAACCCGGCCATGCGGACTGAAAGTGAAACCGCAAGAGGGAAGCTTTGTGAAACTGGTGTCAGACGGCCGTTCGACGGTCGACAGACGGCTCAGTGGTCGTTCGAATAGGCGTGTCGGCCCGTCAGTTGATGGGGATGTCGTGGCCCTCTCCCGAACCGACTTTCGGCAGCGTCACCGTCAGGACGCCGTTGTTGTACGATGCCTCGGTTTCGTCCTCCTCGACCGGTTCGGGGAGTCGAATCGACCGATTCACCGACTGTTCGTGGCGCTCTCGACGGATGTAGCGGTGGTCGTCATCCTCGTCTTCGGTTTCGGTCGATTCGCTGTGGGCCGCCGACAGTGTCAGCGTCTCACCCGACAGCTCCACGTCGATGTCGTCGCCGTCGAACCCCGGGAGGTCGGCGGTGACGACGAACGACTCGCCCGTATCCTCAATGTCGACGGCGACAGAGCCCTCGAAGAGGTCCTCGTCGAGCGTCTCGAACTGGTGGCTCATCCGGTCGAACATCCGCTCGATCTCGTCGAATGGGTTTCGGGCCATGGCAGTCTTGGAGTATCGACGCGAGCGAGAAAAAGCGTATCGGCCCTACAGGTCCGAACCCTCGAACCGGAGGTAGCCGACCGCGAGCGGCAGGATAATCCACAGCGCCATCGTGACGAAGCCGAACCACGGTTCCAGATAGAAGGCCTCGGCGCTCTGGGCTTCTTGGTTCTCCGCGAGGCGCCGAACCGTCCACAGCGTCCCCTGCTGGTAGGCCGTCGTCGGGCTGAGAATCTGTAGCACCTGTGAGAGTTCGATGAGGGTGTCACCCTGTTCGAGTCCCTCGAAGGAGAACCCGTTGAGGACGTAGATGAGTCCCTGAACGAGGATGCTCCAGAGGAACTGGAAGACGACGAACAGGCCGAAGGCGCCGTAGGCGGCCCGGGAGGTAGAGGACGTGAACGCCGAGACACCGACGGCGATGGCGACGAAGACGAACGCGAACAGCAGCGAAACGCCGACGAAAGCGAGGTACTCCGCCGCCGAGAAGGCGTCGGCGAAGGCGGACGTGAACACCAACCCGATGGCGAAGCCGATGAGCAGGGCGATGGTGACGACACCTGACCGACCGATGAACTTGCCCGCGACCACGTCCGCACGGCTGTTCGGCAGCGACAACAGCAGTTTCAGGCTGCCGCTCTGTCGCTCGCCGGACAGCGACCGATAGGAGGCGGCGATGGCGACGATGGGGATGAACACCGCCGTCGCGCTCACCAACCCGACGATGAGCAGCACCGTCGTCACCTCGCCGGTGAACTGCGCCTGCTGTGGCGGCTGGATGTTCGTGACGACGTAGGAGGCACCGGCGGCGAACAGCGCGAACAGTGCCGTCAACACGATGAGCAGCCGCGACCGAACCGCGTCCCGGAAGTCCTTCTCGGCGACGGCACGGACGCTCATTGTTCACCCTCCGTGTAGGCGGCGAAGAGGTCCTCGAGCGGCGCTTCCTCCGTCGAGAAGTCCGACACCGTCGCACCCATCTCCTCTAGCTCGGAGATGACGGTCATCTTCGCGTCGTCGTCACAGCCGACACGGAGCGTCGTGCCGTCGACGGTGACGCTGTCGATGCCCTCCATGCTCTTCAGGCGGTGGCTCACGTCGTCGGGCACCGAATCGACTTCGACGATGAGCGTTTCCCCGCCGGCGACGTTCTCCCGGAGGCCCTCGATGGTGTCGACGGCGACGAGTTCGCCCTCGCGGATGATGCCGACGCGGTCACACACCGCCTCGACCTGCCCGAGGATGTGGCTAGAGAAGAAGACGGTCGTACCGTCGGCGGCCTCTTCCTCGACGAGTTCGCGGAGTTCGCGGGCGCCATTGGGGTCCAGCCCCGACGACGGTTCGTCGAGGATGAGGAGGTCGGGGTCACCGACCAGCGCCATCGCGAGGGCGAGGCGCTGGCGCATCCCCGTCGAGAAGCCGCCGGCCTTCCGGTCGACGGCGTCTTCGAGGCCGACGCGTTCGAGGAGCGGGTAGGGGTCGTCGTCTGCGTCCTTCGAGTCGATGGCGAACTGGAGGTGTTCGCGGGCGGTCAGTCGGTCGTAGAGGTCGAAGCCTTCGGGGAGGACGCCGGTTCGTTCCCGGACGGCGACGCTCTCCTCGCGGGCGTCGTGGCCGAGCACGCGGGCGGACCCCTCGTCCGGCCGGACGAAATCGAGGACGATGTTGATGGTCGTCGACTTGCCGGCGCCGTTCGGACCGAGGAAGCCGAACACCTCGCCTTCTTCGACTTCGAGGTCGACGCCGCGCAACGCCTGCACGTCGCCGAACCCCTTCCGTACGTCGTCCAATTCGATGGCGGCCATATCGAATCGGGGTTCAAACCGACGGATTATAGGCCTTGAGGCTCTCCTGTGGTGTGTTAGGCCACCACGTGGTCAGATAGGGTCGTCGGGGTCGTGGCTCTCCCGAACCCGCTCGACCTCCGTGACGTAGCGGTCGATGGTCTCGCTGTCCTCGACGGATTCGAGGTTCGAGGGGTCGGCGTCGGTCGCCGCGGTCACCGTCGTTCGCTGGAGCATCGTCGGTGCCAGCTCCTTTCGGAGTTTGCGCGTTCCGTCGGGCGTCGCATAAATCAGGACGACCAAATCGCGGTCGGTGTAGGTCCGTTCGACCAGCCAGACGCGTTCGCTGTCAGTCATTGGCAGTGATGGGTGGCGCGGGGGCTTGTACGTGGTGTTCCGGTTCGATCGCTCGCTCGGCGGTGACGGGACGCTGACGCTGGGCTTTTCTACGCGCGTCACGACGGTTCGGACATGACCACTGTCGAGGCGAAACGGGTCGCCGCAGTCGAGGACCTCCGGGAACGCGACGGCGTCCTCGTCGCGTTCTCAGGAGGCGTCGATTCCGCCGTCGTCGCCGCCCTCGCCGAGGAGGCGCTCGGCGACGACGCCGTCGCCTGCACCGCGAAAAGCGAGACGCTACCCGAGGCCGAACTCGAAGACGCCACTCGCGTCGCCGAGGAAATCGGCGTCCGGCACGAAATCGTCTCGTTTTCGGAACTCGACAGCGAGGCGTTCGTCGAAAACGACGGCGAACGCTGCTATCACTGCCGGTCGATGCGACTCGGCCGGATGTTCGACACCGCCCGGGAGTTGGGCATCGACATCGTCTGCGACGGGACGAACGCCTCAGACCCCGGCGAGGGCCACCGTCCCGGCCTGCGTGCCGTCGAGGAGTTGAACGCCTACTCCCCGCTCCTGGAACACGACATCACCAAAGAGGAAGTCCGGGAAATCGCCCGTCATTACGACCTCTCGGTGGCCGACAAACCGTCGATGGCGTGTCTCTCCTCGCGCATCCCGACCGGGCTGGAGGTGACCGAGGAGAAACTCAGCCGCGTCGAGAAAGCCGAGACCCTCCTTCGGACGTGGGGCTTCGAGCAGTTCCGGGTGCGCGACCACGACGGACTCGCCCGCATCGAGGTCGGCGAATCGGAGCTGGAGCAAGCACTGGACCCCGATTTCGCCGCCGCCGCCCGCGAACACCTCACCGACGCCGGCTTCGACCACGTCACGCTGGACCTAGCGGGCTACCGAACGGGGAGCGTCTCGCCGGCCAACGAGACGGCCGCACCCGAAGAGAGCGACGTACTGGACACCGAGTACCCGACGTAGTCCGAGCGCTCGGGCCGGACGGATTCGCCGCCTCGGGCGGCCGAGAGTACTTGCGGGTGGACGACGAAGCGGCGGTATGGACAGGGTACCCACACACGTGCTGGTGCCGCTGGATGGCTCACCGCTGGCAGCAGCGGCGCTCGAGCACGCCCTCGCGGTGTACGACTGCCGGACAACGGTGCTGAACGTCGTCACGCCGCTGGACGGTCCGATGAGCGAAGGGGGCATCCTCGAGTTGGACGACGACCGGCGCGAGGCAGCCGAAGAACACGCCGAAACGGTGTTGGAACGCGCCCGCGAGCAGGCCGAAGTCGCCGGAGGAACCATCGAGACGGCCGTCGAGACGGGCGACCCCGCGGAGACGATTATCGACTACGCCGAGCGCCACGGCGTCGACCACATCGTGATGGGGAGTCACAGCGAATCCCGGAACGCGCTTGCCCGACGGCTGCTCGGCACCGTCGCGACGGCCGTCGTCGGCGACGCCCCCGTCCCTGTCACCGTCATCCGGTAGGTTATCGGATGCCGAGTGCGGTCGTCAGCCCCCTGTAGAGGCCGAACCCGACGGCGACCGACGAGCCGAGCGTGATGAACCAGAAGACGACGGTCCGGACGATTTTCTCCCGCGAGACGCCCGCCGACCCGCCCGCGAGACCACCTCCGATGACACCCGAGATGATGATGTTGTTGAACGAGATGGGGATGCCGAGTGCAATCGCGAGTTGCGCGATGAGGAACCCGGGGACCAAGGCGGCGATAGAGCGCCGAACACCCAGTTGGGCGTACTCCCGGGAGGTCGCCTGCAGGAGCCGCGGGGCGCCCATCCAGGCCCCGGCGAGGATGCCGCTGGCACCGAAGGCCAACAGCGCGATGGCCGGAAGGCCCAACTCCCCGCGAGCGAGGTTCTCGAGGGGGCCGGTCGCCAACCCGACCTGACTGCCGCCGCTGGAGAAGGCGACGACGCTCCCCAGAACCAACAGGAACATCCTGATACCGGCGTCGACATCCTCGAGCATGCGTCCTCGGAGATACCGGAACGCGACGGCCCCGAAGGCGACGGTCGTCACCACGGCGACGACGTCGACGCCGGCGACGGTCGGACTCCCGAACGGCAGACCGGCGGCCCCGGCTATCGTCCCCTGGTCGGCGTCCGGAGCGGGGATGATGCCGAGACGGATGTTCGCGATGATGCCGGCGACGACCGCCGCCAACAGCGGGACGCCGACGGCCTCCGAAACGTCGTCACGGCGCAGCAGCGTCGCCGTCCCGTAGGCGACACTGGCGGACATGAACGGCACCGCGAGCCAGAACATCCCGAGTCGGCTGTAGGTCTCCCAGGCCGGCGACCCACCGAGTGAGAGTCCGACGCCGACGATAGCGCCGGTCGTGGCGAAAGCCGCGGGAATCGGGTAGCCGGAGTAGACGCCGAGTGCCATGAACGTCGCGGCGGTGAGGAGGCCGGCCGTCGCCGCCAACGGCGTGATGTCGACGCCGCCGATGAGGCTCGTGCCGACGGTCTCGGAGATGCTCCCACCCTGTGTGAGGGCGCCGAGGGCGGCGAAGATGCCGATGAGAAACGCCGCACGCATCGTCGGGACGGCGTTGGCACCGACCGCCGGAGCGAACGGCGGGGAGTTGCTGTTGGCGCCGAGCGCCCACGCCATGAACAACCCGGCCAGCGCCGCGAACCCGACGAGTGCCCAGAACGTCGCCGTCATGCGCCCCGACGGCGGGATTGGAGACGGCCGATAAGCGACCCCAACGGGCCGTCGACTGCGTCGGCCGCCCGAGCCAACAGGACGGTCCGGTCGGTGCGGTCGGCGACGCGACGCGGGACCGACCCGACGAGTCGCTTCCGGAGGCCGCTCTGTCTGGTGGCGCCGAAGACGACGATGTCGTAGTCGGCCGCGGTCTCGACGAGTGCGTCCTCGACGTTCTCGGACTCCCGAACTCCCGTCTCGATGGCCACCTCGGAGCCGGGGGACCCCGAGACCGCCTCGACCGCCTCCGCGAGCCACCTGCTGGGCTCCTCGCGGTCTGCTCCCGGCGGTATCACCGACACCGTGGTCACCGTCGCGTCGTTGCTCGCCGCGATGGCCGCGGCAGCCATCGCCGCCGGCCGGACGTGTGGGCCACCGGCCACCGGCAGGAGCACTCGGTCGACGCCGTCGGCGGTGCGGCCGATGCGCTCGACGTAGACGTCACACGGCGCCCGTCGGAGCAGCCTGTCGACGCTCGTTCCGAGGACGACCTCCGACCGTCGGGAGGGTCCGTGCCACCCGACGAACAGCGCTTCGACGCTGGGGGCGGCGACGGCATCCAACACGCCCGCCGCGACCGACTTCGCGACGACGAGTTCGGCTTCCACGGGAACGTCCGACGGTGCGGCCGCCGTCGCCCGGTCCAACAGCGCCTGTCGGTCGCCCGAGTACTCCCGGCGAATCGTCTCGTCGGAGAACACCTCGAACGGCGAGTCGTGGGATTTGACGACGACGCTCACCAGCCGAATCCGGCCGTCTCGGGCCCGGGCGAGGTCGCCAGCGGTTCGAACCAACTGCTCGACGTGGTCGGGATTACCGACTGCGACAACGACCTCTGGGTCCGTAGTCATCGTGTGTTGTTGTCTATAAACACACAAACGCCTGTCGATATTTCAATCCACCTCCGGTGCGAGGCTACAACTACATGATTAATCGTCTCAAGTACTTGTTGCCGTGAGCCACAGTAACACATTCCACGGGTGGTCGCCGTGAGCGCCGACGGCGACCGCAACCGCCCGCGCCTGCTGGCGATGGACACGGGCGGGACGATGACCGACACCTTCGTCGTCGACGACGAGGCGAACTACACGGTCGGCAAGGCACAGACGACGCCGGACGACGAATCCGTGTGTACGACGAACTCCTTCGCCGACGCCGTCGGTAACTGGGGCATCGAACCCACGGATGGTGCCGGCAAACTCGAGGGCATCGTCTACTCCGGGACGGCGATGTTGAACCGCCTGCTCGAACGGGAGGGGTCGGGGGACATCGGCGTCATCACCAACGGCGGCATGGAGGACCAACTGCGGTTCGGCCGCGGCATCCAGTCATGGGCCGACCGCTCGTATGCGGGTCGACTCCACGCCCGCGAACACGAACACCCCGAACCGCTCGTCCCGCGGGAGAACATCCGCGGCGTCCGCGGCCGGATGAACATGGCCGGCCTGCCGACGCTGCCGCTGTACGAAGACGAGGCCTACGAGGCGATTCAGGACCTGCTCGACCGCGGCGTCCGGGTCATCTGCGTCTGCCTCGTCTACTCGTATCTCAACGACAACCACGAGCAGAAAATCAAGGACATCGCCGAGGAGGTGATGGAGGAACGCGGCGAGTCGGTCCCCATCTGGCTGTCTTCCGAACAGAAACCGATTCGCGGGGAGTTGCCGCGACTGAACACCTTGGTCATCGAGGCCTACGCCGCCGAACCCTCCCGCGAACAACTCCGGCAGGTCGACGACGGCTTCGCCGAGTTGGGGTCGGAATCGCCCGTCCGGGTGCTCACCTCTTCTGGCGGAACGGTCGCCCCCGAACACGACTGGCTGGTCGATACGATGCTGTCCGGTCCCATCGGCGGCATCTTCGGCGGGGAGTTCCTCGCCGAGGAACTCGACATCGACAACCTCGTCTGCTCGGACGTGGGCGGCACCTCCTTCGACGTGGGGCTCATCACCGAGGGCCACTACCCCACACGGTGGGACCAGAGCCTCGCGCAGTTCATGGTGAACATCCCGATGACGGCGATGGACACCATCGGGTCGGGAACGGGGTCGTACGTCCGCGTCGACCGCACCTCCGAGCGCATCGAGGTCGGCCCCGACTCGGCGGGCTACAAGGTCGGCTACTCCAACATGGACAGCGACGTGGACACGGTGACGGTCACCGACTGCACGCTCGCCCTCGGCTATCTCAACCCCGATTCGTTCCTCGGCGGCGACATCCCGATGGACCGCGACGTGGCCATCGACGCCATCGACGAGCAAATCGCCAGCCCGCTCGACGAGGACCCAATCGAGACGGCCCGCGGTGTCCTCGACATCGTCGAACGCGACATGTCGAACGAACTCCGCGGCCTCATCCTCGGGTTGGGCTACTCCCCGGAGAACTACACGCTGATGAGCTACGGCGGCGGTGGGCCGCTGCACGCCGCTGGCTACAGCCGCGGCCTGGAGTTCGAGGACATCCTCATCCCACAGTGGGCGGCGGCGTTTTCGGCGTTCGGCTGTGCGTGTGCCGACTCGGCGTACCGCTACGACCAGTCGGTCGACGAGATACTCCAGCCGGACTTCTCGAACGCCTCGTCGGTGGCGTACTCCATCAACGACACCCTCGAAACCCTCAGAGAACGGGCGGAGGCGGCCTTCGACCGCGACGGCGTCGACCCCGACACCGTCGAGTTCCAGCCGTCGCTTCGCATCCAGTATCTCGGGATGCTCGACGACCTCGAAGTCGACATCAGCGAGGTCTGGGACGGGGAAGCGGGCATCGACGCGGAAGGCGTCGAGGACATCATCGACCGCTACGAGGCGAAATTCGACCAGGTGTTCCAGCGCGCCGCAAAGTCCCCGGAGAACGGCTATCAGATTACGATGGCCATCGGCGTCGGCGTCGGCCCCTCGGCGAAGCCGACCATCCCACAGGAGGAGTTACAGGATGAGACGCCACCCGAGGACGCCCACAAGGGCACCCGGGACATCTACTGGGACGACGGCTGGCACGCCGCCGACCTCTGGCAGATGCGCGACATCCAGCCGGGCAACCGCATCGAGGGCCCCTCGGTCATCGAGGCGCCCGCGACGACCATCCTCGTGCCGCCGGGCTACGAGGCACCGCTCGACGAGAACCGAATCTATCACCTACAGGAACAATGAGCATCGAGAACGACAAGGTCGGCGAGGAGAAACTCGCCGTCACGGAGAAACTGACGAACGGTGGCGAAATCGGCTGGGACGGGCAATCGTTGCAGTCGATGCTCGCAGAGACCGAGCGGTTGACCGAGGAGACCGGCCACTACCGCGGCCTCGAGGACCTCGAGCTCAAAGAGGAGAACCGCTTCGAGTACGAGCGGCTCTACTCCCGCCTTCGCGGGGCGTTGGTCTCCGCCCGGGAGACCGCACTCCACGTCTCGGCGTCGCCCATCGTCCGGGAAATCGGCGAACTGTGCTTCCAGATTTACACCCCGGAGGGCGACTCCATCGCCGTCTCGACGGGCATCATCGTCCACGTCCACACCGGGTCGCTGGCCATCAAGTGGATGATAGAGGAGGATTACGAACACGACCGGGGCATCGAACCCGGCGACGTGTTCTGCAACAACGACAACGACCTCGGCAACGTCCACACGACTGACGTCCACACCATCGTCCCCATCTTCCACGACGGGGAGTTGGTGGCGTGGGCCGACGGCGTCACCCACGAGGCCGACATCGGCGGCGCCTCACAGGGCCATACCTCCATCGTCCACACCTCCCGCTTCGAGGACGGCATCTACGCGACGTGTGAGAAAATCGGCGAGGGCGACGAGTTGTATCAGGACTGGAAGACCCGCGGCGAGCGGTCGACGCGGACCCCGATGTACTGGGACTTAGACGAGAAGTGTCGCCTCGCCGGCTGTCACATGATTCGGGAGGCGGTCCACGACATCATCGATGACGTGGGCGCCGAGACGTTCAAGCAGTTCACCCGAGAGGCCGTCGAGGAGGGTCGCCGAACGATGGAATCGCGCGTCCAAGAACGGCTGTTCCCCGGCACCTACCGGAACAGTTCCTTCGTCGGCCTGCCGCTGGCCGAGGAGGGCTGGAAACCCGAACAGCAGAAGGACAGCCTCCATCACCTCCCCGTCGAGATGGACATCAACGCCGACGGCACGATGTCGCTGGACATGGAGGGGACCTCCTCGCAGGGCGCCCACTCCTTCAACGCCGCCGAGGGGTCGATGACCGGCGGGCTGTGGGTGTCGCTCACCCAGTGTCTGCTCCACGACGGGAAGGTCAACGACGGCTCTCACTACGCCTTGGAGACGAACTTCCCGGAGGGGAGCCTGACGAACCCCGACGACCCACAGTTGTCGTTTCACGCGCCGTGGGGGACCATCATGCCGGCGTTCCAGTCGGTGTGGCAGAACGTCTCGCAGGCGTTCTTCTCCCGTGGGTTCCGCGAGGAGGTCGTCACCGGCTACTCCGAGACGACCGACACCGTCCAGGGCGGCGGGACGCTGATGGAGAGCATGGCCCAGATGATTCCCGACGAAGTGGGCGATTACTTCCCGGTCAGCCCCTTCGACCTCTCCTGTCAGGGGTTGGGGGCGTCGGCCGTCCGGGACGGCCTCGACCACGGCTATGCGATGTGGAACCCCGAGGCCGACATGGGCGACGTAGAGGAGTGGGAGATGGTCCAGTGGGGGACCCAGTATCTCTCCAGACAGATGAAGACCGACTCGGCGGGCCACGGCAAGTACCGCGGCGGCTCCGGCTGGGAGGGCGTCATGACCGTGATGGGTACCGAGGACTGTACGCTGTACAAGGCCTCCATCCCGGACGTGGCGTTCTCGACGGCGGGGATGGCCGGCGGCTATCCCGGGTCGACGAAGTACGCCGTCCGCGCCCACGACACCGACCTCGCCGACCGGGCACGGGAAGGCGAGCCGTATCCGACCGGTGACACCCCACCCGGGACCTTCGAGGAGCAAATCGACGGCGACATCGAGCGCACCCACCGTGGGAACTACTTCCCCAAGGAGTTCGACAACCACGACGTGATGCACTTCCAGATGGGCGGCGGGCCCGGGTGGGGTGACCCACTGGAGCGCCCACTGGAGAAGGTCGTCGCCGACGTCGAAGAGGAAATCTACTCGCCGGAGACCGTCGAGAAGGTGTACGGCGTCGTCGGCGAGTTCGACGAGAAGAACCGCGTCTTCGAGATGGACCGAGCGGCCACCGAGGACGCCCGCGAGAAGATTCGAGAGCGGCGTGCCGAGGAGAGCGTCCCCTTCGAGGAGTTCTTCGAAGCAGAGCGCGAGCGCGTTCAGGACGGCGACGTCTCCGACCCCGTCGCCGAGATGTACGTCGACGCCTTCGACATCTCCGAGGAGTTCGAGGCGGAGTTCGACGAGTTCTGGGACATCGACAGGAGTGGATTCTGACAATGGCAACCGAAACCGACAGACAACAGGTCGAAAAGCTCATCGACGGCGAACTCGGCTGGGAGGAACTGCGCAACGACGTGTTGCCGGACCCGAAAGACGACCAGCGCTTCGAGGTGACCCGACGACTGTTACAGGAGGACGTGGAGTGGGACGACCCCATTCTGCTGCCGCTGAACGACCACCTCTACGTCGTCGGCTCCGAACAGGGCCGCATCGTCAAGTGCGACTGTGGCCACGAGTTCTGCGGCGTCGAGAAGAACTGGAAAGAACACGCCCGCGTCCGCGTCCGCGAGGACGAAGACGACCACCGCGAAATCTACCCGGAGTATCAGACGCCACACCCCGACTGGACGTTCCAACTGCGGGAGTGGTTCTGTCCCGGCTGTTTCGCCCAGCTCGACGTGGACGCCGTGCCGGCGGGCTATCCCGTCTTACAGAACTTCGAACCCGACATCGACACCTTCTACGAGGAGTGGCTGGGCGAGAAGGCGCCGGATAAGCGCTAGCGCTCCCACTCCGTCACGTTCTCGCGGTGAACCGCCATCCCGTCGTCGACGCGAATCTCGTTGACCGCACAGTTGGCCTGATGGTGGCTGCCGAGCGCTTCCTCGAGGTCCATCCCCTTGGCGTATCCCAAGAGGACGTGAATCGGGCCGCCGTGGGTGACGACGAGGAGCGTCTCGCCATCGTAGGCGTCGACGACGGACCAAAAGCGGTTGGTCACGCGGTCGGCCACGTCTCGCAACGATTCGCCGCCTTCGGGAATACGCAGCGACGCCTCGTAGGCGGCCTCGCCGAGACCGAACTCCGGGAAGCGCTCCTCTACGTCGCCGTAGGTGAGGCCCTGATACACGCCCAAATCGCGCTCCCGCCAGTGGGGTTCGAACTCGACGGGCACGTCGCCGACGCCCTCCAGCAGGCGGTCGGCCGTCTGGCGAGTCCGAACCGAATCCGACGAGAAGACGCGGTCGATGTCGTACTCCTCGGCGAGGAACTCGCCGGCGGCCCTGGCCTGCTGTCGGCCCGTCTCGTTCAGGGGGACGGGCGCCCACCCCTGCATCCGGCCGTTCTTGTTCCAGTCGGTCTCGCCGTGGCGGACGACGACGACGCGTGTCATTTCGCGGGCCTACGCCGGCGGCGTGTATGAGTGTTCTGTCGGGTCACTCCCGCCGTTTGACTTCGTGTCGGCCGAAGCCGTATCGCAGGCGGTTGGCGAGGCGTCGGGAGAACTTCCCCTTCTCGGGGGCGCGAGAGTCGAAGCGCTCGCCGAGGGCCTCGTAGATGAGCGGCACCGCGATTTCCTGTTCGAGCGCCTCCTGGACGGTCCAGGTTCCCGTCGACCCTCCAGCGATGTGGTCGTCCACATCGCCCAAATCGTTGCCTTCCTCGTGGAACGCCTCCTCACAGAGCTCCAGCAGCCACGACCGGATGACGGCGCCGTTGTTCCACGTCCGGGCGATAGACTCCATGTCGAGGTCGTAGCGACCCTCCGAGAGGAGTTCGAACCCCTCGCCGTAGGCCTGCATCAGCGCGTACTCGACGCCGTTGTGGACCATCTTCACGTAGTGGCCCGACCCCGAGGGCCCCATGCGGTCGTGACCGTCGGGACCGGTCGCGACGGCGTCGAAGACGGGCACCATCGCCTCGTAGGCCCATTCGGGGCCACCGACCATCAGCGAAAAGCCCACCTCGGCGCCGGCGGGGCCGCCCGAGGTGCCGCAGTCGAGATACGCCGCGTCGAGTGCTTCGGCGCGCTCGACGGAGCGCTCGAAGTGGGAGTTGCCGCCGTCGACGACCACGTCGTCGGCGTCGAGTAGCGGGTCGAGGTCGTCGAGCGTCGCGTCGACGGCGTCGCCTGCGGGCACCATCAGCCAGATGCGCTTCGCCTCGGGAAGTTGGGAAACGAGGTCAGCGATGGAGTCGGCGGGAGTGGCTCCGGCGTCAGCAGCCGCCGAGACGGCCTCGTCGTCGAGGTCAAAAGCGACCACGTCGTGTCCGTCTTCGAGTACCCGGTCGACGACGATACGGCCCATCCGGCCCAGTCCGATGACGCCCAGTTGCATATCCGACCCCTCGTCGGGGCCGCAAGTGAGGGTTGTGATTCCGCGTGCGTTCACCGCCCGCCGGTCGTGGGGCGGATTCACACATAAATGACCGGATAGAGGCGCCAGTAACCCTTTGGCTATAGTTACGGATACATCGAGTCGAAAGGATGCGCGGGCAGTTCACACGGCGGACCCTGTTGGCCGCCACGGCGGGACTCACGACGACCGCCTTGGGGGGCGGGAAAGCGGCGGCGCTCCCGGAACTGGATTCGCTGGATTCCGACCCCGAGTGGTTGCGTCGGGAGTTTCGCAACTACGCGAAGACACAGGAGGCACCCGCAGAGCAGTCCTCCGACCCGGAGTTCATGCGGCGCTGGCAGCGGCGAAGCACCGAAAACGCCGCGAGTTACGCCGAGCGTGTCGCCGCCGAACCCGGCTGGCGGAGCCACGCGAACCTCTGTGCGACCTGGGGCGAGCAGTGTACCGGCGACCCCACGCTGTACCGCGACATCGACGCTCGGAACTTCTACGGCACCGTCGGCGAACGGCAGCGCGTCGCCTTCTACGACCGCGAGGGCGCCCGCCTGTCGGGACACGTCTGGACGCCCGTCGAAGCGGAAGCAGACGAGGCCCGCCCCGGTATCGTCATCACGAACGGGTCAGTACAGGCCCCAGAACCGCTGTACTGGTGGGCCGCCCAGTCGCTCGTCGCGGCGGGCTACGTCGTGTTGACCTACGACCCCCGTGGACAGGGTCGTTCGGACAGTCTCACGCCCTCGGGCGAACCCGGCGGCAACGCCAACGGCGAGGTGTTCGTGACGAACCAAATCGACGCCATCGACTTCTTCCACTCGACGCCCGAGGAGCCGTACGCGCCGAACGCCGCCTACGACCGCGGCGACGACGCACCGGTCGTCGAGTACAACCCCGCCTTCAACCGGCTTGACCGCTCTCGGCTCGGCATCGCCGGCCACTCCGCTGGCGCCATCGGCGCGAGCATCGTACAAGGACTGGAGCCGTGGCCGACCGGTGGCGCCAACCCCGTCGATGCGGTCGTCGCGTGGGACAACCTCGGCGGTAGCGACAGCGTGGCCGGCGACGGCCCCGAGAGCGAGGCCACCGACGCCGCGCGATTCTTCGAGACGGTTCCCGAGGGGAGCGTCGAACCCCGAGTCCCCGCGATGGGGCAATCCGGCGACTACTTCCTGACGCCGACGCCCCACGAGCAGCCGCCGGACCCCGACGGGAAATCGAGGGGGTTCGAGCGGTTCCGAGAGGCCGGCGTCCCCACCTACCAGCTCGTCATCCGGGGTGGAACCCACTACGAGTGGTCGCTACTGCCGACGTTCCCCGCCACGTCGTGGGAGTTCGGCAACGCCCTCGCCGACCACTACACCGTCGCGTGGTTCGACCGGTGGCTGAAAGAACCGAACGAGTCGGGGTACCACGACGCCGATTCGCGGCTGCTGGCCGACGAGGAGTGGGGGAATCATCTCAGTTTCCACTACCGCTCGAAGCGGGCCTTCCCCGGCCGAAACCAGCAGCATCACTCCTGTGAGGACATCCGAACCGGCTGTGACACCCCGACGCCGCCGGGACGACGGTAAGCGAACCTTTTTACCGGCAACAGCCATGCCAACGGGTATGAGCGCGAGTCAGTCGGTAGTACGTGGACTGTAACCGCGCCTTTCTCTCGGCGCGCACGCGAACTGCCTACCGACCGGTTTACGCGACACCCCAATCATGAGCGAGGTTCCTGACAGCTACGACCCCGACGCCGCAGAACAGAAGTGGCACGAGGAGTGGGCCGACTCCGACGTGTACAGCTACGACGACGACCCCGAACGCCCAGATTACATCATCGACACGCCGCCGCCGTACCCGACCGGAAACCTCCACATCGGGAACGCACTCGGCTGGTGTTACATGGACTTCGCGGCGCGGTACCACCGCCTGAAAGGCGACGACGTGCTGTTCCCGCAGGGGTGGGACTGCCACGGCCTGCCGACGGAAGTCAAAGTCGAGGAGAACCGCGACATCCACCGCACCGAAGTCTCCCGCGAGCAGTTCCGGGAGTGGTGTATCGAACACACCAACGACCAAATCGGCGCGATGAAGGAGACGATGGGGACGCTCGGGTTCTCACAGGACTGGAACCACGAGTACCGGACGATGGACCCCGACTACTGGGGGGAGACCCAGCGGTCGTTCGTCGAGATGGCATCGGACGGCTACGTGTACCAGGACGAACACCCCGTCAACTGGTGTCCCCGGTGTGAGACGGCAATCGCCGACGCCGAGGTCGAAAACGAAGACCACGAGGGGACGCTGTACTACATCACCTTCGAGGGCGTCGGCAACGACGATATCGAAATCGCGACCACGCGCCCCGAACTGCTCGCGGCGTGTGTCGGAATGGCCGTCAGCCCCGACGACGAACGCTACGAAGACCGCATCGGCGACACCTTCGAGGTGCCGCTGTTCGGCCAGGAAGTCGAACTCATCGCCGACGACGACGTTGACGGCGACTTCGGGACCGGCGCGGTGATGATATGTACCTTCGGCGACAAACAGGACGTCGACTGGTGGGTCGAACACGACCTCGATTTGCGTCCGGTGTTCACCGAGGACGGCAAACTCAACGAACTCGCCGGCGAGTTCGAGGGCCAGACAATCGACGAGGCGAAAGACGCCATCGCGACCGCCCTCCAGAAATCCGGCCACCTCAACGACGAAGAGCCGACCGAGCAGTCCGTCGGCCAGTGTTGGCGCTGTGATACGCCCATCGAAATCCTCTCGAAAGAGCAGTGGTTCGTCCGCGTCGACCAAGAGGAGATTCTGGAGCAGGCTCAGGCCGTCGAATGGTTCCCCGAGCACATGTACAGCCGACTCGAGGAGTGGACCGAGGGGATGGAGTGGGACTGGGTCATCTCCCGACAGCGCGTCTTCGCCACCCCGATTCCCGCCTGGGAGTGTGAGGACTGTGGGCACGTCCACATCGCCGACAGCGAGGAGGTGCCCGTCGACCCGACGACGGACGAGCCCGCCGTCGAGACGTGCATCGAGTGCGGCGGCGAGTCGTGGACCGGCGAAACCGACGTGATGGACACGTGGATGGATTCGTCGATTTCGCCGCTGTACGTCGCTGGCTGGCCCGACGCCGACTTCGAACCCGTTCAACTGCGCGAGCAGGGCCACGACATCATCCGGACGTGGGCCTTCTACACCATCCTCCGGACGGCCGCCCTAGAGGACACCATCCCGTGGGAGGACGCCCTCATCAACGGGATGGTGTTCGGCGAGGACGGCAACAAGATGTCCAAATCACGCGACAACTTCGTCCAGCCCGAGGAGGTCGTCGAGGAGTACGGCGCCGACGCCTTCCGGCAGGCGATGGCGCTGGGTGGCCAACCCGGCAGCGACATTCAGTTCCAGTGGAAAGAGGTCACCTCCGCGAGTCGCTTCCAGACGAAGGTCTGGAACATCACGAAGTTCGCCTCCGGCCACGTCGACGAGTCGACGGCGGACATCACCGACCCCGCCTACCGGGACGCAGACGAGTGGATTCTCTCGAAGTGCGCCCGTGTCGCCGAGAGCGTCGCCGAGGACATGGAGGAGTACCGCTTCGACAGCGCCCTGCGAGAGGTCCGGGAGTTCGTCTGGCACGACCTCGCCGACGACTACCTCGAACTCGTGAAGGGCCGCCTGTACGAGGGCCGACCGGGCGAGCGAAAGGCCGCCCAACACGCACTGTACACCGCGTTGACTGCCTCCCTGCGGATGCTCTCGCCCTTTGCGCCGTTCATCACCGAGGAGGCATGGAGCCACCTCCCGACCGATGGGAGCGTCCACAACGCCGCCTGGCCCGAGTTGCCCGAGGGCGACACCGAAACCGAACGCCGGGGCGAACTCATCGCCGCGGTCGCCGCCACGGTTCGTGGCTGGAAATCCGACGAGGGAAAACCCCTGAACGCCGACCTCGACCGCATCGAGGTGTACCTCGACGAGGACCTCCCGTTGGATACCTACGACCTCGCGGACACCGTCAACGGCCCCGTCTACGTCGAACAGGGCCGGCCGAACATCGAACTCGTCCCCGTCGATGTGGATATCGAACACAGCGAACTGGGGCCGGCCTTCCGCGACCAGGCTGGCGCCGTCATCGGAAAACTGGAAGCGGCCGACCCCGCGGAACTGCAGGCCGAACTGGAGACGGAGGGGCACGTCGAGTTCGACCTCGACGGCGAGACAGTCACCGTCGACGCCGAGATGTTCGACATCGTCGAGGAACAGCGCTCGGAGAGCGGCGAGGAGGTTGTCGTCCTCGAAGCAGGGGATGCGACGGTGTTGGTGGTGGAGTAGCGAGACTCCGAACGAAGTGAGGAGTCTCGGGGAGTGAGCGGGGAGCGAAGCGACCCGCGAGTAGGGAGGTCGCCATCGACGCCCGCCTACCGGAGCCGAACCGCCGCTATTCCGAATCCTGCACCCGCCTGACAACCCGTTTCGCGCCGTAGTAGGCCCACTCACCGGCATAACAAAACGCACAACCCCTGAACTGCGGCCGATTTGGCTCCGCATCTATCGAGTCGCTCATCTCGTCTGTGGTTCGGTCTTACAGACTGTGAACCGCACGCGTGTGTGCGTACCTGACGCACACCGCTGGCGAAAGAAACCACGAGAAAGCGGCAAGGTATTACATTGTTAAGTAATTTTCCCCTGATACAGGATTCGTCCCGTTAGTTGGATATATTCTAGTGCCACCCTGGGAACTGGTAGTGTGTCCCTCGCTACTACGACTCAAGGGTGGCCGTTTTCGCGGGAGCTACTGCGTAGCGTCCGCGAACTCAAGCGCGCGCGCCGTCGAGGCGGGTGTGCGACGGGGTGTGACCACGACCGTGCCGACGACGGGCGCCTCCCGTGGTCGACGGACGGCGCCTACGGCGGCTGGGGGGGCCACGAGTACCACGGGACCGAACCTGGCAGCGAGCGGACGCCCGTGGTGTTCGTCCACGGCAACCAACGGGACGCCTGCGACTGGGAGCGCCACGCCGAGTTCTTCCTCCGGCGGGGCTACGGCGGCGACGACCTCTGGGCGGTGACGTTCCGGGAGGGAACCCCGACTCACGCGGCGATGATTGAGAAACTCGACGCCTTCGTCGGGTCCGTCCGAGAGTACACCGGTGCCGAGAGCGTCGACGTCGTCGCACACAGCCTCGGCGTCACCGGCGTACGCTGCTGGCTCGCCGCCCGAAACCGGCTGTCGTGGGTCGATAGCTTCGTTGGCCTCGCCGGCGCCAACCACGGGACCGTCCTCAGCACGTGGTGTGCTGACACCGGGTTCGCCCGCGGCCCCTACCGGGTCAGCGAGTTCCTCCGCGACGACCACGACTCGGTCGAGGGACACCCGCTGGCTCGACTCAACGAAAACGAGACGCCCGGCGACGTCGACTACTACACGCTCCGAGGCACCGAGGACCCTCTGTTCTGGAACTGCCGGCGGAGCCCCGAACTCGAGGGCGCGACCAACGTCGCCATCGAGACGGACCACGACGGCGTTCGCACCGACCGGACGGCCCTCGAGTACATCTACCGGTGGACTGCCGGTGAACACCCCTACGACATCCAACAGCAGGTCGCCCTCCCGGGGTGACCCGGGTCGGGCGTCACGCTTACCCCACTTCGTGACCACCGTCCGGGCATGGCCGACCGTATCATGAAGGTCAACGCCTACACGACGCTGGACCTCCTCGACGGCGAAGTCGAGGGGCACGGCTTCGAGGAAGAGGCCTACGCCGTGGTGAACGTGACGAGTCCGCGGGAGAACCCCGACCACGTCTCGCTGCAGGTGGAGTTGGACAACACGCAGTTAGAACACCTCGCTCCCCACGCCGAGACGGTTCGGCTCTCAGCCGAAGAGGCCCGGACGCTGGCGGCGGACCTCGAGAAACACGCCGAGAAGGTCGAGGCGAACGAGGACTGATACGCCCGGAGAGCGTATGGCCCGTATGGCGGAGGAGGGCACTGACGGGCCCCCAAGAGGTGACGAGAACCCCGTCTCCCGGGAGTTGGGGTTCTGTCCGTGCTGTGGCTATCGGACGCTGACCCCGAATCAGCCGGGGTCCTACGAGGTGTGTGAAATCTGCGGTTGGCTCGACGACCTCTTCGGGTTCTACTATCCCGACGCCCAGAGCGACTACAACTACGTCTCGCTGTCGACGGCCCGCGAGAACGTCGCGGAGTTCGGCGCGTGTCTCCCCGATGTCGTCGAGTCGACACGGGAGCCTGATGGCGACGACCGGGACCCGAACTACCCCTACGAGTAATCCGCCGTCAAGCCAGTTTCTCGAACTCTTCAGGCGTCAACTCGATATCGGCGGCGGCGACGTTCTCCTCGAGGTGGGTGACGCTGGAGGTGCCCGGAATCGGTAGCATGACTGGCGACCGTTCGAGCAGCCACGCCAACGCGATTTGCTGTGGCGTCGCGTCGTGGGCGTCGGCTACCTCCTCGATTCCGTCGACGGAATCCAGGTCGTTGGCCGCAAGCGGGTACCAGGGGATGAAGCCGATGCCGTACTCCGTGCAGGCGTCGAGCACGTCGCTTTCCTCGCGATAGCCGACGTTGTAGCGGTTCTGAACGGTCGCGATGTCGACGATGTCGCGTGCGAGGTCCAGTTGCTCGACGCTGACGTTCGAGAGGCCGACGTGTCGAATCAGCCCCTCGTCTTTCATCTCGGCGAGCGTCGCGACGCTCTCCTCGAAGTCGGCCTCGGGGTCCGGGCGGTGGAACTGATAGAGGTCGATTTCGTCGACGCGGAGGCGGTCGAGACTGCACAGCACGGCGTTGCGGAGGTAGTCCGGGTCGCCACGCGGGAGCCACTCGCCGTCGGTGTTCCGGAGCAGTCCGCCCTTCGTCGCCACGACCACGTCGTCGTAGGGCGCGAGCGTCTCGCCGATGAGCCGCTCGGAGACGCCCGGGCCGTAGGAGTCGGCAGTGTCGACGAGGTCGACGAGGTCGCTGGCCCGCCGGAGTACGTCGCGAGCCCCTGCTACGTCGTCGGGTTCGCCGATGATATCCTCGCCGGTGATTCGCATTGCACCGAAGCCGAGGCGACCGACCGTGAGTTCGCCACCGATGTCGAAGGTGTCCATACCCAAACGTCGGGCGCCACCGACAAAAGCCTACACGCCGAGGAGATTGCGAACGTCGTCCCACGACTCGACGACGTGGGCGCCGTCGCAGGCCGCGGGGTCGCTGTACGGCTGTCGCATCAGAAAGCCCGCTTTGCCGGCGTCGAGGGCGTTTGCGACGTTCGTGTGATAGTCGTCGATGAGCGCATCGCCCGGCACCTCACCCTTGTCCCGGGGGACTTCCTCGTGGAACTCGTCGTAGGGGACGCCGTGTTCGTCCAGCCACGCCTTCGAGACGTCGTGCGTCTCGGGGACGCGATGGGTGGCGATTTCGATGTGGTACTCCTCGCGAAGTGCCCCGAGAGCGTCGGCGACGCCCGGCGTTGGGTCCATCCCGCCGAAGTACCACTCCGGCCGCTCGGTCATCAACTCAGTGATGACGTCCCCGATGTGGCCGTCGATGGCCGGGTGCTCGTAGGACCACTCGTCGATGTCCGACGGGGAAACGCCGAGGGAGAACTCCTCGTTGAGGTGGGTCACGAGCCGCGGGAGCTGGTCGGCGACGACGCCGTCGAGGTCGACGAGCAGCGTCGAACCGGGAGAGAGGGGACGGGTACTCATTAGTGGATGTAGTGGTTCGAGCGGCTTAAGTTACACTTCGGGACGGCGTCACACGGCGGACGACGCCGTCTCACACCTCGACCGTCTCGCCCAACTCGGGCGCTCGCGCGTCGTGACCCTCCGATTCCAGTTCTCCGGCGAACCACACACAGGAGTCGCCGTGATTGACAAGAAGCGGCGTCCCGCGGTACGCTTCGAGGAACGACCGCAGGCCGTCGCGGTCGGCGTGGGCGGAGAAGTCGTAGGATTCGACCTGTGCGCTCACCTGCAGGTGCCGACCGCCGAGTTCGGCGCTTCCGGTTTCGAGTATCTCGCGGCCGGGCGTCCCCTCGACCTGATACCCCGAGAAACAGAGCTTGTTGACCGGATTCGCGTGAATCTCGGGAATGTACGTCATCGCCGGCCCGCCCGAGAGCATCCCCGCGGTCGTGATGATGACCGTCGACTGGTCGGCGATGCGCTTTCGTTGGCCATCTCGTCCAGTCACGAATCGAGCGTTGGAGTTGGCCTTCCGCATCGCTTCGCCGTCACGGATGAACTCGGGATACTGTCGAACGAGTCGCGTCACCTCCTTGCCCATCCCGTCGACGTAGCAGTCGATGTCGTGGGCGTCACAGACGAGCATGAGTTCTTGGGTCCGGCCGATGGCGAAGGCGGGGACGACGACGGTGCCGCCCTCCCACAGCGTCGTCCGCACGCTGTCGACGAACCGCGATTCGACGGCTTCCCGGGACTCGTGTTCGACGTCGGCGTAGGTCGATTCCGTGATGACGACGTCGGCATCGGGCCGTTCGGTCGTCGCCGAGACGAGTCGCTGGTCGTCGGTGTGGAAATCGCCCGTATACAGCAGACGCGTCTCCCCGTCGTCCACGAGGACGTGAGCGCTGCCGGGGATGTGGCCGGCATTGAAGAACTCGACGCGGTGGCCGGCCGCCTCGAAGGCCTCGCGGTAGCCGTGAGTCTCCGAAATCTCGGTGACGCGGCGAACGTCCTCCTCGGTGAAGGGACACTGTGGCGTCCCGCCGTGGAGTTTCAGCGTGTCACGGGCCAGCGTCAACGCGAGTTCGTACGTCGGCGGTGTCCAGTGAATCGGCGGCCGGGCGTCACCGGACAACAGCGACGGCACCGCGCCGGCGTGGTCGAGGTGGCCGTGACTGACGACGACCGCCTCGGGGTCGATGTCGCCGATTGGGTACTGCGGCGGCGAGTCGGTCTTGATGCCGAAGTCGAGCAACAGCGCGTCGTTGACGAGGACGGCGCTGCGGCCGACTTCGCCCGCGCCGCCAAGGAACTGGACGTTCACTACGCCGTCGTTGGCGGGCGCGTGGTTTGCCTTCGTCGGTTCGCCTATCGGAACCGTCAGAGGCGAGGGACGGAGCGACAGCTATCGGACGAAAGAACACGAAACCGTCGGTGGACGCTATCTCCGAGACAGCGGGCGCTACGCGCTCACGGTCGAGGTCACTCCTCGTCGTCGTCTTTCATCTCACCGAGACGGTCGATGAGCGACTCCTCGTCGTCGAACTCGAAGTTCACGTCACCGTCGTGGTCCTTCTCGTGGACGTTGACGGCTTCCGAATCGTCGGTCTCGACGTTCTGGTCTTTCTGCTCGGATTCGTCGTAACTACCGAAGCCCATATACTCGATAATACGTGCCCGCACGGAAAAGCGTCGGGATACCGCCCACCGGGTGATATCGGGCTCCGTGACACACCGTCGCGTATCGTCACTGTAACCACCTAACACCGGCGTCCGCGAGCGCTTAACATCCGTCGACCGCTACGAAGAAGCGAGAACTAACCCACTATGTCTCAGCAAAAATCCGATTACATCGACGACACCGAAATCGACGCCGAACTCGATAGCGAAGCCGACGACGGCGCCATCGAGGAAGCCGTCGAGAACCTCGAAGCCAACGGGTTCGACGTCGTGGTCGTCGACACCGCCGAGGAGGCACTCGAAACGGTACAGTCACAGGTTCCGAGCAGCGCCTCGGTGATGAACGGCCACTCGACGACGCTCGAAGAGATCGGCTTCGTCGAGTACCTCTCCGACGGCGACCACGACTGGGAGAGCCTGCCGGACCAGATTTGGAGCATCGACGACGACGCCGAGCGACAGGCCGCCCGCCGGGAGGCACAGACCGCCGACTACTTCCTCGGCGGCATCAACGCCATCGCACAGACCGGCGAGTTGGTCGCCGCTGACCGCTCGGGGAGCCGCATCGGTGCCTACCCCTTCGCCGCGAGCAACGTCGTCATCGTCAGCGGCGTGAACAAAATCGTCCCGACGCTGGAGGACGCACTGGACCGACTCGAATCCGTCGCCTACCCGCTGGAGAACGAACGCGCGAAGGAGGCCTACGGCGTCGAGTCGGCCGTCGCGAAACAGCTCATCTTCCGGCAGGAACTCGAAGAGGGCCGAACCACGGTCGTCCTCGTCCGCGAGCAGTTGGGGTACTGAGCAGGGTTACTTGTTTTCCCAGCGGCGCAGTTGGAACTCCGCGTACCCCCCGTAGGCGAACTCCAGGGCGCCGAGCCACCAGTTCCACCGTTCGGCGGGGCCGCCTTCGGGGGCGTCGGCCAACTGGACGACGACGTGTTCGGGCGTGAGTTCGACGTCGGCATCCTCGACGTAGCGGCCGCTGTCGGCGAGGTCGCGAGCGTGTCGTGCGACTGCACGGCGCTCGGCCTCGTCGCCGCCGAACGTCTCTAGGCCGGCCGCCAGTGCCTCGGCGTCGAACTCCTCCATCGTGGCCCCGACGTAGGACCGCCGCCGACTTGAACGCAGGGGGCGGGAAACGGGCGGCGACCCCAGCATACAAGCCCCAGCGCTCGGCAGGGAGTGACATGACAGACGTGGAACCACACGACGTGCCCGAGGAGGCCGTCGCGATGCTCCAGCAGTACCTCGAGAACGAACACGAGTTCCTCTCGTGGCTCGGGTTCACCGTCGAGGAGTTCGAGACGGGCCGAATGGTCGGCACCATCCCCTTCGACGACAAACTCACCAATCCGACCGACCCGCCGACGGTACAGGGCGGCGTCGCCTCGACGCTCATCGACGTGGTCGGCGGCATCGCGCTGCGGCCGTATCTCACCGACCCGCTGGACGACGACATCGCCACGATAAACCTCAACGTCAACTACCTCCGGCCGGCGGCGGGCGATTTGACGGCGACGGCGGAGGTCATCCGCGCCGGCGGGTCCGTCGGCGTCTCCTACATCGAAGTCGTAAGCGAGACGCCCGACGGCTCGGAGGAACTCATCGCGGTCGGACAGGGCGCCTACCGGCTGTTCCGGAGCTAGACGAACTCGATGTCCGTCCGTTCTCGGACCTCGCCGAACAGCCAGTCGGCGTGTTCGAGGGCGTACTCGCGGTGGTCCTCCTCGATGTAGCCGACGGCGTCTTCGAGGAGAATCGGCCGGTAATCCCGAAGGCCGGCGCTGCCGGCGGTGTGCAGCACACAGACGTTCGCCAGCGTCCCACAAATGATGAGGTCGTCGACGGCGTGGCTCTCCAGCCACCCCTCCAGTTCGGTCCGGTGGAATGCGTCGTAGGTGTGTTTCACGACGACCAGCTCGTCGTCGCGTGGGTCGAGTTCTTCGACTAACTCGGCCTCCCAGGAGCCTTCGAGGACGTGTTCGCCCCAGCGGTCGAACTCGTCGTAGTAGTGGTTGCCCTCGAACTGCTCGGGCGGGTGTACGTCGCGGGTGAAGACGACCGACGCGCCCGCCTCTCGGGCGTCCTCTACGAGGTCGGCACACGGTTCGATGGCCGCCTCGCTCCCGGGCGCGTACAGCGACCCGTCCGGGTGACAGAAGCCGTTCTGCATGTCGACGACGACGACGGCGGTGCTGTCCGGGTCCAATTCGAGGCTCATGGGCGACGGTTCGGACGGGGAGCGCAAAACCGTTATCCCGCGGGCGACACCACCAGGCTGTCCGACTGCCGTGAACTTTTGCTCGTGGAGGCCGTCGGTGTCGGTAATGAAGCGGCGACCGACGGCGGCGATTGCTCTGGCGCTGATGCTCGTTTTAGCGGGCTGTTCGGCCGGCTATCAGTCGCCCGCGCCCGAACCCGCCCCACCGCCCGACGACGAGCGGTTGGGCTACTACGACGGCTACTGGTACAACGACACCTTCGAGTTCGACGCTGCCGACGGACTCACGGAGGGCCAACAGGAGGCGGTCGTCTCGCGGGCGATGGCACGCGTCCAACTCCTCCGGAATCAGCGCTTCGAGGAGCGCGTCGACGTCGACATCATCTCCAGACGGGAGTACCGCGAGGAGTTCGGCAACGTCACCACACCGACGCCCGGCGACGACGCCCGCGTCCTCCAGAACACCCAGTACGAGGCGCTGTTGCTGGTCGGGTCGGACCGCGATGTCGTCGACGTACGGCGAGGCAATCGCGGCGACAACGTCCTCGGCTTCTACCAACCGGGAGCCGAACGACTCGTCATCGTCAGCGAGTCCGACCCCGCGACGCTGGAGGGCGAACTCACGCTGGCCCACGAACTCGTCCACGCTCTGCAGGACCAGCGGTTCAACCTCTCGTCGCTACCCACCGGAACGATGGACACCGTCAACGCTCGCAACGGCCTCGTCGAGGGCGACGCGACGGTCGTCGAGAACGCCTACCAACGTAACTGCGAGAGCGGCGAGTGGGAGTGTGTCAGCGTCGATACCGGCACCTCGGCCGGCGCTCCCGGTGAGAACTTCCACTTCGGCGTCTACTACGCGGGCTTCTTCCCGTACTCGGAGGGGCCGTCGTTCGTCAACTACCACCGCGAGCGGGGCGGATGGGACTCCATCGACCCGATGTACGACGACGTGCCCGACACCAGCGCGGAGGTGGTGTATCCCCGCACCTACGGCACCGACGACTACGGGACGGCGACCGTCGCCGACCGCAACGACACGGAGTGGAATCGCGTCACCCCGACGAACGGTCCCGACCACGCGACGGTCGGACAGGCCGGCATCGTCTCGATGTTCGCCTACACGCTCGCCGACGACTACGACCGCGAGAACGCGCTCATCGACAGCGGCGCCTTCTACAACCGCAACGCGACGACGGGGCGACTCGATTCGACCCGGCCGTTCACCTACGACGTCTCCTACGCCGAGGGGTGGTACGCCGACCGACTCCACGCCTACGCCGCCGGCGACGAAACCGCCTACGTCTGGAACGTCACGTTCGAGGACCGAGCAAACGCCACCGAGTTCCACGGCGGCCACGCCGACCTGCTGGAGTACTGGGGCGCCGAAACCGTCGAGACCCGCGAGGAATCGACCGTCTGGCGGTTCACCGCCGCCGACAGCCCCTTCGACGGCGCGGTGTGGGTCGAACGGGACGGCCGGTCGGTGACGGTCGTCCACGCACCGACCGTCGACGACCTCGGTGACGTGTACGCGCCGGCCGACGGCTGATTCGACGGCGAGACAGCGACAGTCCGGCGGACAACGACTACCTTTTTCGACGTGCCCCACGAGTCACCGATATGTTCGACATCGTTCCGGAGTCCGCCATCGTCGAGGGCCGGGCGACGGACGCCTACTTCCTGCGGACCGAGGAGGCGCTGGAACACGCCGGTCGGAACCCCGAGGTCGTCGCGGAAGTGACCGCAGACCAGTTCGCCACCGGCGCCTTCGAGGTGTTCGCGGGCGTGAAAGACGCCGCGAACCTACTGGCGGGCTACGACGTGGACGTAGACGCCCTGCCGGAGGGGACGCTGTTCGACGGCGGCCCCGTGATGCGCATCGAGGGACCGTACCTGGAGTTCTGTCGGCTCGAAACGTCGCTTCTGGGCTTTCTCTCTCACGCCTCCGGCATCGCGACGGCGGCGCTGGAGGCGAGGCGGGCCGCCCCCGACAGTTCGGTTCTGAGTTTCGGCGCCCGCCACGTCCACCCCTCCATCGCCACGGTCGTCGAGCGGAACGCGCTGTTGGCCGGTCTCGATGGCTTCTCTCACGTCGCCGCCGGCGACCAGCTCGGCCGGACCGCGTCGGGGACGATGCCGCACGCCCTGATGATTTGCTTCGGACCGGGGAATCAGGAGGACGCCTGGCGGGCCTTCGACGAGGCGGTCGACGAGGACATCCCCCGCATCGCGCTGTGTGACACCTACGACGACGAGGCCGACGAGGCGATTCGGGCCGCGGAGTTGGGCTTCGACAGCGTCCGCCTCGATACGACCGGCTCTCGGCGCGGCGACTTCAGGCACATCATCCGCGAGACACGCTGGGAACTCGACGCCGAGGGCCACGAGGACGTCGATATCTTCGTCAGCGGCGGCATCACGCCGGAGACGATTCGACAACTGCGGGACGTGGCCGACGGTTTCGGCGTCGGCAGTTACATCTCCAACGCCGACCCGGTGGATTTCGCCCTCGACATCGTCGAAATCGAGGGCGAACCGGCCGCCAAAAAGGGGAAACTCTCGGGGAAGAAGTCGGTGTATCGGACGCCCGACGGCGGCCACCACGTCGCCTTGGCCGACGAACCGGGACCGACCGACGGCGAGTCGCTGTTCGAACCGCTCGTCCGTGACGGAGAGGTCGTCGCCGAGTTCGACCTCGATGCGGCCATCGACCGCGCGGCGGCCGACGCCCGACGCGTCGGCTTCCGGGCCACCGAGTGAGTCGGCGCTCGGACCACCGAATCCCTTAAACGGGCGACTCGCCTACCGACGAACGGCAGAGGAAGCCCGGTCCCCGTGGGTTCGCTCCCGGCGTTTCGCGTCGGCGACGCGCCCATGACGGAAAGTCCCCCCACCCTCCGGGCAGGTGACCGGGCGCAAGCCCGGAGCGGGAGACCGCTGGCACTGGAACAGAAACGAGACCGCTTCCGCCGAGCGATGAGGCGCGAGGGCCGCCGACGGCGGCCCTCGGCGCTTGCGGCCCTGCCGCAAGCGCGCGAACCGACCCGCAAGGGAAGGGAGTTAACCCGCCGAGCGCGCGTGGTCGTTAGACCGCGAGGAGACGCGGAAGAACGGATGGAACGGCGAATCCTCACCGGTGCAAGCCCGTCGCACTTGGTAGCCCGGAGACGCGACGGGTGCTCAGCCGAATGCCGGGTGAAAACAGAAGGGGGCTTACTACCCTCAGCCACTACGTACGTAGCCTCGCCGACGGGCGTCGCTTCGCCCCGGCGAATCGGTCGAAACTGTCTTTTATCTCACACGCGTCCGTCGAATCGATGAACCGCCGGTGGTGTGTCGTCGCTGTCGCGCTGTTGCTCGCCCTCTCGGGGTGTGTCGGACCGATAAACCCCGACGTTCTCGAACACACCGACAACTGGGACGGCGACCCCGACAACCACTGGCGCTCGGAAGTCGTCACGGTCAGCTACGAACCACCGGCCGGCGACGACCGCGACTACCGACGGCTGGTCCACCGGGCTGCGGCCTACTGGACCGAAAACAGCCAGCGATACGCTGGCTATGACGTGGGGCTGCGACTGGTCGACTCCGCCGAGAACGCCGACATCCACGTCCGGTTCGTCGAGCGCGTCTCCGACTGTGGCGCCCACAGCGACGAACACACCGCCGGCTGTGCCCCCGTTCTGACCGACGCCCGACAGGTCGACCGGCCGGTCGACGTGCGAGTCCGAACCGGCCTCTCGGACGATTCGACCGTCCAGGTGCTGAAACACGAGTTCGGACACACCCTCGGGTTGCGCCACGGCGACGCCCCCCAAGCAGTCATGCAGGCGTACTCGTCGTTGAACACCGTCCCGAAGCCGAACGCGACCGACCGTGCGCTGCCCTGGCGGACGAACGAACTCCTCGTGTACGCCGACTACGAAGCGCTGCCGGAGGCCGACCGCGAAGAAGCCAGACGGCAGGTCCGGGCCGCACTCGGCTACTACGCCGACGGCGCCGACGGCACCGTCCCCGAGAACGTGACGTTCTACGCCGCCGATTCGCGCGAATCGGCCGACATCGTCATCGAGTTCGACGGGACGACGTCGTGTCGAACCGGCCCGGGGTCCTGCGGCACCCTCTCGGGTGGCGACGAGGACGGCGACGGCGCCCTGGAGTACTACGACTCGCTGACCATCGTGTTGGTCGACCTCGATGTCGACGTAATCGGCTGGCACGTCGGCCGATGGCTGGGAACCGGGTTCGGACACGCCGACGACAGCGAGTACCCCGAACCGCTCAGAGAGAGCGCGAGTTACGAGGAGCGGCGGAGCGCGTGGTGGGAGTAGCTTCGACGCCGACCGGTATTGAATTTCGAACTCCGACGAACGTTTATACGCACGGAGTGAAAGTCGATTGACAGCCGCGGAGTGTTACCATGGAACACGTACTACCCGGCGGGCGACTCTCCCCGCTGCCCGACGCCACCGAAGCCCAACGGAAGCTCAGTCGGACCGCCTTCGAGCTGATTTCGACCGGGTCGACCCTCCAGCGGGAGACGACGAGTGCCGCCCGCGCGATGACGCACATGCAGTTACACGCCCTCGAACGCACGACGGGCGTGGATTCGGGGTGTGTCCACGGGGTCGTCGACGGACGCTTCGACTCGATGCAGGAACTGTCCGACCGCGCCGAAGACCGCTTTCTCACGACGGTGCTGTCGATGAGTCAACTGACGGCGACGTACGCCGAAACGTTCGACGACGCCGTCGCACGGGTGATACCCTCCGACCCGAGGGACGACGGGGACTGACGACCCACTACGCCTCGAACCAGAACTGGCCGTTCTCTTGGATTACCTCGCCGTCGACCTCCAGCCGCGAGGCCGAAGAAACGTCGGTAATCATGTCGACGTGGACGGCCGACTCGTTGCCAGTCTCGCCGTCGGGGAGGTTCGAGTCGTAGGCGCGGCCGACCGCCATGTGGACGGTGTCGCCCATCTTCTCGTCGAAGAGGATGTTGTCGGTGAAGCGGTCGATGCCGCGGTTCATCCCGATGCCGAGTTCGCCGAGGCGTCGAGCGCCGGGGTCGGTGTCCAACACCGACTGGAGGGCGTCCGCGCCCTGTTCGGCCGAAAAGTCGACCACCTCACCGTCCTCGAAGACGATGTGGACGTTCCGAACCCGACGGGCGTTGATGGTCATCGGCACGTCGAAGAACACCTCACCTTCGGTGTCGTAGGGGGCGGTGAACACCTCTCCCGAGGGGAGGTTATGGGAGTCGTAGGCCACCGACGCCGCGGAGTTCACCGCGGTCCGGCCCTCGATTGACATCATAACGTCGGTCGACGGTCTGTCCTCGCGTTCGATGACCAGTCGGACCTCGCTGCCGTCGTCGAGGACCTCCTTGACCTTCGCCATCCGCTCGGCCAGCGACTCCCAGTCGCGCAGTACGGCGTCGTAGACGAATTCCTGGTACTCCTCGTAGGCCATGCCGGCCTGCTGGGCGAGACTCCGGGTGGGGTGGACCGTCGACACCCAGTCGGTGTCCATCCGCGCCTCCCGAACGGCGCTTCGGGCGCGGGTGTAAGCCTGTCGCGCCTCGCTGTCGACGTCGGCGGTCGCCGTCGTGTTGCGGCCGCCGCCCAACCGGAGGTAGGCGTCGGCATTCTCCACGAGCGCGAGTTCGTGGTCGCCGGCCTCGAAATCGCCGTCGTGGGCCTTCAGATACGCCCGAGCGAGTTCGTCGGAGCCGTAGGTCGTCACGACGTTGGCACCGACCTCGCCGAGTTTCGCGGCGACGGCGACGCCCAACTCGTGGGCGTCCTCGGCGACGTCGACGAGTACGTCGTCGCCCGCCTCGATTCGTGCGCTCCACTCGACGAGTACCTCGGCGTGTTCGCGTACGCGTTCGTCCATACGTTCACCTCGACCGGGGTGCTAAACGGTCTTTCCGTCCACACGCATCTCGACCCCCGTCACCTCGAACCGAGCGCCGCCGTCGGCGCCTTCGGTCACCACGATGGTCCATCCGTGGGCGGTCGCGATGCGCTCGACGATTCGGAGGCCGAATCCCGTCCCCGTCTCGCTCGTCGTATGACCGGCCTCGAACACCCGGTCGCGTCGCTCCGGCGGAATTCCGGGACCGTCGTCTTCGACGTAGAATCCATCGCCATCGTCGAGTACGCCGACGGTCACCGTCGGGGCGTTGCCGGCGTATTCCACCGCGTTCCGAAACAGGTTCTCGAACAGTTGCCCGAGTCGGCTCGGGTCGGCCTCGAAGGAGCCGTTCGACGCCACTCGGAGAGTTGCATCCCCCGTTTCGACGGTTCGCCACGAGCGGCGGACGGTCGCTTCGAGGTCGACGACCCTGCGCTCGTCGACCGAAGTCCCCTGTCGGGCCAGCGCCAGTAAGTCGTCGATGAGCGACTCCATCCGGTCGTGGGCCTCCTTGACGTACTCGAGGTTGTCGTCGTCGTACTCCTCGAGGGCCAACTCGAGGTGGCCACTCGCGACCGCAAGCGGGTTTCGCAGGTCGTGGGAGACGACGCTTGCGAACTCCTCTAGCTGCTCGTTTTTCCGCTCCAGTTCGGCCTCCCGCTCTTTGAGTTCGGTGATGTCCCGCCCCTCGGGAACGAGCATGATGACCTGACCGGTTTCGTCGGTGACCGGTCGGAGGGAGAAGTCGGTGATGATTTCCTCGCCGTCGCCGCCGACAATGGGTAGTTCCCCACGGAAAAACCCCCCGGCGCGTGCTCGCTCGACCGCGTCCCGCGCCAACTGCCTGGTGTCGTCGTCGTACTGGAACCACGGCGTCTCCCACAACGGCTTCCCGGTGACCTCCTCGCGAGTCGCATCGACGAAGGTCAGCGCCGTGTCGTTGGCCTCGGTGAGCGTTCCGTCGGGTTGCGTCAATCCCGTGAACTGGAAGGTCTGATTGAAGATGGCATCGTATCGTTGTTCGCGTTTGGCACGGTCGAGCGCCGCCGTCGTCGTCGCTGCTAGCATCTCCGCGAACGCCTGCTCTTCCTCGCCGAACTGCTCGGGGTCGGGCGAGGAGGTGATGAACACCCCGTGGTCGCCGAGGGGGTACACCAACCCGCTTCGAATCGCAGAGTCGATATCGAGGTCGCCGTTGGTATCGATGTCCTCGATGAGTCGGGATTCCCCGGACTCGAAAACCTCCCACGCGAGTTCGTCGCCGTGGTCGGTACTCGAACGGTCGTAGTCGGGATTCTCGCCGACGTGTTCGCGTACCGCATCCGTCACGGCGGCCGCCCGAAGTGTCCCGTCGCCGTCGTCGAGGTGGATACCGCTGAGCGGCAACCCGAGCGTCTCCTCGGCCGTTTCGACGGCGATGTGTGCGATTTCTGTCGGCGTCTCCGCACGTATCAGTTCGCGGGTCCGGTGGTGGAGTTCGTGCAGCAGCTCCTCGCGCCGTTTCCGGTCGGTGATGTCTCGTACCGTCCCTCTGATTCGTCGTTGGCCGTCGCCGGTCGTCTGCGGGTCCGCACGGATGCGAACCCACCGCGTGTCACCGTCGTCGGTCGTAACTCGTGCCTCGATATCGTACGGTTCACCCTCGATAACCGAACGGCTGAACGCCTCACGGACCGTTGGCTGGTCGTCCGGATGGAACCACTCGACAACGCCATCGGGGTCTGGGTCGAAGTCCGGTGGAACGCCGAGTATCCGCCTGACCTCGTCGGTCCAGCGTAGCTCGTCGGTCTCGACGTCGAGTTCCCAGCCACCGATGTGCCCGATGCGCTGTGTCCGTTCGAAGAGGTCGTTCTTCCGCTCGAGGTCGGCCTCCCGCTCGCGCTGGTCGGTGACGTCGTGGAGGCTGACGAGCACTCTCGTCTGCCCGTCGATTTCGGCGGGCTTCAGCGTCGCCTGGACGCGAACGGACGTGCCGTCGCGCCGTTCGTTGACCCACTCGACGGTCTGTGACCCCTCCTCGATGGTCTGCCGGAGCAGTTCGTGGGCGCGGTCGGCGGTGTACCCCGCGTGTTCCCCGCCGACCTCCTCGCTCGTTCGGCCGATGAGTTCCCCCCGCGAGTAGCCCGTGAGTTCACAGTACCGCTCGTTGACGTCGAGGAATCGTCCGGTTTCGGGGTCGCGAACCGACATCGCGACGGCCGCCTTCTCGAACACCTCCCGATAGTTCGTCTCCGAGCGGTGCCGGGAGACGAGGTCCTCGATGCGTCCCAACAGGCGCTCGTGGTCGCGACCCTCGCCCTGTTTGGGCACGTAGGCGTCGACGAACGACGGAATCGATTCGTCGGCCGTCCGCCCGCCCACGTCATCGGTAAACAGCACGAGCGGGACTTCGGTGTCTTCCTCGCGAACGGCTTCCAGGAGTTCGGCCGCGCTCGGGTCCGAAAGCGCACAGTCACACACCACGCAGTCGGCGAGTTCCGTCGACAGCGCGTCGACAGACCCCGAATCGACGGTCGTCACCCGAAGGCTCTCGCGTGCGGATTCGAGTCGTCTCGATATGTCGCCAGCAGACGGTGGCCCGCTGTCGACGTACAGAACGTGAATCGTTCCCCCACCCATAGTCATCACTATCGGTTTGAGACCATTAAAACGCGCGCTCGTAATCACGGCGTGAAAACGCGCCTCGAGCCCTCTATTGCAACTTCTGGTGTTTGGAAGAAACCGAAGAGCTAGTCGTCGGCGGGCGTCGGCGCCGCGTCCATCTCGGTGTCCTCGGCGTAGGGGTACCACGTCATCTTCGTGTTGCCGAGGTAGGGGTCCTCGTAGGAGGTCTCCTCCGGTTCGGCCATTCCGGTGAGTTCGTCGTCCTCGTGTCGGGCGATGAACTCACGGAATGACTCTCGCTCGACGGCTTCGCCGTCTCGCCCTCGTTGTTCCTCCGGAACAACGCGCTCCTCGCGTTCGGACTCGTAGACCCGGAGCAGGTTGTCGATGTACCCCGGCACCTCGTCGGCGGCGACGCGCATCTCGACCCAGTCGGCGAACTGCGGGTTCTCGCCCAGTCCGCCGCCGAGTCCGATGTCGAATGCCTCGACGGGTTCGCCGTCCTTGCGCGTCTTCATCCCGCGCAGGGAGATGTCGGCGATTTGCGGTTGGGCACAGGAGGCCGTACACCCCGAGAGGTGGATGTGGAAGTCCTCGACGCCCCCCGGAACGGCGACGTTCTCCTTGAGCCAGCGGGCGTACCGGACCATCCGATTCTTCGTCTCGACGATGGAGAGCGAACAGTACTCGGTGCCCGTACAGGCGATAGAGCCGCGCATGAACGGGTGTGGGTCCGGCGAGTACGTCTCCAGAAGCGGTTCGTCGAGGAAGTCGTCGAGGTCATCCTCGGCGATGTCGGCGACGATGAGGTTCTGGCGCTGGGTGAGGCCAATCATCTCCGAACCGTACGCCTCGGCGAGGTCCGCGAGTTCGATGACGTCGTCGGCCGACTGGCGGCCGACGAGCACGGAGAGTCCGACGAAGTACTGGCCGTCGTTCTGTTCGTGGACGCCGATGTAGTCGCCGGGTTCGTCGGCCTTGCCGGCGTTGTAATTGTACTGCTCCCGGAGGTTCTCCCCCGCCGTGGGCAGTTCGTACTCCATGTACTCCTCTTGGAGCACCGACCGGAGCTTCTCGGGACCCCACTCGTCGACGAGGAACTTGATACGGGCGTTGAAGCGGTCCTCGCGGTCGCCGTGGTCGCGGAACAGCGCGGAGATACCGGCCGACACGTCGGCGACGTTCTCGGGGCGGGCGAACACATCGATATCGCGGGCGAAGCGCTCCTCTTTCCGGGAGAGACCGCCGCCGACGAGCGTGTTGAAGCCCTTGACTTCTTCGCCGTCGATTTCCTTGACTGCGGGTTCGAAGGCGAGGTCGTTGATGTCGCCCTGACCGGAGCCACGAGTGTCGCCGGTCACGGAGACCTTCCACTTCCGCGGGAGGTTCGAGAAGTCGTCGTTGCCCTTGAACTCCTCGTGGAGTTCCTGGATGACGGGCCAGGCGTTCAGGTGTTCGTCGGCGTCTCGGCCCGCGACGGGCGAGCCGACGATGTTGCGCCAGGAGTCGCCGCAGGCCTGAATCGTCGAGAGGTCGTGTGCCTCCAGTTTCTCGAAGATGTCGGGGATATCCTGCAGTTGAATCCAGTGGAGTTGGATGGACTGTCTGGTCGTCCAGTCACAGTAGGCGTCGCCGAACTCGGGGTTCTCGACCGGTCCGGTGGCGTACTCCTTTGCGATTTCGCCGACGACTCGGAGTTGCTCGGGCGTCAGCCGACCGTTCGGCGTTCCGATACGCATCATGAAGTACGACTCCTGGCCTTTCCGCTGGTGGTACAGCCCCCACCATTTGAACCGCTCGAACCAGGCGTCGCGTTCGTCTTCGGGGATGGAACTCCATCCCGCTTCGGCGAACTGGAGGAGGTGGTCCCGGATTTCCGTCCCGTAGACCTCGTCCTTCCAGCCCTCGACCTTGCTCGGCATATCCGTACCCTACGCTCCCATCCATATACCACGCCCCCTCTCGTCAAGCCTCCCCGCGTCTCACCCTTCCCGGAGAAAATCTCCGCTTTCTCGTGTTCGCCACTACTCGGGCGGGCGTGCCAGGCGTCGCCGCCGCTCCGGAACGTGGACGCTCGTGGTATCGACGGCGTAGAACCGTCCCGAATCCGGGTCGACGACCCGTCCCAAGGTCAGCCAGTCGGTGACCCCGCTCTCGCCGCAGTCGATACACTGGCCGGCGATACGGCCCTCGACGTTCGGGTGGTCGACGCCGATTTCGACGAACCCCTCGGCGAGGAAATCGGCCATCTCGCAGGAACAGAAGTCGTGGCGGGCGAGCCACCAGAGGTCGCTGACGTTCACCTCGCGGGCGTCGTTGACGCTGAGCCACGCGCCGTCGTCGAGCTGGTGGACGGAGGTCGGCATACCCGGATGTCAGACCCCGCGTGCGGGTAAGACCGTCGACCGTCACAGCCGTTGCCGGGCGTCGGAGGATTCGGTGACGATGCTTCGGCGAGTGATTCGGCCGCCTTCGTGCGCTTTCGTTCGAACAGCGCCGTCGGAGAAAGGGGCAGTACCGTCCGCAACACGGGAGCCCGGGTAGGGATTACGGGCTGAGAGTCGCTTATACGGGTGCCTGTACTACGAGGGAGCGATGACAGACCGACAGCGCGAGGGGACGCGTCAGCACACCTCCGCGGACGTGGCTCCCGAGCTGTACGAGGAGGATTCGCGATGAGTAGGCAACTCGAAGACACGCCGGAAGACGAAGAGATAGACACCAGCCACCTCGACGACGTGCAGGACGGCTGCGGCTGTACCGAAATCTGGGAGCACATGTCGGACGAACGCGACGAGCGCGACGATTAACATCCGTGGCGAGACTGCCACGTAGCGGCTCGGAACATCGCGCTGGCAGCGGTGTTACACAGCGCCGAGACGTTTTTCATCCCGGTCGCCGTACCGCAGGGCAATGAGTCGAGACCCGGACGGGGAACCGCCGGCCGACCGCGAGTCGCCGGTCGGCGAGCCGGTCATCCGCCGTGACCCACGCGTCGCCGGCGACAGCGCCGTCCAGTTCGACCCCGACGACCCCGAGAGCCTCGCGGATGCCGCAGACACCGTCCGGCGGTTCGCCACCAACACCGTCGGCAGCGAGGACAACGTCTACATGCTTCGGGGAGCCGCCGCCTGTGCGGCTCTCGTCCGCGGCACCGGTTCGTACAAGGCCGCCGCCGAGCGCGCCGATGGCGAGGCGACTATCTCGTTCATCCGCAAGTGGGCCCGGGTCCACGACCTGCCGCGTTCCATCCGCCGCCACGTCGCGTTGGGCGAAATCGCGCCCACTGCCGCCAAACACATCGCCCGCGTCTCCGGCGAGTCGCGGTACCTGTTGGCGTGGGCGGCGCTCGACCACGACCTCACCGTTCGGGAGGTCCGCTCCATCGCCTCCCGCGTCAACGGGGGGGCCACGGTCGAGGACGCCCTGGCCGCCGAAGGCATCGACCTCGGGGTGCTGTCGGTGTCCATCCCGCCGGACACCTATCGGGAGCTCCGCCGCCACGCCGCCCTCGAAGAGGTCGACCCCGGCGACATCGTCGCCGAGGCACTCGAGGAGTATCTGTAATCGAAAGGATTTACCGCGAACCGCGGCAAGTCGGTCGTGAGGGCCGATAGCTCAGTCCGGCAGAGCATCTGGCTTTTAACCAGATGGCCGGGGGTTCAAATCCCTCTCGGCCCGCTTCTGCGAGGAGCAACACCGAACAGTGCCGAGCACCGCGAGGCCTGTTCGGTTCCACGCGACGAGCAAAGCGGCGCGGCATAAACGACCGGCGTATGGAGGCGCTACGGTTACCCCGTCGCCGCGAGACGCTTGGTTGTCAATGTCTACCGAGCACGGAGTCATCGACCAGCGAGTCGGGCTCCTCGGCGCGACGGGGCTCGTGGTCGGCAACGTCATCGGCATCGCCATCTTCGTCCTCGCGGCGCCGCTGGCGGCGGATGCCGGTCCCAGCGTCGTCCTCGCGATGCTTCTGGCCGGCGTTCCGCTCGTTTTTAGCCTGCTGACGATTCTCCAGTTGGGCGGTGCGATTCCGGTCGCCGGCGGCACGTACGTGTACGGCTCGCGGCTCGTCGCGCCGTTCTGGGGGTTTGCGACGCCGTGGATGGTCGTTCCCGGCGTCTGGGCGGGGCTGTTGTTCACCGCCAACGGCTTCGCCGAGTACGTCGGCTACTTCCTTCCGATTCCACAGGAAGGGCTGATGTACGCCATCCTGCTCGCCTTCCTCCTCATCAACGTCGTCGGTATCCGGGTCGTCGCGTGGCTTCAGATGGCGATGGTCGCCGTCCTCGTCGCCGGCATCCTCGCGTTCGTCGTCCCCGGCGCGTTCTACGTCGACGCGGGCAACTTCACGCCACCGCTTCCGAACGGAGTCGGCCCGTTCGTCGTCGCCGTCGTCTCGCTGCACTTCCCGCTACGGGGATTCAGCATGGTCATCGAAATCGGCGAGGAAATCGAGAACCCGGCGGAGAACATCCCGCGGGTTCTCGTGCTGTCGGCGGCCATCGGACTGACGCTCATGGTCGCGCTGTTGGCCGTCTTCGTCGGCGTCGCCGGCTGGCGCGGGGTCGACGACCTCGACGCCGCCGTCGCCGCTGTCGCCGGTCAGTTCCTCCCGGCGCCGCTCGTCGGTCTGGTCGTCGCCGCCGCGCTGTTGGGGTCGCTCACCTCCGTCAACACCACCTTCGCCAGTTACTCCCGAACCATCATGCGTGCGGCCCGGGACGACGTGATTCCCGAGGCATTCGCGGCGCTCGGCGACCGATTCGACACGCCACACCGGTCGGTGCTGTTGCTCGGCGTGCCGCCGGTTCTCCTGGTCCCGGTCACACCGTCGCCGGTCGTCCTCTCGATTTCGCTGTCGCTCGCCATCCTCTTCGCCGTCTTCGTCGGCGGGCTGGCGCTGTGGAACCTCCCGAAACTGTTCCCCCAGCGCTACGAGTACTCGCTGTACCGGCTCCCGTTGCCCTTGCTCCGGGTGACGGCGGTCGGCAGCGTCCTCTCGGCGGTGCTGTTGTGGGTCGCTCTCCTCACCGAACTCCCGTGGATAGGGGCGGTCGTCTTCGGTTGGCTCTGTCTCGGGTGGGTCGTCTTCCGGCTTCGGGTGCGGCGCTTCCGACAGGCGGGCGTGGACCTCCCCGAACGGATGCGGCGGCTCCACGACCACGAGTCCTAGCGCAGTTCTTTTCCGGTGCAGTCGCGTGTGTCCGGGCATGAGCGACTTCGACCGCGAAGCCGAGCGCGAGAAACTGCGCGAGCAGTTCGAGCGCGACAAACAGAAACGGGAGGCCTCGGAGCGGATGAGCGAACTCCTGTTGCAGGGCGCGACGATGACGAACCGCCACTGCCCGGAGTGTCACTCTCCGGTGTTCCGCTACGACGGCAAGGAGTTCTGTCCGACCTGCCAGCGTGAGGTCACCGAGGATGGCGAGTTCGCCGACGAGGCGGGCGCCGACGGCGAGGCGCCCGCGGCGGCCGAGTCGGCCGACGCTCAGGCAGCCACCAACGGGGAGACGGAGGTCGACAGCAGCGCTAGTGCCGAGGGCGACGTGGACGCCGGTGTCGAGCAACCGGAGGCGCCAGACACACCCGAGACACCGGAGACCGAACCGACCGACGACCAGCCCGCCGAGACGCGACAGCCCGCGGAAACACAGACAGCCGAGGAGACGCGCCCGGCACCCGCTCGCGACCGACGGCCCGCCCGCGTCGACCCGCCGGCCCGCCGCGAGCGCTCGGCAACCGAATCGGAGGCTGGCGACCTCGGGGAGGCGGAGGCGGCGCTCGTCCGCGAGATAACCAACCTGACCCGACGGGCCGAGGAAACCCGAGACGTGGGTCGGAAACGCGACCTCTTTGCCGCCGCCCGCGAGGCGACCGAGACCCTTCGGGAACTCCGACTGCTCTGACTCCCTAGCTCTGAACGCCGATTTCGAAGACGTAGACGACCGCTTCGCTGCTCGCGAGGAAACTCGCGTAGACCACCGCCGGAACCAGCAGTGAGTCCGTTCGGTCGTAGGTGGAGGCCGCGACGCCGATGACGGCGAGTTTCACGCCGACGAACAGCACTTCGGGAACCGTTTCGACGGCCGCGATGCCGGCGACGACCGTCCCTCCGAGGAGTATCGCGACCGGGAGGACCGACAGGTATCGAACCCACGAACGCTCGAAACGCTCGGTTCCGTACAGCGCCACGGCGATGGCGGCGACGAACAGTCCGGCACCGACGGTTCGCCCGAACTCCGGGAGGACATCGAGGCCACCGGAGGCGTCGACGAGGAGGAACCCACCGACCAGCGTCGTGAGCGCGACGGCGGTGTCGCCGTCGACGACGCGGCGAACGCTCCCCTGGACCAGCACCTGACAGACGAGAACGAGCATCGGAACGCCGACGAACAGCGTCAGAATCGTCATCGAGACGAAATGCTCGACCGTCGCCGCGGGTCCGTAACTCCGCAAGAGAAGCGCACTGTACGTGGTCCCTGTGAGAGTGCCGACTAACTTCGTCGCGGTGACGAGAGCAACGGGGGCCAGCACCGCGGCGACGACGGTCGGCACGCTATCGGTCGACGGAAGGGCGATGCCGACGGCCACGTTCCTGACCCTCGTGTAGACGACGACCACCGCGACGACGCCGACGAGGAGCAGTCCCCCGGTGATACCGCCCGCGACGAGGAGGCTGTCGACGGCCTCAAATCCGGGGCCACCGGGGGCGAATCCGACAGCCGGGATGAGGAACTCCCGCGCGACGTATTGCCAGACCGATAACGCTACGAGCGCTACGATGACGGCGGCGAGTTCGGCCGCGACCGGGCGGGTAGAGCGACCCCACGTTCGTCGATTCGATTGGAGGGACATGGTCGATATCGGACGAGAGCGGCCTTCAAACTACGGGCGAGTATAGCCACCGATAATCGGACCAGCATGTGAGACTCAACAGACGGGCTTGGGGTCGATGCCCAGCGAATCGAGACTGTCGGCATACTCGGCGTAGGCGGCGTCGATGGCCTCGCTGGCGGCCATCGCGGCGCGCTCCCAGTCGTCGTCGCTTTCGGACACCTGCTCCAACAGCGCCGTGCCCGCCTCGACCTGTTCGTCGGTTTCGGCCCGGAGGTCACGGAACGTCTCGGCAGCGGCGTTGTCACCTTCGTTGACGAAGAAGTTGATTACCTGCAGGAGGCTCCGGGAGGCCACGAGCGGTCGAGCGACGAGCCCTGCACCGACGCGTGCGGCGGTGTCGTCGAGTCCTCGGAGGTAGTCGTGGAGTGCGTCGGGGGACGGGTCCCCAGCGTCCATCTCGCCCAGCGCGGACACCTGCTCGGAGTGGTCGCGCTCGGTGTCGGCCGTCTCGGCGAACGCCGCCCGGGCCTCGTCGTCGGCTTCGTCGTCGGCCCACTCTTCGAAGGTCACCGCGGCGCGGGCCTCCGCGGCGGCGGCGGTTTCGAGCACCGTCTCGCGGTCCAGTGCGGCCCGCGTCGTCGCGACGAGTGCCTTCTCGGAGCCGAGGCGGTCCAGCGCCGTCTCGTTGTCCGCCCGGACCGCCTCGATGAACTCGGAACTGTCCATGCGGCGTGTGGGTGTCCCACGCACAAATAACTCCGCGGCGTGCCGGCGGGTCGGTTTATGGCCCCGAAACGCGTAGAGTACGATATGTCCGACAGTGCGGGTGAAATCGCTCCGGAGGCCCTCGCCGACCGCATCGAATCCCGACGGCAGGTCGCTCTCCTCGACGTGCGGAACCGCGAGGAGGTCGACGCCTGGCGAATCGACGGTCCGAGCGTCGAATCGGTCAACGTCCCGTACATGAAGTTTCTCGGCGCCCAGGCGACCGGCGGCGTCGAGGAGTTAGTCGACCCCGAGGAGTCCTACGTCGTCGTCTGCCCTCGCGGCGAAGCCAGCGCCGAAGTCGCGGCGATGCTCACCGACGCCGGCGTCGACGCGGTCAACCTCGCCGGCGGTATGCACGGCTGGGCGCGGGTGTACCGTCGACAGCGAATTGCCCGCGACGCGACGACGGCGACGGTGTATCAGTACCACCGCCCGGCCAGCGGTTGTCTCGGCTACCTCGTCGTTTCCGGCGAGGAGGCACTCGTCGTCGACCCGCTGCGGGTGTTCGCCGACCGCTACGCTGCCGATGCGGAAGCCGACGGCGCTTCGGTCGAGCACGTCCTCGATACGCACGTCCACGCCGACCACTTCAGCGGACTCCGGCGCGTCGCCGAGGCGACCGGTGCAGCGACACACCTCTCGGAGACGGCGGCCGGCCGCGGTGTCACCTACGAGGTCGAGACGGTCGCCGACGGAGACCGGATTCACCTCGGCGACCACACAATCGAGGTGCTTTCGACGCCCGGCCACACCACCGGCGCGATGTCGCTTTGCGTCGACGACCTGCTGTTGTCGGGGGATTCGCTCTTCCTCGACGGCGCTCCACGTCCCGACCTCCAGCAGGGCGACGAGTCCGCCCCGGAGTTCGCCCGAACGCTCCACGAGACGCTCACCGAACGCCTTGCGCCGTTGCCCGACGAGACGGTCGTCGCTCCCGGCCACGTCCCACCCGGGACAGAGCCGGCCGACGACGGCACCTACACCGCACGACTCGGCGACCTCCGCGAACGGCTCGCCGTCTTCGCGGAGTCTCGCAAGGCGTTCGTCGAGCGAGTGCTGGAGTCGATGGGGGCGCCACCCGCGAACTTCGAGCGCATCATCGCGGCGAATCTCGGCCGCGAGACCGTCGCCGAGGACGACACCTTCGAGTTGGAACTCGGGCCGAACAACTGCGCCGTGACGGCCGAATAACTCACTCCTCGCGGCGGTCGGCGTAGGGCGTGCCGGTCACTTCCCGAATCCGCTCTGCGGTCACCGCACCGACGCCCTCCACGTCGAGCAGGTCGTCTTCCTCGGCGGTCATCACATCCTCGACGCTGCCGAAGTGTTCCAACAGCGCCCGGGCGGTGATAGGCCCGACCTCCGCGATAGAGCCGACGACGTACTCCTGCTGTTCGGTCAGCGTCTTGCCGCCCTTCTCGCCGTGGACCGAGACGGTCCGGTCGTCGGTCTCCTGTTCGCGCGTGGCGATAACCTCCAGTAAGTCGGCGGTCTCGTCGGGGTCCGCAGTCTGCATCACGCTCGCGCCGAAGTCGACTGCGAGCGACGCCAGCGCCCCCCGAATCGCGTTCGGGTGGACGTTGCGGGCCTCGTACAGTCGGTCGCCCTCGATGATGACGACCGGTCGGGCGTAGTAGCGGGCGGCCGCGCCGACCTGCTCGAACATCGAGCGGTCGCCGCCGACGAGCGTATCGAGGAAGTCCTCGACGGATTTGCGCTCGACGACCACGCGGTCGGAAAGGACGTAGTCGCCGACTTCGAGCGTCTCCAGTCGCGTCTCGATACCGTCCCGCGTCGAGAGGTCCCGGGCGATGTGGGAGTCGAGTTCGCGCTGGTCGGCGACGATTTCGACCGTCTCGCCGTCCGGTTCGGCCGTCGCGACGGTCCCCTCCGGTTCGGTGTCGTCTTCGTCCTCGCCGTCTTCTTCGCTGTCGGCTACCTCGCCGGCGAAGTCGGTGAGGCCGGCCTGTCCGTCCCCGTCGTCAGTTGGGTCGGCGGTTTCGGCGTCGGCTTCCGTCCCGCCGTCGCCGTCCTCGCCATCGTCGTCCTCGCCGTCGCCCGCTGAATCCTCGAACTCCGCCAACCCGGTCTGTTGGGCGATTTCGGACTCGATTTCGCCCTCCATGTTCTTCAGTTTCCGGAGTTCCTCCTCCATCTTCTTCTCCTCGTTGCGGGAAATCCAGAAGAACGCCTCGTCGCGGGTGTCCTCGGCGAGGAGAACGACCACACGGCCATCGCTGGCGCGGCCGGTACGGCCCTTCCGCTGGATGGAGCGGATACCTTTCGGGACGGGTTCGTAGAACAACACGAGGTCCACGTCGGGAACGTCCAGTCCCTCCTCGGCGACGCTGGTGGAGACGAGCACCTCGAACTCGCCGTTCCGGAAGTCGTCGAGGGTCTCCTTCTGTTCTTTCTGGGTCATCCCGTCGGAGCCTTCCTTGTCGCCCTGGCCGACGAACCGCTCGGTGGTGAAGTGCTCGCCGAGGAACTCCGTCAGCGTCTCGGCGGTGTCCCTGGACTCGGTGAACACGATGACGCGTTCGCCGTCCTCGATGCCCAGCGTCTGGGCCAGGAGGATGCGCGTCCGCCGGAACTTCGGATGGAGGTCCTCGAAGGCCTCGGCTTTCCGCATCGCGTTTTTCACCTTTGGCTCGCTCACGAACCGCTGACTCGCTTTCGAGGCGCCCGAAGAGCGGGCGGCGTCCCGCTGGCGCTCGAAGTACCGGCGCAGCGATTCGACGCTCTGTGTCTCGACTAACTCGACGGCCCGCCGGAGTTTCATTATCTCGGCGTGGGCGGACATCCCTTTGTAGCCGTCACCGTCGTCGTTGTGGATGAGGTCCTGCAGTTTCGCCCGGATGGCGTTCAACTGCGTTTGTGACATACTCGGGTCCGTCGAGTTCGTGACGCCGAGTTGTTTGAGTTTCTCCAGTCGCTCCGAAATCACCTCGTTGAGCGCGTCCCGAATCTCGATGACCGTCTCGGGGAGTTCGACGCGCTCCCACTCCACGCTGGTGTCGTGGGTGTGTTCGGCCACGTCGGCGTCGTCTTCGGTCATCACCGCCACCTCCCGCAGTCCGAGGTTGTCACAGACGGTGAGGATTTCCTCCTTGTCGCCGCCCGGCGAAGCGCTCATCCCCGTGACGAGCGGGTTCTCGGCGTCCTCGTGGTAGCGTTCGGCGATGTAGTTGTAGGCGTAGCCGCCGGTGGCGCGGTGGCACTCGTCGAAGGTGATGTGTGTCACGTCGGCCAGCGAGACGCGGTTGCCGACGAGATCGTTCTCGACGACCTGCGGGGTCGCACAGACCACTTTCGCCGATTCCCACAACTCGGCGCGGTCGTCGGGCCGTACGTCTCCGGTGAAGACGACCACTTCTTCGTCGTCGACGGCCAGTGCCTCCCGGTAGAAGTCGGCGTGCTGTTGGACGAGCGGTTTCGTCGGCGCGAGCAACAGGGACTTACCGCCGTGGTCGGCCAGCCGCTCGGCGGTGACGAGCAGGCTCACGGCCGTCTTGCCGAGTCCCGTCGGCAGACAGACGAGGGTGTGGTCGCGGGTCGCGGTGTCGGCCAGCCGGAGCTGGTAGCGTCGCTTCTCGAGGAGGCCGTCTTCGAGCATCGGCCCCTCGATGTACTCCGTGCCGTCCGTCGCTGTCGCCATCTACCCCGGAGTTCGTCGTTTCGGCGGATAAGGGTTCGGCCAGCGGGGTGAAAGTGGTCTCCGCCCGCTATCGAGTGAAACGTGATACCTCTTACCAGGGAAAATCCGACGGTTTAAACGTTCAGAGGGTCTATTTATATTGTGACAGAAGAGACACAACGGAAGAACCTCCGGATGCCGGGGGAAGACGAGATGTTCGCCGTCGTAACCGAGATGCTGGGTGGCCGCCGCGTGCGCCTCCGGTGTAACGACGGCAAGGAGCGAATGGGCCGAATCCCCGGCCGCATGCGCTTCCGGACGTGGGTCAACAAGGACGACGTCGTTCTCATCGAACCGTGGTCGTTCCAGGACGAGAAGGCGGACGTCGAATGGCGGTACGACGGGCAGGACGCCGCCCAACTGCGTCGCGAAGGCCACATCGACTGAATTTTCGACTCGGCGTGCCCGCGCCGGATGTTTCGACCCGACGATACGCCGCCGCCCGAGCGGTTAGTCCGCGCCGGAGGAGGCCGGCTTTTCGCTGACGACCAACCGCTCGAACAGCCCGGCGTACTGCATGAACAGCGTCCCGAGGATACTCATCACGAGGACGTAGCCGACCGCCACCGAGGGAATCGTTTCGCTTAACACGACCGAACCGCCGGAGCCGGCCGCGAGCGCCGCGATGATGAGCGAGAACTCCCCGCGAGTGACCATTCCACAGCCGACACGGATGCTACGGCGGTCGTCGAGTCCGTAGATACGGCCGCTGAGAAAGCCCGTCAGGAGTTTCGTCGGCGTCGTCGCGACGACTAACAGGACGAGGAGGCCAGCAATCGCCACGCTCCCGAAGACTGTCGGGTCGGTGTTGAGCCCTATCCAGAAGAAGAAGACCGCCGCGAACACGTCACGAAGGGGGATGAGTCGCCGTTCGAGGTCGTGGAGGTGGTCGGTCCCCGAAAAGCCCATGCCGATGAAGAAGGCGGCGACGGCCTCGCTGACGCCCAAAGCGAGCGCGCCGCCGGCGACGAGGACGGTGATGGCGACGGCGCGGATGACGAACATCTCCTGGGAATCGACGTCGAGGAACGCTTCGAAGTACGCCGACCCGAAGTAGACCGCGACCACGAGGACTGTCAGAAAGCCCATCGCGATTGCGACCTGCTGAAGCACCTCGATGAACGTCCCACCGCCGAGTATCACCGCCGACAGCACGGCGAGGTAGAACGCGATGAACAGGTCCTCGAAGACGAGCGTCCCGAGCATCGGCTGGGCCTCGTCGTTTGCAATCCACCCCAAATCGATGAGCGATTTCGTGATGACGGCCGACGAGGAGATGTAGACAATGCCGCCGAGGACGAACGCCTCCAAGAGTGACCACCCCAACGCGAGGCCGATGGCGACGCCGATGGGGAGGTTGACCGCGAGGTCGAGCGCCCCGGCTTTGCCGATGTTTTCTTTGGATTCGAGCAGTCGGTCGAGGCTGAACTCCAAGCCGAGAAAGAACAAAAGGAAGACGATACCGAACTCGGCCAGCAGCGTGATGAACTCCTGATCCTGCAGGGCCGGCAGGCCCAACTCGCCGAAAACGTAGGGACTCACGAGTACCCCCGAGACGACGTAAAACGGGATGACCGACAGGTCGATTCGGTGTGCGACCGCCCCGGCGACGGCGAGGACGCTGAACATCACCCCCGCCTCGAACAACAGCGCCGCCATCTCAGGCGTCCGTGTCGTCGTCCGCTGGCTCGTCGACCGCCTGTGCGGCCTCCTTTTGGGGGTCGTCCGTCCCGGCGGCCAACCGCTCGACGCGGTCACAGGCGTCGCGGGCGCCGATAATGACCAGCGTATCGCCTGCCCGGATGGTGGTGTCAGCACCGGGGTTCGACTCCGTTTCGTCGTCGCGCTGAATGGCGACGACGGAGGTGCCGGTCGTCTCCCGGAAGTCCACCTCCGCGAGCGTCTTGCCGACCAGTTCGGACCCTTCGACGACGTTTACCCACTCGAACAGCGTGTCCTCGTCGAGCATCGTCTCGGTCGTCTCGGTGGCGACGGGCTGGAAGTACGCGCCCTCCAGAATCGTCCCCACCTGTCGAGCCAGTCGGTCCGAGAGTTCGAACAGTTTCTCGGAGTCTTCATCGCCGCGTCGGCGGAACACCTCCCGCTTGCCGGTGTTGTGCGTGACGACAACGAGCTGTTCGCCGTCGTCGATTTCGATTTCGAACTTCTTGCCGACGCCCGGCAAGTCCGACTCGTAGACGGTCATACGCGGTCGTCGGTCCGTGGTCAATAAAAGGTGTAGGTCGGACCAGTCCTATAGTTCCGACAGGGTCGCGCCGCCAACCAACTGCCGCAGTGCGCCGGGTAACTCGTCGACGGCGACGCGGGTCTGGTCGGTCGAATCGCGCTCCCGGACCGTCACCGTGCCGTCCTCCAGCGTCTCGTAGTCGACGGTGACGCAGTACGGCGTGCCGACCTCGTCCTGTCGGCGGTACCGACGACCGATGTTGCCGGTGTCGTCGTAGGCGACCTCGAAGCCGTTCTCCCTGAGTTCGTGGGCCAACTCCTCGGCGCGGTCGTCGAGGCCGTCCTTCGTCATCAGCGGGAACACCGCGACCGTCGTCGGCGCGATGTCGGCGGGTAAATCGAGGAACGCCCGCTGTTCGCCGTCGACCTCGTCGGTGCCGTGGCGGTGGATGAGGACGCTGTAGACGAGGCGGCCGACACCGAAGGAGGGTTCGACGACGTGCGGCGTGATGTGCTCGCCGGCTTCGGTCTGTTCCTCGACCGAAAAGCCGGTCTTTTCGACGGGGACGGTGTAGGACTCGCCGTCGACCTCGACGGTGACTTCCTCGCCGTCGAACGCCGAGCGGTCCCGACCCGCAAGCGACTCCAGGGCGTCGGCCACGTCGCCCGCCGCACCGCCGAACTCGGGGCCGAGATAGCTCATGTCGGGGTCGACCGTCGCCCGCTCGACGGTCTTCGGTTCGTCGTACTGCCGGAACAGCGTGAAGTCCTCGCCGGAGTACTCGCCGTGTTTCGAGAGGTCGTAATCCGAGCGGTAGGCGAAGCCGGTCACCTCGACCCAGTTGCCGCCGAGTTCGGTTTCGGCGTCCCAGCAGTCGGCGGCGTAGTGTGCTCGCTCGCCGGAGAGGTGCTGGCGGTAGCGGAACCGGTCCATGTCGATGCCGATTCGCTCGTAGAAGTCCATCGCCCGGCCGAGATAGTAGGCGACCCACTCGCTGCCGATGACGCCCTCCTCGACGGCTTCACCGACGGTGTAGGTCTCGACGCCGCCGTCGTCGGCGTTCTGTGATTCGGCGGAGTACAGCGGCACCTCGACGTCCGCGACGCGCTCCAGCGGCGGGTCGTCGGTTTCGGGGTCGATGAAGTGCTCCAACTCGGCTTGGGTGAACTCCCGAACGCGGACGAGTGCCCGCCGCGGCGAAATCTCGTTGCGGTAAGCGCGACCGATTTGGGCGACGCCGAACGGCAACTGATTGCGCGCGTACTCCTTCAGTCGGGGGAACTCCACGAAGATGCCCTGTGCCGTCTCGGGCCGGAGGTATCCCGGCGAGGACGACCCGGGGCCGATATTCGTGCCGAACATGAGGTTGAACTCCTCGACGTCCGTATCGGCCAGCGACGCGCCACAGGAGGGACACTCGATGCCGTGGTCGGCGATGAGTTCGGCGACCTCCTCGGGTTCGTACGCTTCGGCGTCCTCAATGTCTTCGACGGCGTCCTCGACGAGGTGGTCGGCGCGGTGGGTCGCACCGCACTCCACACACTCGATTATCATGTCGTCGAAGCCGTCAAGGTGGCCGGAGGCCTCGAAGACGGCCTCGGGCATCACGGTCGGCGCCTCCAACTCCATGTGACCCTCCTCGCGGACGAAGATGTCCCGCCAGGTGTCCTCGAGGTTGCGCTTCAGCGCCGCGCCCTCCGGACCGTAGGTGTAGAAACCGGCCGTACCGCCGTAGGCCTCGTTCGACGGGAAGAAGAAGCCACGACGCTTTGCCAGTTCGGCGAGGTCGTCCAACTCGGTCATACGAGCGCCTCCAGGAGGTCGACGTCCCGGACGACGCCCACCAGTTCGTCGCCGGAGACGAGCGGAATCTGCTCGATATCGTTGGAAATCATCAGTTGGGCAGCCTCTCGTGCCGTCTTCGTCCGGGAGACGGTGACGAGGTCGGCGGTCATGTACTCCGAGACGGGGTCGGAGGGAATCTCGACGTTCAGCGTCGGCACCGCGCGGCTCCCGACGGCCTTGATGCCCTCCCACATCCACTCGTCGTCCTGATTGGCGACGGCGTCACCGGGGTCGGTCTCCCCTTGGACGACGCGTGCGACCTCGATGACGTCGACCTCGGTGAGCATCCCGCTGAGCGCACCCGAATCGTCCAACACGACGGCGTAGGGCACGTCGGCGTAGGAGAGTTCTCGCTCGGCGACGGTCAGGGGAGTGCCCTCGTAGACGGTGTTTACTTCACGGGTCGCGAGGCCGCCGACGGTGGTGTCGCCGTCCTCCTCGCCCTCGGCGATGGCCCGGACGATGTCGGTGACGGTGACGATGCCGACCAACTCGCCGTCGTCGACGACGGGGACGCGCCGCTCGCCGGAGTCGACGACCAACTCGGCCACCTCGGTCAGCGTCGCCGACGACCCGATGGTCGGCACCTCTCGAACCAGAATCGCCAACTGGTCTTCGTCGGGCTGTTCGATGAGCGACTCCCGCGTGACGAGTCCCCGAAACACCTCGCCATCGTCGGTCGATTTGATAATCGGGACCGACGAGAATCCGCGGTCCTGGAGGTACTCCAGAACGTCCTCTCGGGTACCGGGGATTTCGACGGTCACGACCTCCGACCGGGGCGTCATCGCGTCAGCAACGTTCATACCCACGGAGTATCCGCGCCTTCGTACTAAGTCCACCGACACCGATTCGTGCCCGTCGGCCGCTCGCGGAGGTGTCTTCTCTACTCCTCGATGCGCTCCTTCGAGAGGAACTGCCCCCCACAGCCCCCCGTCGGTCGGCGACCTCGTGGTAGGCACGCTCGCGGAACTGCTCGTAGTCCTCGAACTGCCGGAGGAAATCGAAGATGTCCCGGGAGCCGGGGGGGAACGTCGGCCCGTGCCAGCGCCTGCTCGATGGCGGCGCCACAGGAGTACACCGCATCGTCGGCGAGGAGATGCGAGCAGTCCTCGTAGTCGTCGGGAAGCCGCTCCAGTTGTGCGTCGGTGAGTTCCGCGAACCCGACGACCTCGAGCGTCGTCTTGTCGGCGAAGTAGTCGGCCCACCACGTACAGAAGCCGCAGTCGTCGTCGTAGACGAACGTGTCGCTCATGTCCGACCGGAGGAACGCCGACGGTTTAGGTCCCCCGTCTCAGGTAAACCGTCCAGTCTCGGCGCCACAGTCGACACACAGCGTCACGAGGGCGGCGCCGTCGTCGACCGAATCGATTTCTTGGTCGGTCCGTTCGCCACACTCCGGACACTCTCGGAGCAGCGTCAACTCGCCGGCATCGGCCGGCGCGCCGATGCCGAGGGTTCGGACGCGGCCGTCGGTGTCGTTCCTGCTCCGCTGGAACTCGCCGGCGGCGAACCGAATCGCCTCACCCTCTTCGACCGCCACGTCGCCGTCCTCGGTCTCGAACGTCAGCGTCCCGTCGACGACGTAGAACACCTCCTCTTGATTCTCGTGGGCGTGATAGCCGAAGGCGGTGCTCTCGCCGGGGTCGAGTTCGTAAAAGCGCATGCTCATGTGCTCGGTTCCGAGAGCCGTCCCGAGCGGCCGCTTGACTGCCGACGGTCCCATCCAGTTGTCGAGGTCGTCTATGGTGGCTTTCTCCATACGCCGCTCTGGGAGGGCGATTAGCAAAAAGGAACCGGGGATTTGGGCTACGTCACTCCGGCTTCAGTCCTTCGCCCTGCACGCGCATGACCGACTCGCCGTCGGGGAGGTTCGGCGCGTCGACCAGTTTGACGATGCGTTTGTTGCCCTTCGATTTCCGGAGGTACATCCGGAACGTCGACTTGTGGCCGAGGATGTTGCCACCGATGGGCTTCGTCGGGTCGCCGAAGAAGGCGTCGGGGTTCGACTGGACCTGGTTCGTGACGACGACCGCGGAGTTGTAGAGGTTGCCGACGCGGTCGATGTCGTGGAGGTGCTTGTTGAGTTTCTGCTGGCGGTCGGCCAACTCGCCGCGGCCGACGTACTCCGCACGGAAGTGGGCCGTCAGCGAGTCGACACACAGCAGGCGGACCGGATACTCGTCTTCCTCGTACTCGCTTGCGATTTCCTTCGCCTTCTCGGCGAGCAGAATCTGGTGGTTGGAGTTGAACGCCTTCGCGACGTGAATCTTGTCGAGGAACGACTGGACGAGTTCCTCCATCGCCTCCTCGTCGTCGACGCCGCCCTCGATTTCGCGGTGCTCCATCGACGCTTCGAGGACGTCGTCCGGCAGGCCGCGGACCATCTCGTCGATTCGCTCCGGCCGGAACGTGTCCTCGCTGTCGACGAAGATACAGCGGCCGTGGAGTCCGCCCTGCTCTTTGGGGAGTTGGACGTTCACCGCGAGCTGGTGAGTCACCTGGGACTTCCCGGCGCCGAACTCGCCGTACACCTCGGTGATGGACTGGGTCTCGACGCCGCCGCCGAGCATCTCGTCGACTTCGGGGATGAGCCACTCGAGTTTCCCGATTTTCTCCCGGCGTTCGAGTACGTCCGTACCGGTCTCGAAGCCGCCGATGTCGGCGGCCTCGCGTGCGGCCTGGATGATGTCGTTGGCGTTCGATTCGCCCACGTCGGCGGTGTTCGAGAGTTCGCCGGGACTCGCGACGGCGACGCTCTGATACGATTCGAACCCGTTCTCCTGAAGCTTCTCTGCGGTCGCGGGCCCGACGCCCGGGAGGTCCTCGAGGTCTTCGCCTGATGCTGCCATATCCGTCCCTGTGTCCGCCCGGTACATAAAGCCTCGTTAACAGCCAAGTGAAAGTGAAAATGCGGGCAAGGAGCGGGGCGAAAATCGCGACCGACCGAAGGTTTAGAAACCGAGCCTCAACCCCACGGGTGTGTGTCGCCTTCGGGCCACATCGGATACCAGTAGGTCGTGTCGTCCTCGACCGACAACTCGCCGTCGAGGACGCTCTCCAGTTTGAACTCGACCTTGTTGTCGCGCTCGCGACCGCCCGTCGGAACGAACGGGTAGTACGACCCCCGGCGGAAGGAGTACACCCAGTAGGCGGTCTGTCCGTCGCGCTCGAAGGCGAAAAGCGCCGCCAGCAGGCGCGAGCCGAACCCTTCCTCGACGAGCGTGTCCGCAGCGAAGTGGATGCTCGTCACGAGGTCCTCGAACCCGGTGTCGTGAAGGACGACCCAGTGGTAGCCGTGGGCGTCCTCGACGAACTCGGCGGTCGTCCCCGTCTCGGCTTCGCCGGCCGCGAGGATGGCCTCGACCTCCTCGCGTGCCCGCTGAAACGCCGTGCTGTCGACGTTCGAGAAACACAGCGCCGCGTCGCCGGTCGGCGCGAAATCGAGGTCGGCCTCCATCGTCAGGTACGCCGTCGACATCCCGAACAGGTCCTCGGGGTCGGCCTCGCGGGCCGCGTCGGCCTCCGCGCTCAACCCCAGTACCTGCCGGATGGTGTCGAACACTCCCATTGGCGAATCCTCGGACCCCCGCGGCTTATAGCCGGCGCGTCGGGCCGAAGGTTCATATACTGAAACGCGGCCACCAGCCGTGTGACCTGACGACCGACGGCGGTCCGCCGGGGCGGTAGCGAGGTGGTGGGACCACCTCGATGCGAGCGGCAGACGCCGCGAGCGTGGGACACGGACCGTCGACGCGACCGTCCCGCCTATTCGCTACACCTCGACGCCGTGGTCGGCCAACAGCGCCTCGAACCTCTCTTGGTCGATTGTCTCTACGTCGTTGGCCGCCGCATCGTCTTGCTTGCTCTGCCCCGGGTTCTCGCCCACCACGAGGTAGTCGGTGTTCCCCGAGACGCTGGAGGTCGCCGACCCGCCATTGACCTCCACCAACTCCTGGGCTTCCTCGCGGGTCATTCCCGAAAGCGAGCCGGTGAAGACGAACGTCAATCCTTCGAGAGCGTCGCCCGCGGTCTCGGATTCCTGCGGTTCGACGCCGTGTGCCCGGAGGTCGGCGATGACCTCGCGGTTCCGCTCGCTGTCGAAGAACTCCTCGATTTCGCCGGCGACCGTCTCGCCGATGCCCTCGACCGCCTGCAACTCCTCGGCGGAGGCGTCCATCACCGCATCGAGCGTCCCGAACTCGCGGGCGATGTCGCCCGCCGTCGTCGGGCCGACCTCGGGAACGCCCAGCGCCGACAGGAAGTCCGAAAGCGGCGGCTCCGTGCTGGCTTCCAGCTCCTCGATGAGGTTCTCGGCGCTCGTCTCTCCCCACCCTTCGAGTTCGGCCAACTCCTCGACGGTCAGCTCGTAGAGGTCCGGCAGCCGTTCGAGCAACCCCTCGTCGACCAGCTGGTTCACTGCCTTCTCGCCCAACCCCTCGATGTCGAGGCCGACACGCGAGGCGTAGTGTTCGACCGCTCGACGCAGTTGGGCAGGACAGGCCACACCGCCGGTACAGAACGCCATCGGCCCCTCCCGCTCGACCGCGCTCTCACAGACCGGACATCGGTCGGGAAACTCGAAGTGGTGTTCCCGTTCGTTCTCGACGACCTCCTCGATGTAGGGAATCACGTCCCCGGCCCGTTTGAGTCGAACCCGGTCGCCCAATCCGACGCCGAGTTCCGCGATTTGCTCGGGGTTGTGGAGGGTCGCCCGCGAGACTTCAACGCCACCCACTTCGACAGGGTCTAACAGCGCGACCGGCGTGAGACGGCCGGTTCGGCCGACCTGCACGACGATGTCGCGGACGGTCGTCTCCTCGGTGCGTGCGGGGAACTTGTAGGCGTAGGCCCATCGCGGGGCACGCGAGGTCGCACCCAACACCTCGCAGGCCGCCTTGTCGTCGAGTTTGATGACCGTCCCGTCGATTTCGTAGTCGAGGTCGTCCCGGGCTTCGAGCATCTCATCACGGAACGCGACCGCGCCGTCGATGTCCTCGACCAGTCTGGTGTGGTCGTCGACGTGAAACCCCCACGAGTCGACGGTTTCGTGTTCGTCGAGGCGAGTCTCGAAGCCGTAGCCACCGTCGTCGAGTACGTCGAAAACGAAGCAATCCAGCGGCCGTTCGGCGGTCACCGAGGGGTCGAGTTGTCGGAGCGTCCCAGCCGCCGCGTTCCGTGGGTTCGCGAAGGAGTCCTCACCGCGCTCGATTCGCTCGCGGTTGTAGGACTGAAACGCCTCCTTCGGCATGAACACCTCGCCGCGGACGGCCAGAAAGTCGGGATAGTCGCCGTCGAGTTCCAGCGGTACTGACCGGATGGTCCGGACGTTTTCGGTTACGTCGTCGCCGCGCTCGCCGTCGCCGCGGGTCGCCGCCCGCGTCAACTCGCCGTCCTCGTAAATCAACTCGACCGAGAGGCCGTCGAACTTCGGCTCACAGAGGTACTCGATTGACCCCTCCCAGTCGGATTCGGTCAACCGGTCGTGGACCCGCTCGTCGAACTCCCGGAGGTCGGCCTCCTCGACGGAAGAATCGATAGAGAGCATCGGAACGACGTGGTCGACGGTTTCGAGTTCGTCCAGCGGTTCGCCGCCGACTCGCTGTGTCGGACTCGTCTCCATCGGGAGGTCGAACGCGTCTTCGAGGGTTTGGAGGCGTTCGAAGAGCCGGTCGTAGGCGCGGTCGGAGATGACCGGGTCGGCCTGCTGGTAGTAGCGTCGGTCGTGGTACCGAATCGCCTCCCGGAGTCGTTCGGCCTGCTCGTAGGCCTCGCTGTCGTCGAGTTCCTCGACCGACTCGAAATCGAGCGGTGGGTCCCGAACGTAGGGGTTGTCCTGCGGCTCGTCCATTACCGAGGGGTTGGAAACCCGCCGTCAAAAATCGCGGTGTCCGCTCTCGGCCCCGGCGGCTACAGTCCGGCGACGTCTTCGATGGCGTCGGTCAACTCCTCGATGCTCTCGACGGTGTGTTCGCCCATGTGACCGATGCGGAACGACTGTTCGCTGATATCGCCATAGCCGCTGGAAAAGGCCATGTCGTACTCCTCGGAGACGGCCTCGACGGTTTCGGCCACGTCGATGCCGCGGGTGTTCTCGACGCAGGTCACCGTCTGGGACTCGTAGCCTTCCTCGGCGAACAGCCCGAAGTGCTCTTCGGCCCACTCGCGGGTGTATTCGGCCATCTCGCGGTGTCGCTGGTCGCGGGCGTCGTGGCCCTCCTCGAGCATGTGTTTCATCTGTTTGCGGTAGGCGAGCATGAGCGGAATCGCCGGCGTCGAGTGGGTCTGACCCTTCCGGTCGTAGTAATCCAGCGTCCGCTGGAAGCCGCCGTACCACGAGGCCGACTCCTTGCCGACCTCACGCTCGTAGGCGTCCTCGCTGACGGTACAGACCGCGAGTCCGGGCGGCATGGCGAAGGCCTTCTGGGTCGACGTGAAGATGGCGTCGATGTTGTGGCCCTCGATGTCGATGAAGTCCCCGCCCAGACAGGAGATGGCGTCGACGACGAAGTAGGTGTCCGGATAGTCGCCGAGCAAATCGCCGATTTCCTCGACGGGGTTCCGGACGCCGGTCGACGTCTCGTTCATCACGACGCCGACAGCGTCGTAGCCCTCGTCGCTCTCCTCGAGTGCGGCGCGGATGTCGTCGGGTTTGACCGCCGTCCCCCACTCGTACTCGATGCGGTCGACCTCCTTGCCGAGTCGCTCGGCGACGTTGGCCTGCCGTTCGCTGAACGCCCCGCTCGTGGGAACGAGCATCCGGTCGTCGACGAGGTTGAGCGTCGTCGCCTCCCAGAACTCCGTCCCGGAGGCCGTGAGGATTACCACGTCCTGTTCGGTGTCGAGGAACTCCTTTGTGTCCTCGACGATGGTCGTATAGAGGTCCGTCATCCGGTCCATGCGGTGGCCGAACATCGGTTCGCACATCGCCTCGATGACGTCCTCGCGCACTTCGGTCGGGCCGGGGAGATACAGCGTCTTGTCGGGATAATCCCCCGTGTATTCGCTTTTTTCGGTCATAGGAACACCTGGATATCAGTACCCTCTACGCGGGACGGCATGGTATTTTTGATACCGTCGGGGCTACCGTCGCCGCGCCGGCGGTCGAGCGTCGAAACCGGAACTTTCGGCGATTGCGTGTATCAACCGAAGCAATGCCAAGCATCCGCCGACCGGGGCGCTTGGAAAGTGCCCCTGAAGGCAGTTCCCGGTGCCGACCGGAGGGAGGCACCGTAGCGCGTACGGACTGGAGGCGGCCGTCAGGCCGTCGAAAGGAGTACGCGCGCATATTTTCCCCAAGTTTTTGCCGCGGAGGTGTGTTCGGCGCGTTCCGCGCCGAACCGCCGGAGCGTGCAAAAAGTGGGTGTCACTCGGGACTGCCGAACGTCGCCGTCGGGTCGGGCACGACCCGGAGCAACACCGGCAACGCGAGGAGGACGATACCCATCTCCAGTGCGCCGGCGACGGCGAAGGCCGCGAAGAAGCCGTACGCCGAGGCGATGGTTCCACCGCCGAGAATCCCGCCGAGGAAGCCGAGGCTGCCGAAGATGTTGAACCCGCCCATCGCTGCGCCGCGTTCGTCGGCGGCGGCCATGTCGGTGACGAGCGCCATCGTCGCGGGTGCGACCAGCGCACCGAGGACGCCGACCAGCACCATCCCGGCGGCGGCGAGTTCGACGGTCGGCGCGAGGCCGACGCCGACGATGGCGGCGCCGTATCCGACCGACCCCGCGACGATGGGGACGACGCGGCCAACGCGGTCCGACAGCACGCCGAGGGGGTACTGCAGGAGTGCAAAGGGTGCGAAGAAACACGCGAGGACGAGTCCCGTCGCCGCCGGGTCGAGGTCGAACGTCTGCCGGAAGTACAGCGTCCCGACCAGTCCGAAGAAGCCGGCAGTGAAGCGGTCGGCGAAGCCGAAAGCGTAGGGGACGAGCAACTCGGGCGTCGCACGGACGCCGTCGAGGACGCGACCGAGACCGCCGCGGGCGGCAGGCGCGCGGTCCGGAACCGTCGCCATCACGACCGCGACGGCCAACAGCAGGGCCGCCGAAACGACGATGGGGCCGAGCGGGCCGAAACTGTACAGTTGGCCGCCGACCGGCGCGCCCAGCGCCGCCCCCGCACCGATGGCGATGCCCGCCGCACCCATGTTCCGGCCGTGGCCGCCGTCCAAATCCATCAGCATCGTTATCGACAGCGAGAACGCGCCGATGGTGAACGACCCCTCGAGGAACCGGAGGGCAAGCGCAGTGCGGAAATCGCCGATTCCGGTGACGACGACGGCCAACAGGGCGAGATAGGCGACGGCGCCGCCGAGTGCGCCCGCGACGATGAACGGGATTCGTCGGCCGGCACGGTCGGACAGCACTCCCCAGACCGCCGAAAACAGCACGAACGCGACCAACTGGACGGCGAGAAACGCGGTGCTGGCGTCGATGGTCGTGTCGCCGCCCAGCGCCGCGACGAGTTCGTCGACGCCCGGATACACCAACAGCTGGGTGAAGAGGACGACGAACACCACGCCGGCCAGTCGGACGCGCTCGCTACGGCTCACGCCATCCCGTTGACTCTCGAAGTATTTGTCTCGCGTGGCTCACGTCGGCAGGCGGCTTTTTGACCGACCGCCTCCACAACCGTCCATGACGCTCTCGGTCACGGTGCTCGGTAGCGGGGGCAACTCCCCGATTCCGACGCCGACCTGCGGGTGTCGGGTGTGCGAACGCGCACGCGAGGTCGGCGTTCCCCACGCCCGACACGGCAACTCGCTGTACATCGAGGAGCTGTCGGCGATGGTCGACGCCCCAGAGTTCGTCTACGAGAACCTCGAACGCGAGGCCGTCGACGACCTCGAGTACATCTTTCTCACGCACTGGCACCCCGACCACGCCGCCGGCCTCCGTGTCGTCCAATCGCGCTCGATGGAGCGGATGTTCGAAGCGCCCGACCACGGCCTCATCGAGACCGCTCGAAGCGACCGACCGACGCTGGTGACGACCCGCCGCGTCTACGAGCGCACCTGCGAGTTGTACGACGGCCTCAGACACTTCGTCGAGGACATCGGCTTCGCCGACACTCACTTCCTCGACGGCGACCCCCTAACCGTCGGCGACGCCCGAATCGCGGCGATTCCGTACTCGCTGTCGGGTGACGGCGACCTCGATGCGACCGCTTTCGTCGTCGAGCGTGGCGACGCGACCGTCGTCCTCGCTGTCGACGACGCCCGCCACCTCGAAGAGGCGGCGCTGCCCGACGACATCGACCTCGCGGTCTTCGAGTGTGGGTACTTCCGCGAGACGCCCGACGGAACGCGGATTTTGACCGAGGTCGACGACGCCATCATGAGCGAGGAACTCACCCACGAGGAGGTCATGGCGCGAGTCGAACGGGTCGACGCCGACCGGACGGTGCTGACCGAAATCGAACACCTCTACGGCCGCACGTACGACGACTTCAGCGCCCTCGAATCGACCGACGGCTACGAGGGCGTCGAGTTCGCCTACGACGGCCTCCAGTTTTCCGTGTGACCCCGTCGCGCTCCACCGGCATTTAAGCCACCGCGCCGCAACGCCCGGCGTGTATGCCGAACGCCATCATCGTCGGCGCGTCCTCCGGTATCGGACGGGCGCTGGCGAAGGAACTCTCCCGGGAGTACGACCTCGGGCTCGCGGCCCGTCGGACCGACCGCCTCCGGGCAGTCGGTGAGGACATCGGCGGCGCCCACGTCGCCGAAATCGACGTGACCGAACCCGACGCACGAGAGCGGTTCGACGACCTCGTCGACTCCCTCGGTGGCGTCGATTTGGTCGTCGTCTCCTCGGGCATCGGCCGACACAACCCGGACCTCGAGTGGGAGCCCGAACGCGACACCGTCGACGTGAACGTCCGTGGCTTCACCGCCATCGCCACCGCCGCGATGGAGCACTTCGAGGCGACCGACGGTGGCCACCTCGTCGGTATCTCCTCGGTGGCCGGCGAAATCGGCAGTCCGTCGCTTCCGGCCTACAGTGCCTCGAAGGCCTACGTCTCCCGGTATCTGGAGGGGCTCCGGTACCGCGCCGGCGACGACATCGCCGTCACCGACGTTCGCCCCGGATTCGTCGACACGCCGATGTCGCCCGAAACCGAGCGCTTCTGGGAGTGTTCGCCCGAAACCGCCGCCGGCCAGATTGCCCGCGCTATCTCGAAGGAGAAGTCCGTCGCCTACGTCACCCGCCGCTGGTGGCTCGTCTCGAAGGTACTCGGCCTGCTTCCGGACCGCTATCGAGCGGGCGTGATGTGACCGGAGTGAATGTAGTCGCTGATTCTCATGGGGACGCGTCTGCGGGCCGTTCCGGGTTGCTGTGGGCGATATTCTATCGGTTCCAGTCGAACTAGGGGGGTTGCGGTTCGGGTGGAAACTCGTCGGTCGGGAGGGTTTAGTCGCTCGGCGTCGGTGTCGGCGTATGGACGACCTACACGGAAGCGTCGGAACGTGGGTGTCGCTGACCGACCCCTCTGTCGCGGAAATCGCCGCCGGCGAGGCGTTCGATTTCGTCGTCGTCGACACCGAACACACCCCACTCGGGTTGGAAACCGTCGCCGACTGTCTGCGCGGTATCGACGCCGCCGGAACCGCCGGCGTCGTCCGCACCCCCTGGAACGACCCCGTCCGCATCAAGCGACTGCTCGATTTGGGGCCCGACGGCCTGCTGGTGCCGATGGTCGAAAGCGCCGCCGAAGCACGGGGTGCCGTCGGCGCGACGCGGTACCCGC
>NZ_WPCC01000006.1 GCF_009741925.1 Natronomonas sp. CBA1123
CGGCGAGGCCGACCGGCGACTTCCCCGAGACGATGCCGGCGGCCGCGGCACTGTCGAGTAAGTCCCGAGCGCGGCGTTCGACCGCCTCGTCGACGTCGAGTTCGCTGCCGAACCGCGGGATGTAGCTCTTCGGGTCCGCGGGCTGGATTTCCAGTTTCAATTCCCGGACGACGTACCTGTAGGTTCGTGAGATTTCGCTGCGGCCGACACGGGAGACGCGCTCGATTTCGTCCAGACTGCGAGGCGTCCCGGCCTGTCGGGCGGCGGCGTACAGCGCCGAGGCCGCCACGCCCTCGATGGAGCGCCCCGGAAGAAGGTCGTCGTCGAGGGCCCGCCGATAGATGACGGAGGCGGTTTCCCGGACGTTCTCGGGGAGGCCGAGCGCACTCGCCATGCGGTCGATTTCGCCGAGCGCCTGCTTGAGATTGCGCTCCTTGGAATCTCGCGTCCGGAACCGTTCGTTCCAGGTGCGGAGCCGTCGCATCTTCTGGCGCTGACGACTCGACAGGGAGTTGCCGTAGGCGTCTTTGTCCTGCCAGCCGATGTTCGTCGACAGGCCCTCGTCGTGCATCATCTTCGTCGTCGGCGCGCCCACGCGGGACTTCCGGTCGCGCTCGGCGGAGTCGAAGGCGCGCCACTCCGGCCCGCGGTCGATTTCGTCCTCCTCGACGACCAGCCCACACTCGCTACAAACAGTTTCGCCCGTATCGGCCGCCGATTCGAGCCGCCCGTCACACTCCGGACAGGCCTCCGTGCGTTCCCGTGAATCAGCCGTGCGGCGTTCGGTCGGTGATTCGGCTGCTTCGGTTCCCCGCTCGACGTCCGTTCGCGTGTTCGTGTTGCTCATTGTCGGAATCCAGCGCCGGTCACTCGAACGCCCGTTCTCCGGTGGTTCCCGCACGCACTGGTGATACCCGAACTACCCAGAACTGTTTCAAGAGGGTTTTCCGAATTCTCACCCAATTTCGGCAGTTGGTGGGTCACACACGTTTCAAGGAACGAAAGACTCGACACCGCCGCGTGAACTACAGACCGCGTCGCTGGTGTGCCTAACGGGCGTTATAAACCTTGGACTCGCCGAATCGAATCCCGAGTACGACGAATCCGAAACCGATGGAAGGTCGCTGACTCACGCGTCGTCGTCACTGGTCTTCCCATCGAGACGGTCGTCGGCACGTTCGGCGGCCGACCGTTCTGTCGGGTCCCCGTAGCCGCCACCGCCCGGTGTTTTGACCGTCACGGTCGTTCCGGCATCGACATCGACGGTCGTTTTCGCCGGAACTGACGTTCCGTCAATCAGGTTCGCACCCGTCGTTCCATCCGCCCCGCCGTGGGCGCCTCGGGGTGAGAATTTTCGGCGCTCCGTCAACAGTGACACCGTCGCATCCGTCTCGACGGTAATCGAACGTTCGATACCGAGGCCGCCACGGTGTTTTCCATCACCGCCACTGCCGTCTCTCAGTTCGTACCGCTCGACACGCATCGGGTACTCCGCCTCGAGCGCTTCAATCGGTGTGTTGAGCGTGTTCGTCATGCCGACTTGGACGCCGTCGATTCCGTCACCGGATGCACGCCCGCCGAACCCGCCACCAATCGTCTCGTAGTACGTGAACCCATCGCCGCTTCGGGTTCCGATGATGAGATTGTTCATCGTCCCCTGGCTTTGGGCAGGGACGCGCTCTGGAACCGCCTCGGCAAAGGCATCAAGCACCACGTCGGTGACTCGCTGGCTCGTCTCCACGTTCCCGCCGACGACGGCAGCGGGATGGGTCGGATTGAGCAACGAACCTTCGGGTGCCCGAACCGAAATCGGTTGGTAACAGCCCGCTGTCGGCGGTATATCCGGGTCCGTGACGGCTCGGACGACGAAATACACCGCACTCTTCGCGACGGCCAGCGGTGCGTTCATATTCCCTGCAACTTGGCTGGATGTTCCAGAGAAATCAACATCGACTGTCGTGCCATCAACCGTTACCGTCACCTCGATTGGAATCTCCTCTTCGGTCACACCGTCGCCCTCGAGTCGGTCGTTGGCTCGATAGACGCCGTCCGGAATCTCCTCGAGTTCGTTTTCGATACGCTTTCGCGAGTAGTCGATAACCGCATCGAACGCCGCCTCGACCGTCGGCCAGCCGTGTTTCTCGACGAGTTCGCGAACCCGCTCGATAGCCCGGTCGTTCGCTGCGAGCTGTGCACGAATATCCGCACGCCGCTCGTTCGGGTTTCGAACGTTCGCCAGAACGAGGTCCATCACATCCGCGTGTATGTTCTCCTCAGAGACGAGTCGCACAACTGGCAACCGAAGACCTTCCTGATAGATTTCCGTCGCGCCGGCCGGCATACTTCCCGGCGTCATGCCGCCGATATCGCCGTGATGTGCCCGGGTGACGCCGTACCCGATGATTTCTCCCTCGACAGCAATCGGCGCGACGATAGTCACGTCTGGAAGGTGGGTTCCGCCTGTAAACGGGTCGTTCAAGACGTATGCCTCTCCAGGCACCGGGTTCCGGTCGAGGACCGCTTGAACCGCTTCGGGCATAGCGCCCAAATGGACGGGGATGTGCTCGGCTTGGGCAACCATCCGACCGTCTGCATCGAACAACGCCGTCGAGCAATCCTGCCGTTCCTTGATGTTCGGAGAATACGCACCGTGGATGAGCACATCCCCCATCTCGTCAGCGATTCCTTCCAGCTGGTTTCGCACGACCTCGAGTGTAACGGCATCGAGATTCATCGTGTCTCACCTCGCTCGAGTACGAGACCGCCATCGTCGCGCACTGAACCGGACCAGCCGGGCGGCACGACGGTCGTACTTTCGCTGTCTTCGAGAACTGCAGGCCCTGAAATCGATGTCCCGGCCTGAACCGTATCTCGATTCCAGACGGAAACATCGTAACGTTCGCCATCGAAATATCCGTCACGGGTGCCGACACTGGAGCTATCCGTTCCCTCGTACTGCGTTTGTGGGGAGTCGTGTTCGACACGGGCGGAGACCCCGAGCGTGACTAACTCGACCGGCTCGTTCATCCGATATCCGTAGGCCTGTTCGTGGGCCGCACCGAATCGAGTCGCGACGGCGTCCAAGTTAACGGGGTCGTTGACATCGATAGCCAACTCGAAGCTCTGCCCCGCATACCGGAGTTCAGCTGTTCGCTCGACGATTGGGGTGCTGGTGGTCTGGACATCCTCCAGCAGTTCGTCGGTCAAGGCCGCGTATATCGACTCGAGTCGAGAGACGTCTGCGTCGCCGAGCAGTGTTCGATGCGTTCGCATTCGGTCGTGTTTCTCGTCGGCCCCCAACAGGCCATAGGCAGACAACACACCACCTGCCAGCGGAACGATGACCCGGTCCATCTCCAAGCGATTCGCCAGCGCGGCGGCGTGCATCGGTCCAGCGCCACCGAAGGCGACCAATCCGAACTCCCGCGGGTCGTGCCCTCGCTCGACGGTGACCGACCGAATCGCCCGTGTCATTTTCGCATTGGCAACTCGGTACACGCCTGCTGCAGCCTCCCGTGCCGAATCGAGTCCCGCTTCGTCAGCTAACGACGCCAAGGCCTCGCAGGCGGCATCGACATCGAGCGAAACCTCGCCGCCGAGAGCTGCATCTTCCCCGATGTATCCGAGGACCACGTTCGCATCCGTAACCGTCGGTTTCGTTCCGCCACGTCCGTAACACGCTGGACCGGGTTCGGCACCCGACGACTCGGGGCCGACGCGCAATGCGCCCCCAGCGTCGACCCAGGCGACGCTTCCACCACCGGAGCCCACGGTGGTCACATCGACCATCGGCGTCGCGATAGGGTGCCCGCCTATCTCGGCCGAGGTCGTCCGCGCAACGTCGCCGTCACGGACCAGACTCACATCGCTCGAGGTACCGCCCATATCGAACGTCACGAGTCCTTCGAGCCCGGCCGCCGAAATCGCTGATTCGGCACTGGCAGCGGCACCGACGACACCCGCCGCAGGTCCCGAAAGGACCGTCGTTACCGCGTGTTCACGAACCGTCTCGGGGTCAGCGATGCCGCCGTTCGATTGCATCACACGTGGCTCTGGAATCCCGAGTTTCGCTGCGTTATCGGTAATTCGTCCCAGATACGAATCGATTGCAGGCCGAACGTAGGCGTTGACAACTGTCGTTGACGTCCGTTCATACTCGCGGAATGCGGGGAGGATTTCGTGCGACGCGGAGACTGGAACATCGAACCGGTCGCGAAGGCGCTCTGCAATAGCTGCCTCGTTGGACGAATCGGCATAGGAGTGCAACAGAGAGACAGCGATGCTTTCTGCCGACTCAAGCTGGTCGCTCAATTCGTCGACGGCTCCAAGGTCAACTTCTTGCTTGACGCCGTCGGGGGTCGTTCGCTCATCGATTTCGAACCGGCGTCGACGTGGGACTAACGGGTCGGTCCGCTCGGCCGAAAGGTCGTACAAATCCGGACGAGTCTGTCGGCCGATTTCAAGCACATCGCGGAAGCCATCCGTCGTCACCAGTGCCGTCTTTGCTCCGTCCCGTTCCAGAAGCGCGTTCACCGATACCGTCATCGCGTGCGTGAACACCTCGATATCTTCGACGTCGATATCGGCCGTCAGACACGCTTTCTCGATTCCGTCAAACACCCCCTCACTCTGGTCTGCAGTGGTGGGGACTTTCGCCGTCGTCAAGCCATCCGCTGTCGCTAACACCACGTCAGTGAACGTCCCTCCGACGTCGACGCCGACATGTGGGGTTGGCACGTCAACGCACCTCCGGCTCGGTTGGAGTCGCTATCTGGTCGTGCATTCGTCTCTTGTTCACACTGTGCCGTAGAATCTGCAAAAGCGTTGTTGAGAGAGACGCCATCTCTCGTATGAATCGATACGAACTCGGCCGTCGTTGGATAATCCTTTGAATGTGGCTTTCGAGACCCGACATCCGTCCGTCAGGTCAACCGATCTAGAGTCGATTTTAAGATTGGGACCGACTAACACACTAGGGCGATGTCTCAGCAAGTCCAGAAAGAACTCGAAGTCGACCAGTATACGCTCGGTCTCGTCGGTCCAGACCAGGAGTGGGCGGGCACGGTCGCCGACGGCGGTACCGTCCGCACGCACACCCCACCAGCCTGCTGGGGGCCGATGATTACGCCGGAGTTCCGCGGCGGCCACGAAGTCACACGCCCGATTCGCGTCGAGAACGCCGAACCCGGTGACGCTCTCGTAGTCCGTATCAAAGACGTCGAGGTGACCAGCGTCGCGACCAGTACCGGTAGCATGGCCGAACGTGAGGGGGCCTTCGGCGACGACCCGTTCGTCGACCACGTCTGTCCGGAATGCGGGACGGAGTGGCCCGACAGCGTCGTCGAGGGAACCGGCGAGGACGCAATCCGGTGTGCCGAATGTGGCGCCAACGCCTCGTCGTTCGGCTTCGAGTTCGGCTACACCGTCGCTTTCGACGAGGACCGCTCGGTCGGCCTCACTGTCGGTCCCGAGGGGGCCGACGACCTCGCCGACCGCGCCCACGAGGCGATGGCGTTGCCGGAGAACTCTCGACAGCATCCGATTCTGTTGTACAAGCCCGACGGGATTCCGGGCACGCTCGGCCACCTCCGGCCGTTTATCGGGAACATCGGAACGACGCCGTCGCGAGAACTCCCTGACTCCCACAACGCCGGCGACTTCGGACAGTTCCTCATCGGCGCCGACCACGACTGGGGATTGCCGGACGAAGAGGCCTTGGCGGACCGCACCGACGGCCACATGGACTCCAACGACGTCCGGCCCGGTGCGACGCTCATCTGTCCGGTGAAAATCGATGGCGCCGGCCTGTACGTCGGCGACCTCCATGCCAACCAGGGCGACGGCGAACTCTCCTTACACACGACGGACGTCAGCGGCCGGACCGAACTCGAAGTCGAGGTCATCAAGGGCCTCGATATCGACGGGCCACTGCTGCTCCCGAACGAGTCGGACCTGCCGGATATCGCGAGGCCCTACACGGACGCCGAACGCGAGGCCGGCGACACCCTCGCCGACGAGTACGGCGTCGACGAGGTGCGCGATGCGGCACCGATTCAGATTATCGGCAGCGGTGCGACCATCAATGACGCGACGGACAACGCGTTCGAACGAGCGGGCACCCTCTTCGGCATGACCGAAGGGGAAGTCCGCGCTCGCTGTACGTTCTCGGGCGGCGTCGAAATCGCTCGCCTCCCCGGCGTCGTTCAGTTGTCGATGCTGGCGCCGACCGACCTCCTCGAGCAGTGCGGCCTCGAGGAGACCGTTCGAAATCACTACAGCCTGTAGACGAGAGGTGTATGGTTCCCTGCAAACCCTTAGCTCTCGTCTTTCGCGCCGCCCTGCATCGCGGGAAAGAGCTGTACTGTCGCATCCGACGGACAGTCCTCGCCGAGGTCGGCACGCTCACCGTCGACCATGATGCGGACGCTCGGCCGGACCTCGCCGGCGTCGTCCAAGATAGCCGAGCGAGCGCGGGGGTAGGTATCGATGAACGCGGTGAGTGCGTCCGCGACCGTCTCGGGGGCGACATCGAGTTCGACGGTCTTGCTGCCCGTCGCTGCACGGAGTTCCCCGTAGACTGTGACGTTCATACGACCACGTAGCACGGCGACAGAGATGAAAGCTGCCTCGTTACTCTCATCGCCGATTCCATCGGCCATAATTTGAAGCCAGTTCTGTCCGCATAGCCATACAATGAGCCAACAGGGTGGGACACTGTCTCGGATATGGGTTACTCGGCTTATTGATAGGATTCAGGACCGTCTCGGATTGCCGCCGCTCGTCAGCGGGACGGTTACGTTGGGGATGGTCCCGGTGTTCCTGACTGCCCTGTTTTTCGTACTGGCGGACGGTCGAATGCCGAGGGACTTCCTCATCGCCCACCTGTTAGCGATGGGCGTTCCCGTTATCGGCCCTGCAGCCATCTGGTACTGGGACGTTCGTGTCTTCCCGACGTTCGTCGAGGAGAGTGCCGATTTAGCGACGAATCCGACGGCCGTCCAGCGCATCGGCGAGCAGTACAAGCGAATCTTCACCACGCGCTCGTGGTACTTCGTCGTGCCGTGGACGGCCCTAATCGTCGGCTTGGTCGGGCTGAATATCGGCTACTTCGAGACGGTCGGCATCGCGGGCTTCAGCGACCCCGCGTTGTGGGCCTATCTGCTGTTTGCGGTCTGGTGGGGACTGATTACGGGTATCGGGTTCCACGGTGCAGTAACCGCGGTTCGGACGATTCGCGCGGTGGGAGAACTGGAGTTACAAATCGAGCCACTCCATCCGGATGGCCTCGGGGGATTGAGCATGATTGGCCACCTTGCAATCTGGACGACGATGCTGATTTCGGTCGGGTCGTTGGCCCTTCCGTTGGCGTTCCTGCTCGGCACGGAAGGAGGGTATCGTGCCGTCGTGTACCTCGCAGTGGGCATCTATGTCGTCGCTATCGGGGTGTCGTTCGTCTATCCCACCGTGTACGTGAATCGGCGCGCCCGGGACATCCAGGAGCAAGAACTCGAGAAACGCCGGCGGAAAATCAGGCAGCTACAGCGGCAAGCTGCCAACCTTGAGGAATCGGATGGGACGACGGACGATACTGGGACGCTCGACGAGGTGGCGACACGGCTCGAAATGCAGCGACTCCGTGACGAATTCAACGAGTACGATAGCGTGAGCCTCTATCCGCTTTCTGTGGGAATCATCATCCGCCTGATTTCCTCGCTTCTGCTCCCGATATTTTTCACGTTCGTCGATGTCTTCCTCGGTCGGCTTCTCTGACAGCCGTTCGAGGGCCCCAACTGCGCTCTCTGTGGTACGCCGTTAGACGGTGCCGACACGTGCCCAGAGTGTGGATACTTCGACGGGCACTCGGGTTCCGAGAGAACGGCTACGGTCGCTGTTGGATTCCACACGATTCCGGCGAGCAGTACTCCGCATCAAGCGTGAAGAACGGCTTCTTGCGCCCCGTTTCGACTCTGAACCAAGAGTATATCTGACAATCCGTTCTACAGTTCGTCGTAATGGCTGATTTTGGGGGGCCGTACGATTTGCAGCGCTTCGTCGAGGCGCAGAACCCGGTGATAGCACAGGTCAAACAGGAGCTCGGTTCGGGAGAGAAGCGCAGCCATTGGATGTGGTTTATTTTTCCGCAGGTTGCCGGCCTCGGCAGTAGTCGGAAGGCACAGCGGTATGCGATTTCCTCGCGCGAAGAGGCCGAAGCCTATCTGGAACATCCGATATTGGGCCCACGGTTGCGCGAGTGTACGGAACTCGTAAACGACATCGATGGGCGCTCGGCACACGAGGTCTTCGGGTCACCCGACGATTTGAAATTCCGCTCGTCGATGACGCTCTTCGAAGCAGTCGCGGATGATGCCTCCCCGTTTAGAACCGCTTTAGAGCAGTATTACGACGGTGAGCGCGACGAGAAAACGTTGGAGTTCCTCTCGGAGGAATCGTAACCGGAAACGAGAGCCACAGGCACACGACGAACCCACGTAGCTGCACGACGGTTTTTATCTGATGCCGTCGAAAGGCGGGCGTAATGGCGACGATAAAGGACAGCGTCCACGACCACATCGCCGTCGAGGGGGTTTCCGAGGACCTCCTCGACACCCCCGCCGTCCAGCGCCTCCGACGCATCAAACAACTCGGCACCGTCGAACTCGTCTATCCGAGCGCCAACCACACCCGCTTCGAACACTCACTCGGCGTCTATCACCTCGCCACGCGCGCGCTCGACCACCTCGGCATCGAGGGCAAGCGGGCCGAACGGGTCCGCGCCGCCGCCATCCTCCACGATATCGGACACAGCCCGTTCAGCCACAACATCGAGGAGCTCGTCGCCCGCCACACCGGGAAGTACCACGACGAGGTCGAGGACCTCCTGACCGGCGGCGAAATCGCTCGCGTCCTCGCGCTTCACGATATCGACCCCACCCGGGTCGCCGCGCTCGTCTCCGGCGACGGCGAGTTCGGCCAGTTGGTCTCCGGGGAACTCGACGTCGACCGCATGGACTACCTCGTTCGCGACGCCCACCACACCGGCGTCCCCTACGGCACTATCGACACGGGACGGCTGGTCCGGGAGTTGCGGTTCGTCGACGGCGAACTCGTACTCGCCGACGGCAACGTCCAGACGGCCGAATCGCTGCTACTCGCCCGTGCGCTGATGAATCCCGTCGTGTACAACCACCACGTCGCCCGCATCTCGAAGGCGATGCTCCGGCGGGGTACGGAGGCGCTTCTGTCGTCTGGGGGCGCCGACGCCGGAACGGTCCGTCGGATGGACGACCGCGACCTCACCGTCGCCCTGCGGGACTGTCCGGACTCGGCCGAGTTCGCACGACGACTCGACGACCGGGACCTCTACAAGCGGGCAGTGTGGGCGGAGTTGCGGGACGTTCCCGACGACATCGTCGACGCCGACCACGATGAAATCGCGGCCTTCGAGCGGGATATCGCCGACCGCGCGAACGTCGACCCCGATTGGGTCGTACTCGACGTTCCCTCCCGGCCGGAGATGCGCGAGTCGACAAGTCGTGTGGTCGTCAGCGGCGAGGTGCGACAACTCGGAACGCAGTCGACGCTGGTGGGCGCCCTCCGCCGCGCCCAACACGAACAGTGGCGCCTCGGCGTCTACGCGCCCGAGGAAGCGACCGACCGCGTCGGACAGGCCACCGAGGAGGTGCTCGGCCTCGACCTCGACGCCCTGGTCGTCGACGTACGGAAGAGCATCAACGCGACGTTGGACGAGTTCTAACGGCGCCCTGACTCGGAAACCCGTTACGGAGAAAGACGATCCGAGAACGGGCCTGTTTTTATCTGAGGCCGCCACAGAGGGAGACATGGAACTGTCGGGGACGATACTCGCCGGAGCCGACTACGAACCGGTCGAGGGCCGTGTCGTCGTCGAGGACGGCGAAATAACGGCCATCGAAGAGGTCGAGACGGCCTCAACGGACATCATCTGTCCGGCGTTCGTCAACGCGCACACGCACATCGGGGACTCCATCGCCAAGGAGGCCGGCCGCGGCCTCTCGCTGGACGAACTCGTCGCACCGCCCGACGGCCTCAAACACCGACTGCTCGCCGATGCGACGCGGGAGGAGTTGGTCGAGGCGATGCGTCGCTCGCTGTCGTTCATGGAATCGGGCGGAACGACGGCGTTTCTGGAGTTCCGAGAGGGCGGCGTCGACGGCGTTCAGGCGCTGCTCGATGCTGCGGCACGCCTCGATATCGAGCCGTTCGTCTTCGGTCGCGAGGAAATCGACGTGTTGGAGGTAGCCGACGGCTACGGTGCCAGCGGCGCCCGCGATGCCGATTTCTCCGCGGAGCGCAACGCTGCCCTGCACGCGGAGAAGCCGTTCGGCATCCACGCCGGCGAGCGAGACCCACACGACATCAACCCCGCCTTGGACCTCGACCCCGACTTCGTCATCCACATGGTGTACGCCGAGGAGATGCACCTCGAACGGCTGGAGGACAGCGAGACGCCTGTCGTCGTCTGTCCACGGTCGAACCTCGTCACCGACGTGGGCGTCCCGCCCGTCTCGGACCTGCTCGAACGCACGTCGGTCGCGCTCGGCACCGACAACGTGATGCTCAACAGTCCGTCGATGTTCCGAGAGATGGAGTTCACCGCGAAACTGTGTGACGTAACCGCGCCCGAAGTGCTGCGGATGGCGACGGCCGCCGGCGCCGACATCGCGGGGCTGAACTGCGGCGTCGTCGAACCCGGCCGGGAGGCCCGACTGTTCGTTCTCGACGGCGACTCGGACAACCTCACCGGCGCCCGCGACCCGGTTCGTGCGGTGGTTCGTCGCGCCGGCGTCGACGACGTGAAGAACGTCGTCACGCCCCGAGACAGCGCGTAAGCCGCCTATATTCGTCCGTGAACGGTCGAAAAGGGTTTGTGCCGGTGCCGCCATTGTTCGTGTGGTGTGGTGACAATGTACAATCGAATTCTCGTTCCGACTGACGGGTCGGGCGGCATGGACCGGGTAATCGACCACGCGTCGGAACTGTCGCGAGCCCACGAGGCCGAAGTGCACTTCCTCTACGTCGTCGACACCGCGGGCTTTGCGAGCCTTCCGATGGAGACGTCCTGGGAGAGCGTCACTTCGATGCTCCGCGAAGAGGGAGAGGCCGCGCTTCGCAACGCCGAGAAACGTCTCCGCGAGACCGAAACCGCCACCGCGATGGCCGAGGGGCCACCGAGCAAAGAAATCGTCAAATACGCCCGCGATAACCGGTGTGACCTCGTCGTCATGGGCACCCACGGACGGGGCGGACTCAACCGACTCCTGCTCGGCAGCGTCGCCGAACGGGTCGTCCGCGGCTCTGAGGTGCCGGTGTTGACCGTCCGGGTGGGCGATATCGAAGAACCGTTATCCGAAGAGGCCGCCGACGAACGCCCGTTCGCGGCCGACCCTGCCGTCTCGGAAGTCCTCAGGTAGCGTCACACCTCCTCGTCGGAATCGGGAGTTCAGACTGGCCGGAGGTGTTCACAGTCGCCCGCCGACACGCGTTTCTCACCTGCTTCGGTGTCGATGACGAGCGTTCCCGGGAACTCGACGTCGACGGCCTCCCCGACTACCTCGCCCGTGGCCGTCTCGACTCGGACCCGCTGGCCGAGCGTGATAGAGAGGTCACGCCACGCCGGCAGGACCGACTCCGGGTCCCGCCGTAATTCGTCGAACCGTTCGAGTATCGCCCGGGTCAACTCGGCACGGTTCACGTCACCGACCTCGTTTCGAATCGTCGTCGCCGTCTCGGGAACCTCGCTCAAATCGACGTTGGCGTTGATGCCGATGCCGGGAATGACCCACGAGACGCGGTCGGCCTCGCCCTCCATCTCGGTGAGAATGCCGACGATTTTCTTCTCGTCGGGACCGACGAGGACGTCGTTGGGCCACTTGATGCCGGCATCGACGCCGACATCGCGGAGTGCTTCGGCCGTGGCGACCGCCGCCGCCAGAGTGTATATCGGCACCTGCGCCGGCGTGAGGTCGGGACGGCAGACGATACTGAGCCAGATGCCGCCCGACGGCGCCGACCACGCACGTTCGAGACGACCCCGGGCGCCGGTCTGTTCGTCCGCGAGCACGGCGACATCGGACGCGCCGTCGGCCGCCAACTCCCGTGCGCGGTTGTTCGTGCTGTCGATGGCGTCGTGGTACTCGATTTCGAACGGTGCGTCGAGACCGAACTCGACGGCCGCACCGCCGAACTCCGGAACGGACGTGAGAACGTAGCCGTCGTCTCTGCTCTCGATTCCGAACCCTTCCTCGCGGAGCGCCTCGACGTGTTTCCACACCGCCGCCCGAGAGACACCGAGCCGTTCGGCCAGCTGTGGCCCGGCGACCGGACCGTCGGCGACCGAATCGAGAACCTGTCGTCTCGTTTCCTGCATACTCGACCCTCGGCGTCCGTCGATAAAAGCCTCCCTCAGAACGGTACGTCGTCGGCGTCGAATCCACGGGGCGTTCCCGCGTCCCCGTCCCCGGTTTCGGTGTCGACCTGCGTTATTTCGGGGATTTCTCGGACGAGCCGCGTCTTCAGCGCCTGCGTCGTCATCGGCGAGACGCCACACCCCGAACACGCGCCGCCGAGACGGATGGTGACGCTGCCGGCGTCCACGTCGAGTTGCTGAATCGCCGCATTGCCGCCGTGCATCTCTATCTGCGGGAAGTTCCGTCGGAGGAACGCCATGATACGCTCTCGGAGGTCGTTCTCGTCGGCCGTGACGGTGGTCATCGACCCATCTACGCGGACGACAGCAATAAAATGCCGGTCGGAAATCGACCTTACAGCCGTTCGATGATGGTCGCGATGCCCTGCCCGAAGCCGATACACATCGTCGAGAGGCCGTACTGGCCGTCGCACTCCTCGAGTTGGTAGGGGAGTTTGCCGACGAGCGCGGAGCCGGTCGCACCCAGCGGGTGGCCGTGGGCGATGGCACCGCCCCAGACGTTCGTCTTCTCCCAGTCGGCGCCGGTCTCCTCGAGCCAGGCGGCGACGACGGCCGCGAAGGCCTCGTTGACCTCGAAGCGGTCGATGTCGTCGATGCTCATGTCGTTCTGCTCGAGAATCTCCTGGGTCGCCGGAATCGGACCTGTCAGCATCGTGATGGGGTCGACGCCGACGACGTGGCTGTCGACGATTCGGGCCATCGGGTCCCAGCCGTGTTCCTCGGCGGCTTCCTCGCTGGCGATGAGTAGCCCGCCCGCGCCGTCGACGATGCCCGAGGAGTTACCGGCGTGGTGGAAGCCGTTCTCGGCGCTGCGGAACGACGGCGGGAGGTTCGCGAGTTTCTCGGCGGTCGTGTCGGGACGGGGGTGTTCGTCCTCCTGGACAGTGACACGGTCGTCGTCCAGTTCCGTCTCGACGGGGACGACTTGGTCGTCGTAGTGGCCGGCCTCGGCGGCCTTACCCCAACGCGATTGGGACTCCGCGGCGAGTTCGTCGAGGTACTCCCGGGAGAAGCCGTAGTTCTCGGCGATGCGCTCGGCACCCTCACCCTGTGTGGTGAGTTCGTCGAAGTACTCGAAGTACGTGTCCGTGACGCTGTTGCCGTCCGACCCCATCGGCACGCGCGTCATGTGTTCGACGCCACCGGCGATGATGACGTCGTGGTGGCCCGCAGCGATTTGGCCGGCCGCGAAGTTGATGGCCTGCTGGCCGGAGCCACACATCCGGTTCAGTTGGACGCCGGGAACGCCGTCGCCCCAGCCGGCGACCATCGGCGCCAGTCGGGCGATGTTGAGCCCCTGCTCGTCGACCGGCGTCACACAGCCGTAGATGACGTCTTCGATGGTTTCGGGGTCGAAGTCGTTTCGCTCCCGAAGGGCGTGCAGTGGTTCTGCCGCGAGGTCCTGTGGGTGGGTGTCGCTGAACGAGCCGTCACGCTTGCCGAACGGCGTCCGAACGGCGTCGACGATGACTGGTGTACTCATGAGTCCCTCTAACAATGGTAAAGGTCCCCCTTGTGCGTTGTGGTGGCCATGACAGGCACGTTCATATCGGCGTTCGCTTACGGCCGACCCGAACGCATGCGCGTCGATTCGATATCCCCACATACAGTTTATCATTAAAAGGGCGCCGCTCAGTTGCAAGCCGCCGACCAGTAAACTACAACTGTCCGCCCCGAATAGGGCGACTCATGAGCCTCTCACTGGAAGACGACTGTCCGGTCTGTGAATCGAGCCGGGAGTTCTACAAGGCCGCGAGCATGCGCATCCACCTCGGTCGGAAAAAGAAGTGGCACTGCCCGGAGTGTGACTACGGCTTCGTCACCATCAACGGCATCGACACCTCCGCCTCGGCGTAGGTCGGACCCCGAGTAATTTATCGGTTCGGTGCGTGCGTCGGATAGCATGAAGCTCCGGTTGCGGCTCTCGCTTCTCGCTCGAATGGCCGTCGCGCTCGGCATCCTTCTGTCGATATCGCTCGTTCTCGCCGTGATTCTCTCGATTTTCGGCGGTATGCTCGGGTTTGCGATTTTCGGGTGGGTGTACGAGGGCGTCGACGCACTTGCCGACCTGCCACGGCTGTCGACAGCCCTCCCTGTGCCGGCGTGGGCCGTCGCCTCTGCCGCGATAGCCGCCATCGTAGGCGTGGTTCGCGGGTGGCCCTACGTTCGGAACCACACCGAGACGGAGTACGTGATTCCGCCGACGACACCCATCTCCCTGACCGTTACCGCCGGACTGCTCGGCTGTCTCTACCTGACGCTCGTCGAGGGAAGCGCAGCGCTACGGGCCGCCTTGTCGACGGCCGTCGGTCTCGCCGTCGTGTTCGGACTCGGCGTCGTTCTCGCGCTATGGGTGACGGTCGCGGACGTTCGGGCCCGGATTCGGGAGTTGCGCGAAACGCTCGCCGAGGACAGTCACCCCATTGAGGAGAGCCATCCAGACGTAGCCACAACCGTAAGTCGTCTCGCACAGCTGGCCGACGTTCCCGAGCCGGCGGTCCATATCACCGAAACGGCCCGTCCGGAGTCCGTGACGATAGGATACGGGGACGACGCAATCATCGTGGTATCGACGGGACTGCTGGAGACGCTCACCGGGGACGAACTCGAGGCTGTTTTAGCACACGAAATCAGCCACCTGGCCAACGGAGACAGTCGCGTGATGGGTGCCGCACTCGGACCGGTACTCGCCGCCGACGAATGGATGGAGGACGACCCCCACGACTTCGGAGACCGCATCTGGAACGGCGTTTTCTTTCTGTTGAAGCTGTACGGCCAACTCGGGACGGCTATCCTCTCGCGCGGACGCGAGTGGAGTGCCGACGCCGGCGCTGCCGAACTGACGGGCGACCCCGCAGCGCTCGCGAGCGCGCTCCGTCGACTCGGCGACGCCAGAACGCGACCGGAAACCGACCTTCGCGAGTGGGAGCACTCCGTCGCAGTCATGGACATCCTGCCACCGGCAGCGTCGGATATCACGACGGGGCCGTTCCGAACACACCCTGCCACCGAAGACCGCATCGAACACCTCCGAAACCGGACCGAATCCCTCGAAACCGCGGATTGACTCCGGAGGACAGTCAACTCATAAATCATATATTGCGATAGCAAATCGCCCGATTCGCGCAGAGTCGTGGCTGTGGACGGCGGCTTCGAGTGAGAAAAAACGAGCGGGCTATTCGTCGTCGAGCGCCTGCCACGACAGCTGCGGGTCCCGCGCGGCCGACACCTGGTCGATTCGGCGTGCCGCGGTTCGTTCGGGGGCGGCCTCCAGCGTCTCGATGTCGTCGGCCCGGGCGGCGTTGAACGCCGCGGCGAGTTGGTCCAGCGTCCGTTTGTTCTCGATTTCGGTCGGTTCGGTCATCAGCGCCTCGCCGACGATTTCTGGCCACTTCGTCGTCGGCGGGTGGACGCCGTAGTCGAGCATCCGTTTCGCCACGTCGGCGGCGTCCTGCTCGCCGGCCGAGGCGACGAACTCGTGGTGGAACGGCCCGAACGGCACCTCGTAGTCGACCATCTCGGCGAGGTAGTTGGCGTTGAGAACGGCTTTCGCGGAGGCGTCGGCCAGCCCCTCGTCGCCGAGGCGGGCGATGTAGGCGTAGGCTTTCACCGCGACGAGCCAGTTGCCCTGATAGCCGTGGACCTTCCCGATAGAGTTCTCGGGAGCGTACAGTTCGTACCCACCATCGGATTCACGGACGTGCGGGTCGGGGAGAAACTCGGCCAACTCCTCGACGACGCCGACCGGTCCCGCTCCGGGGCCGCCGCCGCCGTGTGGCGTCGCGAACGTCTTGTGGACGTTGTAGTGCATGATGTCGAAGCCCATGTCGCCCGGTCGTCCGTGGCCGAGCAGGGCGTTGAGGTTCGCGCCGTCGTAGTACAGCAGGCCGCCGGCGTCGTGGACCATCTCGCTGATTTCGGTGATGTCCCGCTCGAAGAGCCCGAGCGTGTTCGGGTTGGTGAGCATCAACGCGGCGGTGTCCTCCGAGAGTGCGGCGTCGAGTGCCTCGAGGTCGACGCGGCCGTCCTCGCCGGAGGGAAGCGTCACCACGTCGTAGCCCGCCATTGCCGCCGACGCGAAGTTCGTCCCGTGGGCCGAATCGGGGATGACGACCTCGCTTCGGTCGTCGCCCCGGGACTCGTGGTACGCTTTCGCGATGAGAATACCGGCGAACTCGCCGGCGGCACCGGCAGGGGGCTGCAGCGTCACTGCGTCCATCCCACCGATGTTTCCGAGATACCGCTGGAGTTCGTACTGGAGTTCGAGCGTCCCCTGCGTGCTCCGCTCGGAGCGGTCGGGGTGGACCGACGCGTCGGCGACTGCGGCCACGTCCTCGGTGAACTTGGGGTTGTACTTCATCGTACAGGAGCCGAGCGGGAACGGTCCGGAATCGACGCCGTAGTTCATCTCCGAGAGCCGCGTGTAGTGGCGGGCGAGTTCGGGTTCCGAGAGGTTCGGCAGTTCGAGTTCGTCGCGCGTGAGGTCGTCGGGCAGCGTCGAGTCGATGGCGACCGATTCGGTGTTCTTCTCGGAGAGCAGCGGCTCGTAGGTGTCCTCGTCGTCGGTCCACCGTGCCTGGTCGTAGCCGAGCGGCGACTCGTCGGTCATCGTGCGGCCTCCTCGAAGGCGGCGACGAAGCCATCGATGGTGGCCTCGTTGGTTTCGGTCACGCAGACCTGCAGTTCGTGTTCGCCGACGACGTGGACGGCGTAGCCCGCGGATTCGAGGTCCGCGGCGACCGCCGAGGCGGGTTGGTCCGTCCGGACGACGAACTCCCGGAAGTGATGCCGGTCGTGGACCGGCGCCTTCACTCCTCGGATGTCGTTGAGTCGGTCCGCGAGGTTACGTGCGAGCGTGACACAGTCTTCTGCGAGGTTGAGTAGGCCGTCGGGGCCGAGCCAGGCGACGTGCATCGCCGTCCGGAGGGCGACCCACGCCTGATTCGTACAGATGTTCGAGGTGGCCCGCTCCCTGCGGATGTGCTGTTCTCGGGTCTGGAGGGTGAGCGTGTAGACACGGTGGCCCGTCGTGTCCTCGCTGGCACCGACGAGGCGGCCCGGAACCTGCCGGAGGAACTCCTCTCGGCAGGCGAAGATGCCGAGTCCCATCCCGTAGGCCGAGGGGAGGCCGAGCGTCGCGGCATCACCGACGACCACGTCCGCGCCGACGCTTGCCGGTTCCTGCAGCAAGGCGAGTGCGACCGGGTCCGAACCGAGAACGAACAGCGCGTCGTTGTCGTCGGCCAGTTCGCCGACCGCATCGAGCCCTTCCTCGATAGTACCGCGAACCGTCGGGTTCTCGGCGTAGACGAGGAGCGTCTCCTCGTCGACGGATTCGGTCAGCGCCTCGCGGTCGACGTTGCCGTCGTCCATCGAATAGGTGTCGACGGTGATGTCGTGACCGGCGATGTAGTTCTCCAGCGTGCCCCGACGGCCCGCCGACAGCGTCTCGGGAACGAGGACGCGGTCACCGGAGGTCTCACGGACGCGGACGGCGAGTGTCGCCGCCTCGCCCAACGCCGTCGCCGCGTCGTACATCGAGCAGTTGGCGACCGACAGACCAGTCAACTCCACGAGCATCGACTGATATTCGAACAGCGCCTGGAGGAACCCCTGAGCGACCTCGGGTTGGTACTGGGTGTAACTCGTCAGGAACTCCGAGCGCGCCGAGAGGTGGTCAACCATCGAGGGGACGTAGTGGTCGTAGTGGCCGCGTCCGAGAAACTCGACGAGGTCGTCGTTTTTCGCGAGCGTGTCCTCGACGAGTTCGCGTGTCGCCTGCTCGCTGCGGGCGTCGATGCCGAACTCGCCGTCGAATCGAACGTCGTCGGGGATGTCGAAGAGTGCCTCCTCGCGGTCGACGCCGACCGCCGAGAGCATCGCCTCGGTCTCGGCCGGCGTGTGGGGCGCGTAGGGGCTACCGTTGGCTGTCATGGGAAACTGAGCGTACACCGTCTTTCGGCGCATGGCTAATGATAGCCCCGGTTCGGCTGCAGTAAACTGCATACTCTGGTTCGAGAAGTCGAAAATATATGCACGAAAGTGCATATCTACGTCAGCGGACGGTTTTAATAGGGTACCGGTCGTCGTGGATGCACATGACGACGTTCCTGGCAGCGACCGACAACGAGACGACCAGCAAACGACTCCGGCGGTACCTGAAGAACCGAGTCACCGACGACGACACGGTGTACGTCGTCAACTCCCTGAAAGGCGGCGACAGCACGTCCGACCGGGACGTCCTCGACGGAAAGGAGGCGGCCGAGGAACTCACAGAGTCGATTCCGAACGCCGAAACTCACCAGCTCGTCCGGGGGGAACGACCCCTCGACTGACATCCAGAAGTTCGTCGACCAGTACAACGTCGACGAGGTAGTCATCGGCATCCGACAGCGGAGCAGGACCGGGAAAATCGTCTTCGGCTCCACCGCACAGGACGTGCTGCTGACCTCGGACGTGCCGGTCGTCGCAATCCCCCTCGACACATGAGCGCGGACGAACTCCAGTCGGCCCTCGAGGCGCTCGAAGCCGCGCGCGATCTCGCCGACGGCGACGCTGAACAGCGACTCGACCGCATCGTCGAGAAGGTGTCGAAGGCACTCGATGCCGGCCGGCAACTCGACCACGGTGCCCTCGCGCGGATGGACCGGACACTTGATGAACTCACAGACGAGACGACCGGCGAGACGGCCGACGCCATCGCCGACGCGAAAGCAGCGCTGATAACCTACCGGGAAGGCGTCCCGGGCGCGTAGCGTTAATCGTCCAGCTCGACGGCTCCTTCCTCGAGCAGATTCTCCGCGAGGATGGGCACGAACGTCCCGATGTCGGTGACCATGCCGACCGCCTGTGCCGACCCGCGGTCGAGCAGTTGGGTCACCGTCGCCGGGTTGATGTCGACACAGACGACCCGCGTCGTCGACGGCAGACAGTTGCCGACGGCAACGGAGTGCAGCAGCGTCGACAGCATCAACACCATATCCGCCTCGTGGGCCTGCTCGCGGATGGCGTTCTGTGCCTCGATGGCGTCGGTGATGGTGTCGGGCAACGGGCCGTCGTCCCGAATCGACCCCGCGATGACGTAGGGCACGTCGTTTTGGACACACTGATACATGACGCCGGATTCGAGGAGGCCCTCCTCGACGGCTTCCTCGATGCCGCCGGCGCGGATGACCTCGCTGATGGCGTAGATGTGGTGTTTGTGACCGTGGCGAGCGTGGTCCAGCGTCTCGGTGTTGACGCCGAGTGACGTACCGTAGAGGTCACGCTCGATGTCGTGGACGGCGAAGCCGTTGCCGATAGAGAGGTAGTCAATGTACCCTTCCTCGACGAGCGAGGCCATATCCTCGCGGGCGCCGGAGTGGATGAGCGCGGGGCCGGCGACAACCAACACGTCGCCGCCCTCGGCTTTCGTCTCCTCGATGGCCTCGGCTATCTGCTCGATGGTCGATTCGGAGGGCCGTTCACTGGAGATGCCGCCCTGCATGAACCCGAAGGCGCCCTCCTGACTCCGGGGCCGTTCCGGCGGTTGGACCCGAATGCCGGCCTCGCCGGTGACCACTCGGTCGCCTTCCTCGATGGCGTTGAGAACCTTCGTGTACGCGCGGACGCCCGAGTCGGTTTCCTCGACGATTACCGCACAGTCCATCTCGATGTGTTCGACGTCGACCCACTCGCCCTCGTAGCGAATCTGGGTGGGGTGGTTCGTCGTCGAGTAGAAGCCGTGCGGGACGACCTGGTCTTCGGGGGCCGGTTCCAGTTTCGCGTCGTTGGGGTCGGCGAGGTTCGCCCCGTTCTGGTGGAGTTCGTGGACGATGCGCTGGAGGTCCTCCTCGGTGTCGGCGGTGACGAGCATGCGGGCGTAGGACTCCTTGTCCTTGTGGCGGCCGATGTCGAACTCCTCGACGTCGAAGGAGCCACCGTGGTCCATGACGATACCGAACGCGGCCTGCATCATCCCCGAGTCGATGATGTGGCCCTCCAACTCGACGACGCGAGAGACGCTCATATCGGTGCGTCGGTTCGGGTCGATAAGTCGGTTGTGGGTGAGAACTGCGATTCGGGTCGAATTTGGGTAAACACTGATACGTCGGTTGATACTGGATACCAGTGGGTGTGAGTGGGAGCGACCACTTCGACACCCGGAACGGAGGCATCCCTGTCCCCGCTTTTGCGGCAAAGTAACGGAAAGGGCGACGGCTACGACCTTTACGTCGACTGCCCGATAACCACCACGTCGGTCGTCCCGCCGAACGTTGCCGACTCGGAGCCACGGTTCTCCTCGGGGACGGCCCACGTTTCGACGGTGGCCTCGGCGGCGCCGAAAGTGTACGGCCCGCTGGCTTGGACGCCCTCCGGTGCCTCGATGAAGTAGGTGAACGTCTCGGAACCGTTCTCGATGTCCGAAGCCGAGACGGTGCCGAAGTCGACGGTACCGGCGTCGTTGTCGAAGGACTCGTACTCGCCGCCGTATTCGAGGAAGTTCCACTCCGAGGGGAACGAGTCGACCACGCGGACGGAATCGGCGGCGCCGGTGTCGAAGTCACGCAGCGTTACCGTGACGCGGGTCGTCTGTCCACCGGTAAACACCGTCGCGTCTTCCTCGCGACTGCCGGAGGCAGTCAGGTCGAACTGCTCGGGCGGTTCGACCGATTCGACATCCTCGACGAGCGCGTCGAGTCCGGTGTCGAGGTCAGCGACCGAAAGGCCGCCAGCCAGCGCCTCTGCCGTCTCGATTGCTGCCTCGGCGTCGACGAACCCGGCGCCCGTGTTCGTGACGCTGTAGTCGGGGTTGAAGTCGGCCGCGCTGTGTTCCAAAACGCGGATTAGGTCGATGGGAGAAAGTTCCTCGCCGCCGCTCTCGGCGCGGTAGGCCTCCTGGACCAACATGGCGATACCCGCCGCGCCGGGACAGGACATCGACGTACCCGAGAGGCGGCCGTAGAACGGTTCGGCGTCGCCCGTCTCGCCGAGCGGGCCGAGCACGTCGGCTTTGTCCTGCGTGCTCAACACGAGGTTGCCGTGGGCGCTGATGCCGGGGCGGAACAGGGTCAGCGGCCGAGCCTCGCTCAGGTCGCCGTCGGCCTTCTCGTACTGTTCGTACTCGATGGTGTAGTCGGCCGCCACGGCGTCTTCGGGTTCGAGTTCCACGAGGTAGGTCTTCCCGCCGTCGACGTCGACGGTGAGCGTGTGGTGTTGCTTCAGCGGTTCCTCCCGGGACTGTGCGATTTCGACCCACTCGCCGCCTTGGTCCTCGTGGACGCGCATCCGGACCCACTGACCCTCGGGGTCAAGCGTCAGCGTCAAATCGACGAGGTCGACGTTCTCGAAGGTTTCGAGCCGCTCGTAGGCCGAACCGGTGTCTTCGTCGACGGCGGCCGCCCCGGGACTGGTGTTGACTCCGGGGCCGACGGTGCCGGTGAACGTGCCGCTGTCGACGGTCGCGTGGGCACCGCGCTGGATGGCGTGGAACTCCCGGAGGTTCCGGAGCAGTTGTTCGCGGTTGTAGAACGTCTCGTCGTCGACCTCGCGTCCGCGCGAGGAGAAGCCCGTAATCGAGCGGTTGTTGGCGTTGTCCTCCGGCGAGATAGTCTTCTCCGCTGCGCCGACGCCGAGGACGTGCGGTGCCTTCGCGAATCGGTTGCCGGACCCGAGGTCCGGGCCGTCGTTGCCGTAGGAGAAGACGGGGAGGACGCCCTCGTTGAAGGCCTCCCAGGTGGCGACGTTGACGGGGTCGTTCGGATTGTAGACGTTGTTCCGGGAGACGCCGTAGGAGTTCGACACCACGTCGGGGTCGAAGTCGGGTTCGGTCCGGATGCGGCCGAGGAGGTGGTCCCACGCCGCGACCACGTACGGGAGGTAGACCCCCTGAACGACAGCGTAGCTGGTGATGGTCGCGTCGGGCGCCATCCCTTCGTAGGTGCCGTTGACGCCGCCCTCACCGTTGCCGGCGACGATGCCCGCACAGTGTTGGCCGTGGCCGACGGTGTCGGTGTCGCCGGGGCCGGCGTCGACCCACAGAGGGTCCCGCGGCCCGGTCGGTTCGTCGACGTACCGGAAGTTCGCCTCCACGCGGTCGGAGCCGATTCCGGGGTGGCTAGCGTTGAGCCCCGAGTCGATGACGACGACGTGGGCGTCCTCGCCGGTGTAGCCGATGTCCTCGTGGACGGCTTCGACAGCCATCGACTTCCGGGAGGTGTCGTCGTTGTGCCACTCCAGTTGTTCGGTGCGCTTGACCCGCCGAACCGAGTCCCAACCGGCGACGGTCTCGATTTGGGCCGGCCGGAGGTGCGTCCACGCGATGCCGAGGTGTTCGAACAGGCGGTAGCCCTCTTCGAGGTCGAGCGTGTCGAGCCGTTCGGCGTCGTCGGCGGAATCGAAGACGACGAGCGCCTCCTGGAGGCCGCCGTCGAGGTCGAACCGCTCGTCGAGAACCGCAGTCGAGACGCCCGAGTTCGCCGCGGCCGTGCCTGCGAAGGCCGCCGTCCCGGCTGCGATGCCGATACCCTTCACGAACGTTCGTCTGTGTATGCCGTCGTCGCTCATCCGTATCGGTCACTCTCGAATCCACCCTTAATCCGATTCTGACAAATTCGTCCAAAGGTCCGCTCAGTCGCCCTTTCGCGTGACCGACCACGAGGAGTCCGTCGCGTCGGTCAGTCGGCGATACAACCCGCGCAATCCCGCCGAGTTCGTCGCCGGGAGGACGTGGAACTCGACGGCACCGTCGCGGACCGCGACGCGGAACGTGTCGCCGGTGTCGTCGTCGTGGACGAGATACAGCGGCATCGGTAAGTCGAACCAATCGCCGTACCGGTAGGGACCGGCGTCGAGCACCGACTGGACGAGTACGACGAGGTCGCGGTCGTCGAAGTCGGCACTCGGCCGCACCGAAAACACCGTCTCGCCTTCGTACTCGACGCCGCCGCCCCGCGGGTAGCGACGCTGGGGGCGCGTCGAGATGGCGAACGTCGGGTCGTCGTCGTCGGCCACGGGGCCGCTACGGCGGCTTGTCGTTTAAATTCGCGGGCGGAGTCGGCTCGACGGCCGGATGGAGCGAACCACCTGGGCCGAATCGGCTTCCTGTATCTTTATCCCCAACCGACGTGCACCGAACGGACATGGTAACCTTCGAACGGCCGCTTCCCGATTTGGGTACCGAGGGCGACGTCGTCGTCAAACGAATCCTCGCGTTTCTCATCGACGCGGTCGGGTTCGGCCTCTTAGTCGGCGTCGTCTCCGAAGTTTTGGCAGTGATTTCCGAGACCCTCGGAGTGCTGGTCGGCGGCCTCGGGACACTCCTGTTTTTCGCCTACTTCATCTACTTCGAGGCGGAGTACGGGCAGACCGTCGGGAAGATGGTGATGGACATCGTCGTCGTCACCGAGGACGGTGACCCGATTACCTATCGGGATTCGGCCATTCGGACGCTGCTGCGAATCGTCGACGCACTGCCGTTCTTCTACATCGTCGGCCTCGTCGCCATCTTCGTCACCGACCGCAAGCAGCGGGTCGGCGACCTCGTCGCCGACACCATCGTCGTGAAAGCAAAGCCGACGGCCGACAGACTGTAGCGACCGACCCTTTTTATCGGATACCGCGACCAGACCGCCCGTGACCTGAGAGAGGCCGGCGGTCGGTCGAGGCCGTAGCGTGGGACCCGCCGCCGGTTACGCATTCCCGCCTGTTCGCTATCCGTCAACCGCCGGCACCTATATCGAATCGGAGTCCGTAGTCGGAGTCATGTGTGGCCGTTACAGTCTGTTCACGCCACCGGAGGAACTCGAATCCCGCTTCGATGCGACGTTCGCCTTCGAGTTCGAGCCGCGGTACAACGCCGCACCGAGCCAGCGGCTTCCAGTCATCACCGGAGAGCAACCCGACGCCATCCAGCGGCTCGAATGGGGGCTCGTCCCGCGCTGGGCCGACGACCGGAGCGACGGCCACATCAACGCCCGCGCGGAGACGGTCGACGAAAAGCCCGCCTTCGCCGAGGCCTACGAGCAACGGCGCTGTCTCGTCCTCGCCGACGGCTTCTACGAGTGGGCCGACACCGGTGGCGGGAAACGGCCCTATCGCGTCGCCTACGAGGACGACCGGCCCTTCGCGATGGCCGGTCTCTACGAGCGGTGGACGCCCGACACACTCCAGACCGGTCTCGGGGAGTTCGACGGCGGCGAGAGCGGGTCGGCAGGGCAGGCCGACCCAATCGAGACGTTCACCATCGTGACGACGGAGCCGAACGGAGTCGTCGAGCCGCTGCATCACCGAATGGCGGTCATTCTCGCCCGCGAGGAGGAGACGGCGTGGCTCGACGGGGCGTCCGTCCCGCTGGACCCCGCTCCCGAAGACGGCCTCCGGTCGTATCCCGTCTCGACGGCCGTGAACAACCCAGCCAACGACGGTCCGGAGTTGGTTCGGAAGGTCGAAGGGTAAACCCGTCCCGCGGGGGCGGTCTGGGCCGGGCGAACGCCTAAACCGACGGGCGACGACTGGCCAACAATGACCGTCACCGACCGCCTACCGCTCGGCGGCGAGGAGGAAACGGAACTCGACCCGTTCCTGGAGCGTGCCGCCCGGTGGGCGACGGAGTTGGAGTACCGCGACGTGCCGCGTCCGGTGCGGTGGGCCGCACGCGCACAGTTGGTCAGCACCGTCGGTGCGGCGGTGTGGACGTGCTCTCATCCCCTCGGCGAGCGAATCGCGACTGCGTCCGAGAGCCACGCCGATGGCGACGCGACGTTCCTCGGGGGGCGAGACCTGTCGCCGGAGGGTGCGGCGGCCGGCAACGCCGCGCTGTCGATGGCGTTGGACTTCGACGACACCGTCCTCGGCGGCCACACCGGCCACAGCAGCGTCTTCGTCCCGCTGGCGTACGCCGAATCGACGGGGGCGAGCGGCGAGCGACTGCTCGTCGCACACGTCGCCGCAAACGAGGTGGCCGCACGGTTGGCCGCCGCGGCGGCAATCGGTCCCTTCCGGGGACAACAGACCGCCTACATCCACGCGGTCGCTGCCGCAGTGGGACGGGCGGTCATCGAGGGCGGCGACACCGAAACGCTGAGCGACGCCCTCGGAACCGCGCTGTTACAGCCACCGTGGCCACTCGAATCGCCGTTCCTCGGGAGCGACGCGAAGGTCTGGAGCGCGAGCGAACCCCTCAAGAGCGGCATCGCCGCCGTCGACTCCGCACGCGCAGGGCTCTCGGGCCGTCCGGACCTCACCGAAGCCGACGAGGGGTTCCTCGATTCCTTCGCCGACCTGCCGCTTCCGGAGTTCCTGGAGGGGTTCGGCGAGCGGTGGCACACCCGCGCCGTGACGGTGAAGGGCGTCCCCGGCTGTGCGTACGTGACGGCGCCAATCGAGGCCGCACTGGAGGCTCGTGGGCGGTTCGACCGCGGCCGAACCACCATCGAACGCGTCGACGTATACGGGTCGCTGTTCGCGACGGAGGTCGACGACCGCGCCTCGCCGTACCTCGACGGCCCGAACAGCCCCGCCTCTGCGCTGTCGTTTACGATTCCGTTCAACGTCGCGGTGGCGCTCATCGACGGAGAACACACGCCGCGACAGTTGGCTGGACGGGTCGGTGACGCCGACGTCTGGCGGCTGGCCGACCGGGTGTTCGTCCACCACGACGCGTCGTTTACGATGGCTGCACTGGAGTCCGAAGTGCCGGTCGGCGCGATGCTCCGCCGAGTCGGAGTGCCCGTCGTGGGGTACGCGGCGAAAACCGTCGGCGTCGGCGCGACGCTCCGGCACCTCCCGACGCTGCTTCGCTTCGCCCGCAAGCGACCGCTCCCGACGGACCTCTCCGAGGCCGACAAGCGCATGGGCGCCCGCGTCGAGGTGACCACCGCCGACGGCCGGACCATCGAGACGACCGTCGACCATCCATCGGGATTCGCCGGCAAGCCGCTCGAAGAGATACGGGCGGTCGCCCGCAACAAGTGCCGTTCGGGGCTCGAAGCCGCTGGCGTCGGACCGTCCGATGCGACCCAACGGGTCGACGAACTGTTCGCCGTCGACAGCGCCCCGTCCGTCTCGCTGGGGGCGTTCGCCCCGGAGGAGTCGTCGTGAAACCCGAGCGCGTGGGTGCGGTCGTCAACCCTCAATCCGGCAGCGGGAACGCGGCGGAGTTGTTCGCCGAACTGTCCGACCAGTTCCCCGAAGCCGAAGTCGATGCGACAATCACGACCGGCGCGGACGACGTACCGACTGCGGCTCTAGAGCAAGCGAAATGGGCCGACCTCGTGGTCGCTATCGGTGGCGACGGAACCCTCCGTGAAGTGGCTTCGGCGCTCGTCGACGCAGACATCGAGGCACCGCTGTTCGTCGTCCCGGCCGGCAGGGGGAACTCCTCGTATCGGCATCTCTACGGCGATTCCGACTGGCGGCACGTCGCCGCTCGGTTGGCCGACGGGCTGGAGACGCGGCCGCTGGAGGTCGGTCGAGCCGACACGACACCTCGAATCGACCCGACGTATTTCGTGCTCGGATTTACTGCCGGACTGTTCCGGAGCGCACTCGGCTACGCCGAGCGATTGCGACGACTGCCCGGACCGCTCGCGTACCTCCTCGCGACCGGGTGGGCGACGCTGGCCGACGACCCCGTCGAACTGTCGCTATCGGTCGGCGGCGACCCGATGTACCACGGCGCCGCGCGAATCGTCGCCGTCGGGGGCGGTCGCTACCGCGGGAGCGACTTCGAACTGCTCCCGGAGTCCAGACGCGGCGACGGACTCCTCCACGCCCTCGTCGTCGAATCGGTCGGGCCTCGTGCGGCCGCTCGGCTCGCAAGGCGTGCCAGAGCGGGTCGGATAATCGACGACCCGTCGGTTCGATACGCCACGGGTGAGACCGCACGGCTCCGTTCGGAAGCGGGCCTCCCGGTCGAACTCGACGGAACGCCCGTCTCGGAGCCGGTAACTGCGGCCGAACTCGAAGTGGTCCCGGAGGCGCTGCCGGTCGCGTACCCCTCCGAGTGACCGCACCGGTGTATTTCGTCCAGCGATAGTGACCATAGAATTTATATCATGAGTGTATAATCCGTGTTCACAAATGGCGATAAATTCGACATCGGCCACTGATGCGGCCATCGAGCGGCCGATATCGGTCGCGTGCGTCGACGACTACGCGGAGCTGTGTGACCTCACCGCGGAGGGACTCGAATCGACGAGCGGCCGGCTCCGGGCGACCCCGATAACGGACCCGGAGGCGGTGACAGACCGCCTCGATGAGTTCGACTGCATCGTCTCCGATTACGAGATGCCCGGTACCGACGGCCTCGAGTTGCTCCGACAGGTCCGCGTCCTCGACGACGACATTCCCTTCATCCTCTTTACGAGCGAAGGCTCCGAGAACGTCGCGAGCGACGCCATCTCGCTGGGTGTCACCGATTACATCACGAAATCGGGCGGCTCCGAGCGGTTCACTCGACTGGCTCATCGCATCGAGAGCGTCGTCGACGCACGGCGAGCGACCGAACAGGTCGAACGAACACGGGAGCAGGCCACCGAAGCCATCCGCACCGAACGCGCTCGGTTTCGAGCCCTCATCGAACACTCCCCGGCGACGGTGTGTCTCCTCGACGACACCGGTACCTTCCAGTACGTCAGCCCCTCGATGGAGGAGGTGACCGGATTCGTGCCACGGGAACTCCGCGGCGAGAGTGCCTTCGATAGGGTCCACGACGAGGACCGCGAGCGCGTCGAGCGCGAGTTCGCTAAATCGCTGTCGAACCCCGATTACCGACCCACCGTCGAGTACCGCTTCCGACACAAAAGCGGCGACTGGCGGTACATCGAATCCCGAGGTGCCAACCGACTCGACGACCCGGACATCGAGGGGTTCGTCGTCAACAGTCGCGATATAAGCGAGCGTCGCGAAACTGAACGACGCCTACGGCGAGAGCGGGACCTCACCGACCGAATTCTCGAGGTAACGCCAGCGCCGTTGCTGTTGATGGAGCGGGACGGCCACATCCGGCGTGCGAACGACCGGGCCGCAGAAGTGTTCGGCATGGAGCGAGAGGAACTGCTCGGTCTCTCACCGGCGAAGCCGTCGGTGACCTTCCGAAACGCCGACGGGGAGCCGATTGCCGACGGTGAGTACCTCTGGGAGGTCGTCGCCGGCGCCGGAACCGCGATGCGGGACGTCGACTGCGAAGCATCGCTTCCCAGCGGGGACTTCTGGCTGACCGTCAGCGCCTCACCGATGTCCGGCGAGGACCGAACGCTCGTCGTCGTCTCGGTCGACGACATCGAGCCGTTGTGATGGCGACTGCTGATTGGAACGTCACCATCTCCATCGGCGACGTGACACACCTCGGTGACGATAACAACACGTAAGTCCGGGGCGGCCGCCGGCCCGAACATGAAACAGGCACGCATCGAGACGCCCGACGGCGTCCTCGAAGGCGAGTACGACGACGACGGCACCGTCCACACCGACGAGGGGACGTACGAACCCGCTCAGTACGAGTTGCTGGCGCCGTGTGAACCGTCCGTGTTCTACTGCGTCGGTCGCAACTTCGGCGAGAAAGTCGACCAGATGGACTACGAAGTGCCGGAGGTGCCGGACTTCTTCATCAAACCCCCCGTCTCGCTGCACGACCCCGAGACGCCGATTCCGTACCCCTCCTTCACCGAGGAGTTGACGTACGCCGGCGAGTTGGCCGCCGTCATCGACACCGAGTGCAAGAACGTCGAGGAAAGCGAAGTCGACGACGTAGTGCGCGGCTACACCATCCTCAACGACCTCGACTGCCTCGACCAGGAGCGCCGCACCGCCCGGAAGGCCTTCGACTCCTCGGGACCGCTCGGCCCCGTCGTCGCCGACGTCGACCCCGTCGGCCTCGACATGACGACCCACATCAACGGCGAACTCCGACAGGAGGACAACACCGAGAACATGTTCATCAAACCGCGAGAAGTGATTTCGTTCCTCTCGGAGCGCTTTACGTTCAAGCCGGGCGACGTGATTTCCTTCGGCAGTCCTGCCAACCCCGGTCTGTTGGAGCGGGGCGACGAAATCGAAATCCACTACGAGGGAATCGGGACGCTGCGGAACACCGTCGAGTAGTTCGGGTTATCCGATGTTGACGACGACGACGGGGCGTTCGGACTCCTTGACGACGCGTTCGGTCGTACTCCCCAGATGGAGGCGTTTCTCGCGGCCGGTCCGACCGTGCGTGCCGAGAACGAGCAAGTCGATGTCGTTGTCTTCGGCGTAGCGTAGAATCTCGCGGTGGGGAACGCCCTCTGTGGTCGCCGTCGTGGCCTCGATGTCCGATTCCGCAGCCCGGGCGGAGAGGTCTTCTACGGCCTCGGTCGCGTCGTCGGACAGTTCGGTCCGGACGGTCTCCTTCTCGTCGGTGTCGGCAGCCAAGACGACCCGGCGGTCGACAATCGAGATGATGTGGAGGTCGGCGTCGTAGGCGGTTGCGGCTCCGATGGCGTGTTCGAGTGCCTCGGCGGCCCCGTCGCTTCCGTCGGTCGGTAACAGCACGGAATCGTACATGCAGGCCACTCCGATGGCCACCTACTTCAAACGGGCTGTCACGGATTGGGGGACGGCGCGACCGTCGGAAACGTTTTTATTCTGCCCTTCCTGAGACGGATTGTGGCAGACGACCGTAGCATCGAGGATGTCCTCGATACAATCGGCGACCAACACGCACGGACGGTGCTGGCAGCGATTAGTCGCCAGCCCCGTTCGGCGAAGGAACTCGCCGAGGAGTGTGATTTGTCGCTCCCGACGATTTACCGCCGACTCGAACTGTTACAGGACCACGACCTCATCATCGAACAGACGGCCGTCGCCGAAGACGGCAACCACTACAACGTCTACGAGTGTAACTTCGACAGCACCGTCATCCAACTCGAGGACGACGAGTACAAGGTCCGCATCTACCGACGCGAGAACCTCCCGGACCGCTTCACGCAGTTGTGGGACGACCTCGGCGCCGAGTGAGACGCCGGCAGTCACGGGTCGATTCGACCCGCCGGGGGGTGGTTTTAATACGACGGCAGGAATCCCCCGCACATGGTCGACATCCTGCAGGGCGTGTTGATTCTGATGCGACTCGTTCTCTTCGGACTCTCGCTGGGACTGACGCTCATCAGCTTTCAGGCGTACACAAAGCGTGGGTCGGACCGACTGCAGTACGCGTTCATCGGGTTCGCGTTCATCAGTATGGGCGTCGCGATGACGAACCTCACGACACAGGTCGGGGTGAGCGGTGACCTCGGCCGAGAGTTGTTCTACCTGCAAATCGCCGAAACGGTGCCGTTCATCGTCGGCTTTGCGATGATTTACATGTCGCTGTATCGCTAGCCACCCACTTTTTACACGGGAACACGGGTCGCGCGCCGTTCGGCGCGCGACACCGGTTCCCGGCAAAAACTTGGGGAAAATATGCGCGCACTCCTCCGCGTGGCGGCTTCGCCGCCACGTTATGAGGTTGCGGCCTCTGGCCGCAACCCATGTCGCGCTCTCCCTCAGGTCGAGCGCGGTAGTCGTCGTGCGCTACCGGACTTCGAGCGCCTACGGCGCTCTCGTCCGGCGAAACGCCTCGCTTGTGCTCGGCGTATGCTTACAGAAGGGCCGAACCGGACGTACCAGCGAAAATCTCAGCGCCACTCCTCGACGACGGTGGCGCCGGAGCCACAGAACAGACACCGCTCGCCGTGTCGAAGCGCGACCAACTGCCGACCGCAGTTCAGACAGTGCAGCAGTTCGCGGTCGCCCGCCTCCAGTTCCGCGCGTATCTCGTCGGTCTGCGGCGGGATGGCGTGGTCGGGTCGCCGCAGGTTCCGGTCGCGTTTCTCGGGCACGTCCGTTATACGCACTCGACAGATAAGAACCTCTCTCCCGCAGCAACGGCCCCCGTCAGCAGTCAGTTCGTCGTAATGAGTTCGACCACGTCGCGGTGGTCGAGTTCGTGGTCGCCGGCGATTTGCCGGCCTGCACGGCAGTCGACGCCGTGGAGCAGGCCGTCGCCGAGGTCCGAGTGGATGTGGTAGGCGAAATCCGAGGTGGTCGCATCCGGCGGCAACAGGAAACAGTCCGGGAGAATTTTGCCGTCGGCAGTGCCGAGTCCGCCCGAAGAGCCGGGGAACACAGCCAGCAGGTCGAGCGTATCGAACAGCGCGGTCTCCAGTGCGGCTTGGACGCCGGTGCCGTCGTATTGGGCGGCGAACTCGGCGATGCGGTCGAGGCCCGCGGCCTGCTCCTCGGAGATGTCGCCGACGATTTCGAAGTCGGCGCTACCGGGGACGTACTCGACGACGCCGTCCTCGTCGGCCGCCTTCAGTGCTTTCTCGGCGTGGGCGCTGGCCGGGACGATTTCGAGGTGGTCGTAGTCGGGGTCCGACGTGATTGCCTCGTAGTTGGCCTGCGCTTCGGGGGTGTCCATCTTGTTGGCCGCGATGACGATGGGTTTCGTCGCCTGCCGGATTTCACGGGCGAGCGTCTCGCGGTCGTCGTCGTCCCACTCGCCGGGGTCGAACCCACAGCCGACCCGTCGGATGAGCCGCTTGATTTCGTCTTCGTTGGTTCGGAAGGCGGTCATCTGTTCTGCGAGTTCGACTTCGATGTCCGTCTCGGCGGTGTTGTAGGCGCCCTCGTAGCGCTCGATGCCGCGTTCGAGGATGTCGAGATACCACATGTCGAGTTCGTCTTCGAGGAACTCGATGTCCTCGCGGGGGTCGTGGCCCTCGGTGGGTTCCCCCTCGGCGTCGGTCGTCCCCGAGAAGTCGACGACGTGGACCAACACGTCGGCCTCGTTGAGGTCGGTGAGGAACTGGTTGCCGAGGCCGGCGCCCTCGTGGGCACCCGGAATGAGACCGGCCACGTCGACGAGTTTGACGGGGACGAACCGCTCGCCAGACCGGCAGAATCCCGAATCGGGCGTACACGTCTCGTCGAACTCCGGGGCGGCACAGGGGACGCGGACGTACGCTTCGCCGATGGAGGGGTCGATAGTCGTGAACGGATACGCACCCTCCGGCACGTCGTTCATCGTCGCGGCGTTGAAGAAGGTGGACTTGCCGACCGAGGGCTTGCCGACGAGTCCGACCGTGTAGCTCATACCGTCGGTTGCTCGCTGGCGTTCAAGAGGGCTTCCATCGGCGCCGCCAGTGCGTTTCGGTGACACACTGCAGTCGATTTCGACCGACGATTCGACGCTCGATACCGAGCGGAGTTTAAATCGGACGTGACCGCTACGATGGGTATGGCAACGGACCACGCCACGGCCGTCGAGACGGAGGGCGTCGAGTCGGAGTCGACCGCTTACATCTCGCCGACCGCCGATTTCCTCCTGTTGTTCGGGGCGACACTGCTCGTCGCGCTCACAGCCGCCGCCGTTATTACGCCCTGACTCGACAGGGTGCCCAGTGAGCGCCGACACGCCCGCCCGGAGCCCCTTCGAGTTACTCGCCGGCGCCGAGCGCCCGCTGTGGGTCGCGGCGGTGCTGCTGTACGGCATCGGCGACACCGCGACGACGTTCTGGGGGCTTTCAGTCGGCGGAGCCGCCGAAGCCGGTCCCGTCGCCGGGCCATTCATCCACGCCTACGGCCCAGTCGCGCTGTTGGGCCTCAAGGCGGTCGTGTTCACGCTGTTTTACCTGGTGTGGCGCGTGTTGCGAACGCCGGGCCGGACCGCCGTCCCGCTTGCGCTGGCGGTCGTCGGCGGACTCGTCACGACGTGGAACCTGCTGGTGTTGTCGGGGACGCTGTGACTGTCTCGGACGCGAGAACAGCCACAGTCGAGTGACGCATCAGTTCGCCCCGGTGTCGTCGACCCCCTGGCTGGGGGTCGGGTCGGCCACGATGAACTGCAGGAGGACGCTCACGACGAGGTAGCCGACGGCACCCATCAGTACGGCGAGCGCAATTTCGTCGGCGACTTCGAGGGTCAGGTTCGTGTACGGGTAGCCGTCGGTCTCCAGTCGGGCGACGTACACCATCGGGAATAGCGACAGTGGGATGGCCAACACGGCAGTACAACGTCGAATCGTCCGTTGGAGGGAATCGGACATGGCTGGGGGGTCGCAGTCAGATACCAAAAAATTCCGCTTCGACCGGGAACCATTCAGCCCTGATGTAAGAGGAGTTGTTCGGCGATGCGCTGGGCGCCCTCGGCGGCGGCGAGGTCAGGTCGGTCGGCAGCGGTCGCCTCCACGTCACGCTGGAGCTCCTCGCTCAGTCGGCGCTGGAACTCCTCGACGAGACCCGGAATGCAGGCCATCCCGCCGGTGAGGACGATGCGCTCATCCAAGGCGAGTTGGTACACTTTCATGTAGTCGTTGGCCAACTCCGGCAGGAAGTCGTTGGCGACGGCTTCGACGACTTCGTCGAGGTACTCGTCGACGGCGTCCATCACGCTGTCCTCGATGGTGAACTCGTGGGCGCCGCCGCCGGGCTGTTGGATGACGTCGGTGAACGGCTCGAAGTTCTCGAAGTCGGCGTGGTCCTCCTTGTACTCGCGAGCGGTCGTGATGTCGACTTTCACGCGGCCCTGTGTCTCCTCTTCGACGTAGGCGACGATGCGGCGGTCGACCTCGTTGCCGGTGACGCCGCCGGTCGCGAACGGCGCGAGCTGCTCGCCACGACGGTAGGCGCAGGCTTCGAGGTTCGTCGACCCGAGATTGATAGACAGGAAGATGCTGTCGACGGCGTCGAGGCCGTCGAATGCGGGGACGGCACCGCACAGCGACTCTGGGTAGGCCCGTACCAGCGACTCGCCGACCGACGACGATTCGATGACCGATTCGAGGTTGGCGATACCTTCCTCGTTGTCGATGGTCGGGACGGCGTAGACGACGCCGCTCTCGGCTGGGACGCCGTTGGCTTCCATGAACGCCTCGAAGAACGTGGCGGCGTCCTCGGCGTTGTCGTCGTCCTCGGGCAGCCCCGACCGGAGCATGTACCGGACGCGGTCGGGGTACTCGACGGCGGCTTCTTCGCCGTAGAGGACCCGCTCCTCGCCGGTGAGCGCGTCCTCGTAGGTTGCGAGACACGTCAGCGTGCGTTCGAGGTCGTCGGGCGTCGAGACGACGGTTCGGGTACTGCCGAGTTTCACGCCCACCGGGGTCTCCGAGGGCAGGTCGGCGTCGGTGCTGGACTGGGAATCACTACTCATGACACCCACTCACACCCCGACTATCGTATAAATCCGCGGTGGTTCAGCGTTCGATACGTGGGCCGAAACGCAATCTGAAGGCCGCTACCGTTCGTTCAGCGCGGCGAGGCGGGCGACGTACAACAGCGACAGTTGGTGGTCCGATGCCGACAATTCGGCGTCGGTGTCGTCGCAGGCATCGTCGACGGCGTCGACGTGGGACCGGACCGACGACGCCGCGGGGTCGGCAAGCCACTCCTGTTGTTCGTAAAATGACAGTGCCTCGCGGGCGCCGGGTCGGCCGGCCTTCCGAACGAGGAAGTCCACCCAGTCGAGTACCGTCGTCGTCCCGACGTAGGTCCGCGGGAGTCGACGCAGATACGGTGGGTCAGGGTCACCTGCGAGTTCGAGCTCGCGGGCGAGCAACTCGCGGTACCGGGCCTCGTCGCGGTGTTCGTCGCCGCGAATACGGGGTGGCAGCCCCCGTCGGCGGCCGGCGGTTTCCGACCGAACAGACTCCAGGGCACCGCCTCGCTCGTGGACACCGGCGGCGTGCCGAAGCTCAGAGAGGTCGTACGCCGAGGGGTTCATACCCCGAACTTCGTACTGTGTGACTTAAACGCTCGCAGCGATTCAGAGGACGAACAGCGCGAGTTGATACAGGAATCCGAGAACGAACGCGGCCACGAGAACGGCTGACGAGGCCACGACGACGGGCGACAGTTGCTGTTCTTCCTCGACGATGTAGTCGGTCATACGCGTTCGGAGAGCGCCGGGCGGAAAAAGCGTTGCGTCACCGTCGGCGCAGTCGGTCGCTCCTGACAGCCGTCTCACCGGAGGGCGAACCGATATGACCCTCCCGGTGGAACGAGGCGTATGACATTCGGCTCGGACGACGAGATACACCGGCGACTCGATTCGGAGGGTCGGCCGCTGGACGACGACTACGAGCCGCCGCTGCCCGACGAGCAGTTGGTGGAGTTGTACGCCGACATGCGGCTGGCACGGCACTTCGACGAGCGGATGGTCAGCCTCCAGCGACAGGGCCGGGTCGGCACCTACGCCCCGCTGGCTGGACAGGAGGGGTCCCAATTCGGGTCGATGTACGCCGTCGACGACGCCGACTGGATACTGTACCAGTATCGGGAACACGGCGCCGTCGTCGACCGCGGGCCGCTGGCGGAGTACGTCCGCTACTGGATGGGCCACGAATCGGGCAACGCCGCGCTGACCGACCACAACATCGCGCCGCTGAACATCTCCATCGCGGGACACATCCCGCACGCGACTGGAATGGCGTGGGCGTCGAAACTACAGGGCGACGACAACGCCGTCGTCTGTCACTTCGGCGAGGGGTCGACCAGCGAGGGCGACTTCCACGAGGGGCTGAACTTCGCCGGCGTCTTCGACGTGCCCGCGGTGTTCATCTGCAACAACAACGGGTGGGCCATCTCCCACCCGGCGGACGAACAGACCGCCAGCGAGTCGTACGCCGAGAAGGCGGCCGCCTACGGGCTTCCCGGCGTCGTCGTCGACGGGATGGACCCGCTTGCGACCTACGAGGTCGTTACGGAGGCGCTGGCGAAGGCGAAAGACCCCGACGCCGAGACGCGGCCGACGCTCGTCGAGGCCATCCAGTATCGCTTCGGCGCCCACACGACCGCCGACGACCCCACCGCCTACCGCGACGACGAGGAAGTCGAACAGTGGAAGGAGTGGGACCCGATTCCCCGGATGGAGACGTTCCTCAGAGAACGGGGGTCCCTCGACGAGGAACGCATCGACGCCATCGGCGAGGAGGTGCGGGAGACGGTCGCCGACGCCATCGACCGCGGGACTGACGTGGAGGCCGACCCCGAGGACCTCTTTGCGGACGCCTACGCCGAACCGACGCCGCGAGTCGAAGAGGGCCGGGAGTACCTCCAACGACTCCGCGAGGAGTACGGCGACGCCGCGCTGCTCGACGACGAGTAACCGTCGCTTCCGCCTCGACAACCTTTATTCCCGGAAAGCCATAGCGGCTAGCATATGGATTCGCTTCCGGGTCGGTCGTTCGGTCGGGTGACCGCACCCGAACTCGCGGTGTTCGTCTCCGGCGTGGCGAGTATGGGACTCGAGATACTCGCCGGTCGCATGGTCGCTCCCCAGTTCGGCAGCAGTATCTACACCTGGGGGAGCATCATCGGCGTGTTCCTCGCGGCACTGAGTCTCGGCTATCACTTCGGCGGCAAGCGCGCCGCCGAGCGGGCCAGCGTCAACCGTCTGACGTGGCTGTTGCTCGGGACGGCTGCCTACGTCGCGCTGTTGATTTTTGCCGGTGACTTGCTGTTGGCGGCGGGGTCGTCGTTCCCGTTACCCAGTCGATTCGCCTCGCTACCGGCCATCACGCTACTGTTCGGCCCGCCGACGTACCTGCTCGGCTTCATCAGTCCCTACGCGGCCGAGTTGACGAACACCGACGAAATCGGCGAGGCCTCCGGTCGGGTGTACGCAGTCGGCACTGTCGGGAGCATCCTCGGTGCCTTCGGAACCACCTTCTTCCTCATCCCGTCGCTCGGTATCGAGGCCATTAGTTTCCTGTTCGGCCTGCTGTTGGTCGGCACCGCACTGTCCATCTCGTTGCCGAGGATGAACCGCGAACCGCTGTTCGCTACGGTCGGCGTCACGGTGCTCCTCGTCGCCGCCATCGGTAGCGGCGCCGTCGGCGTCTCGACGGGCGGACAGGTCGTCTACCAGACCCAGACGCCGTATCAGGAACTCGAAGTGGCAGACCTCGGCGACACCCGAACGCTGTATCTCGACGGCCAACGCCACAGCGCGATGGACCTCGACGACCCGAACCGCCACGTCTTCGAGTACACACGATACTTCCACATGCCGTATCTGTTCGCGAAGGACCCCGACGACATCGACAGAGTGCTGTTCGTCGGCGGTGGCGGTTTCACTGGCCCGAAACGGTTCGCCGCCGAGTACAACGCCACCGTCGACGTGGTGGAAATCGACCCCGAAGTCATCGACGTAGCCAAGGAGTACTTCCGCGTCGAGGAGTCGGAGCAACTCAACATCCACAACGGCGACGGTCGACGATACCTCCGGAACACGAACCACACCTACGACCTCATCGTCCTCGACGCCTACAAGAAGGACAAGGTGCCGTTCCAGTTGACGACGGTGGAGTTCATGCAGTTGACCAACGACCGCCTCTCGGAGGACGGCATCCTGTTTGCGAACATCATCTCCGCGCCGAGCGGACCCGCCTCCGATTTCTACCGCGCTGAGTACCGGACGATGGAGCAGGTGTACCCGCAGGTGTACAGTTTCCCGACGGCGGGCGGGAGCGTCGTCCAGAACATCGAGGTCGTCGCCACGAAGAACCCCGGGCAGGTGACTGAGGCCGAGCTCCGCGAACGGAACCGCCAGCGCGACATCGGTATCGACCTCGAGAGCGAAATCGGGAGCTATCGGAACGACGAACCGACCGACGACGTGCCGATACTCAGAGACGACCGTGCGCCGGTCGACAGCCTGCTGGACCCGATGGTGGGCCAGCGGTACGTCATCGAGCAGACGGCACCCGGAAACGAGACGGCCGGCTGAACGCCGTCAGCCACTCTCGGCGTCTGAGAGGGCGGAGTGGTCGACCTCGTAAATCGTCACCGCCTCGTTCTCGAAGGCGACCGATAACTCCGGCCGTTCGTCGAACGCCCGGAGGTTCTCGCCGTACTGTTCGCGCTCGTTGGGACCCACGTAGACGTACTGCACGTCGTAAGTTTGGAGTGTCGCTGCGGCGTCGGACCACGGCCCGTCGTAGACGGCGTCGACCTCCTCGGCGCGGCGCTCGAACGCCTCGACGCCGCGATACCCTTGCTGGTGGTCCCACCCGATGACCGCGGGCACGCCGGTCAGCGTCGAGGCGGGACTGCTCCAGCGGTACGTCGCTCGGCCCGGTGCCTCGACGATGGTCGGCGTCCCCTGCCGGTCGTCGAGCCAGTGGATGGCCTCCATCTCTTCGGCGTGCCAGCGCTCGTGGGTCGCCAGTCCGTCGAGGGTCGCCTCGCGGTCGGCGGCCGCGTCGGAGCCGACCTCGCCGGCGAACGTCAGGACGGCGAACGGACTGCTCAGGAGGATGACCGCGACGACGAGTGTTCCAGCGACCACAGCGGAGCGCGTCGGCGTCGGCATCGAAGGGATTCGGCCGCTCGGCACCTCGTCGCCGCCGTCGGCGCGGGCGGCGCCTTCAGCCCGAGCGTCCGAGGATTCCGTCGACAGTCGCTCCGCGAGATACTGACGTGCGTCCGTGAGGACGAGCGCGCTCGCACCGCCCATCCCCGCCGCGGCCAGCGTCCACCCCTGGACGGCGACCTTCAGCGTCGTGTTCCAGCGAATCTGGGTCGGCGGCCACACCTTTGCGTAGACGATTTCCATCGAGAGAATCAGCCCGACACCGGCGACGAGCAACAGTCCCTCGAAGCCGATGCGGTCCGTTCGGAGGAGCCACCACGCGCCGAGCAACAGCGGGCCGGTGACCGCCAGCACCGCGAAGTCGACGACCCAGAGCAAGGCGGCGACGGCGGCCAGCCCCGACAGCGAGACGGCAGCGACGGCGACGGGCGAAGCGTCACGAATCGCCTCGCGGCCGCTGTAGAGGAGGTAGCCGGCGAACAGCGCCAGCACGTTGCCGTAGATGACGAGGAACGGCCAGAGGTCGGTCCGCGGCGGGAGGAAGCCGACACCTTCGTTGGTCGGAACGTTGCCGAAAATGAGGAACGGCGAGGCCAAGGCGACGCCGACCAACCCGACACCGGCCGCGAGGATGCCGGCGAGGACGATGCGCCACAGTTCGGCGCCGAGCCATTCGAGGCGGTCGGTTTCGAAGTCGGCGTCGAACGTCAGGCGGTCGCCGACGCGGGGAGGAGCGTCGCCGGGTGGGCGTCGGCGGCAGCGAGTGCGAGCCACGCCAGTCCGACGACGGTCGGCAGCGACCACGTGTTCATGAAGCCGAAGACGCCCGCGACGAGTCCCATCCCGCCGTAGACGAGGGCGAGACGCCGGCCGCGTTCTTCGGCCGGCGTCAGGTAGTAACTGAGCGCGAGGGCAGCGGCGAAGAGGATGTAGCCGTTGGCCAGCGCGTGGCCGTGGAGGTCGGACTTCACGAAGGAGTACAGCGGGAACTCCTGGAGGGTGTTCGGGACGACGTAGCGGGTGTAGAACCACCCCCACTCGAAGGGGTTGCTCAGCCGAACGACGGCCTCCTCGTAGGGCATGTGCCGGACCGCATCGAAGGCGGGCCGACCGTACTCGAGGGCGGTCTCGCGGGGAAGCAGGCCGAATCCGAGGCGGACGGCGGTCGTCAGCGCGCCCGCGAGGGCGACGAAGAACACGCCGAGTGCGCCGCCGAGACGGTAGGAGCGACCACGGAGCGCCGTCGCCGCGCCGACGAGTCCGTACGCCGAGACGACGAGGAAGCCGTAGAAAGCGGCGATACCGAGGTTGAAGCCGTACCGCGGCGCGGTGTCGGTCAACAGCGTGTAAGCTGCGACCTGCATCTGGGTGCCGTAGTAGTACCGTAGCGGTTCGCCTGCGAACCAGAAGTCCTCGGGCGGCAGCGTCCCTGCACGCAACAGCGCCTTCACCAAGCCGAAGTGGAGGAACTGCTCGCCGCCGGCCGGCGTGATGCCGGCGTTGTACATCCGAAAGGAAACGAGAAACAGGAATCCGACGGCGAAGACGGCGTAGCCGCCGGCGACGGCGCGCCACTCCGGTTCGGCGCCGCGGCGATACGCCAGCGCCGACGCCGCGACGACGAGACCGAGGCCGACGACGACGGTGTGGAGACCGAAGGTCACCTGTCCGATCCAGAAGACGAACAGGGCAAGCGGGACGACGGCCGCGGGGAGGGCCAGCGCCGCACCGCGGCGGGGAAGCCGCGGGAAGGCGGCCGCCGCCAGCGGCGCACCGACCGCGGTCAGGGCCGCGAACGCAACGAGCCATTTCAGGACGATAGCGAGTTCGAGCACGGGTACGTTCGGCCGCTCTTGGGGCGTAAACCTTCTGGATTTCGGGATGTACCGACCGTCGATGGGTGATTACTCCGTCGACGTATCCGGGTCCGCTTCGGCGGTCCTGATTCGGAGCGTCGAAATTCGAGCGCCGTCGACGCTCGTCACCTCGACGACGTACCCGTCCGCCTCGATACTGTCGCCGACCTCAGGGGCCCGCCCGAGACGGGACAGCACCAACCCGGCGAGCGTCTCGAAGCCCTCGCCTTCGAAATCAGTGTCGAGTGCGTCGTTGACGGTCGACAGCGTGACGGAGCCGTCGGCATCGTAGGTGTCGTCGTCGAGGCTCCGTATCGAGTGTTCGCGCCCTTCGGCGTCGAACTCGTCTCGGAGGTCGCCGACGATGGCCTCGACGACGTCCTCGACGGTCGCGATGCCTTCGAGGGCCCCCCACTCGTCGATGACGGCGGCCATCTGTCGCTGTTCGTCCCGGAACTGCAAGAGGAGGTCGTTGACCGTCGTCGTCTCCGGTACGACGACGATGTCGCGTGCGAGGTCGCCGGCTGTCGCCGACTCCGACCCGGTCTCGCTGGCGCGGAGCACGTCTTTCACGTCGACGAACCCGACCACGCGGTCGGCGTCGTCGGCCTCGACGACGGGATAGCGCGTGTGCTCGGCGTCGAGAACCATCGTCCGCAACTCCGACAGCGACAGGTCGGCCGGAACGCTCACCACGTCCGGCCGCGGCACCATCACCTCCCGAACCACGGTGTCGTCGAGGTCGAAGACCCGCTCTATCATGTCGACTTCGGCCATCTCGACGTGGCCCTCTTCTCCCGACCGCATCAGCACGCGCCGGATTTCGCGCTCTTCGAGCGTCTCGTCGCTCTCGGAGGCCGGCGGGATGCCGAGCAGTCGGGTGAAGGCGTTGGCGGTGCCGTTGAACACGACGATGCCGGGTTTGAACAGGTAATAGGAGAGTTTCATCGGCGGCGCCAACAGCAGCGAGACGCGCTCGGCGTCGGCGATGGCGATAGTCTTCGGTGCGAGTTCGCCGAAGACGACGTGGAGGAACGTGATGAAACTGAAGCCGATTGCGAACGCCACGAGGTGGATGAGACTCGCCGGTAGCAGTGATTCGAGAACCGGCTCGATGAGCGCTGCGACGGCCGGTTCGCCGATCCACCCGAGACCGAGCGAGGCGATGGTGATACCGAGCTGCGTCGCCGCGAGATAGTCGTCGAGGTTCTCCATCACGTCCTGTAGGACGCCGGAGCCGGCACGGCCCTCCTCGGCCAGTTGTTCGACCGACGTGGACCGAACCCGGACGAAGGCGAACTCCGAGGCGACGAAAAAGCCGTTCAGGACGACCAAGAACAGAGCGAGGAGGACTCGCGCCGCGGAGAAGGCGACGTCTACCATCGTCGCCTCCGAGGCGTGCGTCCGTTCGAGTATCGAGTGACCATACTGCCGTCTCGTGGGGGTGATTATTAAAACGAGGCCGTCGGGAATCGGTCGAAACCCGTTCCTGCGCCCTCAGTAGTGCCGTCGCTATCGGAGCAGTCCTCGAAAGAAGCGAAGTTACGCGGCGTCGCCGTGTGGCGACGGTGCAGTAACCGTAATTACGCGCGGACGACGTTCGTCGCGCGGGGGCCCTTGGGGGCCTGTTCGATCTCGAATTCGATTTCCGTCCCTTCCGTCAGATCCTCACCGCCAACGTCCTCCATGTGGAAGAAAACGTCGTCGTCAGAGTCCTCAGTCGCGATGAAACCGTAGCCGCCTGTGTCGTTGAAGAAATCAACCTTACCGTTTACCATTGCAATTAATTCGAATAGCGGTGTACGGATAAGGGTTCCGCATCTGTTTTCTATTTCGCAGAATTAGTGTACGAGTATTTACTATAGAACGTTTTTGAGACACAATACGGATTGTGTGGGAGATTTTGAGAAATCGTGTCCGATTCGGAATAAACACCAACGAATCCGACAGAACCCGTAGTTTTCATTAGTCCGACATATCGTGTGAACGGTACACAGAGACACGGGCCACTGAGTTACTCAGCGTCGTCACTCGGAAAGATGCTCTCGGGAAGGTACGCCGACACCGTCCACGTCGGTCGGTTCACGACCTGGTTGATTTTCAAATCGACCGTGGCAGAACAGAGGAGATACGCCTTCTCGCGGGTGAGTCCCCGCTCCGCTTCGAGGTGGTCAATCATGTGCCGGACGGCCAGTTCGGTCGCTTCCATGAGGTCGTCTGCGACCCCTGTCGTCCCGTAGGTCGGTTCGTCGGCACCCGTCGCCGTGAACGGCCCTGTCGTCTCGAACTGTGGGCCGTCGATGTCCATATCGGACCGAACGGAGAGGCGAGCGGTGACGTCCATCGGCGCCTCGATACCGGTCCCACACACCTCGCCGTCGCCCTGTGCCGCGTGGCAGTCGCCAATGCTGAGCAGCGCACCCTCGGTCTCGACCGGGAGGTACAGCGTCGACCCCGCGGTGAGGTGTTTGATGTCTATGTTCCCGCCCACCCGCCTCGGTGGGACGGTGCTGTGGGTCCCCGGTTCCGACGGCGCGACGCCGACGACACCCGGAAACGGGTGTAGTGGAACTTCGATTCCGTTCGCGAACCGGCCGACATCGCCCTCGAGGTCCCACACGTGGAGCCCGGGGTCGTCGAACGCCTCGGGAAGCAGTCCCTTCCCTGCATCGCCCGGATAGAAGTAGCTCACACCGAACCCCTTGTGCTGGAACTCGAGGAACTCGACGGCGAGTACGTCACCCGGTTCGGCGCCCTCGATTCGAACGGGGCCGGTCAACGGATGCCCTTCGAAGGACATCGTCTCGAGGTCTTCGGCCGTCGATTCGCTGTCGAAGTGACCGTCCGGTGCCCCTCGACAGTCGAATCGTACGACTGACCCCGGTTCGACCGACGCGATGGGGTCGAGAGCGTTGCTCCAGGTTCGATGGACGTTCTCGTCTCGGGCGCTTATCTCCCGGTCGGCGGTGAATTCCGGTGACATACCCGACGAACGGACCGAGTGGGCTAAGAACTGTTCACTGGCCCCGGGGACCACCGGGTTACCGAGCGTCAGAACCGTTCGCAGTCGTCAATCCACTAGCGGATTCGACTTGACGGTTCTACCTCGAGGGCGTCACGTTCTATCGCTGCTGGGACTTGGCTTACTCACGTCCGCTCGGTTTTGAAACTCCATAACTAATGACGTATCCCTACTGCTACCGATATGGAGACCACTACAATCGCGGCGTCGGTCGAACACCAGTTGTCGGCCGGGGTTGCTAGCTTGGTCCCGCTACAATTATCAGGCGATTTCCTTCAGTGGGCGGTCATATTTTTCGTAATTGCAATCGTCGCAGCAGTCCTCGGTGCACGCGGGGTCGCCGGAGTCACGATGACCATCGCAAAGTGGTTCGTCATCATCTTCTTGGTGTTGGCTGTGATTTCGCTTCTCCTTTGAGCACCCCGAACGACAGCGGGGACGCCACCACACGTCGTTAAACGACCTCACGTCAGAAATCACCTAAGAGACTGGCACCGGTCTCACGACTCGTCTTCTATGCATAGTCGCTCCCGACACGCCGCAGGGAGCCACTCGGTTCGGCACTGCCGCCAGCGGCGCCGGCACCAGTGAACCAACCGAACACCCATGTCGTCGCGGCACGTATAGACATCAATGCGTGTTCTCGTCGTTGGAGCGACCGGGTTCGTCGGCGGGCGGCTCGTCGAGTCACTGCGCTCGGCCGGCCACGAAGTCGTTGCCTTCTCCAGAAGCGCGAGTCAGTCGAGGTTCCCGGACGACGTTGAAATATTCGAAGGCGACCTCAGTAATCCGGCATCGCTGGAGGGGCTCTGTGAGGGAATCGACGCGGCCTACTACTTGATTCACTCGCTGACGGCCGAGAATTTCGCGGAGTTAGACCGGACCTACGCCCGCCGGTTCCGAGAACTAGCATCGGAAGCCGGCGTCGACAGAGTGATTTACCTGAGCGGCATCAGCGGCGACGAACGAAACCTCTCGCCACACCTCGCCTCCCGCCGAGAGGTCGAGTCGGTGCTCGAAACCGGGAGCTTCGATTTAACCGTCCTCCGAGCAGCGATTATCATCGGTTCCGGCAGCGCGAGCTTCCGCATCGTCGACGACCTCACCGACCGCCTACCCGTGATGACGGTCCCGAAGTGGGTGCGGACACCGTGTCAGCCGATTGGCATCGACGATGCCATCGCCTACCTAATCGGCGTCCTCGACGTCGAAGAGACTCGAGGCGGTATCTACGACATCGGCGCGCCGACAGTGTGGTCCTACGAGTCACTGCTCAAATTGACCGCCAAGGAGAAAGGAAAGCGTGTCCTAATCGTGCCGGTTCCGATAATGTCTCCGGCACTGTCTTCACACTGGCTCCGACTGACGACGGACGTCCAGTACGACATCGCCCGGCCGTTAGTCGAGAGTATGCGAAACCCCGTGACCGTCGACCCCAAGCGGGACCTGCAGTCGGTCGTTCCCATCGAGCAGACGCCGGTCGAGGTGGCAGTCCAGCAAGCGCTTGCAGAAGGCTAATCAGGGCCCTGCGGGAGGGCCATCCTGAACCGGTATCTCTCGAACCCGACGGAGTTCCGCCAGATGGGCTTCGGCATCCGCCGACAGCGGGAACGTTCCGCTGAGGTCCGCTACCGTTCGTCCGTGTACCAACCGGCCGAACGTAGCGCCCCCGACAGCGTAGGTTCGTTTCAGCCCATCAACGAGCGAGTCAGCGAAGCCCATCCGACCGAGTACCCGCCCGACGGTCTCTTCGCCGACGTGGACGGCGTCATCCTCGACGAAGATGAACGCGAAGGGTCGGGCGTCGAACTGCGCTTCGAGGAACGCCTGTACTGGCTCGGAGTCCCAGCGGACGGCCACGAGTTCGTCCGACCGACGGGTCGCCGCCTCGACGGCGGCGCGGAACAGCGGGTTGCTACCGTCGTAGACGAGAAGCGACTTTTTCACGTGTCCTCTAGGTGCGTCGGGGATTTGAGTGTTTGCGAGCGAGTGGGACGGTCGTCCACTTCACGTCCCTTCGTAGATGCGCGGGTAGAAAGCTGGCCTCGGCACTCACGACACGTGTTCGAATCCGGGACTCTCAACGAGCCAAAGGGCCTCCCCGTCGAACGTCACCAGAACCCAGTTCTCCTCGACCACCAGCTTCCTGACACCGTACGCCGCCGAAGCCTCCCTACGGAGCTAGAGGGCGTCTCGAACATCCCCTGTGTACGCGTTCGACCGACTACTGAGGCGAATCCGGGACCAACAGGATTAGACAAAGAACACAGTGGCGACGTTGTGGTCCGAGGGGGCACAGACGTGTTCCTGCTAATCAAGAACGAATCGACCGGAGCAGATACAGAGCGAGAGGATGCGCCCTCACGAGGTGGCTCAACGACCAGTCGTGAGCCTCCAATGAGGCCGCCTCGGTTGGCCAACTGAGAGAGCGGCGTGAACGTTCTTAAGTAGTAACTACCGGTGATATCAGAAAATGAAATCGGAACACGAGTATCGCAATTTTCGGGACTGAGTGGGGGGGAAGTTAGGCTTCGCTGAATACTGTCACCCCGGGAGATGAACGGTTTGAAACTGTATTACCACTATATCCCTACAGTTGACGATAATCGAATCGCGGACAGGGTGAAGACAAATGAAAGATAATTCAGTAAGAGGATACGGTATCAACCGACGCACAGTACTAAAAGGTGCGACAGTGGGAGCCGGAATCGTCGGAATTCCGGGACTGGCTTCAGCTAAGGGCCATGGTAGCGGTCAGCCCTGTTTCAAGGACTTCGAGTGCGAGGACGACGACTCGACCTACGTCAAAATCGAGTTCGTCGAGGTCTACGAGGAGAACGAGGACGGTGAAGAGATTCTCGTCGATTGCTACTTCGAGGAGGAAACGGACACCGGTTTCATCACCATCGACAGCTACACGTCGAAAGAAGGGGAATGTGAGCCGATCTCGGTCGAATGGAGCGTCGCCGATGGCTATCTCGCGACCAAGGTGATGGCCTACGGCGGCCGAGACTGTGTCACAGTCAAAGACCTCCTTTCCACTGGCGGAACGTTCGAGCCCGGATTAGATGGTGCCGGCGGCCAGACGGCTGCTATCAGCAACCTCCAGTTCTGCGTGGAGGAGGAGGAGTGTATCGACATCCTTGCCGACCTCCAAGCTGGTGACGAAATCACCGGGAGCACATTCGGCAACGTCACGATCACGTCGTCGGTCGCTGGCAACACGATCGTTGCGGCTGAGGAAGGAAAGGACCCCGGGTTCTACGGAGCACCGAACGGCGATGGCTCCCTGACGAACGGGTGCATGGGCGAGACGATCGATATTGGCTTCGGTGACATCAATGCCAAGGAAGCGAAGGCCCCACAGAACCTTGACTTCACGTTCGACAACCCGGTCTCCGAGTTCGAGCTACGGATGCTCGACTTCGGTGACTTCAACCCGACCGGGGCCAGTAAGCACCTGATCGAAATCACGGCCTTCAACAGCGGCGGCATGGTGGTGGACTCGGAGACAATCGAGTATTATACCGACGGATCCGTGAACCCCACGAAGGGCTACGAAACGTCCGCGCTGAGCACGGTGGTCTACGAGAACCTCAACGTGGAGGGAGACGCCTGTGGTGCTGAGGAAGGTGACATCGGAGACTACACCTTCCTGCTCACTGGCGACATCGCGAAAGTCGAACTACGTTTCCCTTCGGGACACGACCCGAACATCGCGTTCGACCTCCCCTGCACGTCGCAGTAGACCGCAGTGTAGCGGTTTTTTCGGACGTAACAGGCATCTTTAATTTTCCAACACGCACGCGTGAACTCGCCTCACTCGGTGATCTCTCCCATCTCATTGTTCCCTGAGGACCGCTTGGACGAACTCCTGGAACTTGAGCAGAGGGTCCGGCGCAAGCTCACGTAGGCCGCACGCTCGATCAGTGTCGATAGCGAGGTCATCCCGGACATGGAGACCCTGGAAGTGCCCTCGGAATCGTACATCGGCTACGAGGACCGGCCTAGTTCGGGCGACTTCGACTACAACGACTTCGGAATGCGTGCGAGCATTACCGAGACGTACCTCGGTGACGAACTCCAGACCATCGACATGGAGTTCAGCGCCGAGGAATACCAAGCCGGTGACAGTCACGTCATCAGCATCCAACGGGACTTCCTCAGCAGCGACACCATGGATTGGGAGTACGAGCTAAGCAGGAGCGGTTCGGATGACCTCAGCTCTGGTCGCACAACGGACGAAACGAGTGGTCCAGTAGGCGAAAGCGGACTACTCGATGTCGCGCTGTTCGACACTGCCGAATTAGGGAGCAAGACAAGCACGATCGACGATACGGTCACGATTACCGTCACGATAACCAGCGGGACAGAAAACCCGCCGTCGAACTCGCCACGTCCCGACGTGGCAGCGAACAATGTCCTGTTCGAGGTCTACGACACCGTCATGGAGCCAGACGGGGCCGCTGCGGTCGACCTCGGGACGGTGCAAAGCGGTATCAGCGACGATGATATCGGCGGAGATGTAACAGAAAATTGGGACAACGAGGCCGACGTGCCCAACATCATCGTCGTTCCCGATGTAGACTTCGACGCGCCTGCAGAGGCTACGACGATTTCCACGGATTATCCGAATTTCGATGACTACTACGCTGGCGGGACTACTGACGATGGAGTCATAGAAGTCGACGACACCTACGACGACTGGTTCGACACCTCGTAATCGGCAGGAAGGTATCACTTTTTTTCGACTATAGAGTCCGCTCATCCCCTTACTGTTCGTCCAGCATCTGGATGCCGCGCTCCACAACCGCCTCGGTCACGAAGAGACTCGTCTCACGCTGGAGTGCTCGCATACGGGATGCCGCTTCGTCTCTGTCGAGCAATCCGCGACACACCCGAGCGCGATGACGCCGATAGAACCGCGTACTTCGACGCCCGCCTCGGATGCTGTCTCGCGCGCGGCGAGGTCGTCGGGTAGAAGAACGACTCCACGCTCTTTTGTGACCGCAATCGCGGCGCGTTCTCCGGCGTCCAGTTCCTCAGTTCCGACTCGGCTTTCGTCGGCTTCGACGAGTTCGTACGAGAGGTCGGCCCCCCGTCCGGAACACCACCGGCATCGACCTCCTCGTAAACCGACTCCGGGACGAGGAGCGTGTCAAACGTCGAGAGCAGTTCGAGTGAGTCGATTTCGGCGAGGTGAATGAGCGGTCCTGCGTCAGAAACGGCCGCAGGCGTCACGCGTTCAAGCCCCAGTCAACGTCTTCCTCGACGACCTCACGCTCTCGCTCCGCTCGCTCGACTTTCGTCCGACCGACGTGCTCGATTGCTTCCTCGCGGTCGAGTTCGCCGTCAAGGTACCGAGCAAGAACGAGGTCCTCCCACAGGTCCTCGAGCCCGCGTTCGAGTGCCCGCTCGAACACTTCGGACTCCGGAAGGCCGCGGGCCTCCGCGATTTCTCGAACCCGGCCGGAAATTTCGGCGGCCATACTGTGTGTTTGCTCGGTACCGTTCGTAAATCCGCGTCTGCCAGTCCGGCGCAGCCCTGACCGGGACCTATGTTTACTGTGGCCACAACCAGATACCACAGAGACTCATTCTACCGTCAAAATGTCGGCCTCGGCACTCATAGGGCTCGTCACCGTCGGCTGCCTACACCGACTCGGCCCGCTGGCTCGTCATCGGCCACTCACGGATAAAACGTCGAACGGCAAGTGCGTTCCGTCGTTACTCCTCGTCGGCCGGGGGGATGAAGCCGAACTGCTCGCCGACGCCGAAGACGTCGAACTGCCGGAGGAGTTCGGCAAACTCCTCGTCGGAGGGGTCGACGAGCAGGAGGTCGTTGTCGAAGTCCATCGACAGCGTGTCCTCGCCGAAGTCGACGAGGAAGTTCCCGTCGGTGAACTCCCCGGCGATTTCGTCGCTGGATTCGACGGCGTCCTGCAGCAGTTCGCCGACGGACTGACCGGTGTTTGCGGCCTCCTCCAGCAGTTCGACGGCGATGTCGGGTGCCGAGGAGGGGTCCTCGACAGCTTGCTGGAGCAGGTCGCCCAGTGTCTGACCGGTGTCTTCCATCTGTGCCTGAAGTTCCTCGAACAGCTCCCGTGCGTCGCTCATGTGAATCTGCCGACGGGTTGAAATGAAATAGGCGTGGCGGTTCTCTCGAAATCCGCCCCACTCCCGGCAGCGAGGGTTTTCGACGGTCGTGGAACACCCAAATCCATGCCTCAGGTGTGCCGCTTCAAAACACCGAAGATTCCGGTCGCCAAAGCGACGTGACAGGCTGTTGGAATAGCTGTTAAGTACGCTCCAATGCTAACAATCATCATGTCCCTCGGTACCGTACAACGTTGCCTGGAGTGTGGCTTCGAGGCACCCCCAGGCTCCGATGCGTGGAGTCGCGTCGAACACCCACCGCTCGGGACGCTCACCCAGTGTCCGGAGTGCGGGAGTACGAACACGCACACCCTTTGAGAGGGTGTCTCCACGCCGGGAGAGAAACGCCCGGTCAGGAACCGAACGCGACTTCGATACCGAACATCGCCACGCCGATGCCGACGGCGATAATCGACCCCGCGAGCAGTTGTGCGCCGAGTCCGAAAACGAGCCCAGCGAGCACCGCACAGAAGCCGACTATCGTACCGAGACCGAACACCGCGTCCCCGGCCCCGAGCGGCTCTTCGTCGGGATAGGCGGCCGCAGCAGTCGCGAGGAATACGTGAACCCCCAGCGGGACGACGGAGACGACTGCGTACCCCGCATCCGTCCACCGGGGAGCGATTGCGGTCAGTTCGGTGAACTCCCGGAGCGTCGACACCGTATCGAGATAGAACAGCCCGACGAACTGAATCAGGCTGTCGGTCACCGTCGTCGGGTCACCGGACGTCGAGGCGACGACGATTGACGCGCCGACGAACCCCCACGCGAACAGCCAGACGAACACTTGATACGCCCCCATGGCAGTCGTCTCTTCGCCGTCGGGCAAAAATCCGACGGGTGATTCGACTAGTCGCGCCGGTCGAGCGCCGCCGCGACCACGAGCGGGAGCGTGATAGTGGCGTCGGCGTACACCGAGACGTTCCGGGCGTCTTCCTTCAGTTTCCCCCACGACCGCGCCTCGTCGAGCGTCGCCCCAGAGAGCCCACCCGTCTGTGGCGGGTCCATCGTCAACTGGACCGCATAGTCGTAGGCCTCCGGCGTCACGAGCATCGTCTGGAGGACGTAGTTCTTCGGGACGCCGCCACCGACGACGATGGCGGCCGTCGACTCCGCCTCGTAGGCGAGGTCGTTCAGCGGCGACATGTCCTTCAGGGCGTCCAACGAGAAGCCCGAGACCTGCGAGTGGAGCCACGCCTGCAACCCGAGGACGGAGTCCTGAATCGCCGGGACGTAGACGGGCACGTCGTTCTCGTATGCCGCGGCGGCGATGCCAGCGTCCTCGTCTATGCCCTCACGGTCGTTGACCTCGCTGTTGGCCCGGCCGAGTTCGCGGGTGAACTCGGCGATAGAGACGACCTCCTCGCCGACGGCGTCGAACACCTCCTCCCGAAGGTGGTTCTCGAACAGCGCGAAGTGCTCCTGTGGGAGATACACGTTGTAGATGCGGTCGACTTCCTCGTGGCGCAACTGCTCGTCGAAGTCCCGCTCTTCGAGGTCGGGGTGCTCCTCCCGGCCGTGGTGGTGTTTGCCGCCGATGGCCTCGATCGAATCGTGGGTGAGGTTCGCACCGGTCGTCACGAGCGCGTCGATGTGGCCCTCTCGAATGAGGTCGGCGACGATGGCTCGCATCCCGGCAGGAACCATCGCCCCCGCGAGGCCGAAGAAGGTGGTCGTCTCCTCGCTGGCGAATATCTCGCCTGTCACGTCGATGGCTTCCCCGAGGTTCGCGGCACCGATGCCCGCCTTGCCGTATTCGTCGGCGAGGTCGGCGACGGACATCCCCGCGGTGACGCGTGCGTGCTCGACGGGGTCGTGGTCGAACTCCTCGCGCTCGGGGGGTTCGTAGGTCTCGCTGTCGTCGCTCATTGTGGGACGGTCGGCCGGCGAGCGTTTCAAGGGCGCGATTTTCGGACGGACGACGGACGGGGGGACGGCGTCAGGTTCGCAACGCGGCTGCGACGGTTCGGACCTGCGCGAGACCGTTAGCGACGAGGGCTTTCGGGAACCGCCGTCGGGCGTTGTCGATGGCGTCCGTCAGGGCGTCGTCGGCATCCTCGTGGACGCCGGGACCGTGTCCGGAGAGCACCCGGTTCGGCTGGAGGTCGGCAAACGCCTCCCGAGGCGGTGTCAGCCGACGGAGCAACATGACGCCGAGGCGCTCGTCGCCGACGCGCATGTAGTCGGCGGCGCCGACGGATTCCGACGCGACGAGCGTCTCGCCGTCGTAGAGCGCGTACTCCTGCCAGGTGCTGCCGCTCCGGGCGACCTCGATGAGTTCGTACTCGCCGAGCGTCCCGCCCACGTCGAGACGGTCGGTCGGCGCGTCGATGGCGCCGGCCACGTCGGTCATCGGTGCCGGCAGCGTCACCGGCACGTCGTGGCGCACGGCGAACGTGTCGGCATCGCGGGTGTGGTGATTCGAGAGGACGACGACGCCGGCGACGTCGCCGAACTCCTCGATGAGGGCGTCGACCCCAGGGGCGTCGATTGGGTCGACCAGCCACACGCCGTCGTTGGTCAACAGGGCGTGGCTGGCTCGCTGCATCGTCTCCTCGGGATGTGCAATCCAGCCGACGCCGCCCATCCAGCGGTCGATTTCCTCGTAGTCGGTGGGGGAGTCCGTCGCTTTCGCGGGCATGGTCAGTACGACCACCGACTGGCGTTAAAGTGTTGCCGTGGCGACAGACTATGCGAACGACAGCCGAGCGGTCAGTTGTACTCCCGCCAGCGGTACCCGCAGTCCTGACACTTGAAAAAGCGCGTCGGCGGTTCGTCGGCGGCGCCGGTCTGTTTGATGGTGTACCACGCCTTCCCGTGACCGCACTTCTCGCAGGTCACGTCGTCCGCGGTCGGCTTGCCCTCGAAGTTCGCACCCTCCTCGGTTTCGATGAGTTCGGTCTCGGATTGGGCCTCCGTCGTGACGAACTCCGCGGCTCGCTCTTCGTCTTTCGACTGTCTCGCCCCGCAGGACGAACACACCATCTCGCCGTCCTCGGAGTGCATCATCGAACCACACTCGTCGCAGAACTGCATGGCTGCCGCTAGCGGTCGGAGCGGCAAAACCGTGTGGATTCACTCTTCGTCGGTCAGAATCTCGTCGGTCGGCCCGCGCCGCTTGGCGACGATTGGACAGTTCCGAACCCGGAACGACTCCATGTCGACGTGTTCGACGATTTCGGTGCCGTCGTGTGAGCAGGACACGTCCGGCGGCGTCGAGAAGTACTCACACGACTGGCAGTATCGACTCTTCGGAACGACGGCCGTATCGCCCTCCCGGTCGACGTCTTCGTCGGCTGCCGCGACCGAATCCACCCGGGCGACGGCCTCGGACGTTTCCCCGTCTTCGAGGGCGTCCCAGAGAGCATCTTCGTCGACATCGCCGACATCCATCTCGTCGAACAGTTCGTCGGGGTCCACGTCGGCAAGGTCGCCGTCGACGTCGCGGTCCAGTTCCGCGAAGGGGTCGTCGCGTTCCGCGTCGCCGACTGCATCGTCGCGGCCGTCGTCGTCACTCATCGGTGTCTTCCCCGCTTTCGATTGCTGGCGGGTCCTCGGCGGTCAGTTTCGGGCTTCCGAAGATGGAGGTCGACGGCGCCACGTTGCCGAACTCGATGCCGCAGTTCGGGCAGGCGGGTTCGGTCAGCAGCGCGATGTCGACGGAGCTCGAACAGCCGCTGCACTTCGCCGACCTGATTCCCTCCCGTCCGGCCCGCCGCTTGAGGTCCTCGAGGTGCCGCTCCCGTTCGGTGTCGACGTCGTCGCTTCGGTTCCGTAGCGCCACGACGATGCGCGCCAGTCGGCCGAGTTTCGACGATACGTCGTCGAGTTGCTCCTCGACTGCCTCGACGCTATCCGAGAGGTTCGCCACGTCGGTTCCGAGCCCGTCGATGTCCTCGGCGAGGCCGTCCACTCGTCGGTTCAGTTGGTCGATTTCGGCGTGGTCGTGGTCCGCTGCCGCGCGGTCTTCCAGCCCATCGCGGAGTTGGAGCACGCGACTTCTGATGTCCTCGACGTGGTCGTCGAGTTCGGACTCCAAAGAGCCGACGCGGCGCTCCAGTCGCTCGAGTTCCGCTTCGTCGACCGTGTCGATTCGGCGCTCGATGTCGTCGAGAAATTCGGCGTCGAGCGTCGGCTTCTCGAAGGACGGCGTTTCGTCGCCATCGAGGTCGGCCGTCGTTCGATAGGTGCTCAGCAACTGGACGACCAGTTCCTCGCGGTCGACATCGAGGGTGTCGGCCCGGTCGTCGAGCCACCGTTCGAGTTCCGACGGTAGCGTCACCGACATTTCGGGCTCGTCAGCCGACTCCGTAGCCATTGCTCTCTTTTATCAACGACACGCAGTTAAGGGTTCGGCCGTATCGCGACGTGAACCGGACGGAATCCCCACTCACCGGATTTTCCGAACGTCGCTGATGTCGAAGCCGGCATCGCCGATTTCCGTCTCGAAGCGAACGATGTTCTCGTCTTCTATCCGCGAGAGGACCCCGCGGAACTGTTTTACGACCATCGTTCGCGCGCGGGCGCTCCCGCCGCTTTCCCACTCGAACAGGAGCGTTCCGTCGGCGGCGTCGACGAGTTGGCCGTGTTTCTCGGCTCCGAGCGTCTCCTGGTTGATGTGAACGAGGATGAGACCGCCCCACTCGTAGGCCGCCCGCGAGAGTCCCTTCAAGAGGACCGGGATGTCGCTCCACGGCAGGCTGTCGGTTCGAGAGCCGATGAGGTCGGCGATTGAGTCGATGACGACGACGTTGCCGGCAGCGTGGCTCGTGAGTCGGTCACCGAGTGCCTCCGTGACCGTCTTTCTGTCCTGGGTCTGTCCCAAATCGGAGATGTTCGCCGTCTTCTCCGCGTACCACTCCCGTGGGACGGGGCTGAGACGGAAGTACTCCGGCGAGAGGTCGTGAAACGACATGTTGTCGATGCCCGCCTCGACGACCTCTTCGTCCATCGCGAGGGTCATCTCGCGGTTCACCTGCCGTTTCTCGGAGGTAAAGGAGATGTAGTGGACTTCTTCCGGGGCGGAGGCGCGGTCGTCGATGCCGCCGTAGTAGAGGTCGAACAGCTCGGGGTCGCCCTTCGCGAGGCCGTTCATGATGGCCGCGGTGTACATGAACTCCCGGGCGCCGGCGCCGGCTTCCCCCGACAGCAGCACGACGCTGCCGGGCGGCGCACCACCCCCGATGGTCGTGTCCAAGCGTCGAATCCCGAACGGGATGCGGTCCATGCACACCCGTTCGGTCCCCCGGCTTTAAAGCGTTTAGTGGGTTTCGACGCGTGCGCCGACGTTTCGCGGTTCGACCACGCGCACGTCGCCGTCGACGCCCGTCTCCGTAAGTGCAGTTTCGGCGGCTTCTCGCGCCGCCACCGCGGAGTCGGCGTCGGTGACGCCGTAGACAGCCGGCCCCCACGAGGACTGGCCGACGCCTCGGAGTGCGGGCGTCTCGGCCAACTCGTCGATGAGGCGACCGGCCGGCGGCCGGTACACGCCGCCCTGTTCGTCGGCGTACCACGCGCCGTTGAGTCTTCCGAAGGCGCCGACCGAATCGCCGAAGGCCGCCAGCCGACCCTCCGCTGCCGCCGGCAGGAGGCGGCGGACGAGCAGCGAGGCGAGTTCGTCGGCGACGGCCGGGTCGGCGTTCTCGACGACCGACCGCATGCTCTCGTCTTCGGTGGCGCCGCTGCGTCCGGGTTCGGCGTCGGGCAACACGAGAACGAACCGCCAGTCGGCGGGGAGGTCGTGGCGTGCGACGACCGCCGGCACCTCCCATTCGCCGGGGTCCGGCGGCGCCGTCGTGAATCGCTCGGTCGGATGGCCGGCATCGACGATGAACCCACCTGCTTCGAAGGCCGCGACGCCGACGCCGCTTCGGCCACCGCGTTCGAGTGCCGGCGCACGCGCTCGGATGTTCGGGTCGCGGCCATAGACGGTCGCGACGGCCGCGAGCGTCGCCAGCGTGAGTTGCGTTCCGCTCCCCAACCCGACGTGCCGCGGGAGCGTCTCCTCGACCGTCAACTCGGCGCCCGGCACGTCGAGCACGTCACAGACTGCCTCGGCGTACCCCCTGACGACCGGGTCCTCACAGACGACTGCCTCGGCCCGCTCGGCTTCGAGAACGACCCGTGGCTCGTCGAGGGCGACGCCGACGCCGCCGTAGAGCCGTTCGTGGGCCAGCGAGAGGTTTCCGAAGCCGACGTGGAGGCGAGCGCCGGCTTCGACACGGGCGCGCATGCTCTGTCGTTCGACGCTGGCCGGGTTGTGCGTTTCGACAGCGGCAGCGATTCACGCCTCAGAGGTCCCGGGACTGCGAGAGGTTCCACAGCTCGCCGCCGCAGGCCGTACAGACGAGCGATTCCGCGTGTTCGGTTCGCCGACCACAGTCGAAGCACTCGTACAGTTCGGTCCCCGATTTCTGCGTAGCTGGTCGCATATCCAACCGTGAGTTGTGAGGTAGCTTAACTCACACCCTAATATTACTAGTAACGTACAGTCTCTTTCCGTAAAAAATGGACGTTCGGACATTTTTCACCGGTGAAAAGAGACCATATTCCGAGCGCAAAACAGCCTGCAAGAAGTGAGTCGATTGCTGGTCGTTAAGTCGGTCGACGGCGAGGGTGTACACATGAGCCAACAGGAGCCACCCGAGCGGGAGGCCGACGAGGGCGGGAAGCCGGAGCACCTCCGCAGCCGCGAAGTCACCGAGGGGACCGAACGTGCCCCGCACCGCGCGATGTTCCGCGCGATGGGGTACGACGACGAGGACCTCGCCTCGCCGATGGTCGGCGTCGCCAACCCCGCCGCCGACATCACGCCGTGTAACGTCCACCTCGACGACGTGGCGCAGTCGGCGGTCGACGGCGTCGACGGCGCCGGCGGCATGCCGATCGAGTTCGGCACAATCACCATCTCCGACGCCATCTCGATGGGAACCGAGGGGATGAAAGCCAGCCTCATCTCCCGGGAAGTCATCGCCGACTCCGTCGAGTTGGTCGCCTTCGGCGAGCGCATGGACGCCCTCGTCACTGTCGCGGGCTGTGACAAGAACCTCCCCGGCATGATGATGGCCTCCATCCGGACGGACCTCCCCTCCGTGTTCCTCTACGGCGGGTCCATCATGCCCGGCGAACACGACGGGCGTGAAATCACGATTCAGAACGTCTTCGAGGGCGTCGGCGCCGTCGCCTCCGGCGACATGAGCGAAGCGGAACTCGAAGAGATGGAACACCACGCCTGTCCCGGCGCCGGGTCCTGCGGTGGGATGTTCACCGCCAACACGATGGCTTCCATCAGCGAGGCGCTCGGGATGGCGCCGCTCGGGTCGGCCTCCCCGCCCGCCGAAGGCGACGAGCGCTACGAGGTCGCCGAACGCGCCGGCGAACTCGTCCTCGAGTGCGTCCAGGAGGACCGCAAGCCCTCCGACATCCTCACGAAGGAGTCCTTCGAGAACGCCATCGCCGTCCAAGTCGCCTTGGGTGGGTCGACCAACGGCGTCCTCCACGTCCTCGCGTTGGCCGCCGAGGCCGGCATCGACCTCGACATCACCGAGTTCGACGAGATATCGAAGCGCACGCCAAAAATCGCCAACCTCCAGCCCGGCGGGACGCGTGTGATGAACGACCTCCACGAAATCGGGGGCGTGCCGGTCGTCATCCGGCGTCTGCTGGAGGGCGGTTACATCCACGGCGACGCAATGACCGTCACCGGCCGTACCATCGAGGAGGAACTCGACGTGCTCGAAGAGACCGGCCACCTCCCCGACGACGAAGACATCGAGGCGGACTTCCTCTACACCGTCGACGACCCCATCCACGAGGAGGGCGCCATCAAGATTCTCACCGGCAACCTCGCTCCCGACGGCGCGGTGCTGAAGGTGACCGGCGACGACGCCTTTTTCCACGAGGGGCCGGCCCGCGTCTTCGAAGACGAGGAGTCGGCGATGAAGTACGTCCAGGAGGACCGAATCGAATCCGGCGACGTCATCATCATCCGCAACGAGGGCCCGCAGGGCGGCCCCGGGATGCGGGAGATGCTCGGCGTGACCGCCGCCGTCGTCGGCGCCGGCCACGAGGACGACGTGGCGATGCTCACCGACGGCCGCTTCTCGGGGGCGACCCGCGGCCCGATGATAGGCCATGCGGCCCCCGAGGCGTTCGTCGGCGGTCCCATCGGGGCCCTCGAGGACGGCGACCACGTTACCATCGACATCCCCGAACGGAGCATCGAGGTCGACCTCACCGACGAAGAACTCGAAGCGCGTCTCGAGGACTGGGAACAGCCCGAGCCCTCGTATCCGACGGGCGTGTTGGCGAAGTACGGCATGGCATTCGGCTCTGCCGCCAACGGCGCGGTGACGAACCCCGGCGTGAAGCGCGACGACTGAACGCGGTTCTCCGGCGGCTGTGCCGCCGGTAGCGGCGAGTGACCGTAGGGAACGAGCCGCTATTTTTCATCGAAGTTTTTGCCGGGTGGCCGCAGGCCACCCGTGCAAAAAGTTCGTGGTTCTAGAACCGCCCCTCCTCGTCGCCGATACCCAACCGCTCGCCGAGTTCCTCGAGTTCGTCGTTGATGTCGGTCCCGGACGATTCACCGGGGAGGATATCGCCCAGCGCGGCCCCGAAGGAGGCGACCGTCCAGACCACGGAGATGCGGGCGAGAGCGACCGAGGGGTCGGCCCAGTCGATGCGGCCCCACAGCGTCATCGTGAACGCTGCGGTGAGGAACGCGACGATGAGGACGCCGGCGAGTCGCCGCGGTACGAGGCCGAAGATGGGTCGGTTGACGATTACCTCACGGAAGTCGGCGAAGTACAGCAGAGAAATCGCCATCAGGACGACGAAGGCGGCGTTCACTAGGAACAACACCGGCGTCGAAAGGAGATACGCAGCGATGTCGAAGACGCCGTCTTCGACCAACATCGGAATCGAGAGGATAATCGCGCCGACGGTGGCCTCCGCGATGTCGCGTCGGGTGAACTTCCGGATGGTCTCCGAGACGGACGGCTCCGGCAGACGGTCCACGAGGGACATCACGTCACGGACCTCCCGTCGCTCGGCGTCGTCGTCGACGGTGGCTTCCAGCTCCGCGAGTTGCGAGCGGATTTCCCCGACTGCGACGTCTTCGAGGTCCGAGTCGCTCGACCCCTCGTTGCTCACGGCCGTACGTCGGCCGGCCGTTCGAAAAAAGTTGCGTGCGGTTGTGTCGAGTCGCCGCCGTTCAGTCGTCGGGTTCGACGACCGTCGGGTCGTCGCCGTCGTCGCCGCGAACCGTCACGCTGTGTCGCGTGTGGCGGGCGTGAGTCTCCGCCCAGCGCTGTGCGGGCCGCTCCGAGAGGAACTCGTCGCCGTCGGGACACTGTCGGCAGGCGACGACCCACGGCGTCACCTCGTCGGGGAAGTGTCCGGTGTGGCGTTTGTGGTCCAACGCGAACCGTTCGAGCGCCTGATTGCCGACGCGAAGGTCGTCGAGTTCGTATTCGAGGTCCCACTCCCGGTTACACTGGGTACACGACACGGTGGGCGTGTCGTCGATTTCGTCCGGACAGCCGACCTCGTCGGTGTCTCCATCGAATCCGTCGGGCACATCTGGCGTTACACATCCCCGTATATATGCACACAGGTTCGTCGCCACGGACCGCCGGGCAGTTCAGACGAAACCACGCCGAGACTCACTCCGGGAGGTAGAAGTCGGACTTCGTGTGTCGGTGAGGGGAGGCGTTCTTCAGTTTCGCGATTTTCGCCGGACTCCGATTGCGGACGATGACCACGTCGTAGGCTTCGTCGGTGGCGACGTTACCGCCGACGCTCGAGACGCTCGTCACCAGGTGGCCGGCGTTGTCGCTGCCGATGAACACCATCGATACGTCCTCCCGTTTGGCGACTTTTCGGATGCGAGTCGAGATGGACCCCGACGGTGCGTACTTGTCGACCGTCTTGTGTCTGAAGTCCGCACTCGGCGCCAGTCCCACGACCTGCTCGTGTAATTTCGAGACGATGGGCTGCATGGCGAAGGGCTCTTCCTCGCCGAGCCAGCCACGTTTCCTCGCGTAGCCGGCGTTCCCCTTCGGAATGACGCTTACGGCCAACACGTCTTCGTCGAACACGACCGCGAACTCCGTCGCACGGACGAGCGCCGCCTCGGCGAGTTCGGACCCGTCGAACGGGACGAGGAGAGTCATACGCGAGTTCGGCGACGGGAGAGTGTTAAAGGTCCGGTCACGGAGATTTCTAGCGACGGGCCCCGTCGAATCGGGTCGAATTGTCCCGGATAGCCATCACAGTACGCCGACACTGGCTCGTGCCCGTCGCCGAAACGCCGTGTCGAACGACGAAAGCGTCGTTCCTTCCGACTCGAGGTCCCGGAGTCGCTCAGCTACCGTGGCGTCGATACTCGGCATGAGGATGGCCGAGGCCACGCCGGTGGCGACCGTTCGAGTCCGCCAGTCGACGTACCGGGGTGCCAGCCACGACGGCCAGTCAGCGAGCAAAACGGCGTTCCGCCACGCGAAGTGTCTGCTCCCCGCGAGACCCGAAAGCGAGAGTCGCTCGTCGAATTCCCCGAGAGCCGCGTCAAGTTCGGAGATGCCCTCCGCACCGTACACCGAAGCGAGCGTCTCCTGGACCACGTCGGTGAGCCGTTCGAGAACATCGTTTATCCGGTCGTGGTCCGCCCGCTTCGCTTCGCGGTTCGGGTCGATAGCGACTTCGTCGAGTGCGTACGTGAGGTCGTAGTTGATGTGGGCGTTGATGCCGAGCAGCGCGTCCTGCGTGACGAGCGTCTCACCCCGAAGGGATGCGGCGAAGGCGATTCGCCACGGGCGTGGGACGGCACCGAACTCACGCCGCTCGAAGGCGAGAAGCGCCCGGCGGTAGTGTTCGGCGAACGTGACGAGGTACGCCCGGACCCACTCCGAATCCTCGAAAGTCGCCGAATCGATACCCGCTCGAACGGCCTCCGTCATGGTGCTGTACACCGTGAGAAACACCGAGCGTCTGTCGTTTCGGTCCCGGAGGTGCGCCGCCGCGTTCGCCAACCGTTCTGCAGCGTCGTCGACGGAGTCGAACGGCTCCGACAGGAGTTCGAGCAGCCGCTCGTCGGACGGGGTTTCGGCGACGCTTCGGAGACGGGCTTCGGTGGCCGTCCGAATCCCGCGACGATAACTCGAGAGAAGCGCCCACAACTCCTCGATTACTGGTGCGTGGGTTCGTAGTGGACTCATTGGTTCTGCGGTCGCTACTCCGAGCGTCTCCGTTCAGGGCGCTCGACGGCAATCGTTCCGTCGTGGTCGTCTTTGACGACAATCGAGACCGCGGACACTATCGATCCCTCACCGCCGGTGACAGAGAGGGGTTGGCGACTCGTGTGTTCGTGTACCGCCGTTCGCTCACCCAGCCCGAAGAACACCTCGTTCGTCGAGAGCCTCCTGTTCCCGTCGAAGGGGTCCTCAACCCCCGGCTTTACGTGCACCCCTGTCTCGAACATGGTCCCATCTCGTCGTTCAACATCAGTCTCACCCAGCCGTACAACATCCATGCCAGATGTACGCACACGGAAGGATATACCTACCGCCGAGATGGTATTAGGCGGTTGATAACAATCCGAGATGTTCCCGTTTTGTTCCGTATGTCCGTCTGGCTCGTGTCGGCGTTCCTGCTGTGGGCGCTCGGCATCGCCCTCTTTTGGGCGTTGCTGTACGGTTACGGGGAGCAACAGGGAACGCTCGACGGCTACTGAGGCGTCTACGCGATACCGTGTTCGGGTTACAAACGTAATCGCCGTTATACGACTACCGCGAAACACGGCCGTGCGGTTCGACCTATCTGGTTAACTTCGCTGGCGTTTCATCGTGAACACTCCAGTATCAATATCGGAATCCGGGGACGCTCCACCGCCCCCGGCTGACCATGAAGACCCGGAACCGCATCCTATTGGGACAGCGCGAAGGACATCGTTATTCGGTTTTTACCGGGGTCGTAGGGGCGGCTTTACGGTATCTGCTCTGATGGTTTTCGATGGACAACACCGTATTCCTGTTTCGTCGTCGGAAAGCGCCGTCATCGAGAGTCATACGTTGTCCGGTGTTTTTGTGACTACGGGCCGACTGAGAGGTCATGGCCTCGAAGCCGCAGGTTCAATGTCCACTCTGCCATCTGGAACTCGACGACTCGGAGCATCTCCAGGACCATCTGGTCGAGTCCCATTCCTCGAGCGAGCTGGCTGAGGCCATCGTCTCCCGGTGGGAGGCGACCGAATACGGGTACGACTCTTGAGGGGTGTCGTCAGGCTGTGCCGCCGTCGGTCCAGACCACATCGGTATGACTCGTCTCACGGCCAGCGGTGCCTCATCGAATGTCAAGCCGGAGCTCAACTGAGGGGACGGTCACTGCTGGAATCGAGGTTACGGTTAGTTAGAAAAGCGAAATTGATTTTATGGCCGCTACGCCGGCCGCTCACCCGACCGAATATTCGTCAGCGTGAGCGTCCACACGGCCCTGCAGTTCGAGCATTCCAATTTCACGTTCTTCGTCTCCTTCCCCCGCGTAAACTCAGAGATATCGTGACCGCAGTCACACGAGAATTCAACCTCCATACGAAGAAATCGAAGGAAACCTACAAAAGGTTTGATATGGTGTGATATTACGGGTTAATACCGAAATGCCACCGGCCACATTCGCTGTTGAGGTCGGTGCTTGGTGGTAGGATTTAGAGAGGGTTTTGGACGCAGAGGTAACTAAGCATCTACTAATCAGGCAGTTAGAGAACTTGTAGTGGGACCGCCGTGATTCGAACACGGGTCCAACGGACCCCATCCGCAGAGGATACCACTACCCCACGGTCCCTTGCATTTCGACGGAGGGCGCACCGGCCTTTAACCTCTTCGTTTCGATTCGGCCTACACGAGGACGCGTTCCAGTTCGACCACTTCGCCACTGTCGGCGTCGGGGTCACCGGCGAGATGTCCGAGACACACCGCTGCGCCGTCGGGCGTGTAGCAGACGACCAACGTGCCGTCGTCGGCTTCATCCAGGTCCGCGTCGATGACGCCGGGTGCGTACACCGGCGCGCCGTTTGCGATTTCGCGTGCCGCCGAGGGGGCGACGGTCACCGAAGGGAGGAACTCCAGCGCCCGTTCGGCCGGTTGAACGACTTCCCGTAATAGTTCGGCGTCGTCGTTCTCACGCCAGAAGGCGAGGCCGTCGGCGAAATCCTGCAGCGTGGCGAGCGTCCGGTCGTCGAAGGGTCCGGTTTTCGTCCGCCGGAGGTCGCCCATGTGGGCGCCAGTACCCAACGCGAGGCCGAGGTCGTGACACAGTTTTCGGATGTAGGTCCCGCTTTCGCACTCCACGTCCAGTAAGACACGTCTGCCGTCGACTTCGAGCGCGTCGAGACGGTGTATCGTCCGGACCCGAAGCCGTCGAGCGACGGCCGATTTTCGCGGCGGCTTCTGGTACAGCGGCCCCTCGAACTCCTCGAGGGTCGATTCGAGGTCGTTCGGCGCCGCTGCGTGCAGTTCCAGCACCGAGACGTACCCCTTCCGACTGTCGTCGAACACCTGTGCGGCACGCGTGGCCGTCCCGGTCAGGATGGGGAGACAGCCGGTGACTTTGGGGTCGAGCGTCCCCGCGTGGGCCGCCTGTCCAACATCGGCCATATCCCGGACCCAGGCGGCGACCTGGTGGGCCGACGGTCCCGGTGGCTTATCGAGATTGATGACGCCGAATTCGAGCAGCGTCGCCGGGTCACGGTCGTCGGGCGGCCCACGTTCCTCCATGTTCAGAACTCGTAGCGGACGTTCTCGACAGGTGCTTTCCCTTCGTCGCTCTCGACGTCGTAGGACTCCAGCGTAGTGAGCACGACGTTGAGGACGCCCTCCGGCGAGAGTCGGGCGGTGTTGAGCGCGAGGTCGTAGATGCCGAGTTCGTCGATGTCGATGTTGTAGTACTCCCGATACCGGAGCGCCTCACTGTCGCCGCGTTCCTTCGTCTCCTTGCGTGCGAGTTCGACGGACTTGTCCTCGCGGTCGGCGATGCGTTCGGCGCGAATCGACAGCGGCGCGTCGAGCCACACCCGGAAGTCGGCGTGTTCGCCGGCCATCCACCCGGCCAGCCGGGATTCGAGGACTACGTCGTCTCGCTCTTCTGCGATTTCCCGTTGCCGACGGTCGAGGTCGCGGTCTATCTGGTCGTCCTCCTCGGCGAGTTTGTTCAACTCCAGCGGCGTGAGGCCGCGGTCGGCGGCCAACTCCCGGAAGATGTCACCACCGCTTACGTGTTCGTATCCGAGTGCCTCGGCCAGGGAGGCAGCGGCCGTACTCTTCCCGCTGCCCGCGGGGCCGGAGATGGTCACTAACATATCAGTACTCCGCCGCTGTGACTGAAAGAGGTTACCCTTCGGGGCGACGAAACGGGGACGGAACGCGGAACCGCAACGGAAAACGAGACCGGATTACGTCGGCGTCGTCTGGATGTTCAGCGCCTTGCGGATGACCTGCGTGAAGCACATCGAGCAGACGAAGTACCAGACGATCCACGCCTGAATCGGCCCGACGAAGCCGTCGGTCCACTCGACGGGTCCGACGATGGGCATCACCATCGTCGCGAGGTTCGCGTGGGCCTGGCTGCCGCGGAAGCCGACAATCCAGTACATCCACAGGAACACCGGGATGGTGAGCAGCATAATCCACACCATCGGGCGGAACTGCTCTTTGAACATGCCCATGTTGTCGGCCATCGCCTCCATCTGCTCGTCTTGGATGCGTTCGAGTTCCTCGTCGTCACCGCGCTCCTTGGCCTCCTTCCGTTTGTCTTGGATGTCTTTCATCCGCTGTTGGTACTCGCCCATCAGCTCCATGTCCATGAGGTTCGCCTGCAGGAGCGTCGAGTACAGCCCCGTAAACAGCGCCAGAACCATCACGACGGCGAAGAACGGGAGCAAATCCAAAAGCGGGCCGAGAAGGATGTCGAGGGTGCTCGCCAGCGGGTCTCGGACCGAGGAGAACGTGTATCCGGCGAACATCGACACCGAGCCGACCGCGGCGAGTTTGTCCCACTTCGTCCACGAGGAGCCCTCGTCGGGGGCGTCCGGTATCTCGAGGTCGTCGTCTTCGAGCGCCTCCCGCACCGCGTCGGGATTTTCGAGGTCGAACCCCTCGCCGTCGGAGTCGACGAGGACGCCCTTCTCGATGAGCCGTCCCCACTGTCCGCTCGTGAGTTCGTCGGAGACGTCGCCCCACGAGACCGTCTCCTCGTCGGCGCGTTCGAGGACGTACTCGATGGCGGACTCCATCTCGGGGTCCTCCCGGACGAGTTCCTGTACTTTCGATGCCGTGCGTGCCATTACCCTCCCTAGTCAAGGACGGGTAATCAACCTTTTACCTTGGCGGCGTGCTCGACTCGGCGAGCGGACGGACGGCGAAAAGCAGTTCCCCGCCGTTCAAAAGGCGTCGTCGATGGCTGCCTGCAGGTCAGCCCACACTTCGTCGGGCGTTCCCTCGCCGTCGATGCGGACGAGTTCGCCCTCGTCGTCGTAGTAGTCGATGACCGGCTGGGTGTTCTCGTCGAAGACGTTGAGGCGCTCCTTGACGGTCTCCTCGTTGTCGTCGTCGCGCTGGATGAGTTCGCCACCGCACTCGTCGCAGACGCCGTCCTCCTCGGGCGGGCTGAACTCGACGTGGTAGTTCGCGCCACACTCCGAGCAGACGCGTCGGCCGGTGAGTCGGTCGACGAGTTCCCCGCGGTCGACGTCCAGCAGGGCGACCAAATCGAGGTCGGTGATGTCGTCGAGGTACTCCGCCTGCGAGAGGTTCCGCGGGTACCCATCGAGGACGAAGCCGTCGGCGTCCTCCAGTGCCGCCTGGACGATTTCGTTGACGACCGGGTCCGGAACGAGTTCGCCCGCCTCCATGAACGACCGCGGGGTCCCGTGTTCGGTCTCCATGTCCTTGTTGGCCCGAAGCGCATCGCCGGTGGTGATGTGGTCGACGTCGTAGGTCTCGGCGATGTTCTTCGACTGCGTTCCCTTACCGGCCCCCGGCGGCCCGAGCAGCAGAATCTTCGGCTGGCTCATACTGGCGCTTTTACCCCTCCAGTAAAAGGCTTGTCTGAATCGTCTCGGTGTCGCCCCGTTCAGGTCTCGGCGGTGAGGCCGAACTGTACGCGCATCGTCCCCGACTCGTCGGAGTCCTGCTGAGGAATCGACGGAAAGGCCCGCTGGAACTCGTCGCCTTCACGCCACGAGAAGTTGTCCAACGCGATCCAGTAGTCGCCGCGTGAGAGGTCGGTCGTGAGGTCGTCGAGGTTCAGAACGTAGAAGGCGCTACCCGAATCGACGTAGCGGGCGCGGTCGTTCCGGAGATACGCCCGGTACTCCCGTTCGTCGTCGAAGAGGATGACGTCGATTGGCGGCCCGGAGCGGACGATGAGGTCGATGCTGACGGTGACCGGCGAGTCGAACGAAAGGCTCCACGTCTTGCGCTCGCCGGCCGGCAGGACGAACTTCTCGTAGATGCGGTCGACCTGTTCGACGGACTGTGCGTGCGTTTCGGCCGTGTCCGTCGAGCGACTCACCGACTCCGTCGGCGTCGCCGAATCGGTCGGTTCGGGCGTCGCAGTCGCCCTCGATTCCGTCGGTGTCGAATCCGGGGTCCGCTGGGAGCCGGCGTCGTTCCCGAACTGTCCCGTCTGACACCCCGCCAGCAATCCCGACCCCAGCGCTCCGACCGCAGCCAGCACGGAGCGACGACTTCTAGTCATTTTCGTGTCATTCATTCGCGGGCCATATGAAACATGTGGTAGGGACGACCATCGAACCGGCCGCATCCACCGGTTTACCGCCGAAGGCGAACCAAATATTTAAGCGACTATCATAACAACACGCCGTAAGGTTCGACGGAGGGGTGGGCCGCCGCCGACTCCGGACGTAGCTCGAATAATGGGACGGAGAAACAAACTGGCGTTGCTCGCAGTGGCGCTCGTGGGGGGTATCGTGTTGTTTGCCGTCGGGGCGCCGGGGGCGGTTCCCGGACTGGGTGAGTCGCCGACGATGGGCGACCCCGGCGAGTCGACGCCACAAAACGGGAACGTCGGTACCGCCGACGGGACGCCGACGGAGACACCCACACCCACGCCGACGCCGACCGTCACACCGACTGAGGCACCGACGGAGACGCCCACTGCCACACCGACCGCCACGCCGCAACCGCCTCGTGACATCGACACCGCCGCATTCGTTCGGTCGATACAGCAGGAGTTGGCGCTGTACCGGAACTACTACGCGAACGTCGGACCGACGCCACAGCCCGCCTACGACGCCTCGCTGTCGACGACTGGCACGATTCCGTCGAAACTCAAAGAGGCGGCATCGGTCCACAGTGAGCGAATGGCCGCGGAAGGGACAGTGGCCCACGAGGCGGGCGGAGTCGGGACCCAAGCACGGCTCGAAGCAGTCGGTCTCGGTTCCTGCCGGGTCGAACACAGTAATACACTGCTTTCGGGAGCGCAACTGGAAGGTCTCTACAGGACTCCGATAGACGACGACTCCGAAACGGAGTTGGGTCGCCAAATCGCCGACGGGTTGATGGACGATGACCACGCCCGGCGGGTGTTGCTGGCCGATGGCGCGGACCATCTCGGCGTCGGCGTCGCCACCGCCGACGGACAGGTCTACGCGACCGTTTTGGTCTGTTGAGATAGTTTTCAGGCCAGTTCCGTAAGGAGTCGGTCGACGATTGCGGCGTCTCCGAAAGAATATTCGACTTCGTCGAGGCTGGCCTCGAACCGGAGTCGAGTGCCGTCATCGGTCGCTCGGGCGTCGTGAATCCGTTCCCGTCTGTGCCCCTCGACCGACCAATCGAGGCCGACGTGACGTATCTCCAGCACGCGGTCGGTCGTCACGACGACACGGGTACACCACCGCGCGAGCAGTCCGTCGGTCGCCCGCGCTCCGACGACGAACGCCTCATCGGCCATCAGTGCGTCGTCGAGACGCGAGCGAGTGCGGTCGTCGAGGTCCTCGAAACGTTCGTACAGCGACACAACCGACCCACGAAGCACGGGTAGAAAACGGTGACGGACCACCGAGCGTCGCCTTCATACCGCGGCGCGCCGACGGTCCGGTATGTCACCCCAGGCGACGACGCCCGAAGACAGGCGCCGACTGGTCGTCGAGGCCATCGTCGCCCACCGACGGGAGGGCGGCGCCCCCGTCGCCTTCGAGGCTGTCGGCCGTCGCGTCGAGTACGACGACCGACAGCTCCGGCTGGAACTCGACGCCGACGAACGCGACCGTCTCGACGCGTTGCTGTCGGCGTATCACGTGTTCAAAATCAAACAGCCGGACACCCGGAAGGCCGACGACGAAGTCGTCTATCTCTCGGCGGTCACCGACCCGAAACACGCCGCCGATTTCGTCGAGTCACTGTTTCGAGACCTCTACGGCGCCGACGAGGGGTACGAACTCCGTGTGGAATGAGCCCGTTCAGCGCTTCCAGAACGGACCGGTGAAGACGGCCAAGGCTGGCACGATTTCGAGGCGACCGACCCACATCAGAAACACCATCACGAGTTTCGTCTCCATCGGGAAGTCGAGATAGCTCCCGAAGGGCCCTATCGAGCCGAACCCGGGGCCGATGTTGCCGAGCGTGGCCAGCGAGGCGCTCATCGCCTCGAGGACGCTCAACTCGTAGCCGACCCGGAGGGCGTCGACGACAAAGAACACCGTCGACACACCGAACAACAGGAAGTACAGCAGCGTAAACGCCATGATGCCACGAACCACATCCTCGTCGACGACGTAGCCGCCGAGACGGAGGGGCTGAACGGCGTCCGGACGGGCGGTCGTGAGCAGTTCCCGGCGAACCGCCTTGATGATGACGAGCCAGCGAATGACCTTGATGCCCCCGCCGGTCGACCCCGCGGAGCCACCGATGAACATCGCGAACAACAACACGGCCTGTGCGGAGCCGTCCCACTGTGCGAAGTCGCTGGTCGCATACCCTGTGGAGTTCAGCAGCGACCCGATTTGGAACGCCGCCTGCCGGAAGGCGTTGGGCGCGTTGCCCTGTGTGACACCGCCGAGTTCCTGTGCTGGGGCCGCACCACCGTACAGCAGGACTGCGAGGATGCCCGTCAGCGACGCGATGGCACCGGCGTACACCCGGAACTCGGGGTCGTTCAGCAGAGTCCGAACGTCACCGTCCAAGAGATGCCAGAACAGCGCGAAGTTGGTGCCGGCGACGACCATGAACGGGATAACCGTCCACTGGACGACGGCCGAGAAGGCGGCGATACTGTCGGCCTGCGGTGAGAACCCGCCAGTCGGTAGCGTCGAAAACCCGTGGGCGACAGCGTTGTAGAGGTCCATGTTCGGCGCGTAGCTCGTCCAAGAGAGCCCGTACAGCAACACCACGAGGAGGACGGTAAAGGCGAAGTAGACCAGCCACAGAACGCGGGCCGTCTCGGCGATTCGGGGCGTCAGTTTCTGGAGGTCCGGTCCCGGCGCCTCGGCTTTCATCAGTTGGGCGCCGTTGACCGCCAATTCCGGCAGGATGGCGACCATGAGGACGATGATACCCATCCCGCCGAGCCACTGGGTAATCTGGCGCCACATCATGATGGCGTGGGAGTGACGGTCGGTCGATATCTCGCCCATAACGGTCGCACCAGTCGTGGTGAAGCCCGACATCGACTCGAACAGCGCGTTGACCGGATGGGCGAGCGTCGAGGATGTCCCGTAGCCCGCCAACAGGTACGGCACCATACCGATGACACCGACGACGAGCCACGACGACGCGACGAGTAACAGCGCCTCTGCCGGCTTGATATCCGGGTCTGAGTCGAGTTGTTCGAGCGCCAATCCGAAACCGACCGCGAGTGCCATCGAGACGGCGAACACCCAGATGTCCTCCCGATACACCAGCGAAATGATGAACGGAACCGCCATTGCGACCGCGAGATACTTCACGACCGTCCCGACGAGACTCGCCGTCGCCCGCCAATCGACGCGGAGCGTCATCCGTCCTCACCGTGCATGTAGCGTCGAATCACGTTCGCTACCCTTGAATCGACCGGTCCGTCAGGAGGTCCAAAACGCCTTCGTGAACAGCACCAAGACGGGGATGATTTCGATGCGGCCGACCCACATCAAGCCAATCATCACCGCCCGCGTCGACCGCGGAAACGTCGCGTAAGTGCCGTATGGCCCGGCGTCGCCGAACGCCGGGCCGATGTTGAGGAACGTCGATGCCGCCGCGCCGAGGGCCTCGAACTCCGTGACTTCGGTCGGTGCCCGCGTGCCGTCGACGACGATGAACACCGTAAGGAGGGTGAAGATGACGAGGCTCAAGAGCAGGTACGCGTAGATGTCGCGAATCGTCTCCTCCTCGACGGGGTTGCCCGAGACCCGAACCGGACGAACCGCCTCGGGGTGGATGCTGGTGAAGAGGTTCCGCTTGAACGCCTTCAGCGCGACCAGCCACCGCAGTGACTTGATGGAACAGGTCGTCGACCCGACCATCCCGCCGATGAACATACAGAGAAACAGGACGTGTTTGGCGGCCGGCGACCACAACTCGAAGTCAGCACTCGCATACCCCGTCGTCGTCACGATGGAGGCGACGTTGAACACCGCATGTCGGATTGTCGCCTCCGTGTCGAAGGGGACGGTCGGGTCGACTGCCAGCGCCACCCCGACGATGACGCTGCCGGTTGCGACGACGCCCAGATAGAAGTGGAACTCCTCGTTGCGCAGTAGGCGCATCGGTTCGCCGTTGATGGCGAAGTACAGCAGCACGAAACTCGTCGACCCGACGAGCATGAACGGGATGACGGCCCACTGAATCGCGGGCGAGAACGCGCCGATGCTGTTGGGTTCCGGCGAGAACCCCGCCGTCGATACCGAGGTGAGCGCGTGGGCGACAGCGTTGTAGAAACCCATGTTCGGCGCGAGGTTCAGCAGATGGAGCCCGTAGTACACCGCGACCGCCAGCAGCGTCAGGCCGATGTACAGCCCCCAGATGAGCCGTGCCGTCGCGGCGATGCGCGGCGTGAGTTTGCTGACGTTGCGGGTCTGGGTTTCGGTCTCCATCAGTTGGGCACCACCGACCCCGAGTTCCGACAGTATCGCCGTCGCGAGAACGAGGATGCCGAGGCCGCCCAGCCACTGGAGCACTTGCCGCCACATGAGTATCGACCGCGAGTGAATCGAGAAATCACGCAGGACGGTCGCTCCCGTTGTCGTCAGCCCGCTCATCGCCTCGAACATGGCATCGACCGGGTGGGCGATGATGCCGACGCCGGCGACGAAAAACGGAACGGCCCCGACGGCGGCGACCAGGAACCAAATCAACGCGACGGCGAGGAATGCTTCCCGCGGGCCGAGTTCACCGGGTTCGCCGGGGAGCGCACGTAACGACCAGCCGAGGACGACGGTTACGGCGATGGCCGCGAGGAACGGCACTGTCGACTCGCCGTAGTAGAGAGCCACCAATAGCGGAAAACACAGCGGCCCAGCGAGATACAGTAGTATCTGTCCGGTCAAATCGAGGCTGGCGCGCCAGTCGACTCGGACGACCGCCATCTTTCAGACCATCGAGGTGAGTTCGTCGATGAACGACGATTCGACGAAGACGATGAGGTGGTCGCCGGCTTCCAACACCGTATCACCCCGCGGTGTGACGAGTTCGCGGTTCCGCGTCACTGCGCCGATGACCAAGTCGGCGTCGATGTCACCGGCGATGTCCTGTATCGTACGGCCGATGAAGTCGCTGCTGTCGGTCAGCTCCAACTCCAAGACCTCCGCTTGGTCGTCTTCTAACACCGCGACGTTCTCAGCGACCCCTTCGTGGGTGAACCGAGTGATTTCCTCGGCAGTGACTTGTCGGGGATTGATGGCGATGTCGATGCCGATTTCCTCGAACAACGAGACGTAGTCGCCGCTGTCGACGACGGCGACGATGCGGTCGGTACCGATTCGCTTTGCGAGCATCGACACGAGCAGGTTCTTTTCGTCGCTGTCGAGGGCGGCGACGACGATGTCGGCCTCGTCGACGTGCTCGCGGGCGAGGAACTCGGTGTCGGTGGCGTCGTGTTCCATCACGAGCGTGTTCGGTAACTCCTCGGCGAGTTGGCGTGCGCGCTCGGGGTCACGCTCGATGAGTCGCGGTTTCAGTCCCCGGTTTTCGAGCAATCGGGCGGTGTGATAGCCGATTTCGGACCCGCCGATGATGACGATTTCGTCGGCCGCCCCCGGCGTCGTCTCCGGGGCGATATCCGTCGCAAAGTCTTGGACGCTCTCGGGACTGCCGATGACGACCGTCCGGTCGCCGGCCTCGATGAGCGTGTCCCCACGTGGGAGTATCAACTCGCCGTCCCGGAACACGCCCGCGAACGTCAGCGACTCGAAGCGGTCGGCCTCGGCGACGGTCTGACCCGCGACGGGGCTTCCCTCCATGACCTCGAACTCCGCCATCTGGACGCAGCCGCCGGCGAAGGGGTCGACATCGATTGCGGCCGGCAACCCGACGATACGGACGATGTTCTCGGCGCTCAGGAGGTCCGAACACACCATGAAGTCGACGCCGAAGGCCTTCTCGGTGATTTCCCAGGTTCGGAGGTACTCGACGCTCTTGACTCGGGCGATGGTGAACGGACTCGCGAGCGTCTTCGCCGTCTCACAGGCGACGAGGTTCGTCCTGTCGTCGTCGGTGCTGGCGATGACCATGTCCGTCTCTTCGATGCCGGCCTGCTGGAGCGTCGACGAGGCGGTGCCGTCACCCGCCAGCGTCATCACGTCGAGTTCGTACTTGAGTTGGTCGGCCCGTTCGGAGTCGATATCGATGACGACGACGTCGTGGGATTGGGCGAGACTCCCCGCGATGGACGTTCCGACCTCCCCAGCACCGATGATGACGACGTGCATACCGCCGTCCACACGGGCCGACGGTAAGTCGGTTACTATCGGGTATACGCCGACGGAGCCATCGTTTGCTATCTCAATCAGCACCGAGACCGGCCACGAGACGTTACACAGCGTCGAATTCGGTACGATAGGTCTCCATGGCGGCCACTAACACACCGATGACGATGGGACCGACGAATACACCGGTGAAGCCGACCGCGTAGATACCGCCGACGACACCGAGAAGAAGGACACCCGGATTGATGTGTGCCCGTCGGTCGATGACTATGGGTCGAGCGTAGTTGTCGAAGAGACTGACGACGATTAACCCGTACAGCGCCAACAGGACACCGCTTCCGACATCGCCGACGACGACGAGGTAGGCGGCGGCCGGACCCCAGACCATGAACGCACCGATGAGCGGTAACAGTGACAGGATAATCATGATGAACGTCCAGAAGGAAGCGTCGGGAACCCCCGCCACCCAGAGTCCGACACCGGCGAGCAACGCTTGGGCGACGGCCACGGAAATGTGCCCGACGACGACGCCCCACGTGGTGGCATCGAGTTTCTCCAGCAGTCGGTCGGTGACGTGGTCGGGCAGCGGAACGAGGTCGTAGAACCACACGACAAACGCCTCTCCCTCCAACAACAGGTAGTACAGCAGAAACACCATCACAGCGATACCCATCCCGATTTTCAGGGTTGTGGCGACGACGCCGCCGACGCCGCCGAAGAGCACCGTGAATATCTGTTGGGCACTCGATGTGAGTATCTCCGCGAGGTCGACCTCGATGCCAGTCGCTTCGAGGATTTGCGTCTCGACGACGGCGACGTTGAGTCCGGAGCCCCCGCGAGCGATACTGCGTAAATCCGCGACGAACACCGAGATGACGTACAGAAGCGGTGCGACGATAGCCAGAAGCGTCCCGACGATGAGCGCTACGGCCGCCGTCGTCTCACCGAGACGGGCCTCGAGCCGTCGATGAACGGGGTGAAGAACGTACGCGAGTAGCGCCGCCAAGACGACGTACTCCACGAACGGCAAAACGATGATGAACGCGAGGGCTGCGAAGACGCCAATCAGCCCGAGAAGGAACGTCTGACTCCGCTTCATATTTTCAACCGTCAGCGCGGACGAACAAGAGCATTCGGACGGCCGTGCCGTCGGATTCGGAGGCACACACTCCACATCCGACCCACGTGAATTATTAACAAAGAGTGCGGAAGTGAATGAAGGGTGAACTCACATGGGTGGCGAATCGGGGACGGAAGCGAACGCGAACGTACGAGAAGACATCGAGGAGGGACCGGGGTGGTCGCTCGCTAACTGGACGGTCATCGCAGTGTTCACTGCACTAACACTCGTGGGAATGGTGCTTTCCGTCGGCGTCGTCGAACCACTGGTGGCAACCTCATCGAGCGGTACCGACGCAGCCGGCGTAACGGTTCCGCTGTACGTCTATCTGTATGCCGGCCTCGGGGCACTCGGCTACGTGTTCACGAAACTGATGGGCGAACTGGAGCGATACACCGAGTGGGGCGAAATCGAGCAACTGGCCGCGATGGCGATGCGGATTCCGGCCGCGTGGGTACTCGCGGCGGGCGTGTACCTCTTTCTCGGCGACTTCGGCGGTGTCGTCGAGACGTCCGGACCGCGCTTTGCGGCCGGCGTGTCCTTCCTCGTTGGACTGTACGTGAACGTCGCGCTGAAAGCCCTCGGAAGTTTGGCCGACCGGGTCCTCGGCCGCTCGAAAGCGAAGGCCGAGTAGCGCCGCTCATCGGCGGCGGAGACGAAACTCCACTGCTGGTCGGTCAGTGTGCAAAAAATCGGCCGTGGTGATGACGCGATGAACGGCGTGTTAGCCGAACATCTCCCGCATCATCGGATGCATCTCCATCATCTGCTCTTCGGCTATCTCCTCGTACAGTTTGTACGTGATAGACACCGTAAGCAGCAGACCCGTTCCGGAGACCTGACCGATGGTACCGAGCATGTTCGCCATGACCGCGAGCAGTCCCACGAGGGCACCGCCGATGACGGTGACCTGCGGGATGTATCGCTCTAAGACCTTCTCGGTGACGCCGGGCGACTGTCGGAACCCGGGAATCTGCATCCCGGAGTTCTGAATCTGTTTGGCCGTCGCGTTCGGCCCCATGCCCGTCGTTTCCACCCAGAAGATGGCGAAGATGGCGCCGCCGAAAATCATGAACGTGAGGTCGATACCCACACGGAGCATGATTTGCCACGGCGCAGCGGTGGTCTCACCGAGCCACCACATCCAGTCTTCGGGCGTGTAAATCGGCGCGACGTAGTAGAACAGCCCGCCGATCGGTTCGGCGAATCCGCCGGCCTGTGGCTGGGTGTAGTCACCGAGCCACGCCGGCATGCCAGTCCACTGTGCGTTGAGGATGCGGCCGAGGAACTGGACGTTCGCCTGCAGGGCGCGAACGAGAATCATCGGCAGGACGCTCGCGTAGATGAGCTTCACGGGGAAGCGACCACGGGCGCCCTTCACGCGGGAGTGACTCAGTGGAATCTCGACGCGGACGGATTCGGCGTAAACGACCACGCCGAAGATGAACAGCGTCGTGATGAGGCCGAGCAGTTCACCGGGGCCGAGGAACAGGTCGAACAGCCCCGACTGGGTCAGCGGCGAGCCGACCTCGATATCACCGGTGAGGATGCCGACCCACCGCGGGAAGAACCCGACGTAGCCGGCACCCAGACCGCTCCAGGCGATGAAGCCACCGATGAGTCGCTGGCTCACCCCGGCGATAATGAACAGGCCGATACCGGAGCCGACCCCCCACTTCGAGATAATCTCGTCCATGTAGAGGATGAGGAGGCCGCCGACGAAGATTTGGGCGAACATCAGCCACGCCAGTCCCGTCGTCCCGAACGGCAATCCGGCTGCGACCTGCGGACTCGGCTGTAGGAAGCCGGCGAACACCATCGGCAACGCCGTCAGTGCCGTCATCACGACGACAAGGAGCTTCTGGAGGCCCTGATAGATGGCCTGGTCGCGGGGGTTCTCCTCGGTGTCCAGTCCGAGGAGGTCGGCGCCACCGAGCAACTGCAGCACGATGGACGCGGTGACGATGGGACCGATACCGACCTGCAGTAGCGACCCCTGTGCGCCCGCGAGGATGGTTCGGAACTGCCCGAAGATGTCCGAGCTCTGCCCGAGGCCGTAGATGGCCACGTTCGTCAGGAAGAAGTACAACACGAGCACGCCCGCTGTCCAGCCGAGCTTCCGACGGAACGGGACGTGTCCCGTCGGTCGCTTCACTGCGGGCAGGCGCGTGAGTACCGGTTCGGCGACCTCCTTCCAGCTCATTACGCTTCCTCGTTGTCCTCGTCGGTTGTATCTTTGTCGGCCTCTTCGGCGGCTTCACCGCGCTCCGAGAGGACCGCTTCGCCGCCGGCCTCCGAGAGCGCTTCCTCGGCGCTGTCGGAGAAGGCGTCGGCGGTGACCTCCAGAGCGTTGTAGACGCGACCGGCGCCCAGCACCTTCACCGAGTCGGCCTCGTGGCCGTCCTCGACGAGGTCCCGAGCGTCGATGGCGTAGCCGTCGCCGGACTCCTCGGCGACGCCGTCCTCGACGAGAATCGCGATGTCCTCGTCGAGTTCACGGAGGTTGACGGTCTCGACCGTCCGGTCGGTCTTCTGCGGTCGCTTGAAGCCGGATTTGCCGAGCGGTTCGTAGTTGTGGAACTCGTGTTTGTCACGGCCCGCACGACCGCGCCCGCCTCGGTGGCCGGCGCCGCGGCGGTTCTTGTGCGTACCGCCGCCGTGCGTGCGAGAGCCGCGCTGTCGTCGTTTCTTGGATGTCATTATCGCATCGCCTCCAGCAGTGCGTCGATGTCTTCCGTCGAGTGGGGGCCGAGTTGGCCGCCCTCGGTCGTCGGATGCTTGACGCCGTCGTGGCCGCCACGCGGCGGGTGCAGACGGAGCGTCGGCGAGAGCCCCTGTTCTTGGAGCGTCGTCTCCTCGTCGACCAGCGCCGACGCGAGGGCGTCGACGTCGTCGTAGTCGGTGTTCTCGACGACCCACTCGTCGTCGATGTCGGCCGCGCCCTCGGCGGGTTCGGCACGGTTACTGACGAGCAGTGCGACGATGTCCTCGGTGGGTTCGCCGTGGGCGACCCAGTCGTTGACCTTCGTCACCATGCCGCGGTAGGCGTCCGTCTCGGGGACGAACGTGGCGTGGTTGACGCGGTGGAGGTTGAGCATGCCGAGGGTGTCCCGGACGCTCTCGCTTTGGTTGACCTCACCGCGCAGCTGGACGATGGCCCTCATTCGACCACCTCACGCTTTTCGAGGGTTCGCTCGGGAACGCGGGCCTCCGCGGTCGCACGAAGGGCGTTGAACGTCGCCTTCGCGAAGTTGACCGTCGTTCGGGTGTTCCCGCTGGAGCGCGTCCAGATGTCTTCGATGCCCGCGAGTTCGAGAACGTGCCGGACGGTCTCTCCGCCGGCCAGTCCCAGCCCACGCGGGGCGGGCTGTAGTTCGACCTCGACGGAGCCGGCCTTGCCGGTCGTCCGCAGCGCGACGGTGTGGGGGCGGCCGCAGCCACACTCCCAGGACCCACAGCCACGCGAGACGTCGATGATGTTCAGTTTGGCCACGTTGATGGCCTTCTGAATCGCACCACCGACCTGATCGTCTCGACCCTGCGCGTAGCCGACGAAGCCGTCGCGGTTGCCCACGACGACGACACAGCGGAACTTCACGCGTCGACCGGAGTCGGTCATCCGCTGGACCATGTTGATGTCCAGGACCTCGTCGTCCAGTCCAGGGAGGAGCTGGTCGACGATCTCCGGTTCCTTCAGCGGAAGCCCCGACTGCAGGGCGTCACGCATCGAGGTGATCTCGTCCTCTGCTACCTTGCGTCCGAGCCGCGTACGCGGCTCCCATCCGTTACTCATAGTTCATCCTCCAGGCGCTCTCGCACCTCGTCGAAGTGGTCCGGAAGCTCCGTCGCATCGAAGTCGCCGCTGTAGAGGCCGTCCTCTTGTTCGGCGTATTCGGCGATGTGGGTTCCGCGGGTGCGCTGCCAGTCAGCGAACACCTCGTCGTTGTGCGGAATCTCCAGACCTGCGTCGATTGCACCTTCCTGTACTGCGAACGCCTTGTTGCCGGGGGTCGCCGTGTTGAGCCCGATGTCGAGAACTGCCTCTTCGAGGCCGGCCTCGACGGCTCGCTTGCCGGCCAGCAGGCCGGTCAGATACGCCGCGGGCAGGTTGCCCGTTGGGGCTTCCCAGCCGAACTCCTCGAGGTCACTCGAGGAAGCGCTCGCGAGCGTTTCGTCACCGTTCGTGCCGGTCACGACCAGCTGCGCCCTGGTTTGGTTGTTGCTCTTGCGAGCAACGAGGCGTGGCTTTCCGGATTTCAGCAGGCGCAACCTCTGGTGGTAGTTCGTTCGGGCCTCGCGGCGACGCCGCATCGGCACCTTGTATCTTGGTCCCGTTGCCATCAGATTTCACCGTAGTTGTCGTCGATGTACCGTCGCAAGTCCGCGACGCTGTCGAACTCGCCACCGCTGGCTTGGTCGTACAGCTCACGGTACTGCGAGCGGTCGATTTCGCCGTCATCGCGCAGTTCGCGGAGTTCGCGACGCTGTGCGCGGATGCGGCTCGTCCAATCCTCCTTCTTGTTCTGTCGTGCTCCGGCCTTCCCCTTCCGGGAGCCGTGTCCCTTCTGGTGGCCGTAGGAACGCTTCTTCGCCCGTTCGCGAGCCTTGCCGCGGGAGTTGCCCTTGGCCTCGGTCGCGGAGATGACGCCGCTGTCGACGAGCTCTCGGATGTCGTCGCGCGTGATGGCGTCGGCGATTTCGCCCTGTGCGTCGGGGTCGAACTTGACGCGGTTCTTCCCGACGCCGAGCACGTCCGCTGCCAGTCGCTTCTGTGCTTTCAGGTCAGTCATTCCTCTACCTCCACTTCGACGTAGGTCGGGTTGAGCACGCGGATGCCCTCCTCCTCGGCGACCTCCTCGATGCGCTCGCGCTTGCGAGCGCCGACGGTCGAGCCGATTCGGGCGGCTTCCGTGTCCCCGTCGATGCCGTCGAGGTCGTCGACGTTCTCGACGCGAACCTCCTCGAAGCCGCTGGGGTGCTTGCCGCGCACCGCCTTCGGCGTTCGGTAGCCGGCCTCGACTTTCGGGCCCTTGCCCTTGATGCCGCGGCGCTGCTTCGAGAGCCCACCGCGGGGCTTGCGCCACGAGGTCGGCGTCCGCTTTTTCTTGTGGTAATCCTGCCGATTGAACTGCGGCTTGCCGACGCGCTGGCGCTGTTTGAGAAGTCGCTCCTCGTTGTCGCTCAACTCGGGGGTCTTCTCGGCCAGTCCGCGTGGCTGCAGTTCCGTCTCGACGTCCTCGTCGGGCGTCTCCTCGGCTTCCTCCGGTTCGTCCTCTTCGACTTCGGCCTCGGTGTCCTCGGAGACTTCGAGGCCGCCGACGTCGGCTTTGATACGCGCCGCGAGGGCGTTACCGATGCCGTCGACCTCCGCGAGCTCCTCCTGGGAACGCTCGCGGACCTCGTCGACGGTCTCGATGCCGGCCTCTTGCAGTGCCTCGGCCTTCGAGGGACCGACGCCGCTGATGTCGGTCAGTTCTTCGTATTCTTCGTCGTCAGCCATCAGACCTCACCTCGTTCGGGCGTCTGTGTGATGTAGACGCCGTCCTGGAAGACGCGGGTGTCCTTGTCGGGAACCCGGGTCAGCTGTTCGATGTCGGCCGCCGTCTGGCCGACGTCCTCGATACTCGGGCCCGTGATGGTCAGCTCCTCGCCGTCGACCGAGACCTCGGTGTCGCCGCGGACGGGCGTCCGTCGCGGCGCCTTCTCGCCGAGGAAGTTCTCGATGACGACCGCTCCGTCCTGGACGGAGACCTGCATGGGGAAGTGAGAGTAGAACACTTCCATGTTGTACTCCCAGCCCTCGGTCACGCCGTGAATCATGTTCGTGACGTGGCTCTGGAAGGTGCCGACCGTGGCACGGGCTTTCGCGTTCTCGTCGTCGGTCTCGATGACGACCGAACCGTCCTCGACGGACACCGTCACGTCGGGGTACCAGAGGCGTCGCGTGACGCTCCCGTTGTCCCCTTCGACGGTGATGTCGAAGTGGTCCATCGTCGCCGTGACCTCGTCCGGAATGTCGATTTCCTTTCGCATGGTCAGTAGACGTACGCGATCACTTGGCCACCGATACCCTGTTCGCGGGCCTCGTAGTGGCTCATCACGCCGTGGCTGGTCGTGACGACGAGCGTCCCGTAGTCACGGGCGGGGAGGAACCGCTTCTCCCACTTCTCGTAGTCGTCGGCGCCCGCCGAATAGCGGGGTTTGACCGCGCCACACTCGTTGATCGCTCCTTTCAGTTCGACCTCGAATCGACCGGCTTTCCCGTCGTCGACGAATTGGAATCCGTCGACGTACCCGCGGTCGTAGAAGACCTCGAGTACGGAGCCGATTTCGTTCGAGGCGGGCTGTATCGTCTGCTCTAGGTGGCCGACGCTCTCGGCGTTGTCGAGTCCCGACAGCGCGCTGGCCAGTGGGTCGTTGTCCGCCATTGTTAGCTGTACTTCTTGAAGCCCATGCCACGGGCGACTTCGCGGAAGCACTGTCGGCACAGCCAGATGTCGTACTTGCCGACGAGTCCTTGCTCGCGCCCGCAGCGCTGGCATGCTTCGAGCTGGCCCGTTCGCTTTGCGGCCTGCTCGCCTGTCTCTTGTTCGGATTCGCTCATTCGGTCACCTCCACGTCGTAGTTCGCTTCGAGGAACGCGATGGCGTCCTCGGCGGTCAGTCGGTGGTTCGACGGAATCGGCTGGGACACCTTGTCGCGCTTCGTCACGCGGTAGCCCGGCCGGACGAGGTTGACCGTCACGTCGAGACCAAAGATCCCGATGGTCGGGTCGTACTCCTGGCTCGGGAAGTCGGTGTGCTCCTCGATGCCGAAACTGAAGTTGCCGGTCTCGTCGAACTGCTTCGCCGAGATGTCGGCGATATCCAGTGCGGTTTCGAGGAACGCCTCCGCGGCCTCGCCGCGGAGCGTGACCTTCGCACCGATCGGGTCGCCCTCGCGGACGTTGAAGTCCTGAATGGTGCGTTTCGCCGTCGTTCGAACCGGCTGCTGTTCCGTGATTTCGCCGAGAATGCTCTCGGCTGTCGCGAGCGGCTCACCGCCTTCGCCGACGCCCATGTGGGCGACGACCTTCTCGACGGTCGGCTCGCGCATCTCGTGGAACTCCGAGTCGGCTGATTCCGAGCTCATTCGTCGTCACCTCCGTCCGTGAAGTTCTCGTCGATGACGACGACGTACTCCTCGACCGTCTCGAAGCGGTCGTCGTCGCCCTCGATGAGGACGTTGTTCGCCGAGGAACCGGGCGTGACCTGAATCTCGTCGATGGTCCCGATTCGACCGGCGTGTGCGCCACGAACGGCCGTCACGAGGGCGCCCTCCTCGTAGGTGAAGTGGGCGACGACCTCGCCGTCGTCGTTGGAGACGACGATGGAGTCGTTCGTGTCGTACTCGGACGCGTCGTCGACGAGCAGTGTCTGGCCGTCGTGCAGCGTCAACTGCGTGTCGCCGCCAGTGATCTGCGTCTTGCCGATGATTTTGCCGAGTTTCGAGCCCGCGGAATCGGCGTCGATGGGCGTCAGCGAGAGCCGACCACCCTCGTCGGGGAACACGCGGTAGTACTCCTCACGTTCGACGAACGCGAGGATGTCGAACATCCCGATCGGTCGACGCTCGTCGGAGACGGCCTTCCCGTTGATGAGAACGCTGTCCTGTTCGAGCGCGTAGCGCGCTTCCTTCTTCGAGTCGACGTAGCCGAGCACGTCGCGCAGGACGATGAGGAGCGGAACCCCCTCCTCGCCGTGCGGACCCGCGGCGGCCTTCGTCGTGTAGGTCTCCTCTTTCCGTTCGACCGGCCACGACTTCGGAACCGAGAGTCGTTTCTGGTGTTTCGTCATTCGTTATCCTCCTCCAGTCGCGCCTCGCGCACGTCGTCGGAGAGGTCCAGCTCGGTCACCTGGACGTTGCTGGCTTCGAGCGGACGGGGAACCTCCTCGCCGTCCGCCGTCTCCTGGGTCACTTCCTCGACGTGGATGACGGCCGCACGGAGGTCGACGTCGATGACCTCGCCGGCGTCGCCGGCGAAGTCGCCGCGTTGGACCTCCACGGTGTCGCCCACGTTGACGCGGACGCTCCGCTGGCCGTACTCCTCGCGGAGCTCCGGCGAGAGCGGCGCACGAACCTGCTTCTGCTTCTCGTGCAGCGGGGCGCGCTCCTGTCGATTGCGCTGTTTGGTTGGTTGTCGTGTCATACTATCATCGTCGCCGTGCTGGCGATGCTCCCGAATCGCTCTGCGACTTCACGAGCGATGGGACCCTTGAGTTCGGTCCCGCGGGGCTCTTCGTTCTCGTCGATGATGACGGCCGCGTTGTCCTCGAATTTGAGGCGCGTGCCGTCCGGACGACGGACCGGCTTGCGCTGGCGGATGATGACCGCTTCCAGCACCTGCCGCCGCATCTCCGGCGTCCCTTTCGTGACCGAGACGGTCACCTTGTCACCGAGACCCGCCTTCGGGTGTCGGTTCTTCGTCCCCGAGTAGCCGGAGACGGAGATGACCTTCAGCTCTCGTGCGCCCGTGTTGTCGGCACAGGTGATGAGCGAGCCCTTCTCGAGCCCCTGAGTGACGTCGGCGTTCAGCGCCTCCATCACTCCTCACCTCCCGCGACTTCGACAACGACGTGGCTCTTCGTCTTCGAGAGCGGTCGTGTCTCTGCGATCTTTACTTCATCGCCGACCGAGAGCGGCTCCAGTACCTCCGGCACGTGGGCCGGAATGCGCGACCGCCGCTTCATGTAGCGGTCGTACTTGGGTACCTTCACGTCGTACTCTCGCTCGACGACGACGGTACGTTCCATGTCTGTCGAGACGACCGTCCCCTCGATGACCTGCCCGCGGACGGGCAACTCACCGAAGAACGGACACGTCTCGTAGTCGTACTCCTCCGGATTATCCGGTTCCGGAGGCTGAGTTACGTCGAGTCCTATTGCCATAGTGAACCTCCAATCTGCTCGGTGCGTCGGGCGGGGCGAGCGACGAGCCGTTCGCCGTCGACCACCACGTCGGTGGAATCGACGGTGAACCGGAACGTCGCCGCGGCCTTCGGCACCTGTTTGACCCCGTCGCTCGTCGCCACGAGCAGCATGTTCGTCGTCTCGTCGACGACGCGCCCGGCTATCCCGACGAGGTCGGGGTTGGGCGAATCGGTGACCTCGACATCGAGGCCGGCGAGTTCGTGGCGAACGAGCGACTTTGGGGTCATTCTTCGAAGTCGCCCTCCTCGCGCTGAACCGTCTTCAGGCGCGCGATGGTTCGTTTGAGTTCGCCGATGCGACCCGGGTTCTCCGGGGCACCACCGGCGGCGAGGACGGCCTTCTCGTTGAGCAGCTCGGTTTCGAGCTGTTCGAGCTCCGTCTCGCGCTCGGCGGGCGTCATGTCGCGGATTTCGTCGACGTGTAGGATGGCCATTATTCCTCAGCCTCCTCGTTTTCGTCTTCGTCCGCTTCCGCTTCCATCTCCTCGACGAGGTCGGCCGCTTCGGCCTCGATGTCCTCGTCGAGTTCTTCCGGTTCGTCCTCTTCCGCGGAGTCCGGCGGCGACGTCGGCGATGCGCCTTCCTCGCTGTCGACCTCCTCGTCGATGATTTCCTCTTCGATGTCGTCGGGGACCTCCGTCTCCGCCGCCTCGTCGGCGACTTCCTCGGGCTCGGTGCCGACGGATTCGGCTTCGGCGTCCTCGGGCTCTTCGAGGAGGTCCTCGATTTCGCCTTCCGGCTCTTCGACGAAGTCCTCGACCTCGACGTCCTCGTAGACCTCGAAGTCGTCGGGGAGTTCCGCGTTCGGCGGGATGATTTTCACACGCACGCCGATGGTGCCGAGTTTCATGACCGCGACGCCGACGCCGCTGTCGACGATGGTCTCGGCGGGTTCGCCGTTGTGCTTGATGTAGCCGCGGTTGAACTTCTCCACGCGTGAGCGTGCGCCCGTCACTTTCCCGCTCAGGACGATTTCGGCGCCGAGGGCGCCGGAGTCCATGATGCGGTCGATGGTCGTGTGACCGGCCTTCCGGAAGTACCAACCCCGTTCGAGGGCGTTGGCGAGTCGGTCGGCGACGATCTGGGCGTTGAGGTCCGGTTCGTCGACCTCCTGAACGTCGATTTGCGGGTCTTCGAGGTTGAACCGCTCCTCCAGTTCAGTGGTGATTTTCCGGATGTTCTTCCCGCCTTTGCCGATGACCATACCGGGCTTTTCGGCCTTGAGCACAATCTGGGTGCCCATCGGCGTCTTCGCGACGTCCATCCCGCCGTAGCCGGCACGGGAGAGTTCGTCCGAGAAGAACTCGTCAATCTGGGTTCGCTGAAGCCCGTTCTCGATGAATTGGTGTTCGTCTGCCATTATTCGTCCTCCTCCTCGCTTTCGAGGATTAGTTCCACGTCGACCTGCGGGGTGTTCCACTCCGAGGCGCGACCGAACGCGCGGGGCTTCTGTCCCGGCGATTCGCCGACCTTGTGGGCGGCGATGTGGGCGATGGTCATCGCCTCACCGTCGAAGCCCTGGTGGTCGGCGTTGTTGATGGCGTTCTCCAGGAGGTCGAGGAAGGCCTTCGAGGCCTTGTTGGGGTACCGACCCGCGTCCCAGCCCTCGATGTCGTTTCGGTGGCCGACACCGGAGTTGTGGGACTTGAACGGGACGGACTTCTCCTCGTTGACGACCGCTTCGAGGTACTCGACCGCATCGGAAGCGGTCTTGCCCTTGATTTCGCGGGCGATCTCCTTGCTGTGCTTGTGGCTCATGTGACGCTCCCGAAGCATGGCTTTCGCCGTTTTGTCCGGGTCGGCGTCGACTGAGTAGCTGATTCCCATGATTATTTGAGCGGGACGAACTTCGAGGAGCGGGTAGCCCCGATGCCCGCCTGTCCGTGTTCGACGGACGAACGCGTGAGCTGGAACTCGCCGAGATAGTGCCCGATCATCTCGGGTTCGATCTCGACGCGTTCGAAGCTCTGGCCGGTGTAGACGGCGAACGTCAATCCGACGAACTCCGGCAGGATAGGCATATCCCGCAGGTGGGTTCGAATCGGGTCGTTCGCGGTCTCCTCGGCGCCACGCGAGCGTGCCTTCTCGAGCAGTTTCTGCTTTTCAGTCGAGAGGCCCCGCTTGATAGTTCGCCGCTGTCGGGCGGGAAGCAGTTCCGCAACCTCGTCGAGTTCCAACTCCTGCAACTCGTCGAGCGTGTGACCACGGTAGGTGAAGTCACCCTCGTGGCCGATTTGGTATTCCGAACTCATTCTCTACCTCCTTTGCCGCCCCGACCGGTCCGCTTGGAGGCGATGTCGCCCACCTTGCGGCCCGGCGGCGCGTCCCGGGAGATGCTTTTGGGTTTGCCGGGGTGCTGTCGGCCGCCGCCACCGAAGGGGTGGTCGACGGCGTTCATCGCGACACCGCGGACGCGCGGGTACTTCGTGCCCCGCGATTTCATCTTGTGATGCTTGTTGCCGGCCTTGACGAACGGCTTCTCCGTTCGACCGCCGCCGGCGACCACGCCGATGGTGGCGCGGCAGTCCGGCGACAGGCGGCGCATCTCGCCGCTGGGCAACTGGACGACCGCCGCGTTGCGGTCGTGAGTGAGAAGCGTCGCGTTCACGCCGGAGGCGCGTGCGAACTTCCCACCGTCGCCGGCCTGTCGTTCGACGTTACACACCGGAACGCCCTCGGGAATCTCCGCGAGTGGGAGTGTGTTCCCGGGAGCGATTTCGGCGGAGACGCCGACCTGAATCGTGTCGCCGACGGTGATGCCCTCGGGTGCGAGGACGAGTCGGCGGTCGTCGTCGTCGAACTGGACGTCGGCGAGCGGCGCACTCCGTGCGGGGTCGTGCTCGATGTCGACGACCTCACCGGAGATGACGTCCGCGTCCTCGACGTTACGGTGCGAGAGGTCCGCCTTGTAGCGGTGCGACGGCGCCCGGAACGTGGACGTACCGCGACCGCGTCGTTGGCCTTGGATTCGTCGTCCCATGTTCAGAACACCCCGATTCGCGATGCGACTTCCTGTGCGTCGTCGTCCTCGGAGAGACGCACGGTCGCTTTCTTCTCGCCGTTCATCGTATTCTGCGTGTTAATCGACGCGACGGCCACGTCGAACTGCGCCTCGATAGCGTCGGCGATTTCGCCTTTGGTGGCTCCGGAGTCACAGATGAACTGCAACTTGTTCTCGAAGTCCATGGCGTTCATCGCCTTCTCGGTGACGAGCGGGTGTTTCAACGTCATCGCTCGGCCACCTCCTCGAGGGCGCTTTCGGTCCACAGCGTGAGTCGCCCGGCGTGGGTGCCGGGAGCGAGGTCTTCGGTGTTGACCTCGGCGGCGGTCGTCACGTCGGCGCCCGCGAGGTTGCGGGCGGCCAGCGAGGGCTCCTCGCTCGTGACGACGAGAATCGACTTCGGCTGGGTGTACTTCCGGCCACGGGTCGTCCCGCGTCCGGCTCGGACGGACTTGCCGTCCTCGGCGCGCTCGATGTCCGAATAGACACCGAGTGCCTCGAGCGTCTCGACGGCCTCCTTCGTCTTCTGGAGGTCCTCGAACTCGTCGGAGATGACGAGCGGAATCTCGAGGTCTCCGTCGAAGTCGTGGCCGCGTTCGGCGACGAGGTCGCCGTCCGCGGTCGCCGCGATGGCGCTGCGGGTGGCGAGTTTGCGCTCTTTCGTGTTGATGTCGAGTCCGCGGTCCTTCTCGACCTTCGGCGGGTGTGCCGGTCGGCCGGAGACGGCCTGGGGCACCTCCCGGGCACGCCCGTTCTGTCGGGGGACGTGCGCCATCCCGCGGCCGCTGCCGTGGGATTCCGCCGGGGTTCGAAGACCCGCGTACTCGTCTGTACCGGAGTCCTGCTGTCGGTTGGCCTGTGCGGCGAGGACGGCGCGCTTGATGAGGTCGGGCCGGAACTGCGTCTCGAAGACGTCCGGCAGGTCGACCTCGCCCGCGTCGTCGCCGTTCAGGTCACGTACTGTTGCCTTCATGGGTTATCCCTGATTGGAGACGGTGGAGACGTAGCGCACCTCGGGGTCGAGGCGCGGTTGGTCGGCAGGTCGCACCGCCGGTCGGAAGCGCACGAGGCGCTTGTTCGGACCCGGCACGGAGCCTTTCACCAGCGCGTAGGCGCCGTCGACCTCGCCGTAGTTGACGAAGCCACCGTCGGGGGTGACTTCCTCGTCGCCGAGGGCGAGCAGGCGCTTGTTCAGTTCGGTGCGCTGGTGGTAGCCGGTCTGGCCCTGTTGGGGGACCGTCGACCGGACGCGCGAGGGGTTCCACGGGCCGAGGTTGCCGATACGTCGGCGCCAGCCCTGGCGGGCGTGTTTGCCCTTCCGCTTCTGGACGCCCCATCGCTTGACGGGACCCTGCGTCCCCTTGCCCTTCGTGATACCCGCGACGTCGGCGTACTCGCCGGCACGGAACACGTCCGTGGCCGCGTGCTCCCCGCCGTCGTCGACGAGGTCGAGACCGAACTCGAATCGGTCCGCGAGCGAACCGCCGCCGACGCGTGTCTCCATCACGTCGGGACGTTTCTTCGGAACGCTCGAAAGGCCGCTCGGGACGGTGTGGGTGATGATCCGCACGTCAGCGAGGTCACCCGCGTCGAGTGCCTCCCGAATCTGGCCTTCGGCGTCTCCGGTCTGTTCTTCTGGGACGGACAGTGCCCGTTCGAGGTCCTCGTGGACCTCGTCGGTCCACACCTCGGTCAGGGGGCGCTGTCCGTACGGCGTGTCTTCGTAAGCTCGGACGGCGACAGCCCGCATCGGTGGCGTCTCGACGACGGTCACCGGGACGGTCTCCTCCTGGCCCTCTCGGGGGGAGTTGGGCTCGTCGTTGATAGCAACGACGTGACTCATGCCGGCCTTGTATCCGGCGAAGCCTTGGAGCCCGGGCTGTCCCTCGTCGTCCGGCCAGGAGTTGAAGCGCGGGACCTCACTGGCCGCACGGCTGCGGGGGCTGAAGCCCATCGAGCCTTTGCGTGGTCTGCTTGGTTGTGGCATTGTGTCTCACTCTAGTGTGAGGGGCGCGAGCGTGGCGAACACCGCTTCTTCGGTGCGCACGACCTCGCTACCCTGGTTCGGAACCGTATTGAGCCAAAGGTCGAACCGCGCTTTGGGTTCGTCATCGCTGATGACCTCCTCGCCTGGCTGACAGTCGAGTATCTCCGGCAGTCCCCGTTCCGGGGCGCCGAAGGTGACTGTCAGGCCGTCGGTGGCCGTCCGCTCGACCAGTTGGTCGAGGCGGTCGACCGTCAACTCCTCACCGTACCGGGAGGCGGCGATGCGCACGCCGGCGTCCGGTCGTGTGAGGGCGTCGTCGATGGTCGCGCGTTCCACCGAGAACCCCGGAAGGGGTTCGTCGACGAGTTTCGCGCGAACCGGCCGTCGCGAAGAGACCCTGATGGTGACGCGCTCCCCCTCCTCGACCGCCATCGATGGCGGGACGGGGAGGGAGATCGGGTGTTGCAGTCCGCAATTGACCCGAACGCGCCCGTCAGATCCGACCTCGGTCACGATTCCCTGTCTTAACGACCCCGAACCGTCCGATCCGGAGCCGGTCTGTGAGCGGATGCGGAGCGGCGGCAGGATGCCGGCGTACTCCAGTTCGTCCCGCTGGGCCCACACCTCCTTTCGGAGGTACGGTGCCGTTGCGGCGTACGACAGTACCGTGTCGACGAACCCGTCGCCGAACCGCCCGTCGTCGCCCCCTCGGTCGGGGTAGACGACGAGTCGGTCCACCCGGAAGATGACCGCCGCGCGTGCGACGTAACCGAGTTTGCGAGTCGCCTCGCGTTTGTCCTCGGCCTCCCGGGTCAAAGACGACGGCACGAGTACGCTGCGTGTCATGCCGTGTCGCTTCCGTTTCCGTTCACCAGACTGTGCTATCCCTTCAGAATCCTAGCTTAAAAGTATCGCGGTATGCACCCGCCGTGTCGGCCGTTGACAGGCGTTTCGGGGTGTGGCGCGTTGCCAAGCGACGGACGGCCACGCAGTCGGCGGTTTCGCAAGCCTTTTATCCATCTCCCCGGTACGAGTTGATGCGAAAGGCGCGCTGGTAGTGTAGTGGTATCACGTGACCTTGCCATGGTCACAACCGGGGTTCAAATCCCCGCCAGCGCATTTCTGTAATGAGCAACACACCGAGTACCGCGAGCGTCAGCGAGCGTGTACTCGGACGGACGCGAATCACGAATGCGGTCGGGATTTGAATCCTGGAAGTCGCGCGCAGCGAACGGAGTGAGCGAGCACGTCTGCCTCCGGTTCAACATCCCCCACGGGTTTCTGTGACGATTACTCGACGAGATAGTCGACGATTTCTTCGGTTACCACGTCCGGCCGTTCCTGATGCATGAAGTGACCTGCTTCGCGCACGCGCACGACGCGACAATCCTCGATGATTTCGCCGGCGTGGTCGAACAGCGCCGGGCCGATACAGCCGTCGTTCTCCCCGGCGATGGCGAGCGTCGGCGTCTCGACGGGCGGCGTGTCCTCGAGTGAGGGGAGGTTCCCTCGGGCCATCGACGACAGCTGTGGCCCGACCGTATCCCGGTAGTACTCGACGGCGTGTTCGACCGTTTCGCCGGTTCTGAACGTCTCTTTGACCGATTCGATGCGCTCGTCGGAGTAGTCCCAATCGGGGCTCCACAGCCCCCAGAGGAACTCCACGAGCGCGAACTCCCGCCATCGGAGGGCGCGTTCGGGCGCGTCCGGAACCTGGAAGAACCACATGTACCAACTGCGGAGCAGCTGTCGCGGATGTTCCAACAGCAACCCTTCGAATCCCGGCGGAACGGCCATCGTGACCATCTTCGAGAACGCCGTCGAGTCGACCCGGTCGGCAGCGTAGGCGGCGACGGCGCCCCAGTCGTGGCCGACGAGGACGGCGTCGTCGGTTTCGAAGCGCTCGCCCAGAGTCTCGGCGAGAGCGACGGCGTCGGCGCCGAGCGCCATCGCAGAGTAGTCGCCGTCCGGTGCGGGGTCGGTCGGACCGTACCCGCGCATGTACGGCGCGACGGCGGTGAAGCCGGCGTCGGCCAAAGCATCGAGAATCGGTGCCATCGAACCGGCATCGTCGGGGAAGCCGTGTAGACAGACCGCGAGGCGGTCGCCGTCGCCCGCGCGGAGACACTCGAAGGTGAGGCCGTTGGCGTCGACAGAGAGTCGGTCGAAATCGGTGTCGCTCATGCAGACGGCGTCGGCGGGCGGCTATTTATCCCTTGGTGCCCTCGCTTCTGTATGAGCGTCGTCGCACTCCTCAGCGTCGCACCGGTCGTCGAAGACAGCATGGCCAGCGAGGTCGCAGAGGCCGTCGCCGCCCTCGACGAGTTCGACGTGTCCTACGAGACCAACCCGATGGGAACCGTCGTCGAAGCCGACGACATCGACACGCTGCTCGCGGCAGTCGGCGCCGCACACAAGGCCGTCGACGCCGACCGCGTGAGCACGTTCCTGAAAATCGACGACAAACGGACGCGGGACCAGCGCGCAAGCGAGAAGGTCGCCGCCGTCGAGCGGGAACTCGGTCGCGAAGCCAGACGGGAGCGTTGAATCCCCACGCCACTGACCACGCCGTACGAATCGGCGCCTGTCCGGCGCGATAAGGAAAAGGCATATCCCCCGTCCACCGTACCTTCGAGCATGAGCACACCCCCCGGCGAGTACTACACTGAAGAGCGGTGGAACAACTGGCTCGACCGACTCCGGGACGAGGACATCGACCCCGAGGACGAGGATTCCGCACGCCTGCTGTTGAACCTCCAGGACGACGCCGCCATCGCCGTCGTGAAAATCGTCGCCGAGTACGAGGACGGCGAAATCGACGACGATGCCGCCCTCGAGGAGTTGGCCCGCGTCCGCGACATCGTCCTCTCGGAAGTAGACTTCGAGGACGAGGAAAAGCGCATGCTCATCGACGGCGTCCAGACCTCGCTTGTCTGTGTCTTCTACGCCGCCGAGGAGTACGTCGCCGGCGGCCCACCGGAGGAGGGCTCGGTCACCGAGTACATCCGCGCGGCCGCCGACGCCGAAGCCGAAGAGGACGTCGACGCCGCCCTCGCCTACTGCGCCCAGGCCGGGACGCTATTGTTCGACGGCGAGTCGCTGGACATGGACGTCGCCGAGGACATCGAGTACGGCCTCGTCGCCGAGTGGGTGAACGGACTGGATTCGCTGGGGACCGCCCTCGCCGACCCCGAAGTCATCGACGAAGACGAGTAACGCCGCTGATTTCGGCGTGGTGTTTTTATCCTCGACGCGCGAACGGCCGCTATGACATTCGCCGATGACGAACGTGGCCAACCAGTCGTCATCGGAGCGTTGCTTATCTTTACGATACTGATTTTGGCCTTTTCTGGGTATCAGGCATTCGTTGTTCCACAGCAGAACGCCGAGGTGGAGTTCAACCACAACCAAGAGGTACAAAACGACATGCAGGATACCCGTAGTTCTATCCTCCGGACTGCGGGCCAAGGAACTCGGCAGTCAACCGCCGTAAAACTCGGTACGACCTACCCAAGTAGGGTAATCGCGTTGAATCCCAGTCCGGCCGCGGGAACGCTACGCACGGGGGAGGAACTCACCGTATCCATTCGTAACGCCGAAGCGGACGGAGAAGCGGGCGACTACTGGGATGGAACCACGACTCGTTCATTCTCTACAAGGCCGGTCAGCTATCGTCCCAACTACAACCTCTACGACAACGCACCGACAACGACCATCGAACACGCAGTCATCTACAACGGTTTCGACGACGGAACACTACTACCACAAAGTGGCCAACCTATCGTCTCCGGGCGTTCACTGTCGTTCGCGCTTATTGATGGAGAGTACAGCCAGAATGGCTTCCAGAGTACGTCGTTCGACACGCGTCCAGTGAGCACGTCGTCGAATCGTGTTTCAATCGAGAGCGACGGGTCGCCTATCGAGATACAGTTCGAGACGGAAATCCCCGAGTCAGTTTGGGTTGGCGAACTACTCAACAATCAAATCGATGGGGCTGCTTCGAGCGACACTACCTGTGCTGATGTCGGGACTGGTGGAGACACGGACCCCGACCGATATATCCAAGATTGTACGTACGATGATACGACCGACCCGAACACCCTGACGATTGTTCTCGAAGCGGATGCGACCTACGACCTTCAGACGGACAAGGTCGGTGTTGGAGATGGTAGCGTTGACGCACCAACAACGGCGTATATCACCACAGAAAGCGGCGATGGCGCAACCATTTCGGATGGGAGCAATCAACGCGTCGTTGCGGAAGTCCGTGACGAATACGGGAATCCGCTATCGGGCGTCGATACCTGTGCAGAGGTGACGAGTGGTGGCGGAAGCATTGCCGAGTCACCGACAACAGCGACGACCGGCGAAGATGGACAAGTCTCGTTCACGTATCAAGCCCCGAGCGATACGTCCACGAACGCCGAAGTCACCGTTGCATACACCTGTACCGGTAGCAACAATCCGGTGCCCGGTGCGCCGAACAGTGAATCCGCGATTTTCGAGATACAGGTGTTCAACACGGATGGCGGCGGACCCGGTCCGAGTTCGGACGCGCTCATCACGGCTGTAGAGCCGAATCCTGCGAAACTCACCGATGCCAACGGTGAATTTGTTCGTCTGCAGATTCCTTCGGGTGTCGATACGAACGGGTGGACACTCAGCGACGACGACGCGAGCTACGGCATCTCACAGGATTTCGATGGAGAAGTGTACCTGGCTCGAGATAAGACCGCATTCGAAGACCAGTGGCCAGTTGATTCCTCGAAGGTCTTTGAGTGGAGCAGCATCCAACTCGCCAACACAGGAGAAACCATCGAGCTGATAGATTCGAGCGGAAACGTCGTCGATAGGATGGGTTACGGGGATGGTTCCTTTAGCGATGGAAGTTCGGTCACTCAACCGACAGACGGAGACGTTGCCTACCGAACCCAAGACGGTGGCAACTTCGAAGACACCGACAGCGAAAGCGACTGGGCACAGCAGGCGGAGTGTGACTTCTTCGGTGGCGGCGATGGGTGTAGCGGTGGTAATCAAGCACCGACTGTAACGGTTGACAATGTTGACTACAGCTCTTCTGAAAAAGAATTGACGGTGGAGTTTACACCGGACGATGCCGATGGAAATCTGGATACAGCAGAGATAATCATAAAAGATAAAAACGGCAACCAAGACGCTATCAGACAAGGAATAGACATATCCAATCAGGAAGGAACTAAAGTCACTGAAACATTTTCCAACCTGAACAAGGGTGGGAGACCTTACACAGCAACTGTCACAGTAACAGACACCGACAGTGCCACGGACTCTGATTCAGGAACAAGTAATTGAATTAGCTGATATTTCGACAATCGACGAACCACACGTCGACAAACACTTATACTAAACCACCAACCCCACCTACATGACCAGCGTAGGCATCGACGCCATCGCCATCCACGCCGGCAAACTGAAACTCGACCTCGCGGAGACGTTCGCGCCCGCGATGGGCGACGAACCCGAGAAGTACACGAAGGGACTCGGCCTGCACGCCAGTTCCTTCCCGGACACCTACGAGGACATCGTGACGATGGGGGCCAACGCCGCCCACAAACTGATGGAGCGGAAGGGGTTGGAGCCCGAGGACATCGGCCGCATCGACGTGGCCACCGAGAGCGCCTTCGACCACTCCAAGCCCGTCTCGACGTACATCGCGGGCTGTCTGGAGCAGGTCTTCGAGGGTGACTTCCACCACGCCAACAAGGGCGAACGGAAGTTCGCCTGCGTCGCCGGGACCCAGAGCATCGACGACGCCTTCAACTGGATTCAGGCCGGGCGCAATCGCGGTCGGTCGGCGCTCGTCATCGCCACCGACACGGCGCTGTATGCGCGTGACGACCCCGGTGAGTCGACGCAGGGTGCCGGCGCCGTGGCGATGCTCATCAGCGAGGACCCCTCACTCGTCGAGCTGTCGACCGAGCAGGGCTACGGCTCGGCCGACGAGACGGACTTCCTGAAACCCCAACAGCAGTTCCCCAGTGTCGACGGCAAGCGCTCGGTACAGGTGTATCTCGCACGGATGCGGGAGGCCCTCGTCGACTACCAGAGCGTCGCCGGCGAGGTCCACCCCTACGACATCCGGCTGGTGCCGTTCCACACGCCGTTCCCGGGGATGGTCCGGAAGGCCGCCGTGTTGGGCTACCGGCACATGATTCGCAACACCGAAATCGAGGACGCCCTCGCCGAGGAAATCGGGCCCCAACCTCGCGAGGAGGCCTTCGAGGATGACGACGAGTATCTCGACGCCGTCCGGGAGTACACCGATGCCCTCCAGGACACCGACCGTTATCGGGAGTGGTACGACCGGGTCGTCGACCCGACGTTGACCATCTCCCGGCACGTCGGCAACTGGTACACCGGGTCGGTTCACGTCGCCCGCGTTTCGGGGCTGAAGGAACTCGCCGAGGCCGGCGAGGACGCGACGGGTGCGACGTTGCTCGTCGGCTCCTACGGGTCGGGCGCCCAAGCCGAGATTCATGCCGAGACGGTCCAGCCGGGCTGGAAGGACGAAATCGAGGCGCTGGACATCGACGAGCAGCTCGAATCGCGCTACGACCTCACCTTCGAGGAGTACGAGACGGTCCACGACGCCCACAACCACGACGAAGAGCGGAGCTCGAGGAGTTCACCGCCCCCGACGGCGAGTTCGTCTTCGACGGCTGGGGTCGGATGGGCGAGCGGAAGTACGACTACGTGGACTAGAACACCCACTTTTTACAAGGCGGGGTTTCCTCGCTTCCTTCGGTCGCTGCGGGAACCCGCCTCGCAAAAACATGGGAAAAACGACCCGGACGCTCCCTTCGGTCGCGTCCGGAGTGGTTCGAAAGACGCCAGAGGCGTCTTTCATCAGTAAGCAAATCGAAGATTTGCGAGCTATACAGGAGCTCTGCTCCTGTGGTATGCGAAAAGAGCGCGAAGCGCTCTTTTCAGCAAACCGCTCGTCTGTTTGGTAATCGTTCGAAGCATGAATCTCCGCGCGAGCGAAGCGAGCGCGGTTCGCGGCGACGAGACGGCGCAGCCGTCGAGTCGCCGTAGCGAGAACCGACTACCGCGCGCCGAAGGCGCGCGACTGGAGGTTCTCGCGCATATTTTCCCCAAGTTTTTGCCACAGAGGCGTGTTCGCCCTTGGCGAACCGCCGGAGTGTGCAAAAAGTGGGTGTTAGTCCGCGTTCGGCGTCGGCGCGTCCTCGGTCAGCGCGAGCACGTCGTCGAAGAAATCGAGCGTGTCGTTGGGGCCGGGGTTCGCTTCGGGGTGGTACTGGCGGGTGATGATGTCGAGTTCGTCGCTCTCGAGGCCTTCGGGGGTGTCGTCGTTGACGTTGATTTGCGTGACTTCGAGCTGTCCGGGTTCGGAGACGGTGTAGCCGTGGTTCTGGGTCGTCATGACGACCTTCTTCGAGCGGAGGTCCTGAACCGGTTGGTTGACGCCGCGGTGGCCGAACTCCATCTTCTCGGTTTCGCCGCCGAGGGCTTCGGCGATGACCTGCTGGCCGAGACAGATGCCCGCAAGCGGTAGTTCTCCGACGTACTCGTCGACGAGGGCGGCGGCGGCCTCGAAGTTCTTGGGGTCGCCGGGACCGTTGGAGATGAACAACACATCGGGGTCGACCGACGCCACGTCGGCGACAGTGGCGTTGTACGGGAGGATTTCGACCGTCGCGTTCCGTTCGACGAGCGATTCGGTGATAGAGCCCTTCGCGCCGCAGTCGACGAGCGCGACGGTGGGGCCGTCGCCGTCGGGGTTGTGTGTGAGTCGCTCGTCAGTGGATACCTGCGAGCCGATGTCGGTGTGCTCGCTCATGCCCTTACAGTCGGCGAGTTCTTCCTTCGCAGCCTCGGGGGTCGCCTCGGGGCCGGCGGCGATGCCGCACTTCATCGCACCGCCCTCTCGGATTCCGGTGACGAGGTCGCGGGTGTCGAGATGGTCGACGGCGGGGACGCCCTCGCTTTCGAGCCACTCGGCGACGTCCTCGGTGAGTTCGCGGGCGACGACGGCGCGGGGATGGACGCGGTCGGACTCGAAGCGCTCCTCTCGGACGCCGTAGTTGCCGATGAGCGGGTACGAGAACGTCAGCACCTGTTCTTCGTAACTCGGGTCGGTGAGCGACTCCTCGTAGCCGGTGTAGGCTGTCGTAAACACCAGTTCACCACGACTGCGGCCGGGAGCGCGAGCGCGTGCCTCCACGACACGCCCGCTTTCCAGCGCCACGTAGGCATCCGTCATTACGAGATGCGTATGAAGCACCCCCAAATAACGCTTGTGTTCGAAGATTCGTTACGAAATTCGTAATCGGTAAGTGGGGGCAGTCTGAATCGTCACATCTCAATGGACGACCTCGACCGTCAAATACTCGCCATCCTCCGGCGGGACTCCCGAACCCCCTACACGGAGATTGCCGACCGCGTCGGGACCAGCGAGGGGACCGTCCGAAACCGCGTCGAGCGACTGCTCGAAGACGGCGTCATCGAACGGTTTACCATCGCCACCCGAACCGGCAACGTCAAAGCGATGATAGAGGTCGGCGTCGCCGTCGACGTCGACACCGGCGGCATCTCCGAGTCCATCGCCGACTGGACCGAGGTCGACTTCGTCTGGCAGGTCTCCGGCGAGGAAGACATCGTCGTCGTCGTCGACACCGCCGACACAGGAACGCTCAACGACCTCATCACGCGGGCACGCGAACTCGACGAAGTCGTCTCCACGAAGACGCGACTCATCCTCGACGAGAAGTTGGGATAGCGGGTGGCCCCGGACTATCGATTGTCGAGATAGTGCAACACGCCGGCCACGTCTCGCTGGACGGTCGGACTCAGCCAGCGGTCCTCAAGGGATTCGACGATAGCGCCGATGTCGTCGTCGTGTTCTTGGCGGCGTTCTTCGAGGAGGTCGACCCACTCCGGTAACATCGCCTCGTAGCGGTCGAGTTCGTCGACAGCGTCCTCTCCTCCCGGGCCGACGTGGCCATAGAAGTTCTTCTCGGGGTCGAACTCCCGGAGCCGGTCGACGGTTTCGAGGTTGGCTTCGAGGTCGAACCCCGGCGGGGGTGTCGTCGGTCGCATCTCACCGGCGAGATGCATTCCGGCCGAATCGATGGAGAACAGCCCCTCCGTTACGGGGTCGTAGGCGGCGAAGTGATGCGGCGCGTGACCGGGGGCGTCGACGAGTTCGAGTTCGCGGTCGCCGAGGTCGACCGACTCACCGCCACCCACCGAGCGGCAGCGCTCCTCGGGAAGCAGTTTCGGTTCGCCGTAGGCGTTCTCGGTGCCCATCGCCCGGTCGACGCTCCGTTTCAGTCGGTCCAACTGCTCGGGGTTGGTGACGTAGGGCACCCCCTTCTCGTGGACGTGGAAGGTCGCGTTCGGCAGGTCATCGGCGAGGTGTCCTGCACCACCTGCGTGGTCGAGATGGACGTGCGTGACGAGGACGTGTTCGACCGCCTCCGGTGCGATGTCGACTTCGTTCAGGGCGTCGTGAATCCGGTCGATTGAATTCGCCGACCCGGTATCGACGATTGTCGGGTTCGGCGCGTCGATTAGATACAGCGTGAGCGCACCGGGTGTCCCCATCAGATGTGGGTCGACGGTGTAGATGTCGTCGAGTGCGTGTTTGACCGTCACGTACCGCCGTACGGAAGGGGGTGGCTTGATACCTGCGGCGTCCCGAACCCCGATATGGTGCCGCCGCTGGCCGCCGACATCGACGGAACGCTCACCCGGCCGGACAAATCCATCGACCCCCGCGTTTTCGACGCACTCCGGGCGTGGGACGCCCCCGTCGTTATCGCCACCGGAAAGTCGTTCCCGTACCCCGTCGGCCTCTGTGAGTTCCTCGGCGTCCCGCTGAACGTCATCGCCGAGAACGGCGGCGCGGTCTACGTCGAGGACGCTGGCGAGGTGGTGTACAACGGCGACCCCGAGGGGGCAGAAGCGATCGCGGCCGACTACCTCGACGCGGGCTACGACCTCGGATGGGGCCCCGTCGACATGGTGAACCGCTGGCGGGAGACCGAACTCGCCGTCTCCCGGGAGCGACCGCTGGAGCCACTGGAGCACATTGCCGCCGACCACGGGATGGACGTGGTCGATACGGGCTACGCCTACCACGTCAAATCGCCCGAGGTCGACAAGGGCGAGGGCCTGAAAACGGCGGCCCGACTGTTGGACTGCTATCCCGAGGAGTTCGTCGCGGTCGGCGATTCGGAGAACGACGCCGAGGTCTTCGGCGTCGCAGGGAAGGCCTACGCCGTCGCCAACGCCGACGACCACGCGCTTTCGGCCGCCGACGTGGTCACCGAGGGGGCTTTCGCGGACGGCTTCCTGGAGGCGCTGGAGGCGATTCGAACCGAGTGGTAACCTCCCCGATAGCCGTTCGTACCGTTCCGGAGACGTACAGTCCCAAAACACCACAGACAGCCGCATCAAACGGTCGTTTCTGCCTATTCCCCGGGGAAAGCTTTTGCCCGTGTGGTTGTTACCGTCGCTCACATGAGCGCCGACCGGGCCGCACTCCAGCGCGCCCTCGAACGGGGCGAACGGGAGGGCGGCAGCGTCGAGTTCAAGGAACGGCTCACTCGCTCGGTCCACCTCGCCGACGGGCGGATGGAATCACTCGCCGCGCAACTGCGCCACCGCGTGCTGTCGGGCGACGGCGAGGCCACCTACGTCGTCGGCGTCACCGACGACGGCGGTATCGCCGGCATCTCGCCGGAGGCCTTCTCCGAGTCGATGGACGTACTGTCGCTGCTCGCCGAAGAGGCGGGTGCCCACATCGACGACGTCCAGACGTGGGGCATCGAGGAGGGTATCGTCGGCGTCGCCACCCTACAGGAGGGCGCCGTCCTCGACGTCGACGACGACCACATCGTCGTCGGCACCGCGGGCCACGTCGACCACGGCAAGTCGACGCTCGTCGGCTCGCTCGTCACCGGCGACCCCGACGACGGACAGGGCGGCACCCGCGGCTTCCTCGATGTCCAGCCCCACGAGGTCGACCGGGGGCTGTCGGCTGACCTCTCGTATGGCGTCTACGGCTTCGACGAGGAGGGACCGGTCCGGATGGACAACCCTCACCGGAAGTCCGACCGCGCCCGCGTCGTCGAGGAGGCCGACCGCCTCGTCTCCTTCGTCGACACCGTCGGCCACGAACCGTGGCTCCGGACGACGATTCGCGGCCTCGTCGGCCAGAAACTCGACTACGGCCTGCTCGTCGTCGCCGCCGACGACGGTCCGACGAAGACGACCCGGGAACATCTCGGTATCCTGCTGGCGACCGAACTCCCCACCGTCGTCGCCATCACGAAGGCGGATATGGTGTCCGACGAGCGCGTCCACGAGGTCGAACGCGAAGTCGAACGCCTCCTCCGGAACGCCGACAAGACGCCGCTGTCGGTCGACCGCCACGGCGTCGAGGCCGCAATCGAGGAAATAAACGAGCAGGTCGTCCCCGTCCTCTCGACGTCGGCGGTGACGATGGAGGGCCTGCCCGTCCTCGACGAGCTATTCGAGCATCTCCCGAAGACGAGCGCCACCGAGGGCGACTTTTCGATGTACATCGACCGCACGTACAACGTCACGGGCGTCGGGGCGGTCGCCTCCGGAACCGTCCGCTCGGGCAGCGTCGAGGCCGGCGACGAGTTACTCGTCGGCCCACTCGCTGACGGCGCCTTTCGGGAGGTCGAAGTCCGCTCCATCGAGATGCACTACCACCGCGTCGACGAGGCGTCGGCGGGCCGTATCGTCGGCATCGCCCTGAAGGGCATCGGCGAGGCCGACCTCGAACGTGGGATGGTGTTGCTCCCCCGAGATGCCGACCCCGACCCAGTCCGGGAGTTCGAAGCCGAGGTGATGGTCCTCAACCATCCGACCCGCATCGACGACGGCTACGAACCGGTCGTCCACCTCGAGACGGTCTCCGAGACCGTTTCGATTCATCCCGAGGGGGGGCAGTTGCTCCCCGGCGACACCGGCCGCGCCCGCGTTCGGTTCAAGTTCCGACCCTACATGGTCGAGGAGGGCCAACGGTTCGTCTTCCGGGAAGGCAGTTCGAAGGGCGTCGGGACGGTCACCGACGTATCGGTCGACGGCAACCGGACGGAAGACTCCTAACGCGGCCACCCGTCTTATCCGGCATGGGACGGCTCCGTCTTCGGTTCCTTATGGCGCTCACCGGCGTGACGCTTCTCGCCGGCTATCTGCTGGCCGCACTCGCCGGCTATCAGTTGCTCACGGTGGTGTGGGAGCTCCGTCCCGACCCCGTACGCGCCGTCGCGTACTTCGTCGTCGCCACGGTCGTCGTCGGCTATCTGAGCTACCGACTCGGTACCGAGGCGTTGCTGTCGGAACTCGACACCAGAGAGCTCACCGAGGCCGAGGCGCCGTGGCTCTACGCCCGTGTCGACGCCCTCCGGCGAGACATCGGCGTCGGCGACGTGACGGTGTACACCGCCCGGATGGACGCCCCGAACGCATTCGCACTCGGTACCGCTCGTGGCGGTTCGCTCGTCATCGATTACGGCCTGTTCAGGATACTAACTGCCGAGGAACTGGTGGCCGTCCTCGCCCACGAACTCGCCCACCTGGAGAGCCGCGACGGGCTGATTCAGACGCTCGGCTACACACAAGTCCGAACCGTCGGCGGCGTCCTGTATCTCGCGTTGCTTCCGGTCGGCCTCCTCGTCGGCGGCGTCCTCCGGGCGCTCTCGTGGCTGCGCGGCGAAACGCCCCGACCGTTCTCGGAGCACCTCGCCATCGTCCAGTTTCGCGTCGCGCAGTTCGTGGTGCTGTCGCTGTTCGTGCTGACGCTGGCGCTGCGTGCCCATTCCCGCCGCCGGGAGTACGCCGCCGACGACCGCGCCGTCGAAGCGACGGGGAATCCAATCGCGCTCGCGCGGGCACTCGTGAAAATCGAGCGCGCCGCCACGCCGGGGTGGGGAACCCTCTCGCCGCTGTACATCCACGGCGACGAGGGTGGACTGTTGACGCGACTACTGGCGACACATCCACGGATGGAAGAGCGCATCGAGCGACTCGTTCGAATGGCGACCGCGAACACCGATGACTGGCGTCGGACGCCCCGGTAGGCTCTACTCGACGCCGAGAAGCGACGGGAGGTCCGACAGCGACGAGACGGTGTAATCCGGCTCCGGTTCGGCCGGTTCGTCGGTGTCCGGCACCCACACCGAACCCACCCCGGCCGCACGGGCGCCGGCAACGTCCGACCCCAGTGAGTTGCCGACGTGAACCGTCCGCTCGGGTCGTACGTCGAGCGTCGACAGCGCTGCCTCGAACGGTTCGGGACTGGGTTTCGCCGGAGCGTCGTAGCCGGCGTGGACGACCACATCGAAGGATTCCGCCAGTCCGAGCGCCTCGAGCTTTCGCCGTTGCATCGACGGCGCGCCGTTCGTGACGACGCCGAGGGGCCACTCCGACAGCGCCGACAGCGCGCGGTCGACGCCCGGCAGCGGTTCGACGTTGCCGTGGTCGCGCTCGTCGGCGTAGATTTGCGCGATTTCCCGGCCGGTTGCCGGGTCGTACCCCTTCTCGTCGGCGATAGCCGCGAAACACCGTTCGCGGAGGTCGACCATCGAATCGCTCGAATCGACGAACTCCGGGTAGCGGTCGTGATACTCCTCGACGGTGATGAACGGCTCTACGCCCGTCCGCTCGAAGGACGCATCCAGCAGTTCCGCCCCCGAGCGTCGATACCGACACAGCGTGTCGTCGACGTCGAAGAGGACGGCCTCGACCTCCTGTTGCACGAATCAGTGTTCGAAGCCGAGGGACAAAAATCGCTCGCGAACTCAGCGGTGTCGGTCGAGAAACGCCGCAAGCCGACCCAAGCCCTCTTCGAGTTCCGCCGTCGGGAGCCCGTAGCCGATGCGGAACCGGTCGGGGGAGCCGAAGGCCTCACCCGGCGCGAGGACGACCGATTCCTCCTCGACCAGCCCCCGACAGAACGACTCCCCGCCGGCGAATCCCGCGGGCACCTCGACGAAGGCGTTGACGCCGCAGTCGGGGGCCGACCACGCGAGGCCGTGCTCGTCGAGGAACTCGGCGACGAGGGCACGGTGGTCGGCCGCGAGGTCGCGGTTCGCTTCGAGCAACTCCTCGCGGCGTTCGAAGGCCTGTTCGGCGACGTGTTGGCCGAAGACCGGCGGCGCGATGGTCGTGTAATCCTTCCAGTTCGCGGCGGCGGCGACGACCTCGGGCGCGGCACACAGCCACCCGAAGCGCAATCCTTCCAGACCGAATGACTTCGAGACGCCCGCCGTCGAGACGCCATATCGGCCGAAACTCGCGACGGGGGGAAGTGGCTCCTCGGCCAGCAGTCGGTACACCTCGTCACACAGCAGGTACGTCCCGTTGTCCGCACACGCCTCGTAGATAGCCCGCATCGTCGCCTCGTCGTGGTATCGCCCCGTCGGATTGTTCGGGTTGTTGACCACCACGCAGTCGGTATCCGGCCGGAGCGCCTCCGTGACGGTATCGGCGTCGAGAGTCCACCCATCCTCCTCGAGCGGGACCTCCGTCACCGTCGCTCCCAGCGACGCCGGCAGTGCCGTCAGTGACCCGTAGGTCGGCGTGACGACGACGGCGTGGTTTTCGACCAACGCGAGGAAGGCCAGCAAGTTCGCCTCCTGTGTGCCGCAGGTGAACAGGGTCTCCTCGGCGCTCCGGCCGTGATGCTCGCCGACGGCGGCGCGAAACTCGGGGTCACCGGCCGTCGGGACGACGTAGCCGAGACTGCCGGGGTCGGTGTCGAAGCGACTCGCATCCAGCGGTCGGATGCCGCTTTCGGCGAGCATGATGTCGGCGTCGTATTCGACCTCCTCGAACCAGCGTTCGAGGGCAAAGGGTGGGATTTGCATACTCAGTTATCCATTAGACAGCAGAAAAACACTCCGCCGTCTCCTCAGTTATCGTCGACCGTGACAGTCACTCGGCCGGACGCCTCTTCGACGAAGACATCGCTGTCATCAAGGTCGAAATCGTCGAAGTCAGTATGATCACGCGGCGCACAACTCAGGCCGAACACTCCACAGAACTCCCACTCCTCGTCGTCGTAATTGCTGGGTTCCAGCAGGTCAGCCCCACTGTCGGAGAGGATTCGGTTCGCGGCGCCGTTCGTCAGTTCGCCCCAGAACAACCGGTTGCCGTCCCTGTCGGTTACTTCGACAACGGCGGAGTCGTCGCTGCTATCGATGTTGCCGTTTCGGTCGTCGTCGACGAGCTGGTATTTAAAGGTGTACTGCTGGCTATCCGCTTGGATACGAAGGCTTCCCTGAAGTGTCAGGAAGTCATCGTCAACGCAGTTGATGGCACCGAGGAGACCACCGAGGAGGCCGCCACCGTCGCCCAAGAGCAGACACTTCTCTTCGCTGTTGGGGACCATCTGTCCTTCCAAGAGCGTCAGCGACTCGATGTCACCCATTCCGGGTCGGTACTGCCCAGAGGTGTAGGCGGCGAACGTTGGCGTTCCGCCAGCACCGGCACCGCCGACGACGCGACTGGTTGTTTCGTAATCAGGGGTGCCGTCGTCGATTTTTGCAGTCACCTGGGTGACCCCTATTTCCGCATGTTTAACGCCAAAGATAGCCTCTCCACTATCGTCCGTCGTCACCGACGACGCAGTGAGCACTCCGGGACCTGTTCTGTTCAGAGAGATTGACGCACCAGAAACCGGATTCCCGTACTCGTCGCGAACGGTAACAGTGAACGTCTGCCCGTTGGACGCGGTGACGCCACCCGCCGGCCGCATCGTAACGTACGTGCCGTCGGCCGAAGACGGCTCTTCGAGACTCACTTTCGTCACCCGGAAGTCGTAGCTCTCGACGCTCTCGTTGAGTTCGATTTCGACGGTGTTCACCCGAGCATCACACGGCGGGTCGCTCCCGTCGCCACACGTCACCTCGGTGTCGTTGATGTTCGGGTTCTCGGCGGCAATCTCGTCCCACGCGGACTCGCTTCGAACGGTCGGGAGTTCGATGCTCGCGTCGTCTTCGGGCGTCACGGAGTGATACTCGGAGTTCGTGCTGACCGGTTCCAGCGACACGTCGTGGACGCTGGCCTGTTGGTCCACGTCGCCGTCGAACAGAACGATATCGATTTGGTCGCCGTCGACGACTTCGCCGCCGACCGAACTGGCGTACGAGCCGTTGCCGGACTCGTGGACACCGACGCCGTTCGCCAGGTAGTACGTCTCCTCGGTCCGGATGTAGTTGTAGGAGGGTTCGAGCGCGAGCAGGCGCGTCTCGAACGTCCGGTCGGTGCCGTTCCAGTACTGCTCGTAGGAGGTCTCCAGACCCGCTATCGAGACCTCGTGTTCGGCAGTCGTCGATAGCCGACTCTTCGGCGGTGGCGCGTTGATACCCAACGCCCTATCGGGGTAGTCGGGAGCGCCCTGAACCGTTTCGGAGGCGGAGGCGCCGCTGGCTGCCACGTCCATCGTCGTCGACCGCAGTTCCGAAACTTCGCCGTCCAGCGATTGGCTGTAACTCGATTCGACCTCGGCGTTCTGGTGGGGGACCACGTCGGATTGATAGATTGCAAACGTCGTCATGACGAGGGCGAACATCAGGACGAACCCCAACACCGCAGAGACGCCACGTTGGTCGTCGACGAACGACCCATCTCCCCTCATAGGGCGCACGCTTCGCTAGTGACACTGTAATATCTTGTATCGATTTCCGGTTATAACCCACCATTTATAATGAGTGCCTCGTAGCGGCGCGAATCGTCACTTCTCGTCGCGCTGCTCTCGGAGGCTCTGCCGCGTGAACTGTGGCGTCGCTCGGATTCCCTTCCGTGTTCGGAACGACCGCCACAGGAGCGCCGCGACTGGAATCGAGATGGCGGCCGCGACGAGCGACGCCTCCAGCGTCGAGAAGGCGTACAGCACCGCCGACGCCATCACGGTTGCCGACAGCAGCCCGCCCAGAATCAACCGCTTTGCGAGCGTGTCGAGGGCGCGTTCGTCGTCGGAAATCTCCAGTTGGACGGTCACGTCGCCACGTTCGACGCGGTCGAGCGTGTTCTCCAGTTTCGGCGGGACGCGAACCATCGACTCGCCGAAATCGCGGGCTTCGGTCACCCGGTCCTCGATGAACCCGCGGGCGCTCTCCTCGATGAACCCCTGTTCGCGGAGGTAGTCGGTCGCCACCTCGATGAAGTCGAAGTCCTCGTCGAGGGTGACACAGACGCCCTCGACGACCGTCGCCACCCGCAACACCAACGCGAGGTTCGGCGGCAGCCGGAGCGGGAACTCGTAGATTGTGTCCTCGACCTGCTGGATGATTTGCTGGACGCGGTACTGTTCGATGTCCTCTCCCCGGGCGTCGGCGATGGCCAACTCCATGACGTTCGCCATCACCTCGCGGTCGGCCTGCGGACTGAGCGTCCCCATCTCGACGAGGGTGTCGAGGATGTCGTCGATGTCCTGTCGGGCGATAGCCATGTAGAAGTCGATTATCTTCTCCTGGATGAACGGGTCGACCCGTCCGGACATCCCGAAGTCGTAGAAGACGATGGTGCCGTCGTCCTGAACCGCGAGATTTCCGGGGTGTGGGTCGGCGTGGAAGACGCCGTCCTGAACTATCATCTGGAGGTAGACGCGCTGGAGCGTCTCCGCGAGCGTGGTTCGGTCGAGACCGAGGCTGTCGAGGTTGTCGATTTGGGAGATTTTCGTCCCACCGACGTACTCCATCGTGAGTACGCGCTTGCTGGATAACTCCGGGAGCGCGACGGGAACCCGAACCTTGGGGTTGTCGGCGAGGTTCCCGCCGATTTCTTCGAGCATTCGGCGCTCCCGCTCGTAGTTCATCTCTTCGCGGATGGTCCGTTCGAACTCGTCGGCGAGCGTCTCCAAGGAGAACGACCGCGTGTCGTCGACGAACTGCATCAGTATCGGCAGCGACCACCGGATGACCCGGAGGTCGGCTTCGACGAGGTCCTCGATGCCGGGCCGGCGAATCTTCACCGCCACCTGCTGGTCGTCGAGGGAGGCGATGTACACCTGTCCGAGACTCGCGCCGCTTATCGCCTCGGTGTCGAACTCGTCGAACGTCGTCTCCACGGGACCGATGTCCTCCTCGAAAATCTGCTTCGCTTCCCGCCAGTCGGCCGGGGGGACGTCGTCCTGTAGGCTCTCGAACTCCTCGACGTACTCCGGGGGGAGGATATCGGGCCGCGTCGACAGCAACTGCCCGAGTTTGATGAACGTCGGGCCGAGGGTGAGGAGGGAGTTCAACAGCGCCTGGGCGCGTTTCCGTCGGGTTTCCGCCGTGACTCGGCGGCCGGAGCCGAACAGGAAGAATCGCTTTCGGTCCCGTGCGTACGCCAAGAGCAGCGGCAGGAACTGGTAGGCGACGACGACGAACCGCCGATAGACGCGAAAGTTCACCGGGGAGACACCTCACCGAACCGGCCGCTCGACGACCGGAAGGGTCGCAGACGTACGGGGGACGCCGTAGTGATAAGAGTGGAGTACACGCGTCAGGAGATGGGAATCCGCTGGCCGCTCTCTTCGGTGGATTTGGGGAGCCGCAGCGTGAGGACACCACGCTCCATCTCACCGGATGCGTCGGCGCCCGAAACGTCGGGCGGCAACGGCAGTTCGGCGTCGAGGAACAGCGAGCGCTCCTCGGTCACGTAGCGAAAGGAGGTCGGCAGCGACTTCTCGCGTCGCGCCTCGATGCGGAGTCGGCCGTCGTCGAGTGTCACGTCGAGGGTGTCGGCCGTCGCACCGGGGAGGTCGACGACGAGTAGATAGGCATCGTCGCTCTCCAGTAAGTCGGCGAACACCGTCTCCGGGAGCTCGCCGAGTGCCTCACGCAGTTGCATACGGCGGGGTACGCCCGCCGGCGCGTTAAAGCCCTCGGTGGCGGTGATTCGGCTATCGACGCCCACTGTTCGTCGTCCGTGACCGACGGGTGTCGGTCTCGCCGTTGTGCGGGGCGCGACCCTTTTTCACCTTGCCGGCCTCAGAGTTCGGTATGAGCGACGTACGCGAAACAGGGTTCAAACAGCGCACCCGCGTGGCCGACGCCCGCGAGCGCTTACTCGACGTGGACCCCCTAGACAGAACCGAGCGCGTCCCCCTTTCGGTGGCGGACGGCCGGACCCTCTCCGAACCCATCGACGCCGCCCGAAACGTTCCCCACTACGCACGCGCCGCGATGGACGGGTGGGCAGTGCGCGCCGAGGACACCTTCGGCGCCTCCGACCGCTCACCGGCGATACTCCGACCCGCGGAGTCGGCCGGGCCGAACGCCGCCGTCCGCGTTCACACCGGCAGCGAACTTCCCGAGGGTGCCGATTCGGTCGTGATGGTCGAACAGACGGAGAAGCTAGCCGGTGAACTCGAAGTGTTCGACGCCGTCGCCGAAGGCGAAAACGTCGCCCCCGTCGGCGAGGACGTCGAGGCCGGCCAGCGGCTCTACGAACCCGGCCATCAGCTCCGCCCCTCCGACCTCGGGCTGTTGAAGGCCATCGGCATCGACACCGTGGAGGCGGTCGCTCACCCTGAGGTGGCCGTCGTCCCGACCGGCGAGGAACTCGTCCAGGCCGACCCCGACCCGGGCGAGGTCATCGAGACGAACCGATTTACCGTCTCGCGACTCGCCGAGCGCTGGGGTGCCGACGTGACACGGCGGAACATCGTCACCGACGACCACGAGGCGCTCCGCGTCGCCGTCGAACGCGACCTCACCCGCGACGTGGTGGTCACGACCGGTGGCTCCTCCGTCGGCGAGCGCGACCTCATTCCCGAAGTCGTCGAGGAACTCGGCGAAGTGTTCGTCCACGGAGTCGCCCTGAAACCGGGCCATCCGGTCGCACTCGGCCGCGTAGAGGACACGACGGTCGTGATGTTACCCGGCTACCCCGTCGCCGCTATCGTCAACGCCGTCCAGTTCCTCCGACCGCTCATCAAACACCTCGGTCGGATGCCGAGGAACCCGATTCCGACTCGTGAGGCCAGACTGACCCGGAAGATACGGAGCGAACCCGGCGTTCGGACGTTCGTCCGAGTGAAGCTCGAAGAGTCCGATGACGAATTCGAAGCGACGCCGACACGGGCCAGCGGGTCGGGCATCCTCTCCAGTGTCGCCCTTGCCGATGGGTGGGTCGTCGTCGAGGAGAGCCGCGAAGGGGTACCGGAGGGCGAAACCGTGACCGTCGAGGACTGGGAGTACAATGCGTAGAAAGGAGTTCCGCGATTTGGCCAACCCCGACGAGGCCCACGACGCCATCGGCTCGCTGGACCTCCGGGCAGAGGACGAGACCGTCCCGCTCCGAGAGGCGCGCGGCCGCGTGCTGTCCGAGCGCATCGACGCCGTCCTCGACGTTCCGGGATTCGACCGCGCGAGCGTCGACGGCTACGCGCTGAACGCCGCCGACACCTTCGGTGCCGACGAGGCCGACCCCGTCGAGTTGGAGTTGGTCGGCGAGGTCCACGCCGGCGCCGAACCCGACCTGGAGGTGGGAGACGGCGAGTGTGCCGAAATCTCGACCGGTGCCGTCCTCCCGCCGGGCGCCGACGCGGTGGTGATGGTCGAGCGCACCGACACCAACGGCGAAACCGTCCTCGTCCGCACCTCGTTGGCGCCGGGCGACCGCGTGATGTTCGCGGGTGCCGACGTGGCCGCCGGCGAGCGGGCCCTCGGCCCCGGAACCGTGTTGACACCGCGGGAAATCGGCTTGCTGTCCGCCCTCGGTGTCGACGAAGTGCCGGTCCGTGGGAAGCCGACCGTCGGCATCATCTCGACCGGCGACGAACTCGTCCGTCCCGGCGAACCGCTGGACAGCGATTCGGGCGAAATCTACGACGTGAACAGCTACACGACGGCGACGGCAATCGAGGAGGCTGGCGGCGAGGCACGGCTGTATCCCCACGCCGGCGACGACTACGAGGCGATGGAGTCGGTGCTCCGGGAGGCTGCAAGCGAGTGTGACCTCGTCCTTTCGTCGGGGTCGACCTCGGCGTCGGCCGTCGACGTCATCTACCGCGTCGTCGAGGAGACGGGCGAACTCCTGCTGCACGGTGTCGCGGTCAAGCCCGGCAAGCCGATGCTCGTCGGGCGGTTGGACGGGAGCGCGTACATCGGCCTGCCCGGCTACCCGGTTTCGGCGCTGACCATCTTCCGGACGTTCGTCGCGCCCGCAGTGCGCCACGCCGCGGGACTACCGGAACCGCGAACCGCCACCGTCACCGGCGAGATGGCCGTCCGGGAGCGATACAGTGAGGGGCGACTGCGATACATGCCCGCCGGTATAGTCGAGGACGGCGACGGAAACACGCTCGTCTACCCGGTCGACAAGGGTAGCGGCGCGACGACGAGTCTCGTCGAAGCCGACGGCGTCGTCGCCGTCGACCCCGACGTGGAGTACCTCGATTCGGGCGAAGAAGTCGAGGTGCAGTTGTTCTCCGCGGACGTTCGCCCGCCCAGTCTGTTCGGCGCCGGCGAGGACGACCCCGCGCTCTCGCGACTGTTGGACCGAGTCGAGCGCCCGCGGTATCTCGGCGTCGGCAGCCGACAGGGGCTGCGACGGCTCCGAGACGGCGTCACCGACGTGGCCGTCGTCTCGGGCGACGCCGACCCCGACCACGCGACCGAGCTTGACGGCTGGTCCCGGGAGTGGGGGCTGGTCGTCCCGGCCGATAACCCCGACGAGGTCGACGGCCTCGCCGACCTCGTCGACCGAGAGCTACGGTTCGTCAACCGAACGACCGACTCCGGGCTGCGGACCACCCTCGGCGACGCCGTCGCCGACCTCGCCGAGGAGCGCGGCGTCGACCGCCACGACCTCGTGGAGGCCATCGACGGCTTCGAGTTCGCCGTCCGTGCCCACGAATCGCCCGCACGGAAGGTCCTCGCCGGGAAGGCCGACGCCGGCCTCGGGTTGGCCGCGACCGCCGACGCACTCGGGATGGGATTCGTCCCCTGCGGCACCGAGACGGTTCGGGTGTACGGAAGCGACGACCGCCTCGAAAAACCGGGAGTCGAGCGGTTGGCGGCAGTCATCGATGACGGCGCTTCGGTCATCGAGTCGCTGCCCGGCTACGACTCGCAGTAGGTTTTTGTCGGCACGGGTTGCATGATTCGGTATGTCCTGTGCCCACGAACTCGATGCCGAGTACCTGTATCCGGGCGACACCGACGTGTTGGAGATTTACGAAGGGGACGACGGCGTTCACGTGACGCTGGCGCTCGCCTGTCCGGAGTGCGGCGAAGCGCTCGAAATCGACACGGCCGTCGAGAGCGTCGACGAGGGCGACTTCGAGTTGCCGCTCGACGACGAACTGTACGATTAAACGAGGTCGTCGACGCGGTCGACGCGGTGGTCGCCGACGACACACAGGCCACGTCGGTCGTGGCCGTGGCGTTCGACGTGTGCGCCGTCGAGGCCGGCGTTCCACGCAGCACCCACGTCGTGGGGGCCGTCGCCGACGAGGACGCCGTCGCCGTCGGCGCCGACCGACGACAGCGCCATGTTGACGGGTTCGGGGTCCGGTTTCCAGCCAGTCTCCTCGGTACAGCAGACGACCGCATCGAACCAGTCACCGATGTCGACCGCGTCCAACACCGGGTCGGTGAGGTACTCCTGACAGTGCGTGACGAGCACCGTCGGCGAATCGAGGTCCCCGACCACCTCGGCGTCGTCGTAGAGGTACGTCGCGTCGGCGCGCGCCTCGGGGTCTTCCTCCTGGTGGAACGCCTCCCAGAACGTCTCGACGTCGACGCCCCACTCGGAGAGTTGCTCGTTGCGAACGCCGCCCAAGCCGTGCCACACCGCCTCGGCCTCCCGTTCGGAGAAGTCGTAGCCGACCCGGTCGCCGACGCGGTCGAACACGTCGTGGACGTAGTCCGGTTCTACGTCGACGAGGGTGCCGTCGAGGTCGAACACCCAGTGGTCGTAGGACGGGACGCTCATGGGTTCCAGCGTAGGTGAGTACCGAATAAGTGCTTTCTGGAGGCGTTGGTTGCTGATGTCGACGCCGGCGGTGGCTACTCTCTGTCCCGGACGTGGATTCGGGAACCGAGGTACTTCGTGAGGACCTCCGGCACGTCGTCTGCGTTGAACAGCTCGAGATTCGCCGCGATGGCGTCCTGGAGGGCCTCGTAGTACGCGTCGTCGGTCCGCAACTCCCGAAACTCGACCGACTCGACATCCGTCCCGAGCATCTCCTCGGCCAGTTCGCACATGTGGCCGTGGTCGTTCACCTCGCCGCGCCAGAGGTGGTCCCGGAAGAACAGCCAGCCGTCCTCGCCGGGCGGCGCCGCTCGCTTGAAAAGCGTCGTCTCGACGGTTGCGGGGTCGAGTCGGACCGTCGGGTCCGACGGCGAGAGTCGAAGCCGAACGGCGAAGACGTACTCCGCATCGCCCACGTTCTGGGAGTCACCCATCGTCTCAGTCCGCGAGTTCGTTGAACCGCGCGGCGAGGTCGGTGTCGTTTTCGGTGATACCGCCCGCGTCGTGGGTCGTCAGTCGGACTTCCACCTCCCGCCAGCCGACGGTCATCTCGGGGTGGTGGAACGCCTCCTCGGCGAGGCCGCCCGCTCCGGCGGCGAAGCCGACGCCTTCGAGATACGAGTCGAACTCGAAGGTGCGAACGATTTCGTCGCCGTCACGTTCCCAGCCCTCCGGTAGTCGACGCTCGATTTCCTCGTCGGATAGCAGGTCGCTCATGGGCGAGTAATCGGTCTGTGGCCCGATAAAACTACGCGAGCAGCGAGGGGTCGGTCAGTCGCCGGCCGGTGCGGCGGCCGTCGAGCGGGCACCGAGGGCTCGGGTGCGCCGAATCGCCACGAGCGTCAACCCGAAGGCGGCAAACGAGATTGCCAAAATCAGCAGTTGGCCGTCGTTGCCGAACGCCCGGCGGGCGATGATGAGTTGGGAGACGACGAGCGCGGCGCCGACCCCGCCCGCGTAGGCGACGGCCCGGGCGCCGAGTTCCCGACTCCACAGCGCGACGAGACACAGTGCGGCGAACATCGCGAAGCCGAGGCCGTAGTAGACGAACTGTGCGATTTCGCCGAAGGCGACGAACAGCCGCGGGGTGAGGCCGACCATCACGGGAAAGCCAAGGAGTGCAGCGGTCGCGGCGGTCTGAATCTTCGCGAAGGTCACCTCGGATACGTCGGCGTAGGCCCACACCGTCGCGCCGACGAGGAACGCGAGGATGAGCGACGCGAACGTGAAGTGCAGCGTCAACACGACGATGGAGTAGCCGAACACCAACTCGTTTACGAGGACGGTGAACGCCCCGAAGACGATTTGCACCGGCGTCAACAGCATCGCGGCGAGGGTGGCGAGGCGAATCCGTCGTGAGTGACCGCCGCGCCACGCCGCAATCGTCGACCCGATGATGAGGAAGCCGGTTATCATCGCCACCAGTCGGTGGGACCACTCGATGAACGACATGAAGTTCGCCGGGAACAGCCCGAAGACGGCCCCATCGCACAGCGGCCACCGGGCCTCACAGGTCAGGCCGGCCCCGGACGTGGCCGTGATGACCCCGACGAGTGCCGTGAGCGCCGTCGTGACGGTCGTGACGAGCAACAGCCGACGGAAGTCCATAATCGACGTTCGGTACTACGGGAGTATATACCCCCCGAAACCGGACGCTGGCGGGAGCCGACGACCGGTTGGGGCAACGTCTGCCGAACTCCTCGGGTTGGGTAGCTTTTTGAGGCCAGTCGACGGGGTACCAGTATGGGACTGGACGAGGATTCACTCGAGTATCACCGGCGGGAGCCGCCGGGGAAAATCGAGATATCGACGACGAAGCCGACGAACACGCAACGGGACCTCTCGCTTGCGTACTCACCCGGCGTTGCCGCGCCGTGTAACGAAATCGCCGAGGACTCCGAGCGGGCGTTCACCTACACGACGAAGGGGAACATGGTGGGCGTCATCTCCAACGGCACCGCGGTGCTCGGATTGGGCGACATCGGCGCGCAGGCGTCGAAGCCGGTGATGGAGGGGAAAGGCGTGCTGTTCAAGCGCTTCGCCGACATCGAACTCTTCGACATCGAGTTAGACGAGGACGACCCGGCGGCGTTCGCCGAGGCGGTCGCCATGATGGAACCGACGTTCGGCGGCATCAACATCGAAGATATCTCCGCGCCGGCGTGTTTCGAAATCGAGTCGTTCCTCCGGGAGGAG
>NZ_WPCC01000082.1 GCF_009741925.1 Natronomonas sp. CBA1123
TCTCCTCGACGGAGGCGACGCGGTGGGGCCTGCCGGAAGCTTACGCCGACCGCTTCGAGACGGCCCACGTCCCGATTCGCGACCGCCAATTCGCCGAGAACGCGACGCTCCGGACGGCACTGAGGGCGCTTCGAGACGCCGAAGCGGCCGGCGAGTCGGTCGCACTCCACTGCAACGCCGGGCTCGGACGCACCGGCGTCGTCGCCGCGGCGTGGCTGACCCGAGAGCGTGGCTACGACCCCCAGGCGGCGGTCGAAACCGTCGCCGAGGCCGGTCGCGCGCCGCGGGAAGCGGTTCGCTGTGGCAACGCAACCGAGGCGGAACTGCTCGAATTGCTCACCCCGTAAGCGCTCACACCCAAGCGAACGGTTTTTGGGCGAACCAACCCGACGCTACTGCATGACAGACGACGACGCCCACGAGGGAGCGACGCCCCCGAGGACGGACGGCGGGGCGACAGGTGCCGACGAGACGGCCCTCGACCCGTGGGGCTCGTCGACCGTCGACGACTACCGGAACCTCTTCGAGGAGTTCGGCATCGAGGAGTTCGACGACGTGCTGCCGGAGGTGCCGAACCCCCACTACCTGATGCGCCGGGGCGTCATCTTCGGCCACCGGGATTACCGCCCGGTCGCCGAGGCGATGGTCAACGACGAACCCTTCGCCGCGCTGTCGGGGTTCATGCCGACCGGCGACCCCCACATCGGCCACAAACTCGTCTTCGACGAGATAATCTGGCACCAACAGCAGGGCGGCGACGCCTACGGCCTCATCGCCGACCTCGAAGCCCACTCCGCCCGTGGGATTCCGTGGGACGAAATCGACGAACACGCCGAGAGCTACCTGCTGTCGTTGCTCGCGTTGGGGTTCGACCCCGAGGAAGGCGAACTGTACCGCCAATCCGAAAACGAGGAACTGCGCAACCTCGCCTTCGAACTCGGCTCGAAGGCCCGTTTCGCGGAGTTCGAAGGCATCTACGGCTTCGACGGCGAAACCTCGGTGTCGCACATGCAATCGGTCGTCACCCAGATGGCCGACATCCTCTATCCGCAACTGGAGGAACCGAAGCCGACGGTCATTCCCGTCGGGCCCGACCAGGACCCCCACGTCCGACTGGCGCGGGATTTGGCGACCCGGATGCGCTTCTTCAAGGTGAGCGAGGCCTACGCGAGTTTCGAGTTGGAAGACGACGAACGCGAGCTGGTCGCCGAGGCATACGAGGCGCTGACCGAAGACGACCCCGACTCGGACGTTCGCTGTGTCGAGGCCGCCGAGTGGCTCGAAGCCGAAGCCCCCGACTCGACGGCACTGTGGGACACCGTCGAGACGCTGAAAGCCGGCGGGAAGGAGCCGCTCCGCCCCCGCGTTCGGTTCTTCGACCGTAACGCGACCGACGAGGCCTTCGAGGCGCTCATCGAGGCCATCGACGGCGAAAAGCGCGTCTACGAGGGCCACATCGACAGTTTCGAACTCACTCGCGAGGAGGCCGAGGAACTCGCCCGCCAAGTCGAAGTAGACAACGGCGGTTACGGCTTCGTCCCGCCCTCCTCGATTTATCACCGCTTCATGACCGGCCTCACGGGCGGGAAGATGTCGTCGTCGGACCCCGCCTCCCACATCAGCCTGCTCGACGACCCCGAAGACGGCTACGACAAGGTGAAGGCGGCGACGACCGGCGGCCGCGAAACCGCCGAGAAACAACGGGAGTTGGGCGGGAAGGCCGACGAGTGTCCCGTCTACGAGCTGTACGCCTACCTGCTCGCCAACGACGACGACGAACTCGCCACCGAGGTGTACGAGGAGTGCGTCGGCGGCGAACGCCTCTGTGGCGGCTGTAAGGAACAGGCCGCCGAACTGATGGAAGCGTTCCTCGAGGACCACCAAGAGAAACGCGAGGAGGCGAAGGAACTGCTCGACGACCTCGACATCGAGTTGGAGAGCAGCAGGAAGTAGTCGAGAGGAGTCCCCTAACGTCATTCTGATACCGCTCGGTTCCCAACGACAGGTATGGACGCAGCCGCGGTCCGGGAGCGCGCCGGCGAATTGCCCGGAGAGCCGGGGGTGTATCTCTTCGAGGCCGGCGAGTCGGTGCTGTACGTCGGCAAGGCAGTCGAGTTGCGGAGCCGAGTCCGTTCCTACGCCGACCCTCGCGGCGAGCGCATCCGCCGGATGGTCGAGGCCGCCGACGGGGTCGACTTCGCGGTCACCGACACTGAGACCCAGGCACTGCTGTTGGAGGCGAACCTCATCAAACGCCACCAACCGCGGTACAACGTCCGCCTGAAGGACGACAAGTCCTACCCGCTGGTGCAGTTGACCGACCACGCGTTCCCCCGCATCGAGGTGACGAGAGACCCAGACGACGGCGCGACGGTGTTCGGCCCGTTCACGAACAAGGGACGGGTCGAGACAGTGCTGAAGGCCCTCCGGGAGACCTACGGCCTGCGGGGCTGTTCGGACCACAAGTACGCCGGCCGCGACCGACCCTGTCTCGACTACGAGATGGGGCTGTGTACGGCGCCCTGTACCGACGAGATATCGGCGGAAGACTACGCCGCTGACACCGAATCCGTCGTCCGGTTCCTCGAAGGCGAAACGGGCGTGCTCGCCGAACCCCTGCGTCGTGAGATGGAGGCCGCCGCCGAAGCCGAGGCCTTCGAGCGGGCCGCGGCGCTCCGAGACAAACTCGACGCCGTCGAGGCGTTCCACGAGGGGGGCGGCGACGGCGTTCGATACCCACGAAATCGAGGTCTCGGAGGGCGAATCGACCGAGACGGTCGTCCTCGACGACGAGGCCGAAAAAGAAAGC
>NZ_WPCC01000089.1 GCF_009741925.1 Natronomonas sp. CBA1123
GCCTACATCGCCGAGGCGGCGTCGTGGGAACTACGGGGCGGACCCCTCGACGAGGAACTCCTCACCCCCACGGGGGCGGCGATTCTCGCACACTTCGCCGAGGGCGTCGACTCGCTGCCGCCGATGGACATCGACAGCGGCGGCTACGGCGCCGGTAGCAAGTCCTTCGAGGACCACCCGAACGTCCTCCGAGCGATGGTCGGCAACGCCAGCGGCGGGCTGAAACGCGACGACATCCGCGTGCTGGAGACGAACCTCGACGACGCGAGTCCCGAGACGCTTGGTGGGCTCCAGGAAACGCTAACGGACGCCGGCGCACGGGACGTGACAATCGTTCCGGCGACGATGAAGAAGTCCCGTCCCGGCCACCTCGTGAAAGTCATCGTCAAGCCCGAGGACGTGGCGTCGGTCGCGAGACGCCTCGCCGAGGAGACGGGAACGCTCGGCGTCCGCGAGACGGCGGCGGGACACCGCTGGATAGCCGAGCGGTCCTTCGAGACGGTCGAACTCGATATCGGCGGCGAGACGTTCGGCGTGTCGGTGAAAATTGCGGCCGACGACGCGGGCGAGGTGTACGACGTGAGCGCCGAGTACGACGACGCCGCAGCCGTCGCCGACGCCACTGACCTCGCGATTCGAGAGGTCGTTCGCCGTGCCGAGACCGTATATCGGCAGGAGTACGACAAGCGGTAAAGTCAGGCCTCAACGCTTGCGGTGTCGCTGCAGGGCTTCCTCCATCGTCAACTCGCCGACAGCGACCCGTCTGGCGAGTTCCTCGTCGATGGTGCGGCCGTCGTCGCTCCGTCGCCGCGAGCGGTTCTTGATGAGTTGAATCTCCCCCGCCGTCGGTTCGATGTCCCGACTCTCGATTCGCTCGCCGTCGAGTCGGGCGATGTTGACCGCGGCCAGCACGTCACCCATACCGCGTGCGCCGGTGCCGAGATACGGCGTCGTCCCCGTCTCGTCGACGAGTTCGACCGGCACGCCATCGAGGGCCTCGATTATTTTCGTCCCCTGCAATCGCGCACCGTCACCGATTCGGACCAGCGGGTCGGGGGCATCGGCGACTTCGTCGGCGACGACCGCCGCGGCCTCGTCGGCCGGCATCTGAAACGCGGCGACGACGGTTTCACCCGAGAGGACGGCGATTCCGGGGCGGTCACCGGGGTCGATGCCGACGACGGTTCGGCCGCCG
>NZ_WPCC01000024.1 GCF_009741925.1 Natronomonas sp. CBA1123
GTTCCTCGACGGCGACGCGGAGGGGGCCGGACTACTCGACCGACCGCTCCGGCCGCTGGAGACCAACGCGGAGATGGCCGACGCGCTCCTCGATTTGTGGGCGCTGACCGACGAGGACCGCTACCGTGCCGCCGCGGCCGACGCGCTCGCCTCGTTCGCCGGCGCCTACGACCGGATGGGCGTCGAGGTGGCCGGCTACGCGGCCGCCTGTGCCCGCGCCCACTACGACCCCCTCGTCGTCCGGACGCCCGCCGCAGGGACGGACCTCCACAGGGCCGCCCTCCGCATCGCCGACCACGAGAAGGTAGTCGTCCCCGAGGACCGCGAAAACGCAATCGTCGTTCGGAGCGGAACCGAGACGGTACCGGCTGAGACGCCCGACGAACTCCTCGAGCGCGCTTCCGAGGGCCCGAGTCCCTGAGCCGCGTGCCGTGAGGACATGTGACTACCCCAACAACAACTCCAACCGTGCCTAAACTTACGATGTGTTTATATCCCCCGAGGGAGAGAGACGGGTAATGGCAAGTCTCAGAGACCTCGGGTTGTCCGAGTACGAGGCTCGGGCGTACCGAGCACTGCTGAAAACCGGACCCACAACCGCCAAAGAGTTGTCACGGGTCAGCGACGTCCCGATGGGTCGGATTTACGACGTGCTCAACAGCATCGAGCAGTACAACCTCGTCCGCTCCCAATCCGCTTCCCGGCCGAAGAAGTACGTCGCCGTCGAGCCGACGACCGCACTCGACCGCCTTTTGGACGACAAGAAACGCGAACTCAACGAGAAGGCCAGCCAGTACGAGGACATCGTCGACGAACTCACCGGCGAACTCGAAACCGCCGAACCGGTCGAGGAGACCTTCTGGACGGCCGCGGTCGGCCCCGAGGAGACCGTCGACCTCCTCGTCGAACGACTCTCTGCGGCCGATTCGAGGGTCGTGATGGTGCTGTCGACGTACACCGAGCAGTTCTTCGACATCGACAAGGTCGGCACGCTCATCGTCGACGAGTTGAGCCAAGCGCTGGACCGCGGCGTCGACGTACAGTTGCTGATGCGGCCCGACCTCGTACCCATCCTTCCGGAGTCCATCGGCGAACGCTACCGGAGTTCGCTGACCGAACACGACGCCTTCTCCGTCCGGACCAGCGAGAACGTCTCCGGAACGTTCACCCTCGTCGACGAAAACGAGGTCGTCATCGAGGTGCCCCACCCGCTGAAGAGCCAAGAGGTGTTCGCCATGATAGACCTCAAGGACCGCGAGTTCGCCGGAAACGTCAGAACCGAGTTCGAACCGCGGTGGGAGAAAGCCGAGGAGTTGGCGTTCTAGTCGTTCCGGCCGAGAGCCACAACTTTCCAATCGAAACAGCCGGAACGAACTTCCGTCTCGGTGTCGAACCATCGGAGAGGACCGAATGGACGACCCCGAGAAACTGCGGGCCTTACTCGACCACGCCCAGGACAAAATCGTCGTCATCGACGAGAACGGCGTGTATCGATACGTCAACGCCGCCGTCGAACGGCTGTTGGGGTACACGACCGAAGAGTTCGTCGGGACCAACACCTTCGAATACATGCACCCCGACGACCGCGAGGACGTTCGGGAGGCCTTCGGTCGACTGCTCGAAGGGGCAGTCGACGACATCGAAACCATCGAATACCGCCACCAGGCCAAGGACGGCTCGTGGGTGTGGCTGGAGAGCCGCGTCGAGAATCACGTCGACTCGACGCTCGGTGGCTACGTCGTCAGCTCTCGCGACATTACCGACCGGAAGCGGGCCGAGCGCCGGCAGCGCGAGACCGAGATTCGCCTCGAGGAACTCGCGGCGAACACCGACGACGTGCTGTGGACGTTCTCCGAGGACTGGAGCGAGTTGCTGTTCGTCAACGACGCCTTCGAGGACCTCTGGGGCATGCCGGTCGAACGCGTCAAGGCAGACCCGACGAGCTTCCTCGACGGCATCCATCCGGACGACAGGGACCGGGTTTTGGAGGCCATGCACCAGCTCTCGAACGGAACACCGAGGACCATGGAGTACCGCGTAAACCCGGAAAAGGGGTATCGTCGGTGGGTCTGGGTGCAGGCACGTCCCGTCGCCGAGAACGGTTCGGTCGCCCGCATCGTCGGCTTCGCACGGGACGTCACCGACCGCCGCCGCCGTGAACGGCAACTACAGGTGATGGACAACCTCCTCCGGCACAACCTCCGAAACGACATGAACGTCATCCTCGGACACGCGGAGTTGGCCCGGAAACGGGCCGACGGGACGGTCGTGGAGGGGATGGAGACGATACTGGAGACGGGGTGGAAACTGCTCGAAACCGCCGAGAAGGAGCGGGAAATCGTCGACGTGCTCGTCGGGGTCGGCGACGTGGGGCGCGTCGACCTCGCTTCGACCCTCCGGGACAAAATCGAGGAGTTCGGAGCGGAGATGGCGCCGGAGGCCACAATCACCGCAGATACGCCCGCCTCGGCCGAAGTCGTCTCGCTACCGGAAATCGACCGCGCCATCCACGAGTTGCTCGAAAACGCCATCAGACACGCCGACGGTCCACCGGATATCGAGGCCGAACTCCACGTCGAATCGGAGGACGTCATCCTGAACGTCCGTGACAACGCGTCGCCGATTCCCCGAAACGAGTTCGAACCGCTGTTCGGCGACGAAGAGCCCAGTGACCTGTATCACGGCACCGGCCTCGGCCTGTGGCTGGTCTACTGGATAGTCGACCTCTCGGAGGGCACGCTCGACTTCGAGTACGTCCCCGACTGTGGCAACTGCGTGACGGTACGACTCCCTCGAGCGGAGTGAGTTCAGTCGTCCCCGGTGACTTCCGATTTCAACTGCTCGAATTCGGCGACTCGCTCGGCGTGGGCGTTGTGCTGGTGGATGGACTCGTCGTTGGACTGTTCCATGTAGATGACGGCGTCGTCCGGGAGGTCCGGATACGCCTCGACCAGGCCCTCAGCCATCGCGCGAACACAGTCTTCGACGAACTTCGCGTTACTGTGGCTATCGAAGGTCATGTAGTCCTCGTCGGGGCGTTTCGCGAGGTTGTAGATGCGCGCGCTCATCGAATCTCGGGCCACCTCGATGAGTCGGTTGAGGTCGACGCTCGGCTCGCCGGCGGTTTCGACGGTCAGCGTCGCGTGGCCTCGCTGGGAGTGGCCGGGTTGCGGCACCTCTTCGAGGAACGCATCGACGGTTTCGCGGTCGACATCGAGGTCGGCGAGTACGTCGCGAGCGCGGGATTCGCTCATGCCCTGCGAGCAGGGACACACGGTCATGCCGACGACGTGACAGCCGATTTCCTCGCGGGTGCCGTCCTCGGTGGCGGTCGCCGACGCGATGATGTCCGCCGTCGCCTGCGTCGGGCGGTTCGTCGCCGGCGTCTCCTCGCGAATCATGTACTCCGCTTCCATCCGCACCTCGGCTTTCGTCGTGTAGTCGTGTTTTTCGAGCAGGCGTTCGGCCACGTCGCCACAGACGTCCTCGACGCGCATCGCCGGTTCGGAGACGGCCTCCTCCAGCATCTCGTCGACGACCTCCATGTTCCGGCTCATGTCGGCACCTTTCCGCCAACTCGGTAGGTCGACGAACACCTCGAACTCCGCCATCAACACGATGGGGCGGTCCTCCTCGCGGTGAAGCTTTACGAGCTTCTCGACACCGGTCACGCCCACGCGGTTGAGACCGACGCTCACGTCGGGACTCGACGCCTGTACGTCCGGCAGCTGCTGACTCATTGGTATTTAAAACGTCGGGGACGCCGTTAGGGCTTTCGAAAGGGGCATTCGGTCGGTTGCCGCTACTCCAGTTTCCCGAGTGCGGTGAAGAACTCGAGCGGCGGGCCCGCGATTCTGACGGGGTCGTCGGCCCGGCGCAGTCGAACGTTCGTCGGCGGGTCGACCCGCTCTCGTGTTCGGCCGTCGGCGACGACGAAGGCGTGGTCGGCCTCCTCGACGCGAACGACGATGTCGGCGTCCAGCGGCGCGGCGAGGGACGGCATCGGCCCCTCCGCACACATCTCCGTGACGACGAGCGTCGCCACGTCGGGATGGACGAGCGGCCCCCCTTCGCTGAGGTTGTACGCCGTCGACCCGGTCGGCGTCGACACCAACACGCCGTCGGCTCGGCTCCCCGAATACAGCTGTCCATCGACGCGCACCTCGATACCGACACCGTTGTTCCGGCCGCGCTGTGGCCCGAGAATCGACACCTCGTTGACCGCTGCCGGCAGCGACCACCCCCTCGCCTTCGGCCTGGACTTGCGGCAGTTCCTGGTACGTTCGGTCACCGCTCTCGAATCGTTCGACCTCCCGCTTGACGGTCTCGACAGCCTCTTCGGGCGAAACCGCATTGAGGAAGCCGACTTCGCCGAGATTGACGCCCATGACGGGCGTCGGCGTCACCTCGCGGGCGGCAAACAGGAACGTTCCGTCGCCGCCGATGGAGACGACGAGGTCGCAGTCGACGAACTCGCCGACGGCCATCCCATCGCGGTCGAGGCTTGCCGCCGTCGCCGCGTCCAGCGAAACCGAGGCGTCGACGTTTCGGCGTATCCGGTCGGCGAGCTCTGCGGCCCGTGGATTGTCCTGTTGGGCAACGACGCCGACGTGCATCGGCGGTGCTTCGCCACCCGACGACAAAAAGCCCCACGGACTGCGATTCGACGGGTAACATTAACGTTGTAGCGAAATAACACGCTGATGTATGCCTGAGTCGCGGGGGCGAACATGAGCGACGAGGACGACTGGTTCGAGAGCGCCAGCGACGAACCGTTCGAGGACGGCGACGACGAACTGTTCGAAGACGACTTCGCGACCGCCTTCGAAGGCGGCGACGGCGACGGCTTCGAGGAGGAGTTCGAATCCGAGATTCCCCGTCTCGACCTCGGCATCGAGGGGCTCGACGACATGATTCAGGGCGGCGTCCCAGAGCGGTCGCTGCTCGTCGTCATGGGTTCTGCCGGGACCGGGAAAACCACGTTCGGCCTCCAGTTCCTCCAGCGCGGCATCGAAGACGGCGAGAAAGCCATCTACATCACACTTGAGGAAGACAAGGAAGCCGTCGTCCAGGCGGCAACCGAGAAGGGATGGCCTTTCGACGAATACATCGAGGACGACAAACTCGCCATCGTCGATTTGGACCCCATCGAGATGGCCAACAGTCTCGCCTCCATCCGCGGTGACCTCCCCCGACTCGTCGACGAGTTCGACGCCCAGCGACTCGTTCTCGACTCCGTGTCGCTCTTGGAGATGATGTACGACAACCAAGCCGAGCGCCGTACCGAGGTGTTCGACTTCACCCGGTCGCTGAAGAAGGCTGGCGTCACGACGATGCTGACGAGCGAGGCCAGCGAGGGCAATCCCTACGCCTCCCGCCACGGCATCATCGAGTACCTCACCGACGGCGTGTTCGTCCTCCAGTACGTCCGCTCGGAGTTCCGCGAAACCCGACTCGCCGTCGAGATTCAGAAGATACGGAACGCCAACCACTCCCGTGAGACGAAACCCTACGAAATCACGAGCGACGGGATTTCGGTGTATCAGCAGGCGAATATTTTCTAACGAACCTTTTTGCACGGGTCGGCACAGCCGACCCGGCAAAAACGTTCATGAAAAAGACACGTCGGCCCTCCCTACGGTCGGGCCTCGGTCCTGCTCGCAAAGCGCGCAGTGAACTGCTTCGGCGCGCGTTGCGCGCCTCGCAGATGCTCTATCTTACCGAACGACCGTCACCGGCACCGGCGACCGACGAACGACGCTCTCGGCGACGCTACCGAGCAGGATTCGGGAGACCCCTTCCCGACCGTGGCTGCCGATGACGACGTGGTCGCAGTTCTCGGCGACCTCTGTGATAGAACGGACGGGTCGGCCGGTTTCGGTCGTCGTCTCGACGGTGACGCCCGCTTCCTCGGCGCGTTCCTCGACATCCTCGAACATTCGCTCTGCGGCCTCCTGTTGGGCGTCGAGCCACTCACCGGCCGCCGCGGCCTCGCCGACACCGATGCCGTAACCCGCCTGTACCGGGTCGATGACCCGCAGACAGACGAGCGTCTCCTCGGGGAACTGCTCGGCCGCATACTCGAAGGCTCGCCACGACTGCTCGGAACCGTCCATCGGCACTAGGACACGCATACGAGAACCGACGACGGCACCAGTGATAAAGGTCAGTCTCGTCCGTGTCGAGTCAGACACCTCGGCAACCCGATGAGTTCGACCGGTTCGGAGTTATCGGGCGAGTAGACCACCATCTGGCCCTTCTCCATGTACGGCACCTTCCCTTCGAGGTTCGAAGGGATGTTGACTGCCTTGATGGCGTCCTCGTCACCGAGATTGAGCACGACGGTGGTGTTCACCTGCTTGAAGATTGGGTCGGCGATGTCTTGGGGGTCCTGCGTGATGAGAAACAGGCCGAGTCGCTCCTTGCGGCCCTGCTTTGCGGCCTCGGAGAACTTCCCGATGACCTTGTCGGCCTGGACGCTGTCGGCGTCGGTGAGGAAGTTGTGCGCCTCGTCCATTCCCAAGACGAGCGGCGTCTCCTTGATGCGCTCGAAGGAGGGGTCGTTCGACAGTTTCTCGTCGACGAGCAGCGAGGCGACGGCGAGGACGACCGTCGTGGTCGCCCGCGAGTCGTTGAGGTGGTAGGTCGGCACCGTCGTCAGACCACCGGGACGGACGAACTCCCGGACGAGGTCGGTAATCGGGCGGGCGTCTTGGTCGAACACGTTGTCGAACCCGAACGCCCGCCGCCGGACCGCATCGAAGGTGGCCTCGTGGACGCGACCGGACTCGTCGAGTTCCTCCTTCAGCGCCGGGTCGTCGAGGAACGACATGAACTGGCTGTACGTGCCGTCGGAGCCGTGCTGGTCGAAGAAGCGCTTCAGCAGGTACTGCAACGCCCCGTACTGGTTGTCGTTGAGTTTCGACCCGGCGATGAGCCACGGCCGGTTTCGGACCATCGAGAATGGGATGGTGAACTCGACCTGTTCGGCGTGGTGGTGGGAGGCGGCGTACGTCGCGTCACCGACCTTCGGGACGAACGCCTTCGTGTCGTCGACGCCGCCGTGGGCAACGCCCTCCCGTTCGAGTCGACGCTCGTAGTCCGCTTCGATAGCGGGGTTGTCGTCGTGCATCTGGGCGTACTCGTCTTGCGGGTCGAACTGAACGACGGCAGGCGCCACGTCGCGGCCGTCCTCGATTGGGTAGCGGCGGTCCTCGGAGAGATACTGCCGGAGAACGTTCTTCGCGGCGTGGGTCTTCCCCGACCCAGTTCCCCCCGCTACGAGGGTGTGGCGGAAGACGAGCGGGTCGCCGGCCTCGTAGTCGTCTTTCAGGCGGTAGTCGATGGTCGGCGGTTCGGCCGCAGTGCGGACCTTCTCGCCGCCGACCGAGAGGTGACCGAGGAAGACCCCCTCGGCGGGGATTTTCAGCCCCGTCTTGATTTCCTCGTCGTCTTCGGCCTGTCGGACGACCGTCTCCGGTTTCGGAACCCGGTCGGTCATCCGACGTTTGAGTTCGCCGCCCTCAGAGTACAGCACCGCGACCGGCTCGAGCGACGCCATGAACTTGTAGTCCTGTTCGTCGACCTCTTCGCGGCGCATCGCTCGCCGAGCATGAATCTCGGTGGCGTCGTCCGAACGGAATTCTTGGGCGTATTCGAGCGCGACGATGCGGCAGAACAGTCGCTCGCCGTCCGGATAGGCGGCGATGAGGTAACTGCCGATACGGACCGAAGAGCGGTTCGCGACCGTGATGTAGGCTCTGAGCCGCGTCTCGTCGTCGTCCTCGCTGATGACCAGCCCCTCGGAGGCCGACAGCGTCCCGATGCCCCTGTCGGTCCCGACCGGCGTCACCGAGACGGCCTCGAAGTCGTCCTCCTCTGTGGCCGGCTCCTCCCCGGCGGCGTCGTCGGGGTCGTGGTCGGCGAAGTCGCCCAAATCGGACATACCGTAGCTGTGTCCGCCATCGGCTAAAAAGGCACAGGTGGTGGAGTGGAAGTAAAACGGACCGCGGACCGGAAGCCGGCCTCAGAGCGGCATCGGACCGCTTCCCTGCCCACCGTCGCCGTCGGCTTGCCGCGCTTGTGAGAGCATCTCCGAAACCGGCTGGACGTAGTCGTAGCCCGGGACGATTCCCTCCATGTAGGTCCCCTCGACGTACTCGACCATCGCCTTCACCATCGCTGGTGCGTGGTCGGCGTTGCCCCACTCGAACTCGAAAATCGCGACGGCGTCGCCGGATTCTTCGATGACCCGCTGGTCGTCGAAGGCCACGTCCTGTCGGACCGCCATGTCGGCGTCTTCGAGTCGGAGTTCGTACGTCTCGAACCATCCATCTTCGACGGCCGACCCGACCGGTCCCTCCGTCGCCGCCGACAGCATCGGCGCACGAACCTCTATCGTGTACCGGAGGTCCCAGTCGTCGGTTTCGGCGGCGGTCGCCCGCCCGTCGAATCGCGTCGTCGTCACGTCGAACCACTCGCCGTCCCGCTCGAAGGCCTCGTGGCCCTCGAAGGCCCGAACGGCGCGCTCGGGGAGTTCGTCGGTCATTGAATACGGGTACGGCGTTGTGCCTCAAAAGGGCGTCGTGAGAGGGCGTGACGTGTCCGAAACTCCGGTTTGACACCTGTGTAGCTCACTCCCCGTCGGTTTCGGCGGCAGGGAGGTCCTGCCACGACGACTCCCCGAAAAACGCTTGCAGTGCCAGAAAGACGCCCAGATAGGTTCCCGCTGCGACAATCAAGAACAGAATGACGGATGCGCCAAACAGTTCAATCGGCGTCATATCTCCCACTGGATACTGCCGATGGATAAGTAATTCGCCCTCACGGAGTACGGTCTCACGGCTCGCTTCGCTCGCCGTTCGACTATCCGAGGCGCTCTCTGCGGTCGCGCCTCGCTATGCGAGGGGAGGGATTCGAACCCACGGACCCCTACGGGAGCGGATCTTAAGTCCGCCGCTTTTGGCCAGGCTCAGCCACCCTCGCGCGTTCGTACCTCCGACCGTCCCCGGAAAATCGGTTTCGGTCCGCAGACGAACAGTTCGCGGACGCCTCCACGGCGTTCGGTCGTTTTACTCGATGGTGAACGTCGTTTCGGCGGTCAGCCCCTTGTCGTCGGCGTCCGGGACGTTGACCCGAACCGCCAGTACGTACTCTCCGGGGGGCTGCGGGCTCCCAGCGTTGGGCAGACTCTCGGAACCGTTGGGACCACGACCGCTTGAACGTCTTCGTCTCCGAGCGCGAAAACCGAAAGAGGCTGTCCTCAGTGGGGTGGTTCGTGACGCGACTGGCCTCGTCGATGCCGTCGATGCTCCACGTCCATCGGACCGGCGAGTCGGTTCGCAGCGCGATGGGGAACGGAACCCGGTTCCGGAACGATACGCGAAAGCGAACCGGCTCGTCAGTCTCGTATCGCTGTCGGTCAGTTTCGACCGAAACGCCGACCGCTCGCGGTCGGAGTCGCATCGGAACGAAGGCGTGGCTGGCCGATGCCCAATCGATGGGTTTCCGCGACCGTTCGTCGTCGGAGGTTCGCTTGGGAGCGTAGGGGTCTTCGTCGTCGTACTCCAGCGCCCGCGATTCGTAGATGCGGCGCATCCACTCGCAGTAACACTGCAGCGACCAAAAGCGTACGGACCGCGGTCAGTCGTCGCCGACAGCACTGTCGCGTGCGTCACCTTCGGCCTCGGGGATATCGCCGGTTTCGTCCGCGTCGAACAGGTGACAGGATTTGGGGTTCTCGCCGTCGCCGAGCGTCGGTTCTCGGGTCTCACAGACGCTCTCGTAGTGCTCTCTGAGCAGGTCGCCCGCGGCCTCGAAGTCCTCGTCAGCGAGGAGTTCGATGGCCTCGTCGACCCGCTCGCGGTGGACCCCGTCGGGTTCGGTGTCGAGTTCGTGGCCGCGGAGTTCCGCGATGAACTCCTCGCGGAGGTTCTCGCGGTCCGCACCCGGATTGCGCTCTTCGACCTGCTCCCACGCGTACTCGACGCCGACTTCGCGGTCGGCGATTCGAACCCGCAAATCCATGATGGAGCGGAACTCTTCCTGTCCGATGTCCATTCCTTCGGGCGGAATCACGCGTGGGCACCGAGTGTGGAACTTACAGCCGGAGGGTGGGTCCATCGGCGAGGGGACCGTCCCCTTCAGGAGGACGCGGTCGCTCTCCCACAGCGGGTCCGGTTCGGGAATGGCCGACAGCAGCGCCTCGGTGTAGGGATGATGCGGTTCGGTGAACACCTCCTCGGGCGTGCCGACCTCGACGATTTCGCCGAGGTACATCACCGCGATACGGTCGGCGATGTGCTCGACGACGCTGAGGTCGTGAGCGATGAACAGATACGACAGCCCGAACTCCTCCTGGAGGTCCATGAGGAGGTTGAGAATCTGGGCCTGAACGCTCACGTCCAGCGCGGAGACGGGTTCGTCACAGACGATGAAGTCGGGGTCGACCGCCAGCGCCCGAGCGATACCGATTCGCTGCCGTTGGCCGCCGGAGAACTCGTGGGGGTATCGCCCGGCGTGACTCGCCTGTAGGCCGACGGTTTCGAGCAGTTCCTCGATGCGCTCCTGTCGCTCGTCGCCGCTGGCGAGTCCGTGCACGTCGAGCGGTTCGCCGATGATGTCGGCGATGGTGAGCCGCGGGTTCAAACTCGCAAACGGGTTCTGGAAGATGAACTGGAGGTCCTTGCGGTACTCCCGCATCTCGCTGTTGGACAACTCCGCGAGGTCGACCTCCTCGGTGCCGTCGCGGTAGTACGCCGACCCGGCGGTGACGTCCTCCAGTTGCAACAGGGTTCGACCCAGGGAGGACTTCCCACAGCCCGATTCGCCGACCAGGCCGAGGGTCTCGCCCTCCTTGATTTCGATGTCGACGCCGTCGACGGCTTTCACGTCCTTGTCCTCGCCGAGCAGTCGGTCGAGGAAGCCGCTCTCCGTCGAGTAGTACTTCGTGAGGTTCTCCGTACGAATCAGGGGGTCGTTAGCACTCATCGTTTCTCCTCCGTCGTCTCGCTGCCGGCACCCGTCTCGATGCCCTCCCCGACGTGGACCTCGTAGTCGAGGCCCTGTTGGAGGTCGCCGGTGTACTCCAGACACGCTGCGGCGTGGGCGTCGTCGTCGTCGATGGGGTCGGCACGGTCACCGCTGTCGACGTCGGTGAGGTTGGGTTCCTTCCGCGTACACGCCTCCTCGGCGTACGGACATCGCGGGTGGAAACTACACCCCGGCGGGACCTGTACGAGGTCGGGCATCGTTCCCGGAATCGTATCGAGGCGTTCACGTTTGTCCCCGATTCGGGGAATCGAACCCATCAACCCGACCGTGTAGGGATGTTTCGGGTCGTAGTACAGTTCTTCGACCGGTGCGATTTCGACCGGCTTGCCCGCGTACATCACCGCCACGCGGTCGCAGACGCCCGCCACGACGCCGAGGTCGTGGGTAATCATCTGAATCGCGGTTCCCGTCTCGGTCGTCAAGTCGTCGAGCAACTCGAGAATCTGGGCCTCGATGGTCACGTCCAGTGCGGTCGTTGGCTCGTCCGCGATGATGAGGTCGGGGTCACACGACAGCGCGACGGCGATGACCGCCCGCTGCTGCATGCCGCCGGAGAACTCGTGGGGGTAGTTGTCGTATCGACTCTCGGGGTCGGGAATGCCGACCTGGTCGAGCATGTCGATGGCGCGGTCCTTGACGGCGGCGGAATCGAGGTCCATGTGCGTCCGGATGGCCTCGGAAATCTGCTCGCCGATGGTGTACACCGGGTTGAGCGCCGTCTGTGGGTCCTGGAAAATCATCGCGATGTGGTTCCCACGGAGTTGGCGCAACGGTTCGCCGTCGGCGCGCGTAATCTCGATGTAGCGTTCGGAGCCGTCGTGGACGACGACGGCGTCCTCGTCGACGATACCGAGGTCGACGCCGTAACGACTATCGACCAAGTCACGCATGCCGACATCACCGTCTCTGACCACCGTCGCGGCGTCGGCGTCGGCGTCGACTCGGTCGTCGGCTATCGACGACGGCGCGACGCCTTCCTCGAGCAGTCGGTCGACGAGTTCGGTCACGTCGTGTTCCGCACGGAGGTCCGCCACGTCGACGACGCGCTTCGGGAACTGCTGTTCGAAGCGCTCGACGGTCGACTCCTCGTAGAACCGTATCGACCCGCCGGCGACGCGACCGGGGTCGTCAATGAGCCGCATCAACGACAGCGACGCGACTGACTTGCCGGCGCCGGATTCGCCGACGACGCCGAACTTCTCGCCGCGGTCGATGCTGTAGGAGAGTCCGTCGACGGCGCGGACGACGCCGTCCTCGGTGTAGAACTGCGTCCGGAGGTCTTCGACTTCCAGAAGCGTCATCAGCGGAACCCTCCGCCGGTGTCGCCACCGGTGTCCTGTGGGTCCATCGCGTCGCGGACGCCGTCGCCGACGAGGTTGACCGCGAGCACGAAGAAGACGATGGCGAGTCCCGGGAAGACGGTAACCCACCATCGGCCGGCGATAACGGCGTCACGGCCGCCCGAGAGGATGGTCCCCCACTCGGGAGAACCGGGCTGGAGTCCCAACCCGAGGAACCCGAGTGCGGCGGCCGCGAGGACGATGGTGCCGACGTTGAGCGTCGCCTGGACGATGACCGGTGCCATCGCGTTCGGGACGATGTGTTTGAAGATGATGGAGCTGTCCCGTGCGCCGAGTGCCTTCGCGGCCATCACGTACTCGTTTTCCTTCACCGAGAGGATTTCACCCCGGATGAGACGCGCGTAGCCGATCCACCCGACGATGACCAAGGCGAGAATCATCTTCCAGAAGCCCTGTCCCAGGATGGCGATGATGACGATAGCGAGGACGAGGAAGGGGAACGCATAGAGGATGTCGACGACGCGCATGATGGCCTCGTCGGTCCAGCCGCCGTAGTAGCCCGCGATGGCGCCCATCGGCACGCCCACGAGGACGGCCAATCCGACGGCGATGACCCCGATAGAGAGGCTGAAGCGTGCGCCGACCATCACTTGCGAGAGGATGTCGCGACCGAGTTGGGTCGTGCCGAAGGGGTGTTCGGCGTTCGGCGGGGTGTTGCTCGCAACGAGGCTAGTGTCGGTGCTGTGTGGGGCCAGTTGAATCGGTTGGATGGGAATCGATTGGCCGGCGACGGCGACCTCGATGGGTCGTGCGAAAACCGCAACGAGCACCATGAAGGCGAGGATACCGATACCGAGGAACGCCGACCGGTTCTGCTTGAACCGATACCACGCCTTCGCGCGTCTGCTGGTGCCGCTTTTCGACCCCTCGGCCGCCTCCCAGTCGACGAGGTCGTCGCGTTCGGTCACTATCGACGCGTCGAACCCAGTCACCTGAATTCGGCCGCGTTCGGAAGTCTTGTCTCTCGTAGCCATAGTTTAGTAGCGGATTCGTGGGTCGAGATACGAGTATATGATGTCAGCCACAAGGTTGGCGAAGACGATCGTCACCCCGATCATCAGGACCGACGCCTGGATAATGGGGAAGTCGCGCTGGAGAATCGCTCCGAGCAGGAGGCGTCCGATACCCCGAACCGAGAACACCTGCTCGATGACGACCGCGCCGTCGACGATGAACGCGATTTGCAGCGCCGCGACGGTCACGACGGAAATCAGCGAGTTTCGGACGACGTGTTTGGTGATGACGGTCCGCTCGGGCAGTCCCTTCGCGCGGGCCATCTTCACGTACTCCTTGTTCAGTTCTTCGAGCATCGACGACCGCATGATGCGCATCAGCAGCGCCGCCGAGGCCGTCCCCAGCGTAATCGCGGGGAGGACCATGAACTTCAGCAGCGCCGGGTCGTACACCGCTACGTCCGAAGGCGGAATGGTTCGGAACCATCCCAATTGGACGCTGAAGACGAGCAGCAACATCAGTCCGAGCCAGAAGTTCGGCGTCGCGACGCCGAGCAGGGCGGCGACGCGGCTGACTTCGTCGGCCTGCTGGCCCTTCTTGACCGCGGCGACGATGCCGGCCGGAACGCCGATGGCGATGGAGATGACGAGCGCGAGGATGCCGAGCAGCACGGTGTAGGGGAGGCGCGTCGAGATAGCCTCGCCGACGCTCCGCTCGGAGATGAACGACTGACCGAAGTCCAGTACCATGGCGTCTCTGAGCCACAGGACGTACTGGACGTATATCGGCTCGTCGAGGTTGTACTGCTCCCGTAACTGCCGTTCCGTCTCGGCGCTTACGTCGTTGAATCCGACGAGCACGTCGATGACGTCACCGGGTTGGAGGTGGACCATCGCGAACGTGATGGCCGTCACACCCAGCAGTATCGGGATGGTGAGTAACAGTCGCTTGAGGACGTACCTGCGTAGGGACATGTAGGGGTGGTAATCGCGGTTCCGGGGTTATTCGGCGCCGTAGTACCGCGAGTACTCGTCACCCATGCGTTGGTTGAACTCTTCGGAGGTGAACGACCCCGCCAGCGGCGAAATCGGCGAGTACGCCGGCGTCCCGATGCCGTCGTAGACGGCGCTGACGATGCCGGGCCGGTTGATGAGTCGGTTGACCGCGAGGCGGACGTCCTGACTCTGGAACGGCGTCTCGGCGTTCATCGGGTAGATGAACATGTCGAAGCCACCGGCGATGCGGCTCGTGACCGTGAAGTCGCTCTCCTCTTGGAGCGCCGAGACGCTGCCCTGCGGCGGTTGGGCGAGGTCAACGTCGCCGCCACGGAGTGCGGCCTCGCGAGCGGAGCTCTCGGTGATGATTCGGAACGTCGCCGTCTCGATGGGCTGGTCGGCCGGCACGTCGCCGGAGCCGTCGTACCAGTGGTCGTCGAACGCCGACAGGCGCCACAGTTCGTCGGGGTCGTAGTCGTCGAAGCGGTAGGGACCCGTCCCGATGGGCTCCGTCGAGAGGTCGAGAGGTCCGTCCTCGCCGGCTTCCCGCGGAACGATGAGACCGTCGCCGACGGTGAACTGGAACGGCGCGTACACCTCGGGCAGTTCGACTCGCAGCGTGTAATCGTCCTCGACGGTGAGGGTTCCCTCGAAGGAGTCGGCGGACTCGCCTTCCGGCGTGTCGGGGACGCCCAGCCAGTCGCCGACGTCGGCCTCCCGCGTCGTTCCGAGATACCGCTCCCAGGAGAACTTCACGTCCTCGGCGGTCATCTCGCGACCGTCGAAGTCGAACTCCTCGCTTGGGTGGAACTGGACGCCTTCACGGAGTGTGAACACGTACTCCGTGTCGCTGACCTGTTCGAGGTCCTCGGCGAGCACCATCTGCGGTTCGCCGTCGTAATCGACACCCATCAGGCCCTCGTAAACGAGGTTCGTCGACATAGTCGAGGTGGTGTCGTTCTGCTCGGTGGGGTCGGTGTTGGCCACGTCGGCGGAGAACGTCGCGATGAGTTCGCCCTCCTCGCCGGCGTTGTCGCCCGTGACCTCCGCGTGGACGCCCGCCCACGGCGCATAGACGCTGTAGTACTTGCCGCCGTTGATGGGGTAGGTCTGCCAGCCTTCGACCGCCGCCGACCGGAAGGCGTCGATTTCCTCGCCGTAGCGGACGAACGACATCGGCGAGGCCTGCACGATAGCCTCCTGGGCGTCCTCGTAGATGCCCGCTCGCTCGTCGATATCGGTCGTCGACGTTCCATCGTCGATGAGGTTGTCGATTTCCTCGTCGGTGAAGTGGTTGACGTTACAACAGGCAGGGGTGTGCTGGTCGCTGTGGAACAGGTTCCGGATGTAGGCGTCCGGGTCCCAACCAGCCGACCAGCCGAGACAGACGAGCGCCTCGTCTTCGGCGGAGTCCTCGGCCAGTACACGGCCGACGTAGGTCGTCCACTCGAACTGGTTCAGTTCGATATCGAAGAACTCCGTCGCGTTGAGTTCCTCCTGAATGACCTGCGCCCACTGGACGCGCTCCGGGTTCTCGTTGGTGATGATTTCGCCTTCCCACGGGGTCTCGAAGCCTGCCTCCTCGAATCCGTCGCTGAGTTGCTGTTGGAGGTCGTCGGGAAGACCGCCTCCGTCACCGTTTCCGTTGCCGTTGCCACCGAGACCGGAACAACCGGCAAGTCCAGCCGCACCGGCAGCGCCCATCGCTTGGAGGAGCCGCCGCCGATTCTGATTAACGTTATCCTGGCTGTCGTTTCGCGCCATACTTGCCTACCTGCGTTCCAAATATATATATATAGGGGAATCAGGGTGCCTCGTTGTTGGTGTGTCGACCCAATCACTTAATCTGCGGCGTTCATTGTCGGGTAATCGGGCGGAGAGTAGGACGAACACCGAGATAAATTCGGCTTCGGTTTCAAATCGTGTATTCGGTTCCAGCGGTACTCGGCCGCCGATTCGTGCTACCAATCGACCGATAGCGTGCCGTCACCGTGGGGGTCCGGGGCGATTTCTTCGTTCGTTCGCCGGTCGACGACGTGGATGACTCCGCGGTCCTTCTTTGCTGGACAGGCGTCTGCAGCACGAATGTTGTGCTCGAGGTCGCTCTCACCAAAGAAGTACACGTCCGGTTTTGCGATACCCGTCGTGATGTCCATCTCCCAGTTGGTCGACACCTCCGCACACTTGCCCGCGGCAATACACTTGTTCGCCTCGAAGATGATTTTGTACGGTGCGTCCTCGATTGGGGGGGCATCCCCTTCGCCGATGTCGCTGGGGTCTATCGGGTCGTCGGCCATACCCCTACTCAGGGGCCGTCGGTTTTGTCTGTAACGACTACTGGCCGTCCACTGCGGCAGCCGCCTCCAGTTGCCGGAGTTGTGCCGGACGAGCGATAGCGTACACCGTCTCGCCGGGAGCGAGTGCTCGCCTTCGCGGCGGAATCGCCTCGATATCGCCGGCAGACGTTCGGACCGCGACGACGGCGATATCGAGTGCGCCGACACTCGAGTTGACGAGGGGACTTCCCGATTCGATCGTGACCGCAGTCGTCGTCTCCTCGGCGGCGCGCAACTGGGCGGCGAACTCCCGGTCGGTTCGAGCCTCGACGGGGAGGGTGACGAGCCGATATCGGCGCTCGGTGTCGAAGCGCCGTGCGTCCCGCTCGTCCATCGTCAGGGTCACCACGTCCTCGGCCGTCCCCCGGAGCTCCGCGTTCGTCACCCGGCGTGGCGAGGCTTCCTCCCCGTCGCCGGTCGTCCAGACCTGAACGGCGTCGCCGGGACTGGCGTTGTTCGGCGGGTCCGCCCTGACGGCGACGGCAGCACTTCCGGGCGGTAGCGTCGGTCCGAGCCCCGATTCTCGCCGTCCCAACGCGATGTACTCGATGCTCGCGTCCTCGGCGAACTCCACGTCGACGTACCCGACGTCGTAGTCGACACGGAGGCGCTCGACGAACCGTGTCTGTAACTCCTCGACGGTGAGTCGCCGGGGAAACAGCAGCGTCTGACCGGCGAGTTTCTCCTTCGTCGCCGCGTCGACGGGTTCGTAGCCGTCGATGTCATCGATATCGTCCGGTACCTCGACGGTGGTCACTCGGCCGACGGACTTGACGATGCGGCTCACGTCCTGTTCGACGGATTTCCGTCCCGAGACGGCGAAGACGCTGATACCGGCTCGGTCGCCGACTCGCCCACCCGCACTCGCCGTGACGCCCGAAAGGAAGAGCGTGATGGTGTTGTAAGCCACCATCTCCAGGGCGAGTAAGTCGCCGCCGGTACCGCCGATGACCTCGCCGAGCGCACCGGCAGTGTTCAGATACAGCGCGACGCTGCTGAGCCCGATGAGTACCGTCAGGCCGTCCGGGACCTGTTCGTTGGCGTACCACCGGTGAACCAGTCCGACGGCGGCGCCTAACACCCCGGCGAGCAGCACCAACACCGCGACACGCGCCACGTCGACGAGGAACCCCTCGACGATGGCGAGTTGTGCAGGGGTCATCCGACCACCTCCTCGAAAGCGTCGAGCGCCTCGCGTGTTCCGACGACGAACAGTTCGTCGCCGGCCGATAGCTCAGTCGCTCCACGCGGGGCGACCAGCCAGCCGTCGGGCCGCTTGACCGCCAGTACCGCGACATCGTGATTATCACGGACATTGGCCCCGGCCAGCGTCGACCCCACGAGGGAACTGGTCGGCTTGACCGAGAGCTTCCGGAAGCGTTTGCCAGCCTGTCGAAGCAACGAGATGAGTTCGAACTCCCGGCGGGTTCCGCGGGCAGTCACGACGATTTTCGGCCGCTGGGCCGAGAGCAGTTTCTCGGCGTCGCTGCGAGCGACTGCGACGGTGACACGGCCGTCCCCGCCCGTCGTCGTCGGGGCGTTGACGGGGGGTGTGACCTCCTCAGTTCCGCCGTCGGTCTTCAACTCCTCTTTTTTCGTCCCGGAGCGGGCGGCGACGACGGTCCCCTCGACGGAGAGCCCATCCGCGACGACGAGCACCTCGTCACCCCGAGCGACCCCCGTGGGGACGAGCACGTCGAGGGAGACGGCCCGTTTGCCGGTCGGGACTCGCTTGGAGATGCCCGACAGCGGCGGCGCGGCGATGACCGTCGCCCGCCCCCGCTCGTCGATTGACACCGAGACGTCCGCGAGGTCCAGTTCCGTCTTCAGTCGGTCGGCGAACCGCGTCTCGAGTTCAGAAATCGGGAGGTCAGCGGGAAGTCGCCACTCGCCGGTCTTGATGGCCGTCCGTGTCTCCTCGGACAGCGGCGGATACCCCTCCATGTCGATGACCTCGCCGATGACCTCGACGCGAACTTCGCCGCGGGAGCCGACGAGGTCGACCACGTCGCTCGACAGCGTCCGCTCCCGCAACTTCGACAGCGACAGCCGTTTCGGGAACGTCGCGCCCATCTGGTCGCCCTTCGAGTGAGCGTACATCGAGACCATCAACACGACGACGAGAGCGACGATGACCCGAGGACCGGAGGCGAGAACCGCCGGGTCGTTCAGTGCCAGCAGTCCGCCGTTGATACCCGCGATAGCCAAGGAGAGAACGACGACACCGAAGGCGGGGATGGAGACACCGGTGAAGTACTTGAAAATGAAGCCGAGCCCCCACGCGACGAGCGCCGGGAAGATTCCCGTCAGGATGCCGAGATATATCCCCAGCAGAATCTCGACGGGGAGCGCTTGAACCATGGGCCCCCTGAATCCCCGCGGCGTTAAACTACTACCGCTCCGACAGCGATGCTCCGCCCCGTCCGAGAGCGGAGAGGTTTTATCGTGGCCGTAGCTGAGACGACAGTATGGCGGCCGAATCGGAGAAGCGGCACGAGCGGCCGACGTTGTTGCGGACGCGAGCCGCAGTGCTGTCGACGACCGTCGTCGCCGTGCTATCGGTCGTCACCGGGCTCGTCAACATCGGTGCGACGACGATTTCCGGACCGCTCGCTACGGTCGTCCCGGAGTCCGTCGCTCGGACGGCGGGCTTCACCGGGACGATGACGGGGTTCGCCATGCTGGTCAGCGTCTACGGGCTCCGACGCGGCTACCGAGTGGCGTGGTCGTCGACGGTCGTTCTGCTCCCCGTCACGGCGCTTCAGGGATTGGCCCAGTCCAGCGTCCTCTCGCTGCCGCTCGTCGCCCTGTCGGTGCTTTCCCTTCCGGCCGTCCTCCTCAACCGCCGGTACTTCGACCGACGCGTCGACCTCAACACGACGCAGTTGGCTTCTCTGGCGGCCATCGTCGGCGTCCAGGCCTACGGCACTATCGGCACCTACGCCTTACGCGATGAGTTTCCGCAGGTGAACACCGTCCTCGACGCCTTCTACTTCACGCTCGTCACCGCCTCGACGGTCGGCTACGGCGACATCACGGCGACGACGCAGTTCGGGCGGCTGTTCTCGATGTCGGTGCTGCTCACCGGCGTCGCCAGTTTCGGTGTCGCCCTCGGGACCCTGCTGGGGCCGCTCATCGAAGCCCGCCTCGCGACCGCACTCGGAAACATGAGCGACAAACAACTCGACCTGTTGGACGACCACTACATCGTCCTCGGATACGGCGAACTGACAGAACCGATTCTCGAAAACCTCGACCGCGACGCCTCGGTGGTCGTCACTCGAGACACCGAGAAGGCCAAACAACTCCGAGACCACGGGTTCGAGGTCGTCACCGGCAACCCCAGCGACGAGGAGCCGCTCCAGCGCGTCCACGTCGAGCGGGCAAAGGCGCTCATCGCCGCGACGAACGACGACGCACAGGACGCGCTGTCGATTCTGACCGCGCGGGAACTCAATCCCGACCTCCGAATCGTCGCCGCGGCCACCGACCGCGAGAACGTCCGGAAACTCCGCCGGGCGGGCGCCGACGTGGTGTTGAGCCCCTCCGTTCTCGGCGGGCGGCTCCTCGTCGAGTCGGCGCTCGGCAACGACGACCCCGAGCGCACGCTGGGACAGATACTCGACCTCGGCGACTGAGTGAACGCCCGTTCACCGACCATTTAACACCGAAAGCGACGCAGATAGCCCATGACCCTCGACCCGGTCCACTTCGACGGCATCGCCCAGCTGGCGGGGCGCATCAGCCAGCAGGTCGACGCCACGGACCACGACTCCTTCGCCGAGACGGTGTTCGAGGAGTTCCTCGACCCGCTGTGGTACGACGGCCGGCGCGTCATCGAACCCGTGGGTGAGTTGCGGCGCCGCCGCATCGACGCCGAAGACGCCGCCCTCCAGGAGGCTCCGTTTCCGACCCAACACGGCCTCGACTCCGGCACCATCAACCCCACGACGTTCACGAACGGCCTCGTTTTAGACGTGGCACAGGCGGCGATGGCCGCCGTCCCTTCCGACCTCGACCTCCATCGCGCCCGGTCGGTCGTCGCGACGGTCCACTCCAACGACGCAACCGTCGACTGCGGCGAGGACGACTGGACCGTCTTCGACGGCGGTTACTCCCGTGGTCGCATCCTGCAGGCACCCCACGTCAACCGCTACGAGGAGGCCGTCGTCCACGCGCTGTCGTTGTATCTCGCGGAGGTGACCCACGCCCGAACGCAGTCGGAGGTGGTCGACGACTTGCTCATCCTCGACGGCCCCATCTACCCGAAAGGACTGCTCGCGTGGGCCGACCGACACCCGGAACTCGCCGACTTGCTCGTCGAGGACGAACGCCCGCGGGACGTAATCGAGGGGTACGTTGAGTTAGTCGAGACGTTCGCCGACCGCGGTGTCCCACTTGTCGGCTTCGTCAAAAACAGCGCCTCGAAGGCCATCACTCGCGCCGTCCGCAACAAGGAGCGCGCGCCGTGGGTCGACGATGGCGCCTTTTTCGAGCGGGCGCTCCGCCGGACCGACGACGACGGTGAGACCCGGACCGATTGTCTCACGTTCACCAACTGGTTCGTCTCCCGATGTGGCGTCGACGAACCGCTGTCGGCCGACGGCGACGCCGTGGGGGTCGAACGCGAACGCGACCCAGAGGACTATGAAGTGACCTTCTTCTGCATCTACGACCCCCGTGACGAGCTCCTGTTCCGCGTGGAGGCCCCCGCGGTGTTCACCCGCGACGAAACGACTCGGGAGGCGATTACGATGCAGTTGCTCCGGGACGTGGCCCACGAACGCGGCCCGCCGCTCGCCGTCGCCAAGGCCGACGAACTCGCCCGTATCAGCCGCGAGGAGAAGGCCGCACTCGGCCGCGCCATCGAGGAGCGCTTCGACGCCGAACGCGACCGCAGTTACGACGACGAACGCTGGGGACTGGTCGCTTAGGTGCCCGCGACCTCATCTGCGACTTCGATGACCTCGACGGTCACCTCCTCTTCGGGAACGCCGAGGCGGGCGAACTGCGTCCGAACGTGCTCCTTCCCGGCCTCGATTGCGTCCTCGCGCGTCTCGAATCCCCGCGGCATCGGCGACTCGAAGGCGATTTGGACCTCCTCCCCACCGAGTTCCTGGGTCGTCCCGCCGCTGTCGACCTGGTAGAAGGCGTCACACACCCAGACGTACGGCGCGTCGTCGTCGGGCGCCCCCCGGAACTCCGGTGGGTCCTCGCCGCGCTCGAACAGCGTTCCGGTCAAATCGGTCCCCCGTGCCGACCCCCGAATGTGAATCATACACACACTACGATAGGGACGGGTAAAAAGCGTGCGGCGGCGGGGATAGCTTCGGACCCCCCGTCACTCCATCGCCACGTACGTCCGCGTGTCCTCGACGCCGTCGAGGTTCTGAATCGTGGTGGCCGCGATATCCTTCACGTCGGCTGGGGAGTCGACCTCGACTTTGGCGATGATGTCCACGTCGCCAGCGACGATGTGGGCGGAGACGACGCCGTCGATGGCCTCGATGTCGTTTTTCAGGCGGTCGGCCTCACCGGTGTGGGCTTTCACCATCACGTAGGCGACGACCATGGTCAGGCACCCCCCGTCGCCGTGACGTGGCTCGTCTCACCCACGATAATCTGTTCGACGTCGCGAAGGACGCTGAAGTCGGCGATGATGACGACCCGGTCGCCAGCCTCCAGTGAGTCGTCGGGGCCGGGGAGTTCGAGCCTGCCGTCGGCTTTCCCGAAGGCGAGCAGTCGGGAGTCGGCCGGCAGTTCGAGTTCCGTCAACGAGTAGCCACGCATCGGCGACTCCGGCGTGATGGTCAACTGGACCAACTGGAGGTTCTGGGCGATGTCGGCGACAGCACGGATGTTGCCGCCGACGAGGGCGTTCTTCGCGGCGATGGCGCCGAGTCGCTCGGGGTAGATGACCTCGTCGACGTCGGAGGCGTACTTCTGGACGACGTACTCGCGGTAGTCGTCGTCGACCCGGAGGACCGTCCGACAGTCGTGGGCCTTCCCTATCATGCAGGCGACGAAGTTGACGACGAGGTCACCGGAGAGGCCGGCAATGCCGTCGGCGTCCTCGAGGCCGACCGCCAACAGCGTCTCCTCGTCGCTGCCGTCGCCCTGCACGACGTCGAACCCCTCGTCGTCGAGTCTGCTCACCTTCGTCTCGTCGGGTTCGATGATGACGACGTCGTGGTCTTCCTCGCGCAGCACCCGGGCGGTCCGCATTCCGACCCGACCGGCACCAACGATAACGAATCTCATGGCGTACCGTACGCCGACCGGCCCCAATAATGTTACTCCGTACCACGGAGGTGACTCACCGCTCGTGGAACACAGCGGCGGGAAAGATTTTTCGCCAGTCCCTGCGAATCGGTACCATGGTCCGTGCGTTCATCATGGTGAAGGCAGGTTCGGGACACGCCGAGTCGCTCTTGGGGACGATTCGCGGACTGAACCACGTCGCCGACGCGAACGTCGTGGCCGGCGATTTCGACCTCATCGTCGAGGCCGAGGCCGAGGAAGTGTACGACGTCATCAACGGCGTGGCGACGAAGGTTCGAGAACTCGACAACGTCGACGACACGAAGACCTACGTCTGTCTGGAGTGACGACCCACTCGCCGTCGGTTACTCGTTCTCGTCGGGGGCGCCGTGGGCGTCGAGCCACGCGCTCGGGTCACCGCGCTCTGTGTCAAATCTGACCGGCCCCCTCCGCGGGCGGCGAGCAAAGAGGTAACGACGGAGAGACAGAGGGAAGAGGCTCGACCGCCTACCGATGGTATGGTCTCGGTGTTCGAAGCCGTGGGATTGCTCGTCCTCATCGGCGTCAACACGCTCGTCGCCGCCGTCCTCACACGCGTGTTCCGCGTCCGACTGAACACCCGGTGGGGCGGAGCGCTGTACACGCTGTTGCTAACGCCGCTGGCGTTGGTCGTCCTCACGCTCGTGTTGGGGCAGGCCCTCGGCCCGAACCTCGGGTCGACGACGACGGTCGTCGGCGTCGCCATCCTCCTGCCGCTCACGCTCGGCGTCGCCTTCGATTACTTCTGGATGCCCTCGCCCGACGAGGTCGAGGTTCCGGATACGCTCTAATCGAGGAGGTCGGCGACGACGCCCTCCGCCGACGCGATGACCTCCTCTGGGGACTGGGTGGCGTCGATGCGGACGAACCGGTTCGGTTCGGCGTCGATGAGCCGTTCGTAGTTCTGCTGGACCCGTTCGAGGTAGTCGGCGGCCTCGAACTTGTTCGTCGCGCCCGCGCGCTCGGCACCCGTCTTCGGCGGCACGTCGAAGTACAGCGTCGCGTCGGGTTTCCGGGTGAACGGCTCGTGGACGCCCTTGATGTACGCCATCGGCTGTTTGACGATGCCCGACAGCGTCGCCCCCTGATAGGCGTACCGGGAGTCCGAGTACCGGTCGGAAATGACTGTTTTCCCCTCGTTCAGCGCCGGGCGAACAACACGGGAGAGGTGGTCGGCGTGGTCGGCGGTGTAGAGGAACAACTCCGCCATCGGGTCGGCGGCGTCGTCGTTGATGGAGCGATTGACGGCCTCGCCGTACCACGACTCGGTCGGTTCGCGGGTGAACACCGCCTCGGGGTGGCTGTCGGCCAGCGCCTCCCGGACGGTCGTCTTCCCGCTGCCGTCGATACCTTCGAGCGTGATGAGCATACCCGGCCCGTCGGCGCCGGCGCATATCAGTTGGGCGGTCTCTCCGACGACGGCTCGCCGACAACTGACCGGACTGCCGCTACCCGGTGGGGTTTTGACGTTCGAGTGGAGAGGTGGGGTATGGACGCGTTCGAGGCGTCGGCGAACGTCCCGCGGGGTTCCTTCGAGTTCGAACACCGCCCCGAAACGGAGCAATCCTTCGAGAACGCCCTCGCGAAGGCACGGAGCGGCGACCGACTCAACGTCGACGACGCCATCGAGTTGCTAACCACTGGAAGCGAGCGGGACGGCATCGACCTCGAACGCAAAGAGCGAGTGCTGGAGGCCGCCGACCGCCGTCGCGCCGAGGTCGTCGGCGAGGAAGTCACGTTCGTCGCCAACCTCAACAACAACGTCACGACCGCCTGCAACACGGGGTGTCTGTTCTGTAACTTCAAGGACCGCTCCGAGCAGTTCCGCACGACGTACCAAGACGACCACGGCGGCTTCACAAAAACGCCCGACGAGTCCCGCGAAATCGTCCGTGGCGCCGTCGAGCGCGGCATCTACGAGGTGACCTCGGTATCCGGCCTTCATCCCGCCTTCGCGCTCGACGACGAACACCGCGAGCTGCTCGAATCGAGCGACCGCGGCGACCTCAACTACCGCCCACCCGAAGAGTACGAGGTCGACCCCCGAACGTACGTCGAACAGATTCGGGCGATGGCCGTCGACGGCGTCCACGTCCACTCGATGACGCCCGAAGAGGCCTACCACGCCCGCCGCGGCACCGACTGGTCCTACGAGGAGGTGTTCCGCCGCCTGAAAGATGCCGGCCTCGACTCCGTGCCGGGGACCGCCGCCGAAATCCTCGTCGACGAAGTTCGGGACGTCATCTGCCCGGCGAAAATCGACACCGGCGAGTGGCTCGACGCGATGGAAGCCGCCGCCGAAGTCGGGTTGGACACCACCGCGACCATCATGTACGGCCACGTCGACAACGAGGCCCACCGCGCGCTGCACCTCGACCGAATCCGGGAGCTACAGGACCGAACCGGGAACATCACCGAGTTCGTCCCGCTGTCCTTCGTCCACCGCGACACCCCACTGGCCGAACGCGGGATGGTGGATTCGGGGGCGACAGTCCACGAGGACGAACTGATGATAGCGGTCTCCAGACTGTATCTCGACAACGTCGAGCACATCCAATCGTCGTGGGTGAAGTACGGCGACACACAGGGGCTGAAGATGCTCTCCTGTGGCGCCGACGATTTTATGGGCACCATCCTCTCCGAGGAAATCACGAAACGGGCCGGCGGCGAGTACGGGGAGTTCCGCTCGTTCCAGGAGTACGTCGACATGATTTCGGCCATCGGACGCGTTCCCGTCGAGCGCTCGACGGACTACGAGAAACGCCGCCGTATCGACCCCGACGACGGCCCACACGGGCCGGAGTTGGGACCGAAAGCCGACGGCACGCCGCTGGTGCCGCGTTAATCCGCCAGCAACGCTCGGTAACGTTCCCCGGCGTCGCTTTCGGCCTCGATGGCCGACTCGATGCGCTCGGAGAGCCATCCCTCCTCGACGTACCGCTCGTAGACGGGCAGGCGCTCGTTCAGCGGAACGCCCGCCTCCTCGGCAATCGACTCCAGTTCCCGCAGCTGCGGCCAGGCGTACTCGGGGTTGATGTGGTCGTCGGTGACCGGCGAGACCCCGCCCAAATCGTCGATGCCGCAGTCGAGCAGCTCGCGGACGGGTGCGAGGTTCGGCGGCGACTGGACGCTCACCTCCTCCGGGAGGCCGACGCGAGCCATCGCCGTCACCCGGCGCATCGTTTCGACGTCCGGGGACCCGCTCTGCCAGCGTTCGTTGTTCACGACGGGTTGAACGATGACCTCCTGGATGTGGCCGTAGCGCTCCTGGAGGTCCCGAATCGCGAGGATGCTCTCGGCGCGGTCCTGCCAGGACTCGCCGATACCGACGAGGATGCCGGTGGTGAACGGGACGCCGAGTTCCCCCGCGGTAGCGAGGGTGGCGAGTCGCTGTCCCGGCTCTTTCGCCCGTGGGCCGCCGTGAGCCTGCACCTCGGCGGTGGTCTCCAACATCACGCCCATCGAGGCGTTCACGTCGGCGACCAGTTCCATCTGCTCGCGAGTCTGGTCGCCGGGGTTGGCGTGGGGGAGGAGTCCCTCGTCGAGGGCGATTTCGCAGGCCTCCCGGAGGTAGGCGTGAATCGAGTCGTGGCCCCACTCCTCGAGTTGGTCGTGAATCGCCGTATACCGGTCGTCGGGGTCGTCGCCGAAGGTGAACAGCGCCTCCGTACACCCCGCGTCGGCACCGCGCTCGCAGATGTCGCGGATTTCCTCGGGCGAGAGCAGCGACGCCTGTCCCGGCGGGTCGTAGTAGGTGCAGTAGGTACAGGTATAGCGGCAGGCGGTCGTCAGCGGGACGAACACGTTGCGCGCGAAGGTCAACTCCGGGGCGGCCGAAACGTCGGCGGGCGTGGTATCGAGCAGTCGCTCGACGGCCGCCTCCTCGACGGTTACCTCGATGCCGTAGTCGCCTGCGCCGAACACACTCCTCGGTCGGAGGGAGAGCACATTAAAAGGCTCGCCTGCGGCGGGACGGCGTCGGCCTCAGGCGCCCCGGCCGATACCCACCCGCCCGTCGCGGCGCTGGACGGCGAACCCGGCGTCTTCGAGCCACTCGCGGGCCCGTCCCTCGCCGTGGAGGAGCAGTTCGACGAGGTCGCGTGGTTCGTCGATGTCGACGGCCAGCCGGAAGGAGTCGACCATCGTCGCCTCCGTGCCGATTCGGCGGGCGATACGACGGTGGTCCCGAACCGAGGCGCCGTGGTAGTCGACTTCGAAGTCGGGGTGTCGGACGACGAGGGCGTTCGTCCCGCCGCCGAGTCCCGGGGCGATGACGACGTCGCCGTCGGCCTCGAAGAGCCGTTCCAGCGCCACGGCGTTCGCCAACCCGAGGTCGGCCATCACGACGGCGACCGGCGGGTCGAGACGCGCGTTCACCGCGTCGGTGAGCGGCCGGTCGTCGACGACGACCGGGTACGGGCAGTCGACCGAGTCGGTCGCTAGAACGGTCGGCTCTCGGCCGGTTCGAGAAATCGCATCGCACACGTCGAGAAGCAACGCGCGGGCGAAGGCGGCCCGTTCGTCCGGTTCGAAGGCGTCGGCGAGTCGCGTCTTCGGCTCCCGCGCCGCGAACGGGACGTAGACGTTCATCTACCGCAGTCTGCTCGGACCCTGCTGGCGGGACTTATACAGGTAGTAGCCCCCGCCGACCAGAAGCAATGCGACGACGACGACCGCACCGACGATGAGACCGGTCCGGAGCGTCGCGCTCTGGGAGGCCTCGTTCTCGGCGCGCTCGGCGTTTCGAATCGCGTTGTCGAAGTTCCCGGCCTCGTAGGCGTCGATAGCGCTGTCGAGAGATTCTTGGGCGTCGCCGGAGCCCGAACTTCCGGTGGCCTCGCGGGCGCTGTCGATGGCCTCGCGGGCCTCCTTGCTGTCGGTCGTGTAGTGGTGGACCTCGTAGCTGTCGATGGCGTTGGTCGTGCCGCCCTCGCGGACCTGCGTGAACTCGGCGAACCGGAACTGCTGTGGCGGGTCGTAGCTCAGGTTCTCGATTTCGGGCGCAGTCCCACGAATTTCGACCTCGATTCGGTTCGTTCCGTCCTCGATGTCGACCTGCGTCTCGACGGACTGGCCGTCGGCGGACGTCTGGTCGACCTGATTGCCCGCCTGGTCGAACTGCCGGACCGTCCACGTCACGTTCGTCATGTTCGTCTCACCGCGCAGCGTCCACTGTTCGAACTCGTCGAACAACTGCGTGAGTTCGACGGTCGCCTCGACGGTGGTTCCGACTTCGGCCTCCTCGGGCATGTCGTCGCTGCTGCTGTCGACGGCCGCCGCCGGTGCGACGAAAAGCGCACCGACGAGCAGGCAGGCGAACAGGCCCGCGATGAACTGGCTACTCCTCATCGTCGCCGTACTCTATGAGGTCGTCTAGGTCCTCCTTGCTCTTCGCTCGGAGCTGTTCGACGTTCTCCTCGGCCTCGATGGCCATCCGCTGCATCTCCTTGACGCGCGGAACGTCGGTCACCCCCGAGAGGACGACGATTGCCGCCACCCGGCTCTCGTTGGGGAGCGGGTAGTCGCCGGCCCGCACCTCCATACAGCCGGTGGTCTCCTCGAGCCACTTCCGCGCTTTGTCTATGCCCTTCCGATTGAGCGCCTTCGGCGGCCCGGAGACGAGCAACAGCGCCCGCTCGGTGCTGTCGACTTCACACTGCAGGGTGAGTTTCCCGAGCGTCGCTCGGCGGACGAGAGAGGTGATGCGGTTCGTCGCGTCGCCGGAGCTTTCGAGGCCGTCGCCGTCGTTGTTGCCGCGGAACCTGTCGAGCAGTCCCTTGTTCTCCGATTCGACCTCCTCGCTGGCGTAGCCGATGGACGTGATGCCGTGGTCGCCGAGCGTGTTGATGATTTCGGAGGCGTCGACGACGCTTTCGGCCACGTCGTCGCCCATCGCCTCGACCTCGCCCGCGGAGAACAGCGCGCCGAAGCGAGCGACGATTTCCTGATTGATTTCGGCGTAGCCCTCGCCGAGACTCTCGCCGCCGGTTTTGAACGCGTCGTTGTCGAAGGTGAGCAGATTGTCGACGCTCTCGGCGAACTCTTGGAACGACCGGGCGGCGTTGCGATTGTAGATGCCCCCCTCGTCGCGGGCGGGGAGAATACCGAGCCCGTAGACGGGTTCGACGTACAGTCGCTGGAGGTGTTCGGCCAGGATGGGCGCACCGCCGCTGCCGGTGCCGCCGCCGAGACCGGCCATGATGAGGAACGCGTCGATTTCGCTGCTCGTCATGGTGTCGATGGCCGTCTGAATCTCCTCCATGTCCTCGCGAGCACACCGCTCGCCCAGCTCCGGTTCGGTGCCGGCGCCGTGGCCTTTCACGACCGATTGGCCGATGAGTACCCGGTTCTCGTTCGGTACGTAGTCCAGGCCCATCAAGTCCGCCTTCGCCGTGTTGACGGCGACGGCGTGGCCGATGATACCCGTCCCACGGGTAGAGTCGTATTCGAGGAACCGGTCGAGAACTTTCCCGCCGGCCTGCCCGAAGCCGATCATTGCGAGTTTCATAACGTCACTTGTCCCGGATAGCGTCCCACGGGAAGGATAAGCTTTCGGCCAGAGTCAGACGCTGAGATGACGATTCGGTCGCCCGCTACGTATCAGTCGTCCAACGTCTCGGGGTCGACGCCGAGATAGTCGGCCAGCGTCGTCAGGTCTTCGGTGGTGAGACCGAATGCGTCGATGTCGTTGTCGTCGGTGGTGTTGTCGAACTGCAGCGAGCGGTACTGGTCCGACCCCATCGGGGCGCCGGGGACGAAATCGGCGAGTCGCAACCCGATTTTCGTCAGCGCCATCGGAACCGGCACCACGTCGACGGGCTTGTCGTCGGCCGCGTGGGCCAACTTCGCGACTTCCGCCAGCGTCAACACCTCCGGACCGCCGATGTCGTAGGTCTCGCCGACGTGTGGCTCTTGGCCTTCGGCATCCCCGTCCTCGGTGTCGTCGACACGACGGATGGCCGGCGTCGGTCCGTCTTCGTCGCTTTCGTCATCGCTCTCGGCTTCGTCGGTGGGTTCGACGCCCTCCAGTGCATCGGCGAGCATCGGGACGACGTCGCCGACCCAGATGGGCTGAAACCGTGTCTTCCCACCGCCCGGAAGCGGGGTGAGATACGGCGGGGCGAGTTTCTTCGTAAAGGAGACGAACTCGCCGCCGTCGCCGAAGACGACGGAGGGTCGGAAGATGACCCAATCGAGGTCGGACTCCTTGACGATGGCCTCGGCGAGGCCCTTCGATTGGATGTAGGCCGTGTTCCCGTCGGGGTCGGCGCCGAGGGCGCTCATCTGGACCAGTTTTCCGACGCCGTGTTCCTCGGCCGCGCGGACGACGTTTTCGGTGCCGTCCCGATGGACTTCGAAGTGTTTGTCGTTGCCGCCCTTCGGGCGGAACAGCGGCGACAACGCGACGAGATTGATGACGGCGTCCTGCCCCTCGAAGGCGGCTTCGATGGAGTCGTACGCCGCCACGTCGCCCATGGCGGTTTCGACGCCGTTCGGCAGGTCGGCCTCGTTCGGGGAGCGTGACAGCGCCGTCACGTCGTGTCCCCGCCGGTGCAACTCTCGACACAGGTTCTCGCCGATGAAGCCCGTACCGCCGACGACAAGGATGCGCATACACTGTTTCGTACTCGCGGAGACCGTATAAAGGGTCGTGGCGAGGCAACCACCGCAGGTTCCCGAACGCCCCCGAAACCGTCGCTAGCCGACGCCGTTATTGCGCCGAAACCCCGAGTACCGATAATGAGCGCTACCGCCGGACTGGACCGCATCGACCGGGCCGTCATCAACGCCTTCCAGGGCGGCTTCCCCGTCGTCGAGGAGCCCTTCGAGCCGGCCGCCGAGGCGCTTCGAGCGCGCGGCATCGACGTGACCGGAGCGGAACTCCTCGAACGGGTCCAACGGCTCGACGACGACGGCGTGTTGACGCGCTTCGGCGCGCTCATCAACGCCCAGGAAATCGGTGGTGCGGCGACGCTCGTGGCGATGCACGCCCCCGAGGAGCGCTTCGAGGAGGTGGCCGAGCAGGTCAACGCCCACAGAGAGGTCGCCCACAACTACGAACGGGAACACCCCCATCTCAACATGTGGTTCGTCGTCTCGGTGGCCGACCCCGACGCCGTCGAGGACGTCCTCGGCAACATCGAATCCGAAACCGGACAGGAGACGTACAACCTCCCGAAGCGCGAGGAGTTCCGCGTCGAGGCGAAGTTCCTCCTCGACGGCCCGATTCCCGACGGCGACCTCGATTGCTCGGACCTCGGTCCAGCCATCGACCCCGTCGAGCGGGACACGCTCACCCCTCAAGAGCGGGACCTCGTCGTCGAGATTCAGGGTGGCCTACCTGTCACCGCGACGCCGTACGCCGACGTGGCCGCGGAACTCGGCGTCGACACCGAGTGGGTCACGAGCACCATCAAGCGATTCAACGAGGAAGGGAAAGTCCGCCGCGTCGGCGTGATTCCGAACCACTACAGTCTCGGCTACACGGAAAACGGGATGACCGTCTGGAACGTCCCCGACGACCTCGTCTCGGAGGTCGGCCCCGAAGTCGCCTCGTTGGATTTCGTCACGCACTGCTACCGCCGACCCCGTCACGAGGGCGTCTGGCCGTACAACTTCTTCGCGATGACACACGGCCGAAGCGAAGCAGAGAGCCAACAGCGCATCCAGCAGGTCAAAGAGACGATGGAGTCCTTCTGGGACGTCGCAGACGACGACTGGGACACGCTGTTCTCGACACAAATACTGAAAAAGACCGGTATCCGACTGGACGAACGCGCAGACGCGAACACGGAGTAGCCAAACCCGATGATACCGCTGTATCACGACTTTACGGACGAAACGGTGCTCGTCGTCGGCGGCGGGCCGGTCGGGGCCCGGAAGGCCAGACGGTTCGCCCGCGAGGCACGCGTCGTCGTCGTCAGCCCCGAGTTCCCGGCCGACGACTACGGCGGGGCCGAACACGTGCGAGCGGCGCCGACCGCCGAGGACGTGTCGGCGTGGGTCGACCGAGTCGACCCGGCGCTCGTGGTGGCGGCGACAGACGACGAGGCGGTCAACGACGCCGTCGAGGCGGCCGCACGGGAGCGGTCGGTGCTCCTCAACCGCGCCGACCGCTCCGGGGACCGCGACGTGGGCAGCGTGGTCGTCCCAGCGACGGTTCGGGACGGCGACGTGGTCGTCTCTATCTCGACCAGTGGAGCGAGTCCCGCGCTGTCGAAGGAACTCCGAACGCGCATCCAATCGGACATCGACGGCGCGGGTGAGTTGGCGAGACTGACCGGCGAGGTGCGCGAGGAACTGAAACAACGGGGTATCGACGCGAGTGCTCGTCGGGACGCGGTCCGAGCCGTCGTGCAATCGCCGCGTGTTTGGAAGGTTTTAGGTACAGGCGGGGCTAAGCCACGACGAACAGTAGACGCCGTCGTCGAATCGGCGTTGGGTGACAAGGAGTGAACATCGGAACCGGAATCATCGCTGGGGTCAGCGTCTCATACAGCCACGCGAGCGTCGAGCAAATCGAAGCCGCCTGCGAGACCTCCGAACGCGAGGCCGTCGAGGCGCTTCTGAAGCGTCCCGGCGTCTCGGAGGCGTTCGTCCTCCAGACGTGCAATCGCGCGGAGGCGTACGTCGTCGCCGACGAGGCCGAAACCGCCCGCGAGGCGCTCGACGAGTACCTCGTCGGCGTCGACCCGGATGCGACCCGCGAGTTGGGCCACGAAGAGAGTCTCCGACACCTGATGCGGGTCGCCTGTGGCCTCGAATCGCTCGTCATCGGCGAAGACCAGATTATCGGACAGGTGCGTGAAGCCTATGAGGCCGCTCGGGGCGCCGGCGGCATCGGGTCGACGCTCGACGATGCCGTCCTCAAGGCGCTCCACGTCGGCGAGCGCGCCCGCAGCGAGACCGCAATCAACGAGGGCGTCGTCTCGCTGGGGTCGGCCGCCGTCGAACTCGCCGAAAGCGAGCGGGACATCGCCGACGCGACCGCGCTCGTCGTCGGTGCCGGGAAGATGGCGACGCTGGCGGCCCGCGCACTCGACGACGCCGTCGACCGCGTCGTCGTCGCCAACAGGACGCTCCCACACGCCGAACACATCGTCGAGGAACTCGACACCGATGCCGCCGCCGTCGGTCTCGCTGCCCTCCCGATTGCCGTCGAAGAGGCCGACATCGTCGTCACGGCGACGGGCAGCGACAACCACGTCCTCGACAGCGATACGCTCGAGGAGGTCGGCGAGACGCTCATCATCGACATCGCCCAGCCGCGTGACGTGACGCCGGCGGCGCGAACCGTCGATGAGGTCGAACTCCACGACCTCGATTCGCTGCAGTCGGTCACCGACGAGACCCGGAGTCAGCGGCGCGAAGCCGCCGAAACCGTCGAGGCGATGATAGACGAGGAGTTCGACCACCTTATCGCCCAGTACAAGCGCAAGCGCGCCGACCAGGTCATCGGGGCGATGTACGAGGGCGCCGAACGCATCAAGGCCCGTGAACTCCGAACCGCCGTCTCGAAACTCGAAGCCGAATCAGACGACGGCCTCACCGACGAACAGCAGGAAATCCTCGAATCGATGGCCGACGCGCTCGTCGGACAGATTCTCTCCGCGCCGACACAGAGCCTCCGGGACGCCGCCGAGAACGACGACTGGACGACCATCAACACCGCCCTCCAGTTGTTCGGCCCCGGGCTGAAACCCGAACCCGCCGAGGTTCCGGAGGCCCCCGACGGGATTCCCGACGAGATGCGGCGACAGATGCCCGACGCCGTCCTAGAGCAGTTGACGGTCGACGACGACTAGAAACACCCACTTTTTACTCCCTCGGGTGTCCTCGCTCGCTTCGCTCGCTACGGGCACCACTCAGTCGCAAAAACTTGGGGAAAAACGACCCGACGCCTCGCTACGCTCGGCGTCGGCGAACCGCTCGCTCCCTATGGTCGCTCACGGATGCTGGACGCACAGGACTGGGTAGTGTACGCCGAGCGAAGCGAGGCGTTTCCCCGATGCCGAACGCCGAAGGCGTGAGGCATCGGTAGCGCGCACGGACTGACGCGAGCGAAGCGAGCGGAAGGAGTACGTGCTATTTTTCCCCAAGTTTTTGCCGAGAACCGGTGTCGCGCGCCGTTCGGCGCGCGACCCGCGTTCTCGTGTAAAAAGTGGGTGTAGAAAGCTGGGTTCTTAATCGCTAGCCGACCCGCCGCCGACGAAGTTGTTGGAGCGGTCGCGGTCGGCACGGGACGGCGGCGGGTACCGGTCGTCGTCGGGCGCTCGCCAGCGCTCGTCGCGCGGGAGGACACAGCGGTCGGGTTCGCGGTTGACGTGGGCGTACTGGTCGGGTGTGTTCGCGAGCGGATGAGCGGGGTTGTCGCCGCTGTCGATGCGGGCGGCACGGAGTTCGCCGAAGCCGGCGACACGGGCGCGGATGCCCCGCCAGTGGGTGGCGCTTTCGGTGGGAACGCGGAACGGATGCGGTGGCCGGCCGTCGGGGCCCCGCGTGGCGAGCGTCGCTCGGTTGACGTTCGCCGCGAGGTCGTCGTGGTCGATGAGGACACCCACGCGGGCGTTTCGGGGCGCTCGTGCCGCCAACACGTCGAGACCGAGATGGAGGGCCCGATACTCGGCGACGTTGTTGTCCGGTACCGCGTCGGGCACCGAGAGGCGAGCGACACGCTCGCCGTCGCGCGTTTCGATGACGACACCCAACCCGCCAGCACCGTCCGCGCGGTAGGACCCGTCGGTAGCGAGGTAGAAGTCTCGGCGATGGGTGCGCGGCGGATGCGCGATGTGGGGGGTCGGTGAGTCGTCGAACAGGTTCCGCAATACCGGCCGGCAGTGCGCGGCCATACAGGAGTTTCGCCCCGCACAGTACATAAATCCACGGGCGCCCAGCACCGATGTTTAGACTAGTCTAAATTCTATATTAGACCATAAGTCCTAAATATGAACTGGTGACTAAGTCCTCGTAATGACGTATCACGAAACCGGCGACAGCGACCGGCCGGTCCTCACCCGTCGGCAGGCGGTCGCCGGCGGCGGCGGACTGTTAGCCGCCGGCCTCGCCGGCTGCCTCGGCGAGGCGAGCGCACCGGGGGGGCACCAGCGACGACGGGCCGGTCGCGGTCGCGTCGTTCTTCAGTTTCTACGATTTCGGCCGGAAAATCGCCCGCGAGACGCCGATAGAGGTCCGCAACCTGATTCCGACCGGCCTCCACGGCCACGGCTGGCAGCCGAACTCCAGTATCACCCGAGAGGTCATCGAGGCGGACGCGTTCGTCCACGTCGGAGAGGAGTTCCAGCCGTGGGCCGACCGGACGATTCAGACGCTGAAAGACGACGGCATCGACACGCAGCTCATCAACGTCCGGGAGGGCGTCGAGTTGGTCGACCTCGCGGCGAGTCTCGACCGCGACGAGGAAGGCGTCGGCGAGAACCGCGGCAAGGACCCCCACTTCTGGCTCGACCCCCAGCGAGCCAAGCAGTCCGTCGACAACATCACCGAGGGGTTCGTCGAACTCGCTCCCGACCACGAGGCGACGCTTCGCGACAACGCCGAGACCTACAAGAGCGACGTACTCGACCGCATCGACGGCGACTACGAGGCGATATTCGACGCCGCGACCCGGGACGTGGTCCAGTTGGCCGCACACAACGCCTTCCAGTACATCGGGACGCGCTACGGCGTCGAGATGCGGCCGCTCGTCGTCAATCTCGCAGCCAGCGGCGACGTGAAACCCACCGACATCAGGGAGGCCAAACGCGTTATCGAGGAAAACGACATCGAGTACGTCGGCGCCGGCGTCTTCGAGACCCGTCGACCCGCCAAACAGCTCATCGCCGAGACGGACGTATCGGCGTACTTCCCGGTGACGCCCTACGCCGGCGTCCGCGAGGAGTGGGTCGAAAACGACTGGGGCTACGAGGAAATCGCGTACAACATCAACATGCCGACGTTCGAAGTCGTCCTCGGAAACAAAGCGCCCGAAGACGCCGGCCCCGACGGCTGGGCCGAGGAGTGGAGGAACTTCGAATGACGACCGAGGGACCCGTCGCTGAACTCGACGACGTGACGTTCGGCTACACCACGACGCCGGTCGTTGAGGACATCTCCCTTCGCATCGAACAGGGCGAGTACGCCGCAATCGTCGGACCGAACGGCTCCGGGAAGTCGACGCTGATGCGTCTCATCCTCGGCCTGCTCGAACCAGACAGCGGTTCGGCCCGGCTGTTCGGCGAACCCGCCCATCGCTTCGACGAGGGGTCCCGAGTGGGCTACGTCGCCCAGCAGGCCAGCGCCTCCAAGGAGATGCCCATCACCGTCCGAGAAGTCGTGAAGATGGGCCGGTTCCCCCACGTCGGCTACGGCCTGCTGTCGGCGTCGGACTGGGAGGTCGTCGACCGCGCGCTCGACGTCGTCGGAATGAGTGCCTTCGCCGACCGCCCCGTGACCCAACTCTCCGGCGGCCAGCGACAGCGCGCCTTCATCGCACGAGCGCTGGCCGGTGAAGCCGACCTGCTCGTCCTCGACGAACCGACCGTCGGCGTCGACGCCGAATCCGTCGACGCCTTCTACGCACTGCTCGAAACGCTCAACGACGACGGCATCACCGTCCTGTTGGTCGAACACGACCTGCGTGCGGTCACCGACCACGCCGAACGGGTGGTCTGTCTGAACCGCCGGCTCCGCTTCGACGGCCCGACCGAGGAGTTCGTCGACAGCGACGCCCTCGCGGAGACGTTCGGAACGGCCGTCAGCGCCGTTGGTGAGAGCGGATGACGAAGAGTCTCGCGTTCATCGTCGCACAGTCGAGCCCACTCGACGCCGTCCTCGCGCCCGTCTACTGGCTGTTGGCGCAGTGGTCGGAGTTCATGTTCGATGTGGCCCGGTGGACCGGACTGGGACTCCTGCAGTACCAGTACATGCACCGGGCGGTACTCGTCGGACTGTGTATCGGCGTAATGGCGCCGCTCATCGGGACGTTCCTCGTCCACCGTCAACTGGCGCTCATCGGTGACGCCCTGGCCCACACCGCCTTCGCCGGCGTCGCCGTCGGTCTGTTCCTGAACGCCGTGTTGGATTTCGGCGTCTCCCCGTACCTCACTGCCATCATCGTCGCGATGATAGCGGCGTTGAGTATCGAACTCATCTCGGAGGTGACCGACGCCTACAACGACGTGTCGATGGCCATCGTCCTCTCGACGGGGTTCGCGCTGGGGACGACGCTCATCAGCCTCAACGCCGGCGGCCTGTCGGTCGGCATCGACCAGTACCTCTTCGGCAACCTCGCGACCGTCTCCCGTGAGAACGCGGCGATACTGCTCGTGTTGTTCGCCGTCATCGTCGGCACCATCGCACTCACCCGAAATCAACTGCTGTACGTCACCTTCGACGAAACCGCAGCCGAAGTGGCGGGCATTCCCGTCAACTGGTACAACCGGACGATGGTCGTCCTCACGGCGCTCGTCGTCGTCGGCGCGATGCAGATAATGGGCGTCATCCTCGTCGCGGCGATGCTGGTCGTCCCCGTCGCGGGGGCCGCACAGGTCTCCCGGAGTTTCACCGGGTCGCTGCTCTCGTCGGTCGTCCTCGCGGAGTTGGCCGTCGTCGTCGGTATCGGGCTGTCGTACTACGGCGAGGCGACCGCAGGCGGCGTCATCGTCCTCGTCGCCGTCGCCATCTACGTCGCCTGTATCGTTCTCGGACGCCTTCGAACCGCGCTCGGAGAGGAGTCGGCGGCGGAGACCGCACGCATCGACGCCAGCGGCGCCGACTCGAAGGCCGAACCGACGACCGACTGACTCCGACGACCGGAACACACATCGGACGGGGGGGCTGTACGTCGGCACATGCAGGCCCGCGACATCATGACGCGTGACGTGGAGACGGTCTCCCCGGAGGACGACGTGAGCGAGGTGTTGACGCGACTCGCTCGCGCCGATTTCAACGGCTTCCCCGTCACCGAGGACGGCATCGTCGTCGGCATCGTCACGCAGGGCGATTTGGTCGATTTGTTCCAGCCCTCCGACCGGACGCTGTGGATTCCCGTCGGCTTCCCGCCGTTTCTCGAATCGCTCACCTACGCTATCGACATCTCGTGGGACGACTTCGACGTCGGCGTCGACATGCTTCGGAACGCCGGTCGCCCGATTAGCGAGGTTATGACGACCGAGGTCGTAACCGTCGGCCCGAAGGCCGACCTCGACGAACTGCTCGCCCTCCTCGCAGACGAGGACCGCGACATCAACCGGCTCCCGGTCGTCGACGAGGCCAACGCCCTCCTCGGTGTCGTCACCCGGGAGGACTTGCTTCGGGCGCTCCGGGACGAACGGGACGCCTGAGAAAGCGATGGATTCGACCGGCGGGAGCCGAGAGCCGACCGACTGGCAACGCCGTATCACCCGTGGATTGGAACTGCTCGGTGTGGCCATCGCCGTCCTCGCGGTGTTCGGGCTACTCGCCGTCGGCGTCGAAGCCGGGTCGCCGGTCGTCGGTGCGCTGGGATTGCTGCTGGGGGCCGTCCTGCTCGTGACCCTCACTCGTCGCTGATTTCGAAGGCTTCGAGCACCCGAAACGACGGCTCCTCGCCGGTACCGGTCCAGATGATGCGGACCGTCACGCCCGGTTCGACGCCCGTCAAGCGGACGGTGTCTCCCTCCTCGACGGGGAACGCCTCGTCGGCAGCGGCCCACGTCGTCGTCACTTCGGCCTCTGGCGACGACACCTCGAGTCGTGCGGTCTCCGCGGTCGTGAACGAATCGCCGCCGGCGTGTGTCACCGTCACGGTGCCGTCGTCGTACTCGTGGGTGAACGACGCGTTCGGCATCGGGTCGGTCAAATCGCCGACGAGCATCGAACCAGCGTAGGCACCGACCACCACGATGAGGACGACCATGGCGCCAGCGGCAACGAGTCGTATTTTCGGGGTCCCACCGCCCACCTCCCTCTCCATATCACTTCCCGTCGGGCGACGAACTTACCTCTTACTCCATCCCGAAAACTTGAGGCCGACGGCCGACGCCGTTCCGTCGTGCGCTATCGAAACCTCCTGTTGTTCTGTGCGCTCGCCGCCGCGTGGGGGTCGGCGTTCATGGCCATCAAAGCGGGGCTGGGCGAACCCGGGAACCCGGCGTACTTTTTCGACGCGCCGGTGCTGTTCGCCGCCGTTCGCTACGACATCGCCGGCATTCTGATGCTCGGGTACGCCGCGTGGGCCGTCGACCGCTGGCGGCCGCGCGGCCGCTCGGAGTGGCTCCTCGTCGCCGTCGGGGCGGTGTTTCTCATCGCCGGGTATCACGCGCTGTTGTTCATCGGCGAACGCGGGACGACGAGCGCCGCGGCGGCCGTCATCGTCTCGCTGTCGCCCGTCCTCACGACGGCCTTCGCCCGCGCCCTCCTCCCTCAGGAACGACTCACCGTCGTCGGGTTGGTGGGGATGGTCCTCGGTCTCGTCGGCGTCGCGATTCTCGCCCGGCCCGACCCGGCGAACCTCGTCGGGTCGCGGTTTGAGGCGCTCGTCTTCGGTGCCACGCTGTGTTTCGCCCTCGGGAGCGTCCTCACGCGCCGACTCGACACCGACCTTCCCATCGAGACGATGGAGGCGTGGTCGATGGTCGGCGGTGCCGCGTTGATGCACGCCCTCAGCGTCGGCCTCGGCGAATCCGTTTCGGGACTCCCACCGCTACGTGCGACAGTCGCGCTGGTGTATCTCGCCGTCGTCGCCAGTGCGGCGGGCTTTCTCATCTACTTCGACTTGCTCGAACGCCTCGGCCCCATCGAAATCAACCTCGTCTCCTACGTCGCCCCCGTCTTCGCCGCCGTCGCCGGCTTCCTCTTCCTCCAGGAGGTCATCGACGGGCCGACGGTCCTCGGCTTCCTCGTCATCCTCGTCGGCTTTCTGCTCATCAAACGGCGGGAAATCCGTGCCGAACTGAACCGACATCTGTGACCGGGCAACGACCCGTTACTGTCGGTAGTCGTGGCCGATGACGACCGCGGCGACGTTGGCGACGACCAAGGCAGTGAACACGAAATAATCCGTCGGGCCGTCGAATCCGCTGGCGAAGAGCCCGAGCAGACAGAACGGCAGGAACACCGCACTCCAGAAGGCGAGGGCCTCCAGTGGCCCACCGAGGTACGACCGTGCCGACTTGACCACCCCAATCAGGGAGTCGTCGGGGAACGTGGAGGGACTCATCGTCTATCCGACAACACACGCGAAACCCACTAATAACCACGCGAACATTTCACACGTTTCACAGCCTCCGTGACCTTTCACGGACACGCCAGCGCGGGCGAGAGATTTTATCCGCGCTGCTGAAGCGGTCACGGACCGTCCGGTCCGCTATCCGAGCATCGCGAGGTCGACCTCGTGGGGGCCCTCCGGTGTTCGGATGGTCGTCGCCTCGCGGAGGCGATCGCGGACGGCGCGTCGCCACGCCGCCACCGCCCGTTCGTGGTACTCGCGGTGTATCTCGGGGGCGTACGTTCGCTCGGGGTGTGAGCGGAGGGCGTCTTCGGTTCGGTCGGCCGTCGGGAACGCGGGTACGGAGTCGACGAACATCTCCGGCGGCAAGTGAAGCGGCGCCGGGTCGTCGTACTCCCGTTCGGCGCCCGCGAGGTGCAGTCGGGCGCGCATCCGACCGCTGAACGGCGGCGTCACCCGGAGAACCGCTCCGGCGTCGCGGCGCTCGTTGGCCTCGAGTGCGGCCACCACGTCGTCGGTCGTCACCGCGAGCGTACGTATCGATGTCGGGTCGTCAGTCGCCACGGCGGAGAACGGACCCGGGCGCCAATGAGCGTGTCGGCGGACTTTTCTCCGCCGGCGGTCGATTCGGTCGCATGGACTGGACGCACGAGGAGCGAGACGACGGCGCCGTCTGGAGTCGAAGCGACCGCAACGCCTTCGTCCGCCTTCGGCACACCGCCGACGACCGGTGGGCGGTGACCCTCGACCGACTGGAGCAGGCCCCCGACGGGGAGACGTACCGCCACGAGACCTTCGAGGAACGGGAGGCGGCCGAGCGTCAAGCCGAGGAGTGGCGCTCAGCGTAGCGGCCCGATGGCCTCGGAGACAGCCTCCGCAGAGCAGTCGGGGTCCAAGGCGATGTACAGCCCGGTCGTCTCGCCAAGCAGTCTGAGCAGGGTCAACTCCTCGGTGTGTGTCACCAGCGAGGTGACGTGGCCGGCGTTCGGCAACAGCGTGTTCTCGTAGGTGTCACGCTCCATGAAGTCCATGTGCAGGTGGTCCAACACGCGTGCGTAGTGCTCCCGGAGGTGCTCTTCGTCGCGATACATCTCGACGATGTCGTCGTGGACGTAGAGGATGTTGTACTCGTTCTGTGAGAACTCCATAAACGACTGGACGCCGTCGCCACAGACGTCTCGCGCCCGTTGGAGTGCGGCCACGGCGTCGAACTCCGCCAACTCCGAATCGCCCGTCAGTGCCATGGGTGCCACTCGATAGCGACCGACTAAAACGGTTGGTTGACGACCCGCATCCGTGTCGGCCCAATCGTTTTTATTCGATGGCGACCGAGGGCCAGCATGTCATCAGCGGGAGCACTCGACGACATCGGCGACGTGTCGAACGTGCTCGTTCTCGGGCCGAGCGTCGACGAATCCGTCGATACGGGCTGTAAGCGCCTCCTGACGGCCGGCGATGAGGAGGCGGTACTCGTCGTGAGTTTCATGCTGTCACCCAAACAGTGGGTCGATGGCTGGGTCGAACGCGTCGGCGACCTCCCCGAGGAACTCGTCGTCGTCACGACGAGCGACGCCTTCACCCAACCGGGAGAGACCGAAGACGACCTCCCCGACCCCGTGACCGTCGAGTACCTCTCCAGTCCCGGCGACCTCACGGGAATCGGGATGGTCGTCAGTAAGTACCTCGAACGCTGGCACGAAGCTGACCGGGAGATGGCCGTCTGTTTCGACTCGCTGACGACGCTGTTGCAGTACGGCGAGACCCACAGCATCTACCGGTTTCTCCACCTCATCACGACACGCATCTCCGGTGCTGACGCCCGCGCACACTTCCATCTCGACCCCGACACCCAGGACAAACAGACCGTCTCGACCATTACCTCGACGTTTCAGGCGATTGCCCGCCACACCGATTCGGGTTGGGAAGTCAAGCGTCGCTGAGACACCTCAGAGTTCGGGTTCGAACTCGCGGAACGCTTCTCGCCAGGACTCGGGAACCGGTTTCGTCCCCGCCTCGTCGACGACCACAAGCGTCGTCTCGCCGGTCGCCGCGGGGTCGTCGGCTCCGCTGGCGTACACCCGATAGCCCATCCGGAAACTGGACTCCCCGATGTCGGTGACGCCACAGTCGATGCGAACCGACTCGTCGTCGAGGACGATTGCCCGCCGAAAATCCATCTCGATGGACGCCAACACCATCCCCAACTCGTCGAAGGCGACGCCGAGAACCGCCTCGAAGTACTCGATGCGCGCCTGTTCGAGGTACGTCCCGTAGACGGCGTTGTTGACGTGTTCGAGCGTGTCGAGGTCTCTGTATCTGACGGGCAACTCGACGTGAAACGGGAACTCCTGGTCCATACGCACGCCCCGTCCGTGTCGCCGAAGGGCGTTTCGCTTCCGCCGGCGCCGGTACGCTCATTGTGTTCGACCGACCAACACGTCTATGGCCCGGCTTCTGCGGGATTCGCTGTACGGCCTCCTCATCGTCGCCTGCGTCGTGGCGACGCTACTGGCGGCCGTCGCCTTCGTCGCGCCCACGGTTCTCCCGGCGCCGTTTGCGGCCGCCGCCGCGGGCAGCAACCTCTGGATAGTCGCCACCGCCGCCCTCACCATCCTCGGCGTCATGTTCCTACTGTTGGTGATGCGGGCGCTCATCTAACCCACACATCGATATCATTCCTCGGCCCATTCCGGCCGTTCGACGGTCGTCTCGCCGACGTCGGTGTATCGAACCCGTCGTTCGACGGTCAGCGTCTCACCCGTCGCGTTTCCGGGTCCACGCTGGAGGAGACGATACTCGTGGACGAACCTCTCAGAATCGACGGAGGCACTGAATTCGGCGTACTGGAGTTCCGCCACGGGTTGTCTCGGGCCAAGGAACCCGTATCGGTTGTGGAAATCCGTCGACCGAACGTAGTAGAGCGTCTTCCCGTTCAGTTCGGTACTGCCGCTGACAGTCGTGGTGAAGGACTCCAGAATCGGACGGAGCCTATCGGTCTGTGTCGACCGAGTCACGAACTCACTGAGCCGATTCTCCGCGGAGAACGACTCTACCTCCCGCCCGTTGTCGGTCCAACTGGCTTGCCATCCGCGCTCCCCGTCGAAGTAGTATGTGACATCGAGTAGGGATTCGTTTCCACGCGAGTGGTTCAGTTCGAAGCGGTACGCACTGAATCCCTCTGCCACCGCGGTTCGGGTCCGTCGCTCTTCGATGACCGTCCCGTTTTCGGTGGTAACCGTTTCGGTCCGACGGACGGTGAACGAGTGGTTTTCGAGGTAGTCACCGTGAGCCCGTATCATTGCGTCGCTGTCCTCGATTCCGGACTCGGTGACGCCCGGAGCGACTTGCGCCGACTCCGTGTCCGACCGTTCCCCAGGAATTATCGAACACCCCGAGATGGAGACCGATAGACACAGCACGACGAGGAGGGCAGTGCGTTTCATACACTAACTATTCACTATTGCTTACCTAAAAAAAATCGCCGGTCACCGAATCCGGTTCGGTATGGACTTCGGCAGCCCGTGACGAGTCCTATAACGCTTCCTCTGGCGGCGACTGCGTGTACCACCACGCCCACGCGATGAGGACGGCCTGCAACGGGAGTCGACCCCATCGGACGAGTTGGGAGGGGTCGCCGCCGCCGGGTGCACCCTCGATGACCACGCCGTGGGTCGCCATATAGATGTTCGCGGGGAAGATTGCCACGAGTAGCGCGACGGTCCCCCACGCCGCGATGCGGCGCGTTCGTGGAACCAACACACCGACGCCGACGAGGATTTCGGCGACGCCGGAGAGATAGACGAGTTCGAGCCGAAACGGGAGGAAGGGCGGCACGATTTGGACGTACAACTCCGGAACGACGAAGTGCAGTATCCCCGCGACGATGTAGGCAGGGCCCATCACGTACAGAAGCGGCCGTTTCAGTCGCCGAAGCGCACCTAACAAATCGCGTCCGTCGCTCATTCCGCGTATGTAATCGGGTTGTCGAGTTAACGCTACCGTCTCGGTGCGCAAAGCGGCGGCTGTTCGACGTGAGCTCTCGAGATAGGAGTGCCCGGGGAGGGCTCGAACTACGCCGAGACGTGCTCGCTTCGCTGTGCGCGCCTCGTCTACTTCGGAGCCCCGGGGCATTTCACGGCGTCGCCACTCCCTATCGGTCGTGACTCCTTGGAAAGTGCCCGGGGAGGGCTCCGAACCCTCGATCTCCGCATGTCCCAGGAACGAGACGTAGGCACCGTCTCAGGACATCGCGGGTACCGCCTCGTAACCCTATGAGTGCGGCGCTATGTCCAGCTAAGCCACCCGGGCTCACTTCCTCGTTGCCCGCTTTCGCCCTTCAACCTTCCTATCTCCGTCGGGTGGTTGTGCGGGTCAGTGGCGTAGTCAGCCAGCGGTTTTAAGCTACCGTGCGGGGACACCACACGCATGGACGAGCTTCCGGCACTGGTAACCGAGGCCGTCGGCGATGCGGCGGTCATCGAAACCGTCGACGTCGGCGGTGGAGACGCCGTCGTCGTCACCCCCGAGGCGACGCACGTGTATCGTTCCGAGGGACTGCTGTCCGACGAATCACTCGAGGGCTACGACCACGACGTCGAACGCTTCGCCGTCGACGCCGGCCGGCGCAAATCGACGATTCGACTCGACGGCATCGACGGCGAGCGAAGCTTCACCGTCCCGGGAAGCGTCGCCGACGGCGTCATCGAGGCCGTCCTCGAAGGCGTTCTCAGAGCGACCGGCGTCGTCGCCGAAGCGGAAACCGTCGACGCGACGTTCCGATTCAGCGAACTCACCCTCGTCGTCACCGACAGACAACTGCTGAAACACGTCGGCAGCGCGGTCTGGGACGAGGAGTTCGAGGCGTTCCGCTACGAGAACCTCGCCGACCTCGACTTCGAGGAAGGAAGCGTCGCCACGCAAGTCGTCGTCGAGGCCGATGGCCGAAAACAGCGGGTCAAGGTGCCGAACGAACACGCCGGCCGCGTCCGCGAGGACGTACAGAGCGCCGTCTTCGAGTTCCACGGCGTCTCCTCGCTCGGCGGGCTTCGGGCCGCCCTCGAGGACGGAGCCGACGACGAGACCGACCGCGACGAAGCGACCGACCCGAACGAAGACGAGGGAGCCGACGACGCGTCGGAAGGTGGCTTCGTCTCCGCCGACTGGTCGCCACCGGCCGACCAGGACGTGACCGGCAGTCGAGGGATGGATACCGCAGAATCGGGCAACGAGGACGACTCGCCCGACGACACCCAGCCGGAGACAACCGAAGTCGATACCGAGGAACTCGCAGACGAGGTCGAGGCGCTCAGGGAGACCGTCGAGTACCAGACGGAACTGCTCGAAGCTCAGGGGGAAACCATCGAACAGCTCGTCGACGAACTCCGACGTGGGCGGTGAGCGGTCGGTTCAACCGGTCTCCGAGACGTTCGGTTACTCGAGCAACTGCGGTCCCCAGATATCGGCCACGAGAGCGACGAGGTAAGCGGCCGCCAACAGCACCGCACTCGGGAGGGGGTTGCTGCCCGAAAGCTCCAAGCCCGAGACGACGACGACTGCCGCACCGACGACACCGAGAGCGAAAACTGCGATGACGAAGACGAAGCAGAACTCGCCGAGCCGCCCCAGCGACCACGGCCCCGCCACGAACGGGTAGGCGCTTCCGATGGCGAGCGTTCCGGCGAACAGCGTCACACTCGAGGCCGTGAGTGGTGACCCGAGTACCTCGTTGCCGACCGAAATCGCCGGATACCACAGCACACCGAGGGTAGCGCTCGCGAGCAGTACGTCGACGGTCGCACCGAGCCACGAGTTGCGCTGGAAGGGGAGGGCGGACATAACAGGGGATAGCAGTCCCAGCGTCGAATCAATTGGGGTCGGCGTCACTCCCGGCCGGTCACTTTCCGGATGCACGACGACCCGAACGGGCCGTGTTCGCCGGCCTGTAACTTCATGAAGTAGCCTGTCGAGATGGACGCCCCACAGCGCTGGCAGTCGAAGTCGCCCTCCCGAGAGACGACTTCGCTCTCGAAACTGAGGAACCGGCCGGCGGTGGGTTTCACCGTGTCGCCGTCGCGGGTGATGTGGCCCCGCGTTTCGGCCTCCTCGAGGATGGCCCGCGTCGTCTCGGGATGGGTGGTAATCGTCTCGATGCGGTCGATGAGTTCGGCCAGCGACAACTCCTCGTGTTCGAGGCGGGCGAGCAACTGCACCCCGAGTTCGACGGGGTCGTCGTCGCGGCTCACGGAGACCCCTCAGCGGCGTCGGAATAAAAACGACCGGGTAATCCGACCACAAGAGGTTTGTCCACCCGGTGGCTTCCCGCCGACGTGAAGCGCGCGACCGCCCGTCAGGTGGCTGGCATCGCCGTCGTCTGTGTCGTCGCCGCCACCGCCGCGCTGACGGTTCCCCCGGAACGGCTGTTCGTCCACGCCGAGGCGCTCGCCTCACGACCCGTGGTTCTCGGCGTCGCGCTCCTCGTGCTGTATCTCGTTCGACCGCTGTTGGCGTGGCCCATCAGCGCGCTGTCGATACTCCTCGGCTACCTCTACGGGCCGACGGCGATTCCGGTCGCCCTCGCCGGTGCGGTCGTGACGACGCTACCCGCCTACGGACTGGCGGGGTATCTCGGCCACGACGCCGGCCTGCTGGCCCGCGTCGGCGACGCCGGCGGCGCCGTCCGGAAGACCGCCGGCGACCTCCGCGGCGTCATCGCGGTTCGACTCGCGCCGCTGCCGACCGACCCCGTCTCCTACGGCGCGGGACTGGCCGAGGTGCCGCTGCGCCCCTACATTCTGGGAACGGCCATCGGCGAGGCGCCGTGGGTCGTCGCCGCCGTCTTGCTCGGCGCTTCCGCCGGCGAGTTAACCGCCGCCGGAAGCGCCGCCGACCCGCTCGTCGTCGTCACCGCCGTCGCGCTTGCGGCACTGCTCGCGCTTTCCGGGCCGGCCTACAGGCGCCTCTCGGACGGAACGGCGTTCTAGAACGTGAAGGGGTCCGAGCAGTCGACGACGACGCCGTGTTGCGGGCAGACGTACTTGCAGTGACGCTTGTACATCGGCGTCTCACACATCGGACACCGTCGACCGCTTCGCTCCCCGTCCATACGAGGACGGGGAGCGATATCCTCAAAAAGGCTCCGTAGCGTCTACGTCAGCACTCCGACCAGCCACAGGACTCACACGTCTTGCAGCCCTCGGAGTAGTACAGCGTCATACTGCTGCACTCGGGACACTCGGGGGATTCTCCGGCGTCGATGAGCGACTGCGTGTCGGAGGCGTCGTCGTTCGGCGAGGCCTTCGACTCCATCTCGGGGGCGGCACTCGCCGCACCGCCGTCGGTTTCCGGCGCTTCGCGCGGTTCTCGCTCGGCCTGCTCTTCGGCCTGCTGGGCCGTCTGGTCGAGCGTGGCCTGGTCGGGATAGGCCTTGTCCACGTCGCCGTCGAGATACCGGCGCATCGCCGTCCCGATGGCGTCGGGGATGGAGTTAATCTGCTCGCCTTTGTCCCAGGCGACCTTCGGCGACCGAATGCCCTGCAGTTCGTCGGCGATTTCTTCGGGGTCGACGCCCGAGCGCAGCGCCGTCGAGATGGTCTTCGCCAGCGCCTCGGTGAAGGAGGCGGTGAAGCCACCGGAGTTGCCGATGTTGGCGAACAGTTCGAACGGCCGCTCGCGAGCGGGGTCCTCGTTGATGTTGACGTACAGTTTGCCGTAACCGGTGTCGATGCGCTGGGTGACGCCGTGGAGCACGTCGGGACGCGGCTGTTTCTCGCCGAACTCGCCCGACTCGATGTCGATTAGCGACTCCACGTCGGACTCGAGTGCCGTACGGACCTCTTCGTTGTCGAGGAAGCCCTCGATGCCGCCGAACAGTTCCTCGATGTTCTCGACGATGGCCGCCGCGGCCTCGTCTTCGTTCAAGTCGGAGAACTCGGCGTTCTTCGCACGGGTCGTCAACACCTGCTTCGAGCGGGTGCCGTCGCGGTAGTAGGTGACGCCCTTCCCGCCGTGTTCGTAGATGTACTCGAACACTTCCTTCGCGTCCTCGACCGTGGAGTCGTTGGGCGCGTTGACCGTCTTCGAGATGGCCGAGTCGACGCCCTTCTGACAGGCGACCTGCACGCCGGCGTGTTCCTTCGCCGAGAGGGCGCCGGTCGTCACGAACAGTTCGCCGACCGCGTCGGGAACCGTCGAGAGCCCGTCGACGCCGTCGAAGGCGTTGTTCGCCATCTGCTCTTGGGCCTCCTGCTTGACGGCGTCGACGTCGATGTCGTTCTCCTCCAGCACGCGGAGGAAGTAGTCGTCGAACTCCACGAGCATCTCGTCGCCCTGGACGTCGTCGGAGACGTTCTTGTAGAAGGCGACGTTGTAAATCGGCTCACAGCCGCCGGTCGTGTTGCCAATCATCGACGTCGTGCCGGTCGGCGCGATGGTCGTCGTGTTGTGGTTGCGGATGGCGAAGCCGTCTTCCCACTCGTCGGCGTCGAGCCCGGTCTGTTTCTCGAACCACTCGCGGTACTCGGTGGGGTTGGCGTACTTGGAGTTGTCCCACTCGTCGAAGGCACCGCGCTGTTCGGCCAGTTCGTGGGAGGCCCACTTCGAGCCGTGGTTGATGTGAGTCATCAACTGGCGGGCGACCTCGTTGCCCTCCTCGCTCCCGTAGCGGATGCCGAGTTGGATGTACAACTGCGCCAGCCCCATGATGCCGAGGCCGATTTTCCGCATCTCGCGGACTTTCTCCTCGATTTTCGGCACCGGGAAGTCCGACATCGTGACGACGTTCTCGAGGAACCGCGTCCCGAGTTCGATGCGCCGGTCGAACTCCTCGAAGTCGATGGCCTCCTCGAGGAACGCCTCGACGGCGGCCTCCGTCGAGTCGTACTCGTCGGCGTGTTCGGCGTGCCAGACGCGCCAGTCGGGCGTCTCGAGGTCCGCTAGCGTCGAGAGGTTGATGTGACCGAGGTTACAGGCCTCGTACTCCTCGAGCGGCTGTTCGCCACAGGGGTTCGTCGCGAGGATGCGGTGGTCGGGGTGTTTCTCCACGTCGAAGGAGTGCTGTTTGTTCACCCGTTCGAGGTAGATGACGCCCGGTTCACCGTTCTCGTGGGCACCCTCGACGATGTGGTTCCACAGTTTCTCGGCGGGGACCGACAGCACCTCGCCGACCTCGACGTGTTCGCCCAGACCGAACATGTCGTACAGTTCCTTCGTCTCGGGGGTGGCGACGTGGGGTTCGCCGGTTCGGGGGTTCGTGAACGTGAACTCCTCGCCGTTTTTCACACAGTCCATGAACTCGTCGGTGATGCCGACGGAGATGTTGAAGTTCGAGAGGTGGCCTTCGACGGCGTTGCGGAGGTGTTTGGGGACACGACCCTCGTCGTCGATGAGTTCGCGGGCCTCTTCGAGCGCTTCGGCGAAGGAGTTGTGCGTGAAGTCGTCGGGGTCGTTGAGCCGGAGCGTCTCGGCGAGGGAGACGTCCTTGTTCTTCGCGTGGAGGAACTGAATTACGTCGGGGTGTGAGACGCGCATGACGCCCATCTGGGCGCCTCGGCGGGCACCACCCTGCGCGATGGTCTCACACATCTGGTCGTACGTTCGCATGAACGTAATCGGGCCGCTGGCGATGCCGCCAGTGGAGCCGACGGCGTCGCCGTAGGGTCGAAGCCGCCAGAAGGCATACCCCATGCCACCGCCGCTCTGGAACACCTGTGCGGCCTCCTTTGCGGTCTGGTGGATATCGTCGATGTCGTCCTCCGGGGAGTCGACGAAACACGCCGAGAGCTGCTGGAGTTCGTCGCCGGCGTTCATCAGGGTCGGGGAGTTCGGCATGAAGGAGAGCATCTCCATGGCCTCTTGGAACTCCGCGGCTTTCTCCTCGACGTGGCTCCGGATGTCTTCGGGGAGTTCGGGGACCAGCGTCTCGTAGGCGAACTTGTTGACGTTGTAGATGGAGAGCTCCGTCTCGGCTTCGTCACCGACCGAAACGCCCTTGCCGAACACTTCCTCGGCGAGTTCGTCGCGGCGCGGGTGGTCGGGTTTGAGTTGCTCCGGCGTGACCGTCACCTCGACATCGCGTTTCTCGGCCTCGAAGACGGCCTCGGCGAGGGCGATGTTCTTGCCGACCCGCTCGAAGAGGTCCTCCTGCTGTTCGACGGGGTCGCCGTTGGCGTCCTTCCGGAGATAGCGCGCCGGCAGGATGTTGTGATAGGCGTTGCCGGTGAGGCGCTCCTCGAGCGTGTCGCCTTCGGTTCGCTTCACCGGAAGCGTCAGTTCGTCCGCGGAGAGAGGTCCCGCCCCGGACATCACTCGGCCCCCCGTGGTGAAAGTAGGTCGGTTCCCCTTACAGTTCCGTCAGCAGCGAGATGGGTGGTGCAAATCGTCATGGTAGCGTGTTCGTGCTGAATGCCATATGACCCGGCG
>NZ_WPCC01000020.1 GCF_009741925.1 Natronomonas sp. CBA1123
CCCCGACGAAGGAGGCGAAGACGAGTTCGCCCGCGGGGTCGGCCTCGGCGAAGGCGACCATCGCGGCCGCGAGACTCCCCTTCATATCGGCGCTCCCGCGGCCGTAGAGGCGGCCGTCGCGTTCCCCGACGACGTACTCGCCGTCGGTGAGTTGGCTCTCGTCCGGCGGCACCACGTCGTGGTGGCCGACGAGCGCGAGCGACGGCCCCGAACCGGCGTTGCGTCTGGCGATGACGTTGCCGGAACCGTCGCGTTCGACCGCCGCGTCGGTGCGGTCACGAAGCCACGCCGCGAGGACATCACCGAGCACGGATTCGTCTTCGTGACTCGGCGTCTCGACGAGACGCCGGGTCAGTTCCGTGGCGTCCATACCCCACCGACGGGCGGTGGGGGCTTGAGTTTCGGGGAGATTCAATCGAACTATAATATTTCTGTTATTTTATAGCAATAGTAATAGAAAATATATGAATATCAAAACTAACAAATTTTTTGTCAATATCCCAAAATGCCCGCCAAAATACATATTTTACACCATATTTGAGTAGAATTTCGTTATTTATACTATTTTTCCTATCAAAGATGGATTTATTAGATAGATAAAATCAATACATCGTTAATTACGTCTTTATGCCCCAAATGGCCCACTTATTTCGGCTTGTGATGATAGGGAAAACCAAATCTATCGACAAGTACCATATTCTTATACATATAAATTTTCAGTAAGGTATGGCATCGAGTTAGGATTCGGTTCGTCCGCGGGTGTCGGTGTCGCCCGTGAAATAGGAGTCCCGGTCGGCCTCGTAATGGCTCGCCGCGTGGCTGATGTCCGACCGAATCGCCTCGATTCGGTCGCCGAGAGCAGCGATAAAGGAGAGAATCGGGAACGTCGAATCGAACCCCTGATACAGGTATAGCGGAACGGCGGCAATCCCCTCCGACAGCGCGGCCGTCGTTCGGTGTTCACGGAGGGCCCTCTGTCGGCAGTCGGCGGCGGCGTCGCACCGGTCGACTAGCGTATCGAGCCGGGCGCGGTACGCGTCGAGCGAGCCGAACGATTCGGCCCGGAACTCCACGTCCGCCATGGTGTCCAGTTCCTCGGCGACGGGCCGGAGGCGCTCGGCGGCCGCCTCGATTGATTCACACTCGGCGTCGATGATGTCGAGGAGGGTCACCCGACGAGACCGCGAGTCGGCCGCGAGCGCGAGGAGCGTTCGCTTCGTCTGTACGTCGAGGGGGCCGCCGCGTTCGAGTATCGTCGCGATTGTCGACCCGAACTCCTCGGTCACGTCCTCGGTGAAGTTGTTGTCGTACTCCTCGTCGTAGTGTGGCACGTCCATCACCGTCGAGCGGTACGCCTCCCGGACGGACGCGAGCCCACCCCCCGAGGACCGTTCGGTCAACGCCGATGGCCCCGACGGCGACGCCACGCGACCCGTCGGAACGTCCTGGAGTCGGTCGATGAACGCGTCGAACGCGGACAGTTCGGCGGCGGTCTGTCGGCGTTCGGTGCGGAGCCATCGCTGCATCGCCTCGAACGGCGCTTTCGGAGTGGTCGTGCGGTCAATCATGAGGGACTGTCGAGTGTGTCGTGCTGTGGTCTCCTCGTCCGTCGTCGGTTCGGCCCCGCGGCATGTGACTACGAACCCTCCGTCGGCGGGACAGCCGATTCCACCGGGTCGACCCGGAGGGCTTGGTATCGTGTTACACGATGAAATGGCCCGTATTTCATTATAAATCTTTCCCGCGGCGTCCACGGTAGTCGGCCACCGAGCGCTCCGGCCGGGGTAAACCTATAATTGCTTCGAGGGCGAACCCGATAGCGATGCGCTCGACACCGCAGGAAACGATAGACAGGACGCGAACGGGTCGGACCCACCCCGGCGGGGTCGAGCAACGGAGACGACAATCGGAACTCACATAATGTCTTCTCAGCACACGAATTCGGACCCCTCGACTCGGAGTTCGACCTACGATTATCGGTCCGACGGCGTCGAGCGCCCGGAATTGGCGGCGACGCTATCGTCGCTCGTCGACGGCGAGGTCCGCCTCGACGACTACACCCGGACGCTGTACGCCACCGACGCCAGCGCCTACGAGGTGCGGCCGGTCGGCGTCGTCTACCCCACCTCGACCGACGACGTGGCGGCGGTCGTCGCCTACTGCGACCGAAACGACATCGCGGTGCTCCCACGCGGCGGCGGCACCAGCCTCGCCGGCCAGAGCGTCAACGAAGCGGTCATCCTCGACTGTAGCAAACACATGGACGCGCTGCTCGATGTCGATTCGGACGGCCGACGCGTGACGGCGCAACCGGGCATCACCCTCGGAAAGCTCAACGAGGCGCTGGAACCCGAGGGCCTGAAGTTCGCACCTGACCCAGCGTGGGGCGACAAATCCGTCCTCGGCGGTGCCATCGGCAACAACTCGACTGGCGCCCACTCGCTCGTCTACGGCAAGACCGACGCCTACGTCGAGTCGGTCGAAGCGGTGTTGGCCGACGGGACCGTGACCCGCTTCGGCGACGTGACCGTCGGCGAACTGCGCGACTCCGCCGACGCCGACAGCGACGACCTCCTGCCGCGAATCCACGCCGGCGTCCTCGCCGTCCTCGACGACCACGCCGAGGACGTCGACCGCCGCTATCCGGAACTGAAGCGCAACGTCTCGGGGTACAACTTCGACCGACTCGTCGAGGAGGCCCGCGGCGACGACGGCGAAATCACCGACGACGCGACGGTCAACCTCGCACGCCTGCTCGCCGGCAGCGAGGGTACCCTTGCCATCGTCACCGAGGCGACCGTCTCCTTGGAGCCGATTCCGAACACGAAGGCAGTCGCTCTGCTCACCTACGACGACCTCCTCGATGCGCTGGCCGATGTCGAACCCATCCTCGAACACGACCCCGCCGCCGTCGAGGTGATGGACGACGTGTTGCTCGGACTGGCCCGGGACACAGCCGAGTTCGCCGACGTGGTCGGGATGCTCCCGGAGGGCACCGACTCGGTGTTGCTCGTGGAGTTCTACGCCGACGACGACGCCGAGGGGCGACGACTGGTCGCGGACCTGCTCGCCGACCGAGTCCCAGCCGCCGACAGCGAGGCCGACCCGACCGACGAACGGGTCCGGACGAACGCCGACCACCGCGCCGCCGCGGCGATGGAGGCCCACGACGCCGACACCCGGGCGAAGTTCTGGAAGATGCGGAAGTCCGGCCTGCCGATTCTGCTGGGCAGGACCACCGACGAGAAACACATCGCCTACATCGAGGACACCGCCGTCCCGGCGCGAAACCTCCCGGAGTACGTCGCCGACGTACAGGAGATTCTCGACGACTACGACACCTACGCCAGTTACTACGCCCACGCCGGCCCCGGCGTGTTGCACATCCGGCCGCTCGTGAACACCAAGAGTGTCGAGGGACTGGAAGCCTTCGAGGCCATTGCCGAGCGGGTGACCGATTTGGTCGTCAAGTACGGCGGGAGCGTCTCGGGGGAACACGGCGACGGCCGCGCCCGAACCCAGTGGAACCGGAAACTGTACGGCGACGACCTCTGGGCAGCGTTCCGTGACCTCAAGACCGCCTACGACCCCAACTGGACGCTCAACCCGGGCAACGTCTGCGGCGACCACGACCTGACCGAGAACCTCCGGTTCGACCCCGACTACGGGTTCGAATCCGGCTTCAGTCCCGAGTTGAACTGGGACAACGACAACGGCTTTCAGGGGATGGTCGAGTTGTGTCACGGCTGTGGCGGCTGTCGCGGCGAGCAATCGACCACCGGCGGCGTGATGTGTCCGACCTACCGGGCCGCTCACGAGGAGATACAGTCGACTCGCGGCCGGGCGAACATGCTCCGGCAGGCGATGAGCGGCGGCCTTCCCGAAGAAGAACTGTTCTCCGATGAGTTCACCGAGGAGGTGCTCGACCTCTGTGTCGGCTGTAAGGGGTGTGCCCGCGATTGCCCCAGCGAGGTCGACATGGCGAAACTCCGCACCGAAGTCCTCCACGAGAAACACCAGCGTGACGGCACGAGCCTCCGTGACCGCCTGTTTGCGAACATCGACCAGTTGTCGGCACTCGGGAGTCGCTTCGCGCCGCTGGCCAACGCCGCCGCCTCCCTGCCCGGGGCAGGATTCCTCGCCGAGAAGACCCTCGGAATAGCGAGCGAGCGAGACGTTCCCTCGTTCGCAAGTGAGTCTCTCGTCGAGTGGTTCGAGGCCCGCGGCCCCGCCGTCTCCGAGGCCGACGCCGACCGCCACGTCGTCGTCTTCCCCGACACCTACACGAACTACAACGACCCCGCCGTGGGGAAGGCCGCAGTCGAGGTGCTGGAAGCCGCGGGAATCCACGTCGCCGTCCCCGACGGCCTGCCGGGGAGCGGTCGGCCGCCGCTGTCGAAGGGGTTCGTCGAGAAGGCACGCGAGGACGCCCGAGCGAACGTCGAAACGCTTGCACCGATGGTCGAAGACGGATGGGACGTGGTCGTGGTCGAACCCTCCGACGCCGTCATGTTCCAGTCGGATTACCTCGATTTGCTGTCGGGCGAGGGCGTCGAACGACTCGCGGCCAACACCTACGGCGTCTGTGAGTACCTCGACCGGTTCCGGTTGGACGAGGCCCTCGATTTCGAGACGGCCAGGGAATCGCTGTCGTATCACGGCCACTGCCACCAGAAGGCGACGAAGAAGGACCACCACGCCGTCGGCGTGCTTCGGCGCGCCGGGTACGCCGTCGACCCCGTCGATTCGACCTGCTGTGGGATGGCCGGCTCGTTCGGCTACGAGGCCGAACACTACTCGATGAGTCAGGCCATCGCGGACCTCCTCCGTGACCAGCTCGAATCGAGTGACGGCGAATCGGTCGTCGCGCCCGGTACCTCCTGTCGGACCCAACTCGACGAGGCGTCGCCGGACCACCCCATCCAGAAACTGGCCGACGCGCTCGTCTGAGTCGGCGCTGGGTTTATTATCCGAACCATCGAGTACTCTTCGATGGAACTGAAGCGATACTTCGACGACTTCGAAATCGGTGATTCGGGCCGTTCGAACGGCGGCCGGACGGTGACCGAGACGGACATTTTCAGAGCGGTCGGCTACGGTGCCGGCGAACGGATGCACGTCGACCGCGAACACGTCGAGACGACGGAGTTCGACGACTTACTCGTCCAGAACACGGTCCTCATCGTCATCTCCAGTGCGCTGTGGGGCGACGTGCCGGGCTGGGACTACGAGACGCCGGTGGCCTACGGCCGCGACGGGATGCGCTTCGTCAACCCCGCCTACCCGGGCGACACGCTCCACCTGGAGGTCGAAGTCGTCGACAAGCGAATCCGAGAGAAGGACCGCGAGGCGGGGCGACGGCGAGGGCTTATCACCATCAACGAGGAGTTGCGCAATCAGGACGACGACCTCGTGATGGTCAATGACCACCACTCGCTGGTGCCGTTCTCGCCGAATTTCGACCCCGAGTGACCGCCCGAAGCTTCATTTTCCGAGGCGTCGTTCGTGCGGTATGGCAGTCACGCTGACTCGCAGAGACGACTACGACCACGCGGCAACGCTCCGCATCGACAGCGGCGAACTGAACCTCTTCGGAACCGACACCATAGCGGCGATTCGGGAGACGGTCGAGGACGTTCCCTCGGACGTGTCGGTGCTGGTGATTCGGGGCTCGGACGACGGCGGCGACGGTGGACTGACCGCCGGCATCCCGCTCGACGAGGTGAAGGACCTCTCGACGACCGAGGCCCGAGGAGTCATGACGGACCTCCACGGGATGATGGACGCCGTACGGAACCTCGATGCCGTCACGGTGTGTTGCTGTGGCGAGTACGCCCTCGGCGCCGGACTGGAGTTGGCGATGTCCTGTGACTTCCGGCTGGCGACCGAGGAGGCGAGTCTCGGACTGCCGGAAATCGACATCGGTCTCGTCACCGGGGTTCAGGGCGGTCTCCTCGTTCGACTCGTCGGCCTCCAGAAGGCGAAGGAACTCGTCTACACCGGCGAGGTGATATCGGGGACCGAAGCCGAAGACATCGGACTGGTCAACGACGCCGTCGCGCCCGAGGAGTACGAGGCGGAAATCGACGCCCTCGTCGGGCGACTCGCCGAGAAGAGCCCGCTCGTCGTCCAGATGCAGACGCGGGTGTTTCGTGGACTGCGCTCCAACGGCGTCGAATCGGGCGTCGACGCCAGCCTCGAAACCATCGCCGCCTGTTTCGACACGTACGACCAGACTGAAGCCATGGCGGCGTTCCTCGAATCCCGCGACCCGTCTTTTGAGGGGCGATAGGCGTCAGAACTCCCGGGTCATCTCCATCCGGTTGACGCTGGTGTAGTAGGGGCCGCCGAGGCGGCCGACGGTGTCGAGGTGGTCCATCTCGACCTTGCCGTCTTCGAGTACCTCGTCGGCGATGTGGAACGTCTCGACTTCGCCGAAGAACACGCCGCGGTCATGGATGTCGAGCGACTCGATGGCCGTACACTCCATGCTGATGAGCGCGTCGGCGACCCGTGGGGGCGTGACGTGGGTCGACTCCGCGCGGTCGAGTTCCGCGAAGTCGAACTCGCTTTCCTCCGGCGGCAACTCCGCCGATGTACGGTCCATGCGCTCGGCGAGGTCCTCGGTGACGACGTTGACGACGAACTCACCACTCGAAGCGACGTTTCGGGCGGTGTCCTTCGGCTTGCCGCCGTCTTTGACCTTCGAACTGAACATCACGGTCGGGTAGTCGGAACTGATGTAGTTGTAGCAGCTGAACGGCGCGAGGTTGTCGACGCCGTCGTCGCTCGTCGTCGAAACCCACCCGATAGGGCGGGGCGTGACGGCGGATTTGACGATACGGCTGCTCACTCGCGTGTCGATGTCTCGGACTGGGAACTCCTGCATCACTACCGACCCATCCCGCACGAACACATAAATATGTTGAGAACGGGGATAGTTACGGAACCGTTCGAGCGGTATAATTAACCGGGTCGGCGACCAGTAGCGTCGTATGGTCAGTTCCGAAACGCTCCGTCGCGGTGCCCGGATGGCGGTCATCCTCGCCGGCTTCGTTGCCGGCTTCCTGCTCATGGCCGGCCTCTACGGCTTCGTCTTCCCGGAGCGGCTCGTCGAGCGAGGGCTGGGGTCGGTTTCGACGGCGTATCTCGTCAGCGCGGTGTTACTCGTGACCGGCGCTGTCGGCATGTACCTCCAGCGATACGTCTCCCAGCGGTTCCTCGAGGGGGCGTAGTCACGCCTACGAGACGCCGGTGTCGTCGCGGTAGTGTGGGTAGTCCATCTGCTCTGCGATGCGGTCACGCGTGCCGGCGTCGGTGAGCAGTTCCGCGAAGTACAGTCCCACGTCGACCGCCGAACTCACGCCGCCACCAGTTATCACGTCGCCGTCGCGGACGACGCGCCGTTCGGTTACCGCAGCGCGTTCGGCGAGCGCCTCGTAGGCGCTCGGATGGGTCGTCGCCCGACGACCATCGAGGAGGCCGGCGGCAGCCAGCAGTAACGACCCCGTACACACCGAAATCTTGTACCGACAGTCCTCAGCAGTTCGGAGCCACGACACGACCGGGTGGTCGTCGTCGGGAAGCGTCGTACCGATACCGCCGGGGACGACGACTGCGTCGTAGCCGTCGAGCGGTTCGTCGGTCACCGTCGTTTCGAAGGTGAGCCCACCCGTCGCCGTCACCGTCGGCGAGAGGCCACAGACCTCCCACTCGACGTCCTCCCGAAAGCCCATCGTCCCGACCCGCGTGATGGGGTCGTAGGCACCGACGAAGTCGAGCGCCGTGAGGCCGTCGTAGACGACGAAGGCGATTCGCACCGTCATCGTACCTGAAACGGCGGGAACAAATCGAGGAGCAGTCCCGGTCGGTCAGCCTCGCCGGCCGCGACGGCGCTCGGTGTGGCGAACGACTCCGCCTCGAGGAACGACGCGAACGACTCGCGTGCGCCGTGGACGGCGTGGATGTTCGGGTGAGACAGCAACAGCGACCCGTCCTCGGCGGCCGCCGCCATCCGGTCGGTGACTGCCGGTCCGTCGTGGCCTCGCTCGAACAACTGGAGGTCGTAGGGCGATTCGGGTTGGAGGAACGTAATCGAGGTATCGACGCCGGACGGTTCGGCGCCGACTATCCACTCGATGCCGTGTTCTTCGGCCGCTCGAACGGTTCCCGAACTGCATCGCATGAACGGGATGTGAAAGCCCGTCGGTCGAGCGTCGAGGTCCGCCTCGAAACGGTCGAGGATGGCCGTCAGTTCCTCGTCGACCGTCTCGTAGGGCGTCTCCATGTAGGAGGTGTGCCGATAGCCGTGGACGACAACTTCGGCGCCCGACTCGAGGAGTCGGCCGACGCCGTCGCGGACGGCCTCGTCTTCGAGGTGTATCGCCGGCACGGAGACGCCGGCGGAGACGTCGGCGGCTCCCAGGGCGTCGACGAGCCAGTCGATGCCGTCCTCGAAGACGTCGTAGGCGATGTGTTCGATGCGGGTCTCGAGGCTCGTCTCGGGGTCGAGGTTCCGGACGAACTTGAGGTACGGACTGAGTGCTCGGCGTTTCTGGTCGTGGGCGGTCGTTGGGTCGTTGAATCGTTCTGTCATGGTACGTTGTTTCGTCGTCGTTTTACTCCGGTCGTAACTCCGAGAAGTCGACATCGCCGAAGTCGACGTCGAGGTCGTCGGCGAACGCTTCGGCGTACTCGATGTAGCGGCGAGCGGTCTCGATGTTGGCGATGTCTATCATGTCACCTTCATACCGGACGGCGCTTTTGCCCTCGTTTTCGGCCTCCAGTAGCGCCTCCATCGCACCCACCCAGTACTCGACGGTGTCGGCATCGGGTAGGAAGATTTCGTTGGCGTGTTCGACGTGGGAGGGGTGGATGACGAGATAGCCGGTGTAGCCCATCTCCCGGGAGAACTGCATGTCCTTCCGGAGTCCCTCGATGTCACCCACGTCGACGTAGGTGCCGGCGAGCGGGAACTCGATTTCTGCGGCGCGAGCGTCCATCAGCGCCTGTTCGCGGAGGTGCAGCGTCTCCAGTCCCTCCCGTCCGGGACCGGTCCACTCGAAGCCGAGCGCGCGGTTCGTGTCGGTGCCTTTCACGGCGCCACAGCCGATGGTGCCGACCCGGTCGGCAGCCTCACAGAGTTCGTACACCTGCCGCATCGCTTGGGCGGTTTCGACGCTGACGGTCAACTCGATGCCGCCGACCTCCAGGCCCTCCCGGCGCTCGATGTGAGTCAACACCGTATCGAGCCGTTCGATGTCGTTCGGTTCCCGGACCTTCGGGACGGTTATCGCCTCCAGTTCCTCACAGGCGATGGCCTCGAAATCGTGTTCGGCGAAGCCCTCGCTTGCGTTGGGGTGGGCGTTGACGCGGACGTGGACGCGCTGGCCCTCGGCGTGGAGTTTCGGGAGGTGTTCGGCGACGATGTCGCGGGCGGCCTCCTTCTCTTCGGGTGGGACCGAATCCTCCAAATCGAGGATGATGACGTCGGCGTCGTTCTCGTGGGCGCTTTCGACCCAGCCCTCACGATTCCCGGGAATGAACAGCACTGAGCGAGCGGGTTCCATGTATCGAACTCGTCGGAGGACTCCTTATACCTTGTCCCGAATCACAGGTCGGCGACGCGTGGGATTACCTCCTCTCCGAGCAGGTCGATGGCGTCGACGGCGCGTTCGTGGTCCATTCCGGGCCACTGGACGCGGGCGACGAGGTGGTCGACGCCGAGGGTCTCGTTAAGCGATTCGAGGTCGGCGACCACCTCATCGGGCGTGCCGATGAGATACCGACCTTCGCTGACTCGCTCGAAGCGCTCCCGTCTGCTCAAATCCTCGCCGTCGTCGTCGATGATGCCCCACTCCGACAGCGAGTCGAACTTGTCGAGGATGTACGGCGCGGCGGTGTCGATGGCTTTCTCGGTCGTCTCGGCGACGTACACGTCGCGTCGAATCGGCCGGCAGGACGGCTCCTCGGTGAGTTCGCGCTCGTAGAGCCCGACGGCCTTCTTCAGTTTCGAGACGGGCGAGACGGGGTCGATGAGCCACGCGTCGCCGAGAGCGGCGGCCCGCCGGACGGCCGAGGGTGCCGACCCGCCGAGCCATATCGGCGGCCCGGATTCCTGTACCGGACGCGGGCGGAGCGTCACGTCCTCGAAGGCGTAGTGGTCGCCGTCGTAGGAGACGTCGTCCTCACTCCACAGCGCCCGGAGGATTTCGACGCCTTCAGTGACGCGGCCGGCGCGTTCGGCCTTGTCGACGCCGACGGTGTCGAACTCGGCGTCGCGGTAGCCGGCGGCGGCACCGAAAACGACGTTTCCGCCCGAAATCACGTCGAGCGTGGCGACGCGCTCGGCGACCAGCGCGGGGTTGTGCAGCGGCAACAGACAGACGCTCGTCCCGACGCGGACGTCGCCGTCGAACTCCGCGGCGAGACGGGCGAGCGTCTGGAAGTTGTCGAAGTAGATGTCGTCGGTGAAGTGGTGTTCGCCGACGAACAATCCCTCGAAGCCGCTCGATTCGGCGATTCGAGCCTGTTCGAGCAACTCGGTGAGACACGTCTCGGGGTCGCGGTCGCCGGGGTGTTGCGTCAGCCCCATCAGGCTGACGTCCACGGTCAGGCACCTCCGAAGATGGTTTCTGGGTTGTCCCGCGCCATCTGCTCGATGTCGGCACGCGGGATGCCGGCGGCTTCGAGGTCGGCGTGGAACGCCGCCAGCGCGTCCGGTGGCGACATCCGACCCGGTTGGCCGTAGTCCGTCGAAAGCAGGTTGTGTTCGGGACCCGTCGCCTCGATGCCGGCGACGATTTCGTCGAACATCGCGCCGTCGGCGAAGGCGTCGTGGGCCGCCTCCGGAGCCTCCGGAAGGAACAACTCCCGGACGGTCTCGTCGGAGACGATGGAGCAGCGTTCGAAGTACACCCCATCGCGGGCCAGTCGAGCCTGGTGTTCGGGAGTGAGACCGACGCCGTCGCGGGCGGCGTGGAACTCCGGGTGCGTCACGATGACCTCGCCGTCGACCTCCGTGACGGCGTCGACGACGGCCTCGACCTCCTCGACGCCGATGTGACCCGTCCCGACGACCATCCCGTCGTTTACCGTCTCCGAAATCACCGACCAGACGCCGTCTTTCAGTTCGTCGTTCCCGTTCAGCAGGTCGATGGTTTTCGGTTCGCCCTGTTCGAGCATGTTCCGTTTGGCGGTCATCGTCGGGAGTTCGACGCGACTGGCACCCATCCGGGCGGCGGCGATGACGGCGTCGATGTTGATGCCGCCGACCGAGCGGTTCAAAACGACCGTCGACGCGAGACGGATGTCGGAATCGCAGGCCCGCTCGACGAGCGCCGCCGCCATCGTCGTCGGGGCGTGGTGGTTCTTGAGAACCAATCCACCCATGCCGGCATCGGCGGCGCGCCGAGCGAGTTCCACGATGTCGTGCTTTCTGTCGGTTACGTCCGGTCCCGCGTGGACGTGTGTGTCCCACGCGCCGGCGACGGGGTGCTGAGTGTCCATCTGTTGTCCTCGGGGTGTGTGTATTCTTGCCACGAGTATTAAGCCCTCTGGGACAGGTCAGTTCCGTTTCACGACGGGCCCGCGGCGCTCAACTTATTTATGCACAGGACGCGACGAACGCGTATGAACCAACGTACAGCCGTCCGCTGGGGGCGATGTCCGTGAACATCGCGGTCATCGGCGCCGGCGCCCTCGGTTGTCTGTTCGGCGGCCGCCTCACCGAGAGCGGCCACGACGTCCACCTCCTGCACTACCGGCAGTCGTACGTCGACCGGTTGAACGAAGAGGGCTTGACAATCGAGAGCGAGGACGGCGAGACGACCGACATCGCCGTCAGGGCGACGACCGACGCCAGCGAGGTCGGCCCCGTTGACTTCGCAATCGTCTTTGTCAAATCCCACCAGACCGAGGCGGCGCTGGCCGAACACGCCGCCTGTATCGGTCCCGAGACCGACCTGCTGTCGCTGCAGAACGGTCTCAGACACTACGACAGACTGCTCGACGTCGTCGGGGAAGACCGCGCCTTCGCAGGCGTGACGTATCAGGGCGCCGTCGCCGAGGAGCCGGGATACGTTCGCGTGACATCGGGCGGTCCTTCGACGTTCGGTGGGACGAACGACGCTGGTGCACGCCGAATCGAGTCCGCCCTCGAGGACGCCGGCTTCCCCGTCGAGTTGGTCGACGACCCGCGAGCGTACATCTGGGCCAAACAGCTGATGAGCCTCCCCATCAAGCCGCTGGCGGCGCTGACACACCTCTCGAACGGCGAACTCGTCGCGACGCCGGAGACGCGGGAATTGATGGAGCAAATCGTCGCCGAGGCCGAAGCCGTCGCCGAGTGCCGCGGCATCGACATCCCGATGGACGACCCGATGGAAGAGGTCGTCACCACTTGCGAGGAGTCACACTCACACTACTCCAGTATGCTGCAGGACGTTCGGGCCGAACGGAAGACCGAAATCGACGACGTGAACGGCGCTATCGTCGACATCGCCCACGAGGAGGGCGTCGACGTACCGGTGAACGAACTCGCGACGAACCTCGTTCGGGCCTTAGAGAAGAGCTACCTCGACTGATTCACGTCCCGCTTTCGTCGACGTAGTAGGAGGCGCGGCCGACGGCGACGGTGGTCCACTCGCCGGGGTCGCGCTCGGAGTCGATATCGCACTCGATGACGACGAGCGAGCGCCCGTGACGCCGGACGCGGGCTTCCGCCCGCAGGTCGCCGGTCGCCGGCCGGAGATACGAGAGGTTCATTTCGGTCGTGGCGTAGAGCGCCGTGTCGGGGTCCTCGAGCACCGTTCGGAGTGCGGTGCCAGCAGCGTTGTCCAAAAGCGTCGCGAGAACGCCACCGTGGAGCGTATCGCCGTTGGGGTTCGTGAGTTCCGCGCGGTGGGGCAGGCCGAGTACGGCGCGGCCCTCCGCTTCGGACTCGATGAAGACGCCGAGCCACGACAGCAGGCCGGTCTCGGCGACGACTCGCTCGGAGGCCGTCTCGGGTGCGTTCGTCATGGCTTACTTCGGGTCCTCGGAGTGCGGTGGAACGCCCCGGACGGTCAGGATTTCCCCGTCGATGAACGACGCCGCCGGACTGGCGAGGAACTCGACGACGTCGGCGATTTCGGCCGTCGTTCCGGTCTTTCGGTCCACTTCCGAGCGGTCGATGTCGGCGGGGTCGGTGTCGCCGGCGGTGACCGCACCGGGCGTGGCGATAAAGCCCGGCGCGACGCAGTTGACGCGGACGCCATCCGAGGCCCACTCGCTGGCCAGCGATTTCGTGAGGTTGTTGACGCCGGCTTTCGCGGCACCGTAGTGGGTTTCGTGAGGGGCGGCCTCCTGGCTCCGGACGCTGGAGATGTTGACGACCGACCCGCCGCCGTCCTGGAGCGCCTCGCGGGCGGCGTGGGTGCAGTTGAACACGCCGTGGAGGTTGATGTCGACGATGGTCTTCCAGCCGTTCTCGCTGAGGTCGTTGAAATCACATTTGAAGACGGCGCCGGCGTTGTTTACGAGGACATCGAGACCGCCGAACTCCTCGACGGTGGTCTCGACCATCGCCTCGACGGAGTCGCGGTCCCGTACGTCACACTCGATTGGGAGAACCCGCCCCGGCGCGTCGCCGTCGTTGATTTCTTCGGCGACGGGGTCGACGTTGTCCTGCTCGCGGGAACAGATGGTCGTGTCGACGCCCTGGGCGGCGAAGCCCTCGGCGATTCGTCGGCCAATACCGCTGGACGCACCGGTGACGATGGCACTCGAGCCATCGACGGTGAACTTGTTGTCGGACATGCTGAAGCGTGGATAGATTCGGTGTGTGCTTAACTGTAGGGGTCAGAACGCGACGTTCTCCTGTCCCTTCAAATCGAGGAACGACCGGACTTCGTCGGGGGAGGCGATTTCGCGGCCGGTCACCTCTTTGGTCAAATCGACCATCTTCTCGACCTGCTGGGCGTTGCTCTCGGCGAGTTCGCCCTTCCGGATGTAGAGGCTGTCTTCGAGGCCGACGCGGGCGTGTCCGCCCATGCTGACCGCCGTGGTGCCGAGGGCCATCTGCATGCGGCCGGCACCGATGACCGAAAACGAGAACTCGTCGCCGAACAGTTTCTCGGCGGTGTCGACCAGGTGCAGCAGGTGGTCGTGGTCGGCGCTGATGCCGCCGTGAATCCCCATCACGAACTGGATGTGGATGGGCGTCTCGAGGATGCCGCGGTCGACGAAGTGCTTGGCATTGTAGAGGTGGCCAACGTCGTAACACTCCAGTTCCGGCTTCGTGCCGTGTGACTCGAACATCGGCAGAATCGTTTCGAGGGACTCGAAGGAGTTCGGGAAGATGAGGTCGCGAGTCCCCTCGAGATACTCCGTCTCCCACTCGTATTTGAACTCCTCGAAGGCGTCGAGGATGGGGTAGAGCCCGAAGTTTATCGACCCCATGTTACAGGAGGCCATCTCGGGTTCCAGTTCGGGGACGACGGCGGTTCGCTCCTCGACGGTCATCGTCGGCGCGCCGCCGGTCGTCGGCTGGACGACGGCGTCACAGCGGTCCTTGACGCGTTCGGCCACATCACGGAACAACTCGAGGTCCGAGGTCGGTTCGCCGTTTTCGGGGTCTCGGACGTGGAGGTGGACGATGCTGGCGCCCGCCTCGGCAGCCCCGACCGCCTCCTCGACGATTTCGTCGGGCGTTATCGGCAGGTGCGGCGACATGGTCGGCACGTGGATGGCACCCGTCACTGCACACGTTACTATCGCTTTATCGAGCTTCCTCATGAGGTAGAGTGACACACATGGCCGAATAAGCGTTCCGGTCAGGATAACTTCGAGAAGATGTGAACGTCCAACACACGCGTTCGGTATCGCTGAACGGGCATCGTCCGTTCGAGGCTCACGGAACCGACGGTCCGTACGTATTTCGATAACAGTATTATGTTTGTTATTGTGGTGGGCATAACAAACATAGTGTTGTTATTCGAGGGGGCCGATTCGGGACGTACGGGTGCGGACAGTACAGGCAAATATCACGTTAGTCGTTCACCGATGATGAACTTTATTTGCTTCGGGATGAAAGGGGAAGACATGGCAAAACACCGCACACGCGGAAACGAGGTCGGGGCGGTCAGGAAGACGCTTCGCATCCTCGAGTTGCTGAAGGACTTCGAGGGCGCCCGGGTGACCCAGCTGGCGAACGAGCTCGACTGGCCGAAGAGCACCGTCCACAGCCACCTCGAAACCCTCGAAAACGCCGGCTACATCGTCAAAGAGGACGAAACGTACCAGCTCGGCTTCCGGTTTCTCGACCTCGGCGAGCACGTCAAATACCGCAACGAGGTGTACGGGATGGTCGAACCCCGCATCGAGGCCCTCGCCAACAGCACCGGCGAGCGCGTCCAGTTCGTCATCAGTGAACACGGTGACTGCGTCTACGTCCGCATCGCCGAAGGCGAACACGCCGTCAGCACCGGCAGCAGGCTCGGACGCCGCCGACACATGCTCCACGCCACGGCCGCCGGGAAGTCCATTCTGGCGTTCACCGACCGCGAAGAAGTCGAGCGAATCATCGACGAGAAGGGTCTCCCGGAGCTGGCAGCGAACACTATCACCGACGAGGACGCCCTTTTCGAGGAGTTAGCGGAGGTCAGAGAGCGCGGCTACGCGTTCAACTATGAGGAACACATCGAGGGACTGCGTGCGGCGGCGGCTCCCGTACGGGAACCGGACGGCACCGTCGTCGGCGCAATAAGCGTCTCCGGGCCGGCCCACCGGATGCACGGCGAACAGTTCACCAAGGAGTTGCCCGAGAACATCCTCGGCGTCTGCAACGAAATCGAACTCGACATCGTTTACCAGTAGCCGAAAGTCCGGAGCAACCCACCCCGAATCGGAGTCCCGTCCCGCTGGGCGTTGGTACCCAAACACTTACATCGGATTTCCGCTTACACTCTCCCGGTAGCAGACGCATGGAGCTAGAATTCTCTAACGCAACGAAGATGCTTCGCCGGGAGGTTCGGCGGTTCGTCGACGAGGAGTTCCGACCGATCCTCAACGACCTGCCGGACGAAATCGAGCGATACCACGACCTCGACCCCGAGAATCCCGAACTCACGGACAACGTTCGCCCCCACCCCATCAAGATTCCCGAGGAGGACCGGAAGCGCCTCCGGGAGAAGGCCAAGGAATCCGGCTTCTGGGCGATGGGCGTCCCCGAGGAGTACGGTGGCGGTGGCCTCAGCCTCGTCGAGCGGTGTGTCGTCCTCGAAGAGCTGTCGAAACACCGGATGGGGCTGTATCAGGCCGGCCTCGGCGTCATCGAACTCGGTCCGGGACTGACCGTCGGCGAACCGGCCGCATACCTCGAAAACGCCGACGAGTACCAAATCGAGGAGTTCTTCCAGCCGTGTATCGACGGCGAGAAGCAGAGCTGTTTCGGCCTCACCGAACCCGCGGCCGGGTCCGACCCCCGCGGCATGGAGACGCGCGCCGAGAAGGACGGCGACGAGTGGGTCATCAACGGCACGAAACACTACATCTCGTGGGCGGGTGACTCCGATTTCATCATCCTCTTTGCCCGCACCGAGCCGAAAGACGACGACATCAACGACCACGGCATCACGTCGTTCCTCGTCCCCTCCGACAGCGACGGCGTCTCGATGCGGTCGATGCCGGTCATCCGACCGGAGTACCCCTTCGAGGTGCGACTCAACGACGTGCGCGTGCCCGACGAGAACGTCCTCGGCGAGGTCGGCGGCGGCCTCGGCATCGCAAAGCAGTGTCTCGGCGAATCGCGCGTGCTGTACGCCGCGAACTCGCTGGGACCCATCGACCAGTCCATCCGGATGGGTATCGACTGGGCCAACGACCGCGTCGTCGGCGAGGAGAAACTCGCCGACAAGCAGGCCATCCAGTGGAAAATCGCGAAGTCCGCCGTCGATTACCAGGCCGCGAAGTACTCGGTGTACCACGCCGCCCAGCGCTTCGACGACGGCGAGGACATCCGCCATGCGGCCTCAATCACGAAGTACCAGACGACGGAGACGCTGTGGACGGTGCTGGACCGGATGGTCCAGATACACGGCGGCGCCGGCGTCGACGGCGACCTCCCGCTGGAACGGTGGCTCCGGGAGTCCCGGGTGCGCCGCATTGGCGAAGGTCCCTCCGAGGTCCAACTGAAAACCATCGCCCGGAACCTGCTGAAGGGGTACGAAGACCCCGACCCGCTCCCGCTGAACTGACCGCTCGCCCCCTATTTTAGGCCGCTTCGTCCCCGCCCTCGACGCCGAAGAACGCCGCGATACCTGCCAACAGCGTCACGGGCCCGAGCGTCGCCAGCGGGAGGCCGTACCCGCCCGTCGCGTCGATTGCCACGCCGACGATGGGCGGTGAGACGACCGCGCCAATCATGATGGCCGCGACGCCGATGGCCGTTCCCGTTCCCGCTTCGTCGCCGTCCATGACCTCACTGGCCATCGTGAGATACACGCCGTTGTACCCCAGCGAGACGGCACCGACACAGAGCAACACGACCAGAGCCAGCGAGAACTCCGTCTCCGGTGAGAGAACCAACAGCGGGACATAAAACACGAAGCCGACGATGCCGATACCGGCGAGGACGAGGTGTTTGCTCCCCACGAAATAGGAGTCAGTCAGGAATCCGAAGCCGATTCGCGACCCCATCCCCATCAGTTGCATCCCCGTGTACACCAGTCCCGCGATAGCCGGCGCGAGAAGCAGGCTCTCGGTGAGATACAGCACGATGTAGGCCATCAGCGTGAACTGCGTCGCACCGAACAGCACGCCGCTGACCAAGAACGGGAAGACGTCCCGGGTCGCCGCGAGCCGGAGTATCCGTCGATGCTGGTCGAGAACGCGCGTTGCCGACGGCACACGTCGCCCGGACGGTTCCGTCTTCGGCGAGTACAGATAGATGGCTCCGAGCATCAGTATCGTCGTCACCGCGACGACCCGGACGGCGGTTCGCCACCCGAACACCGACGCGATTGCGGGCAGGAACGCTGCACCCGCGGCGCCACCGAGCATCACGCCAGTCTGTTTGATGCTGATGCCGATGGTGCGCTGGTCGGTCGGGAACCAATCGAAGATGCCCTTGTTGGTCCCCGAGGGGACGGTTCCGTACCCCAATCCGACGACGTATGCACCCCCAGCCACTGTCCAGAACGTCGGGAGGACGCTCAACAGCAGTGAAATCGAGCCGATGAGCGCCAGCCCCACACCGAGGGCGAACCGTTCACCGGCGTAGTCGGTGACGATGCCACCGGTGGTGACCGACGAGAAGTAGCCGGCGTACAGCAGCGTCACGAGGAGACCGATTTCGGTCGTCGTGACGCCGAAATCGCTCTTGACGAACGGCGTCAGGACGGTGAGCGTGAGGAAGGTGAGGCTGCCGACGACCTGGATGGCGAACATTATCCACAGCGTCTGCCAACGGGGTTTCATCGAGTACTGAGAGAAGGCCAGCGTGAGGCCAAATAAATTCCCCTTCGCGTGGGGAGTGCTAACGAAGAATTATATGGCCGTACCGCAATTACCGAACGATGGCAGACAGAGTGCTCATCGACCGAGACGACAGCATCGCGACCGTGACCGTCAACCGACCGGAGAAGCGCAACGCGATGGACATCCCGACCCGGAAGGCGCTGTACGAGGCCTTCGAAGAGGTCGGCGAAGACGACGAGGTGCGTGCAATCGTGCTTCGGGGCGCCGGCGACGGCTCGTTCATCGCCGGCGGTGACATCGACTCCTTCGCCGAGTTCGACCACATGGACGGCATGGAGTACGGCGAGAAGTACGCCCAGGGGCTGTACAACTACGTCGCGGACCTCCACAAGCCGACCATCGCGGCGGTCGACGGCTACGCCCTCGGCGGCGGTACCGAAATCGCGCTGGCTTGCGACATCCGACTGGCGACCGAGGACGCGAAGTTCGGCCTCCCGGAGGTCGGCATCGGCGTCATCCCCGCCGGCGGCGGTACCCAGCGACTCGTCCAGGTCGTCGGGGCCGGCATCGCCAGCGAACTCATCCTCACCGGCCGCGTCATCGACGCCGACTACGCGAAGGAAATCGGCCTCGCGAATCACGTCTACACCGACGAGGAGTTCGACGACGAAGTCCGCGCGATGGCCGAGGACCTCGCCTCGAAGGCGCCGGTCGCCCAGCGACTCGCCAAGGAGTCCATCCGGCGGAGCCTCGACATCGACGCGGGTCTGGAGTACGAGCGACTCGCCGGCGCATTCCTGTTCGGCACCGACGACCAGAAAGAGGGAGCGAACGCCTTCCTCGAAGACAGAGAACCGGAGTACGAGAACCGATAAGCCGCGTTACTCGCCGATACTGAGACAGACGTTCTTCGTCGTGGTGAACTGGTCGAGGGCCTCCAGCCCCTTTTCGCGGCCGAAGCCGCTGTCGCGGTGGCCGCCAAAGGGCGTCTCGACGCCGCCGGCGAACCACTCGTTGACGTACACCTGCCCGGCGACGACATCACGGGCGAAGCGGTGGGCGCGTTCGAGGTCGTTCGTGAAGATGCCGGCCGACAGCCCGTAGTCGCTGTCGTTGGCGATTTCGAGTGCTTCCTCCTCCGTCGCGAACGGAATCACTGCGAGCACCGGCCCGAAGATCTCCTCGCGCGCGATGCGGAGGTCGTTGTTCGCGTCGTCGAAAATCGTCGGGCCGACGAAGTAGCCGGTCGACTCCTCGGCGTCGTCGGGCACGCCGTCGACGACCGGTTCGCCCAACTCCTGTTTGCCGACGTCGACGTAGCTGCGGACCTTCTCGTACTGCTCTTTGGAGACCAACGCACCCACGTCGGGGTCCTCCAGTCCGGGGCCCATCGTCAGGTCCTCGACGGCCTCGACGAGTCGGTCGAGGAACTCCTCGTGGATGTCCTCGTGGACGAGCAGGCGGTCGCCCGCCGAGCACACCTGTCCAGCGTTCCGAGTGAAAATCGAAATCAGCGTCCCCTCAATGGCGTCTTCGAGGTCGGCGTCGGGGAAGACGACGTTCGGGTTCTTTCCACCGGCCTCGATGTGGACGTGTTTCAGTTGGCGCGCGGCGGTCGCAGCGACCTCCTTGCCGGTCGGAACCGACCCCGTGAAGGCGATGGCGTTGACTCCGGCGTGGGTCGTCAGTGCGGCGCCGGCGTCGGCGCCGTAGCCGGGAACGACGTTGATGGTGCCGTCGGGGACGCCCGCCTCGTCGAGCAGTTTCCCGAGTTCGACGGAGGTCAGCGGCGTCTGTTCGGCGGATTTCACGACGACGGCGTTGCCGGCGGCCAACGACGGCGCGACGCTCCGGGCGAACAGCGACACCGGGAAGTTCCACGGCACGATGTGGCCGGTGACGCCGAGCGGCTCTCGGATGGTGAAGTCGACGTACTCCCGGCCGAGCGGAATCGTCTCGCCCTGAATCTTGTCGGTCGCGCCGGCGTAGTACTCGAAGTAGCGTGCCCCCACCTCGATTTCGGTGCGAGCCTGCGAGATGGGTTTGCCGTTCTCCCGCGTCAGCAACTCCGCGAGGGAATCCTTGTTCTCCCGAATCAGCGCTGCCGCCCGATTGAGGACGCGCCCGCGCTCCGGCGGCGACATTCCGAGCCACTCGGTCGTCGACGCCTCGGCGGCGGCGACCGCGCGGTCGATGTCGTCTGCGCCGCCGGCGGCGACTTCGGCGAAGGCCGCCTCGGTCGCGGAGTCGACTATCGGTATCGTCTCGCCGGATGCGGCCGGGGCGGATTCGCCGTCGATGAACAACTCGAACTGCTGGACGGTGCTCGTGCTATGACCAGTCATGTGCTACCGGTCGCCCGGCAGGAGAATCAACCTTTCGCACCGCTAGAGGTACCGACCGCCCGCGACTTCGATGACTTTCCCCGAATCGTAGGAGTTCGAGACGAGGAACCGAATCGCGTCGGCGACCTCCGAGGGGTCGGCGATGCGGTTCTGAGGGAACAGTTCGGCGGCCTCCTCCCGGCGCTGTTTCGAGAGCAGGGGCGTGTCGGTCACGGACGGCGCCACCGCGTTCGTCAGAATGCCGTCTTCGGTGTAACCCTTCGCCAGCGAGCGCGTGAAGCCGGCGACGGCTGCCTTCGTCGCGCCGTAGACGGGGTCGGAGGGACTGCCGTGGAGACCGGCCGTCGAGGCGACGTTGACGATGCGGCCGTAGCCACGGTCGGCCATCTCGCCGACGACCTCCTGCGCACAGTACATGACGCCGTTGACGTTCACCCTGACCATCCGGTCGATGCTCTCGGCAGTGCGTTCCTCGAACCCTCGCTCCGGCGGCGCGGCCGCGTTGTTGACGAGGGTGTCGACGCCGCCGAACGCCGAGCGCGCCTCCTCGAAGAGGGCGGCGACCGACTCGCGGTCGCTCACGTCGGCCTGAACCGCGATTGCCTCGCTGCCGGCGTCGGTGGCCGCCTCGACGGCCGCCTCGGCACCGGCCTCGTCGCTGAAATAGTGGACGACTACGTCGTGGTCCTCGGCGAGTTCTTCGACAGTTGCGCGTCCGATACCGCCGCTCCCACCGGTGACGACTGCTACGTCTGTGTCAGCCATACACACAGATACACGGACGGCTACAATAACTCACCGGTCGCTGCGGGAGTAGCTGTCAAAAAACGAGTCGCTACGCGTCGAACGGTCCGGGACTCAGCCTTCGAACTCGTCGAGGGTGGTGAGACTCTCGTCCCACATGTCGTTTTCTTTGTAGTACTGTTCGGCGCCGGGGTGGACGGGGACGCCGGACGGCTGGAGCCACTCCGTCGCGAAGTCGGGACCGTGTCGCGAGAGAACCGCGCTGGCGTCGCGGACGGGTTGGACGTTCTCCATGAGGACCTTCGTGTACTCGTAGACGAGGTCGTTGGAGATTTCCGCGGGAATCGCCGTCGTGTACCCCAGCGGCAGGGCCGTGTAGGGGTCGTGGGTGATTTCCTGGTTCCACGTGTCGCCCGGCACCTCGGCGACGGAGACGGGCACGTCGGCACTGGCCGCTTGGTCCTCGGAGATGCCCCACTCGAGGACGTCGACGTCGACTTGGGCGTCGAGTTGCTGAATCCAGCCGATGAGCGTCTCCTGATTCGCGGTGTAACACGTACACACGTCGATTCGGCCGTCGTTCATCGCGTCGGCCTGGTCGCCGAGTCCCATCGTGCTGACGTTGAAGTAGTCCTGGGAGTTCTCGATGCCGAGGATGCTCAGACCGTCGTTGGCCGCGTCCCACGCACTGGTCCCGCGCGGACCGAAGGAGATGCTCGTCCCCTCCGGGAGGTTCTCGACACGAGTGACGCCTTCGAGGTCGGAGGCCTCCTGTCGCTTGACGAGGAAGATGTCCAGCGTCATGTAGGAGAACGTCTGACAGATGGTCTTCTCGATTGGCGGGTCTGCGTACGGGCCGGCGTCACGGTTGGCACGCCACAGCAGGTTGTGCGTCGACTGGGCGATGTCGATTTGCCCTTGGTCGATGAGGCGGTTGTTCGCCGTGGTGCCGCCCGTCGTCTGGGCGCTCATCTGGATGCGGTCGGAGTTGTCGTTCATCACCGAAGAGAACGCGACACCGGAGGCGTGGGTTGCCGTCTCCTCGCCGCTGGTACCGATGGTCCACGACACCGACTCGCTGCCGCCACCGTTTCCGTCACCGTTGCCATTTCCGTTGCCGTTGCCGTTTCCGTTGCCGTTCCCGTTGCCGTTCCCGTTTCCGCCACCGTTGCCCGAACAGCCGGCGAGGCCGAGCATCCCCGCGGTTGCTCCGGCACCGACTGTTTTAATGACTGACCGACGGTCGAACTTGTTGCTATCTACCATGCTCATCGATACATAGAGACAGTATTATATAAAGACTGGGGTAGCCCGGCGAGTTGTCGGGCGTTTCTTACAGCGTCGAGTCGAGCGCGCCCCCGTCGATGGGGATGGCTGCCCCTGTGAGGTAACTGGAGTATCCGGAGGAGAGGAACGCCACTACGTCGCCCAGCTCTCGGGCCTCGCCCATCCGGTCGAGCGGTACCTCCGAGAGGTCGACGCCAGCTTCACCCGCATCGTGTCGTCGAGGCGTGTAGTACAGCCCCGGCAGGACGGAGTTCACTCGGACCTCGGGCGCCAGTTCCTCCGAAAGCACCTTCGCCAGCCCTTGGACGCACATCCGGACCGAACTCGACAGGACGTTGGCGCCAGACGCCTCCTTCGTGACCATCGAGGTGATGTTGACGATTGTGCCCTCCGCTTCGATGAGATGCGGCATCGCCTCTCGAACCGCCCGGACGACGCTCATCACGAGCATGTCGTAGGCGTAGTACCAGTCGTCGTCCTCGGTTTCGGCGAAGGCGTACCGCGTCGGCCCGCCCGCGCTGGTGACGAGATGGTCGAGTCGACCGAACTCCTCGACGGTGGTCTCGACCATCCGAGCGATGTCGTCGGCGTCGGTCATATCGCCCGCACAGCCGACGACCCGTCCGGTCGCCGTCTCGCGCAACTCCTCGACGGCCGACTCGAGGCGCTCCTCGTCGCGGCCGTTGATGACCACGTCGACGCCGGACTCCGCAAGGGAGGCCGCCGACGCCTTCCCGAGACCGCTGCTCGATGCGATGACTAACGCTGCATTGCCGTCTAGGTCCAATTGCATACAGCGGTTGTACCCGGGGTGTCGTGATAAGTCTTCGCGGCACGGTACCACGGAACGGCACACGGCGTGGTCTCGCCTTCTGAGCCCATCCACCCGAAGCGTAAATAACCGCATCCGGACTGGAGCCCGAAAAAATCGCCCGACAACGGTATTTGTGTCCTCAGTCTGAGATTTCCCGACAAATATATCACCCGTTCCAGTTACTCATTAACACACGCCATGGAAACTTCCCGACCAGCCTGGCTAAACACAGATGAACCGTTGCTGACAGGCAAGTACATATTTTTAGTTCTTCTCGGGATAGCCGGAGTCGTCTATCACCTGTGGTTCGCCCGAACCTACGGCATCGAGATGCAGTTACATCTGGTGGTCCACCTCGGATTCATGATGGTCGCCATCACTGCGATATCGTTCGACCCGCAGGTAAGTCGCGAGGACGGCTGGCTGAAAGTACTCGACAACTATCTCGTCTTGCCGGCCGAACTCGTCGGCTCCGCCGGAATCGCCATCTACCTGTGGATGAATTACGAGCGGCTGGCGATTTTCTCCATCGGGGTATACTCCGACGTCGACTTCTACCTCGGCATCCTGCTTTTGCTCCTCATCATCGACCAATCCCGCCGTGCGTTCGGGAACATCCTGCCGGCCGTCGGGGTCGTCGGTATCATCTATGCGCTCGCAGGGCCGTACTTCCCGTCGATTCTCCGCCACGGGGGCATCGACTTCCGCCGGCTCGTCACCTCACAGACCGTCGAGTTCGCGGGCGTCTACGACACGCTCGTGCAGGTCGCCGCGACGTACATCGTGATTTTCATCGTGTTCGCGGCGTTCCTCGAAGCCTACGGCGCGATGGACTACTTCGTCAGAATCGGCGCGAAGGTCGGGAGTTACGTCAAATCCGGCATCACCCAGACGGCCGTCGTCACGAGCGTCGCCATGGGGTCGGTCAACGGGAGCGCGGCCGCAAACGCCGCGACGACGGGCGCCTTTACGATTCCGCTGATGAAGAACCAGGGCATCAGCAAAGAAACGTCAGCGGCCATCGAATCGGTCGCTTCGAGTGGCGGCCAAATCATGCCGCCCATCATGGGGGCGGCGGCGTTCGTCATGGCCGAAATCACGGGGACGAGCTATCTCCACATCATCACCATCGGCCTGTTGCCAGCGCTGCTGTTCTACGGCACCATCGCGGTCGCGGTCCACATGATTACGCTGAAGGAAGGCGCCGGGCTGACCAACCTCGAAGACGTCGGAAGTGGCGGTGACGAGGATGAACCCGAAGAGGAAGCCAAGACCATCGAGGACATCTCGATGGGGACGGCGAGCGCGCCGAGCGACGTGTCGGTACTGGCGGAGGCGAGTCAGACCTCGTTCCTCGCCTCGTTCCTGAACGGCATGTATCTCTGGATACCGGTTTCCATCCTCGTGTACACGCTGGTCGTCCTGCAGTACGACCCGGTGTACGCCGGGTTCTTCTCGACGCTGTCGATTTTCCCCGTGGCGTTAGGCCAGAGTCTGTACTTCAACGACGACAAGAAGGCCGCCGTCCGGAACTTCGTCGAGAACACCATCGAGGGCTGTCGCCTCGGCATCAGCAACGCCGCGCCGATTACGATGGCCGTCGCGGTCATCGCCATCTTCGTCGGCGTGTTGAACATCACCGGCTTCACCCAAACGCTCGCCCAGAGCCTGATTTCGCTGTCGGGCGGCGAGTTGGCCCTGCTGTTGTTCTTCGCGATGTTCGCGGCCATCCTCTTCGGGCTCGGGATGCCGACCGTCGCGGCGTACATCGTCGCCGTGTTGCTCATCGCACCCGCGCTGGTGAACCTCGGCATCCGCCTGGAGACGGCGCACTTCTTCGTGTTCTACTTCGCCATCCTCTCGGCGATTACGCCGCCGGTCGCCATCGCCTGTATCATCACCGCCGAAATATCGAAGGGGAACTTCTGGCGCGTCGCCGGGAAATCACTCATTCTCGGGATGCCGCTGTTCTTGCTCCCGTACGTGTTCGTCATCAACGACGCCATCATGTACTGGTCGTTCCCCGAGACGGCGATGCTGTTCCCGGTGCTGTTCCTCGGGATGGTGTGTCTGTCCATCGCGAGTATCAACTACCTCAACGGCGACCTCAGTTGGCCGTTCAGAATCGGCATCGGATTGGTCGGCGCCGGCATCCTGTTTGCCCCCCTGATTCCGGTCGCCGACCAGCTCATTCGCGCAGCGCTCATCGTCGTCGCTGTCGGGATGTTCTTCCAGCGAGGCACCTTCGACGGCCTCCGACAGTACGTCACGAGAGTGCTGCAGTAACTGGGCGGTCTCGTTTCTCCGTTTTCGAACCGTTCCGAAAAGAGTCGCCGGCCGTTCGTCGCGCGTTACTTCGGACCGTTAATCGTCGTGACGGGGCAGTCGGCTTCGAGGATGACATCCTGGACGACGCTGCCGAAGACGGCCTTCCCGACCGGGCTGCGGCGGCGCCCCCCGAGGACGATTTGGTCGGCGTCCAACTCGCGGGTCGCCCGGACGAGTTCCTCGGCGGGGTCGCCGCTGCGTTGTTGGGCTTCGGCGCTGATGCCCTCGGATTCGAAAAACGAGAGCGCACTCGACGCGCTCTTGGGCATGTCGGCGTAGTCACCGATGTTGATTTTCCCGCCTTCGTCGCTTTGAACCTCCTTGGCGACGTTGATGACTACCACTTCGATTTCCTCGCTCGCACAGGGGTAGTTCGCGACGGCCTCCGCTTGAGCCATCACGCGCTCTTCGTGACCATCCGTCGCCAGTATCACTGTGAACATACCCCAACGGAGTGAGGCCAGCGATATAAAAGTATACCCGCGGTCAGCGTTCGGGAATCGCCTTCGTCACCGACTCGGTGTCGCCGAAGCTCGGGTGGAACAGCGAGTGTCGTCCCGCGCCGCCGGTGACGGTCACGAGGACGTTCTCGGGTTTGGCCGCGAGGCCGACCGATTGGTACTCCCGGAGTCCCTGAGCGTGGGTCGGCCAGCCGCCGCCGGCCTCGTCGAACATCCCCTGGTCGCGGAGTTCCGACATCGGAATCCGGGCGTGGTCGTGGATGAACCGCTTGACGTCGTCTTTCGACCAGCCATCGCGGGCGATAGTCGCCGCGTGCTCCGGCGACAACACGAGATGCGGTTCGCCCCGCTCGTTGAGGTACGCGAGGTTCGTCCCGACCGTCGCCATCGTGTGGGCTGCCGTCGTGAGGACGCCCGCGGCGCTGTCGGCGACGTGGTCGTTGATGTTGTGCGGCGATTCCGAAGCGACGACGGTGACGGTGCTGTCGTCTTCGTCGAAGCCGCGGTCGACGTGCAGCGGGTCCCACGGACTCTCGGCTTCGTTCTCGGCGACACATAGGCCGAACTTGTGTGGCCCGCCGTGAGTCGCCTTGTCACCCTGTCCGGGGACGGCGCCGCCGATGTTCATGTAGACGAAGGTGAGCGCCCGCCCGATGGTCGCGTTGGGTTTCGACCCCTGGCCGTAGGCGTTGGCGCCGCCGTTGATGTCGAGGTCGTCCACTATCGGCCCGTTGACGATGACGGCGGGCCAACAGGGGTGGGTCGTCGCCAGCGCGCCGTAGAGGTTGAACTCCGGTTCCAGCGTCGCTTCGAGGGCAGCCAATACCACCGGGAAGTACGACGCCTCACACCCCGCCATCACCGCGTTCGCGGCCGCCTTCTGCACCGAGACGCTCCGGTAGGCAGGAGGGACCTCACCGACCGTCTCCGAGGGGTCGCGGTCGACCACCTCGAGGAAGTCCTCGACGCGCTCGCGGGTGGGCTGGACGATGGGGAGTCCGTCGGGTGAGTCTATCTCGGACATTCAGGCCAGTTCGCTCGATGCCGCGTCGGTGTATTTGCCCTTGTACAACTCCAGCAGCTCCCCTGTGTCGTTGGTCAGCGCCTCGGTGACCGCCGTGAGGATGTCGTCGGTGACGCGCTCGCTCGCGACCGCTTTCGGGGAGAGGTCAGCGATTGGGTGTTCGATTTCGACGATTGGGAGGCCGGGAACGCCCTGGTTTTCGGCTTCGTACTGACAGAGGGTCGTGAACTCCTCGGTGCAGAAGACGACTGTCGGGACGCCGGCCTCCTCGAGTTGGAAGGCGTCGTGCATCGTCCACGACGAACAGGAGCCACAGTCGCCGTAGGCGATGAGGACCGCGTCGTATTCGCGAAGTTGCTCGTAGACAGCCTCGTCGGCCGCACTCGTCGCTACGTCCTTGTAGACGACCTCGGACACTTCGGCAGCGTGGTCGGCTTCGAGTCGCTCGCCGACCTCCCGCAGGAAGTGGTCGGCGTTCTTCTTCGTGTTCGAGAACAGCCCGATTCGGGCGTCGCCGACGGTCGACAGTCGGTCGGCCAGTACGGTGCCTTTCGCCTCGACTTCGTCGGCGAAGGGGTTGAGAATCTCTTCGTCTTGGTCTGTCATCCGTTACCTATCTCCATTCACGGGCAATAAGATTTGCCTAGCACGGGGGGCAGGGGCTATCGAATCCGACGCGTTATGGACCGACTGTCGCCGAACGACGACAGGAAGAGCGAGTGTCTCCCCGCACCGCCGGCGACGAAGACGATGGGGTCGGCCGGCGAGCGACAGATGGGGACGCCGGCGTCGTCGTCGAGTTCCGATGCCGGGACGTGGCTCGGGCGGCTTCCGTCGCGGGTGTCGTACATTCCCTGGTCGCGGAGTTCCTCGTGTGGAACCCGCGCGTGGTCGTAGACGAACCGCTTGACGTCGTCCTTGGAGTAGCCGTCACGAGCGATGGTCGCCGCGTGTTCCGGCGACAGCGCGAGACACGGTTCGGCCCGCTCGGAGAGATACGTCGTGTTCGCCCCGAGAACCGACATGGTGTCGGCGGCTGTCGTGAGGACGCCCGCGGCGCTGTCGGCGACGTGGTCGTTGATGTTGTGCGGCGCTTCGGTCGTCAGCACGGTGACGGTGCTGTCGTCTTCGTCGAAGCCGCGGTCGACGTGCAGCGGGTCCCACGGGTTTTCGGCTTCGTTCTCGGCGACACACAGCCCGAACTTGTGCGGTCCACCGTGAGTCGCCTTGTCCGTCGGCCCCGGTGTCGCGCCGGCGACGTTCATGTAGACGAAGGTGAGCGCCCGCCCGATGGTCGCGTTCGGTTTCGACCCCTGACCGAAGGCGTTGGCACCGCCGTTGATGTCGAGGTCGTCCACTATCGGCCCGTTGACGACCACCATCGGCCAGTGTGGCTCCGTCGTCGCGAGCGTCCCGTAGAGGTTGAACTCGGGGTCCAGCGTCGCTTCGAGGGCGGCCAACACCACCGGGAAGTACGACGCCTCACACCCGGCCATCACCGCGTTCGCCGCGAGCGTCTCCATCGTCGCCGACCGCTCGCTCAACGGAAACGGGCCGAGGCGGTCCTCGCCTGCGACATCGGCGGCGTCGAGGAAGCGCTCGACGCGCTCGCGCGTGGGGTCGACGACGGGCAATCCGTCCGGAGAAGAAACGGTAGCCATACACACACCGTACACCCGGCGGCCCATACCTGTTCCGACGACCCCTCGACGAGCAAAGCCACGGCAAAAGCTTAATAGATTCACTACCCCCTTCGAACGTATGAGCGACCAGTTGCTGGACGGCATCGACGTAGTCGACCTCGGGCAGATATACAACGGCCCCTACTGCTCTCTGTTGCTCTCCTATATGGGTGCGGACGTCACGAAAATCGAACCGCCACACGGCGAACCGCTTCGGGCCCGCGTCGACGACGGCGAGGCCCCGGAGTTCGTGATGCTCAACTCCAACAAGGAGGGAATGACACTCAACCTCAAGACCGAGGAGGGAAAGGAAATCTTCGAGGAACTCATCGAGGACGCCGATATCCTCGTCGAGAACTTCTCGGTCGGAGCGATGGAGCGCCTCGGCCTCGGCTACGAGGAACTCTCGGAGATAAACCCGGAACTCATCTACGCCCACAGCAGCGGCTTCGGCGAGGAGGGCCCCTACAACGAGTACCCCGCGATGGACCTCACGATTCAGGCCATCAGCGGCGTGATGGACGTGACAGGCTTCCCGGACGGCCCGCCGACGAAAGCCGGCATCGCCGTCGGCGACTTCATGGGCGGCATCCACCTGCTCGCCGGCATCCTCGGTGCGCTGTACGAACGGGAGTTGACCGGCGAGGGCCAGTTCGTCGAGGTGAGCATGCACGACTCGGTGTTCCCGACGCTGATGTCGCCGATGGCGGCGCACTTCAACGACGACGACGTGCCGCCGCGGACCGGCAACCGCCACAGCGGTCTCGCCCAAAGCCCCTACAACGTCTACGAAACATCCGACGGCTACATCGCCATCTTCGGCGTCACCGACCAGCACTGGCACTCGCTTTTGGAGGTCATCGGCCGGGAGGATTTGAAGGGCGACCCCCGCTTCGAGAGCAACGTCAAACGGTCGAACCACCTCGACGCAGTCGACGAACTGGTCGAGGAGTGGACCATCGAGCGAAAGCGCGACGACATCGAGGAAATCCTGCTCGACGCGGGCGTCCCCTGTGGCCCGGTCAAGGAACTCGACGAGGTCGCCGACGACCCCCACCTCAAGGAGCGACAGATGATAAACGAAATCGACCACCCCGACTACGGCGAGATATCGGTGCCCGGCATCCCGATTCGGTTCTCGGGGTCGGAGCTCCCCGACATCGAACCATCGCCGACGAAGGGACGGGACACCCGGAAGGTGATGTGCGAACGACTCGGCTACTCCGAGGCGGAGTACGAGGAACTGAAAGAGAAGGGCGTCTTCTAGAACTCGTGGTCGTCGCCCTGGAGGTCGGCGACCGTCGCACCTGTTTCGATTTTTCGCTCGACGAGTAGCTCCTCGCGGAGCGTCGCCTCGGCGGTTTCGGCGACCTCAGCGGCTTTCTCGGCGGGCACGACGACGACGCCCGTCGCGTCGGCGACGACGAGGTCGTCGGGATTGACCGTGACGCCGTCGATTTTCAGCGGTTCGCCGACCGCCTCGACGGTGAGGCGGCGCTGGCCGGATTTCGGCGTCGGCTGGCGGGCAAACACCGGGAACGACCCCTCACGAATCTCCGGGATGTCGCGGTAGCCGCCGTCGATGACCATGCCGGCGACGCCGGCGTTCTCGGCCAGTCGGGAGGCGTTGCCACCCCAACAGGAGATATCGGGGCCGACGCCGTCGATGACGAGCACGCGGTCCTCGCGGAGTTCGTTCAACATCGCGTAGGGGAAGTTCGTCCGCTCGCCGGGGTCGTCGACCAACTCGAAGCGCATCGTGTGGGCGCGGCCGACCGTCGTCTGGGCGGGCGCCGCCGGCGGCAGGCCGGTGATGACGCCGTCGATGTCGTGTTTGTCCAAAGCGTCGGAGACGATGCTGGTGTCGAACATGCTGTACACGTCCGTGATACTCGATGCCATGTACTCGTCTGCTGCGTGCGGCGGCTTATAGGTATCCCTCGTCGCTTGGCCGTCTTGGCCGGCAAAGCGACGGTGAAAACACCTATCATTGCTCGACCAGAACGGAAGGTATGGCAGACCAACCCACGGAGTACGAACAGTTCATCGACGGTGAGTACACACCCTCCGAGAGCGACGAGCGCATCGAGGTGTCGTTTCCCTACGACGGGTCGGTGTGGGCGACGGTACCTGACGGGGGTGAAGCCGACGTAGACCGGGCGGTTGACTCGGCGCGAGCGGCCTTCGAGTCCGACGAGTGGCGCGGGTTGTTGCCGAGCGAGCGGGCGTCGATACTCCACGACATCGCAGACTCCCTCGACGACCACGCCGAGGAACTCGCGGAACTGGAGACCCGACAGAACGGCAAACTCATTCGGGAGATGAGTTCCCAGATGGGCGGCCTCGGCGAGTGGTTCCGCTACTACGCCAGCCAATGTCGAACCCACGAGGGGCGGACGATTCCCGTCGAGAGCAAAGGCGGTGAGATGTTCACCTACGTCCGCGAGGAGCCACGCGGCGTCGTCGGCGCGATTACACCGTGGAACTCCCCGCTGCTGTTGACCGTGTTCAAATTGGCGCCGGCGCTGGCGGCAGGGTGTACCTTCGTCCACAAGCCGAGTTCCTACACGCCGGTGAGCGCGTTGCGGTTCGCCGAGATACTCCACGAGGAGGCCGGCCTGCCGGCGGGCGTCTACAACGTCGTCACCGGCGGCGGGTCGACGGCCGGCGAGGCGCTCATCAACCACGACGACGTGGACAAACTCGCCTTCACCGGCTCCACCGGCGTCGGCCGACACATCGGGAAAGCCGCCGGCGAGGCGCTGATTCCCGCCTCACTGGAGTTGGGCGGCAAGAGCCCCAACGTCGTCTTCCCGAGTGCGGACCTCGACAACGCCATCAACGGCGTCATCAAGGGCATCTTCGCGGCGACGGGTCAGACCTGCCTCGCCGGCTCGCGCGTGTTCGTCCACGAGGACGTCCACGACGAGTTCGTCGACCGCTTTACGAGTCGGGCCGAAGCCATCGAGTTGGGCGACCCGTTGGACCCCGACACCGAGATGGGGCCGGTCGCCTTCCGCGACCAGTGGGAGACCGACGTGTCCTACATCGAGACCGGCATCGAGGAGGGCGCGACGCTCGCCTTCGGCGGCGAGCAACCCGATGACTTGCCGGGGGAGTGCTTCCTCCAGCCGACGATTCTGACCGACGTGGACAACGAGATGACCGTCGCTCGCGAGGAGATTTTCGGCCCCGTCGCCAGCGTCATCACCTTCTCCGATGAGGGGGAGGTCATCGAACTCGCCAACGACACCGACTTCGGGCTTGCGGCGGGCGTCTGGACCGAGGACATGCGGCAGGCACGGCGCTTCGCCAACCGAGTCGAGGCCGGGACAGTCTGGATAAACGAGTACCGGACGCTGTCGTACAACGCGCCCTTCGGCGGCTACAAGGACAGCGGCCTCGGCCGGGAGAACGGCAAAGAGGGCATCGAGGAGTACCGCCGGACGAAGACCGTCTGGGTCGACGAATCCGGCTCCGTCGACGACCCGTTCAAACTCGGCTAACCGACCGAAACGATAACGGGGACACGTCACTTCGGGGGTGGTATGGTAGAATCCGGCCCGGAAGCCACCGGCAGTAGCTACGTCCTCGACGCCGTTTCGGCGGAGGGCGTCGATTCGGTGTTCGGCATCATCGGCGAGGGCAACGCCCACCTCATCGACAGCCTCAACGAGAGCGACCTCACGTTCAAGCAGGCCCGCCACGAGCAGGCCGCCGTCTCGATGGCCGACGGCCACGCCCGAACCCGTCACGGCGTCGCGGTGTGTACGCTCACCCACGGCCCCGGTCTCACGAACGGCGCGACGGGCATCGCCGCCGCCGACCGCGACAACGTTCCCATCGTCGTCCTCGTGGGCGACACCGGCATCGAGGGGCGGGAGACCTCGCTGCAGTATCTCGACCATCCCGCGTTCTCGAAGCCGATTTCGACGTATCAGACGCGTATCGAGACCGCCGAGACGATTCCCGAGGTGCTCTCGCGAGCGTTCGACCGCGCGCGGACCCGAAGCGGTCCCGTCATCGTCGAGGTGCCGACGGACGTACAGGAAGCGCCCGCCCCCGAAGCCGAGTACACGCCGGTGCCACGTCCACGCCAACGCATCGCACCCGACGAAGACCGCCTCGAAGAGGCCGTCGAACTGCTCGCCGACGCCGACCACCCCGTCGTGTTGGCGGGCGGCGGCGCGATGCGCTCGAACGCCGGCGACGCGCTGGCGGAGTTCGCCAAGAAAGCCGGCGCGCCAATCGCGACGACGTACTTCGGCCGCGGCGTTCTGTCGGAGTCTCACCCCTTCGTGTCGGGCATCTCGGGGACGTTCATGTCGCCGGCCAACGACGAACTGCTGTGGGACGCCGACGTGGCGGTCGTCGTCGGCGCGCGGCTCTCGGGGAAGACGACCCGATACGGTGAGCTGTACGCCGACGCCGACGTGATTCAAATCGACATCGATGAGGAGTCGATAGCGACCCACCAAATCCCGGCCGTCGGGATGGTCGCCGACGCTCGCCGTGCCGTCGAGGCGCTGACCGACCGCATCGAGGCGAACCCCGACCGCGCGGCAGCGGTCGAGGAGACCATCGCCGGGGCGCCGTTCCCGTGGGCCGACGGCTTCGAACAGCGACCCGACGAAATCGACCCCGGCGAGTTCACCGTCGAACTCTCGAAACGCGTCCCAGACGACGCCATCGTGACCGTCGATTCGGGCAACAACACCGGCTTCCCCGCCGTCTTCCACGACATCGGCGAGGACGGAACGATGCTCGTCAACGGCAACTTCGGGACGATGGGCTACTCCCTGCCGGCCGCCCTGGGCGCACAGGCGACCGCCCCCGAGAAGACCGTCGTCTGTTACACCGGCGACGGCGCGCTGCTGCAGGTGATACAGGAGATAGAAACGGGCGTCCGACTTGGTCTGCCGGTCATCGTCGCGATACTCAACGACCGGAGTTACGGCATCATCCGACACCGCCAGAACATGATTTACGAGCGGGAAACCGCGAGTACGTACGACAGCGCCGACTTCGTGAAAGTCGCCGAAGGGTTCGGCGCCGAGGGTGCGGTCGTCCGCTCGCCGGAGGACCTCGACGTCGTCGAGGAGTTCCTCGCGTCGGACCCCGACGTGCCGCTCGTCCTCGACGCGCGGACGATTCCCGAAGTTTCGCGGCCGGGGTTCCCGCCGTACTGACCCGCACGTTTATTTACGATTCGGCGGAAACACACACCGACAACCGTGACGGAACACACGACGGCGCCGATGCGGGACGCGACGGCCGCGAACCGACACGCGGCGACGGAGAGACACACAACCCATGGCTGAACAAGAGACACAACGACGACTGGTACAGGGCTGGGAAGGACGGTACTACGAGGACTTCTCGGTCGGCGACATCTACAAACACCCCTACGGACGGACGGTCACCGAGACCGACGACGTGTGGTTTACGAACGTGACGATGAACACCAACCCGATGCACTTCAACGAGGCCTACGCCGCCGAGACGGAGTTCGGCGAGCGCCTCGTCAACGGCACGTTCGTCATCGCCCTCGCCGTCGGCATGAGCGTCATCGACGTGAGCGCGAACGCCACCGCCAACCTCGGCTACGACGCGGTGCGCCACCACGGTCCCGTCTTCCACGGCGACACCATCTTCGTCGAAAGCGAAGTGACCGAGAAACGCGAGTCGTCCTCACGGGACCACGTCGGCATCGTCACCACCGAACTCCGGGCGTACAACCAGGACGACGAGTTGGTGTTGTCCCTGGAGCGAACGCCGATGGTGTTGAAACGCGAACACGCCCAACCGACGGCGGCCCAACCGACCGGCTGGCCCGAGGGCATCGGCACCCAACCGGAGGACCTCGAATGAGCGACCACATCACCGAGCGGTATGCGGGCGAGTTGCCGATGGCCGAGGCCGACGACGCGGCCGACCTCGTTGCCGACGACGCGGTTGTCCTCGTTAGCGGGTTCGGCAGCGTGGGCTACCCGAAAGCCCTGCCGCTGGCGCTGGCCGACTCCGGACGCGACCTCGAACTCACAGTCGTCAGCGGCGGCAGCGTCGGCGAGGAAATCGACACCGCCCTCGTCGAGGCCGATGCCATCGCCCGGCGGTACCCGTATCAGTCGACGCCGGAAGCACGAGAAAAGGTCAACAACAACGAAATCGCCTTCAGCGACCGCAACGTCTCCTCGCTGGGCGACGAAGTGCAGTACGGCGGATTGGTCGACCCCGACGTGGCCATCGTCGAGGCCGTCGCCGTCGGCGAAGACTGGCTGATTCCCTCCACCTCCATCGGACAGACGCCCGCCTTCGTCGATGCGGCCGACGAACTCATCGTCGAGGTCAACCACAACCAACCGCTGGAACTGCAGGCAGTCCACGACGTGTACCGCCCCGACGCGCCGCCGGACCGCGAGCCGATTCCGCTGTCGGAGCCGGACGGCCGCATCGGTGATTCGCGGATTCGGTTCGACCCCGAGAAACTCATCGCCGTCGTCGAGACCGACCGCTCGGACTCGACGTACACGTTCCGTGACCCCACCGACGACGACAAGGCAATCGCGCGGAACTTCGGGTCGTTCCTCGCCGAGGAGATGGAGCGAACGCCCGTCTTCGAGGAGGAACTGTACCTCCAGTTCGGCGTCGGCAGCCTCGGGAACGCCTTGATGGGCGAACTCATCGACCTCGATTTCGCCGGCCGGGACGTGATTTACTTCGGCGAGGTGATTCAGGACGGCCTGCTGGACATGCTCGATGCGGGCCGACTGGAGTGTGCCAGCGCGACGACGCTCGCGCTCACCGACGAGGGCCAACAGCGACTGTTCGAGGACGTCGAGGGCTACGCCGAAGACATCGTGTTGCGGCCGACCGACGTGTCGAACGACGCCCGCCTCATCAATCAGTTCGGCGTCGTCGGCGTCAACAGCGCCGTGGAAGTCGACATCTACGGCCACGCTAACTCGACGCACGTCCGCGGGTCGAAGGCCATCAATGGCGTCGGCGGCTCGGGCGACTTCAACCGCAACTCGCTGGTGTCGGTGTGTGCGCTCCCGTCGACGCTGAAGGGCGGCGAAATCTCACGCATCGTTCCGATGGCGTTCCACGTCGACCACACCGAACACGACCTCGACGTCGTCGTCACCGAGCAGGGCGTCGCCGACCTCCGGGGCTGTTCACCTGTCGAGCGCGCCGAGGAAATCATCGAGAACTGCGCCCATCCCTCGTTCGAGCCGGCGCTGTGGGAGTACTTCGAGGCGGCAAAAGAGCAGGGCGGTCACATCCCCCACGACCTCCAGCGGGCGGTCGAGTGGCCGAACTGACGACGAGACCGTTCTCAGTAACTCCGAACTTTCGGTTCGTACGTCTGGATGTCGCCGTCCAACAGCACGTCGCTGAAGTACAACTCGGGAGAGCCGTCGTTCCACGCGACGAGCGTGTGTTTGAGCCACTCGTCGTCGTCGCGTGCCTGGTGTTCCTGTCGCCAGTGGGCGCCGCGGAACTCCTCGCGGACGAGCGCGCCGAGCGTGATGGTTTCGGCCACGTCGATGAGGTTGCGCGTCTCGATGGTGTGGATGAGGTCGGTGTTGAACGTCCGTGAGGGGTCGGCGACGGCGACGTTCCGGTAACGCTTGCGGCACTCCCGAATCGTCTCCAGCGTCTCGAGGAGCCCCTCGCGGTTCCGGAAGACGTTGACGTGTTCCTCCATCGCGTCCTGGAGGTCCGCCCGGATTTCGGCGTGGTTCGTGCCGTCGCGTTCCAGTAACTCCTCGACGCGAGTGCGGGCGGTCGAGACGGCACGTTCGATGACCGCTTCGGGCGTTTCGGCAGCGTCGGTGCTGCCGTCGGTCGCGACACCCGCGGCATCCGGTTGGCCGAGCGGTACCGCGGCGTCGACGGTTCCGGATTCGGTTCGGGCGTCGGCCCCTGTGGGAATCTCCGCGGATTCGCGCTCGCCCGAGGCGGCGTGACGGCCCGCACGAGCACCGAAGACGATGAGTTCCGGCAGGGCGTTGCCGCCCAGTCGGTTCGAGCCGTGGACGGAGACGCAGGCGCACTCGCCGGCGGCGTAGAGGCCGTCGATGCACGTCTGGCCGTTCTCGTCGGTTTCGATGCCGCCCATCGCGAAGTGCTGGCCCGGCTTGACCGGCATGGGTTCCTCGACGGGGTCGACGCCCTCGAAATCCTTCGCGAGGTGGACGATGTTCTCGAGGCGGTCGTTGATGCGCTCCTCGCCGAGATGCCGCATGTCGAGGTAGACGTACTCGTCGTCGATGCCGCGACCGCCCTGTACTTCGAGGAGTTCCGCCCGCGAGACCACGTCGCGGGAGGCGAGTTCGCCGGCGTTGCTCGCGTAGCCGTACTCGAACATGAACCGCTCGCCCTCGCTGTTGTAGAGGATTCCGCCCTCCCCGCGGACGCCCTCGGAGATAAGCACGCCCGTCGAGGGGAGCGTCGTCGGGTGGAACTGGATGAACTCCATGTCCTCCAGCGGCACGCCGGCTCGGTAGGCCATCGCCGGGCCGTCGCCGGTGTTGGCGACGGCGTTCGTCGTGTGGTTGTACACCTGCCCGAGGCCGCCCGTCGCGAGGACGACGCCGTTTCGGGCGTGAAAGCCCTCGATTTCGCCGGATTTGATGTCGTAGGCGACGACGCCGTGACACGCCCGGTCGTCGGGGTCGGCCTCGCCGCTGACGGCCAACTCCAGGACGTACCGTTCCTCGTACACCTCGATGCCACGTTTGACGACCTGCTCGTACATCGTGTGCAGGAGGTGGTGGCCGGTCTCGGCGCCGGCGTAGGTCGTCCGCGGCGCGGAGTGGCCGGCGAGATATCGCTGGGCGATGCCGCCGTCGTCGTCCCGGGAGAAGGTCATCCCCCAGTGTTCGAGTTGGATGACCTCTTCGGGAGTATCGCGGGCCAGCGTCTCGATTGCAGGGGCGTCGCCGAGATAGTCGGAGCCCTTCATCGTGTCGTAGGCGTGCAGTTCGTCGGAGTCGTCGTCGTGTAGCGAGACGTTGATGCCGCCTTCCGCCGCGCCGGTGTGGGAGCGAACCGGATGCAACTTCGAGACGATGGCGACGTCCGCGCCGGCCTCGTGGGCCGCGATGGCCGCACGGAGACCGGCGCCGCCGCCGCCGACGACGACCACGTCGTGGGAAATCATGTGTGGTTCCTTGGCAACCGCACGACTTTAACGTACGGTCCCGCGGCGAGTAGGGGAGACACCGACCGCGATAGTAATCTCCTTATGTCGTCTCGTGGACTTCGAAGTAGAGTTACTAGCCCATGCAGCACAAAGAGTACGACGTGGTCGTGGTCGGCTGTGGTATCGCCGGTCTCGCCGCCGGCCTCCGTCTCGCCGAGGAGGACACCGACGTGGCGATACTGGAGAAGGCGCCGAAAGAGCACCGCGGCGGCCACACCCAGTTCACCGAATCGTTCCGCATCCCGACGGCCGACATCGACCTCGACGTCGAGTTCAACGTCCCCGATTACACGGCCTCGGACTTCTACTCGGACATCATGAAGGTCACCAACTACCGCGCCGACGAGGACCTCGCGAAGACGGTGACCCGGGAGGCCGCAGAGACCTTCGAGTGGCTGACCCACAAAGGCCTCGAATGGGAGTATCAGGCGCCACACTCCGGGTACACCGCCGGACGCGTCTGGCTCCACGGCGCCGACATGGTGACGGAACTTATCGACATCCTCGAAGACGAGGGCGCCGACGTGTACTACCGGGCGGAGGCCCAGGAGTTGATTCGTTCCGATGACGGCACCGTCACGGGCGTCGAGGGGTTCCTCGAGGGCTCCCGCGTCCGCTTCGAGGGCGACGCCGTCGTCCTCGCTGCGGGCGATTACGGCTCCAGCAAGGAGAAGCGGACCCGATACTACGGCCCCGGCTACGGCAACATGAAGGTCCGCGGCAGTCGGTACAACACCGGCGAGGCAATCGAGGCCGCGATGGACGTCGGCGCCAAATCCGATGGCGAGTGGGGCGACGCCCACATGGCGCTCATCGACGCCGGGTCGCCGGACGTGGAGGGTGGAATCACCCGCATCGACGGCTACCAGTACGGCCTCATCGTCAACCACGACGGCGAACGGTTCGTCGACGAGGGCGAGGATGCCCGTGCTCACACCTACGCGAAGTTCGGCCGCCGCATCTTCGAACAGCCCTACCACGAGGCGTTCATCATCGTCGACTCGAAAGTCGTCGACGACGTGGCCCACATGGGTCCCTCGCGGTCGATGACCGCCGACTCCATCGAGGCGCTGGCCAACCGCCTCGGCATCGAGGACGTCGACCGCGCCGTCGAGACCGTCGAAGCCTACAACGAGGCCTGCGAAGACGACGCCTTCGAGCGGTACGAAGCGAACAGCCTCGACGGCAACGAGGCGACCGACGTGACCCCGCCGAAATCCAACTGGGCGCTCCCCTTGGACGACCCGCCGTACACCGGCTACCCCGTCACCGGCGGGATGACCTTCGCCTTCGGCGGCGTCGGCATCACGCCGGAAGCCGAGGTGCTCGACACGACGGATACGGTCATTCCGGGCCTGTTCGCGGCGGGCAACGCCACCGGCGGCCTCTTCTACAACAACTACCCCGGCGGAACGGGACTGACGAACGCCGCCGTCTTCGGGAAAATCGCCGGCGAGAACGCGGCCGAGTTCGTCAGCGAGTAGTCGGCGCTCGGTAGCTCTTTGTACGCCCGCTTCCCACACCGACTATGCGAGGGATGAACATGAACGACGAGGAGTTGGAGGCGTTTCTCGACGACCAGCGAACGCTGTATTTCGCGACGGTTTCCGAGAACGGCTGGCCCCACGTCGCGCCGGTGGGGTTCGCCCGGCTCGACGACGGCCACTTCTACGTGCTCACCCACCCGAGCCAGCGCAAGAGCAAGAACGTCTTCCACGACAACCGGGTCGGACTCACGCTGGACGTCGGCGAGAGCTACACCTCGCTTCGAGGCGTCTTCGTCCACGGCTACGCGACGGTCGTCACCGACGCCGAGAAACGCTCGAAACTGGAAGACGCGTGGGTCGAGCGGTTCTACGACGGCGAGATTCCCGACGTGGTCAAAAAGGTGTACGCCAAACGCGACGGCTGGATTTGGTTCGACGTCGAACCGGTCCACACCGTCACGTGGGACAACCGGAAACTCGACGCCTCGCGGTTGACCGACGAAGCGGCGCCCGAGGGGATGCCGTTCAGTTACGGCCTGCCCGATGATATGGGCGCGGCGGCACCCGACGACGACTGAGATGTATCGACCTCACAGTTCGTGAGACCACTCGCCGAGAGTCTCGACGAGTCGTGCGGCCCGAATCGCGGTCCGGTCGTCGAACTGCGGGGCGAGCAGTTGGGCGCTCACCGGCAGGCCATCCCGTTCGGCAAAGGGGACCGACACCGCCGGAATCCCCGCGAGGCTGAACTGCTTGGCGATTGTGTACTTGAAGCCGCCTTCGGCGTTCCGCAGTTGGTCGGGTTTCGGCGGCAGCGTCCGCAGCGTCGGCGTGAGAAGCACGTCGAAGCGCTCGAAGCGCTCGGCGAGAGTACGCTTGAACGCGACGACCTGCTGTTGGGCGAGGGCGTAGGCCCGACCATCGGTCGCGGCGTCCAGATACGCCCCCGGGAGCAGGCGTTCGGCGACGTGGTCGGTGAACAGCGAGCCGTCGATGCGGCCGGTCATCTCCGGAAGGGTCGGCACGCCGCCACGGTCGGCGAAGGACTGCCGGAGCAGCCACGCGAACTCGGCACCGGAGATGACCGAGTACGCCTCCTCGATGTCCTCCATTGCGAGGTCGACCGACCCGACGGATACGTCGGGTTCGGCGTCGAGGTCGGCCGCGAGGTCGTCGATAGCCTCAACGACGGGCTCGGAGACGCCGTGCGGGGCGAGGTCGAGAACGCCGATTCGGAGCGAATCGAAGTCCTCGATATTGCGGTCCAGCGGCGGCAGTTCGACGGCGCTGGTCGTCGGGTCCCGAACGTCGGGGCCGCGAATCGCTTCGAGGACGCGGGCTGCCGTTTCCACGTCGCGGGCCAGCGGGCCGATGGTATCAGCCGAGGGAACGTTCTCGACGAAGCCGAACCGGGAGACGAGTCCGTGGGTCGGTTTGATGCCGACCACGCCACAGCAGGCCGCCGGCGACCGGACGCTGCCGCCCGTATCCGAGCCGAGGGCGGCGTCGGCCAATCCGGCGGCGACGGCGACACCAGAGCCGCTGGAAGTGCCGCCCGGAATCCGCTCTGTATCGATAGGGTTCCGCACCCGGCCACGCTCGCTCCACAGGCCGCCGGGGCCGAAGGCGAAAGCGTCCATGTTGGCCTTCCCGAGGAGCGTGCCGCCGGCGTCAAGGAGGCGGTTGACGACCGTCGCGTCGCCCGCTGAGACCGTCTCGAAGGATTGCGAGCCGCAGGTCATGCGTAGTCCCTCGGCGGAGATGTTGTCCTTCAGGACGAACGACAGCCCCGACAGCGGGCCGTCGGCGCGTCGGCGCCGCGGCTCGTCGTAGACGTCGAGGAGGGCGTTGTACTCGTCGTCGGCCCAGTGACCGCGCGGTTCGACCGCCCGCGGCCGGTCCCATCGGTCGGTGTACGACGCCAACTCCTCGGCGTAGCGAAGTGTCGCGGCTTTCGTCTCCTCGTCGACCGAGAGACCGAACTCGTCGATGAGCGTCTCGAGGCGTTGCTCGGCGTCCATGCGGTAGCAACCGACAGGGAGGGCGATAAACCCTCGGGCCCGGCGGCGGATACCGGCAACATACGCCCCCTCAAGAGGGATAATCACCCGACTCCGGAAACGGATAGGACGGAGTTATCAGTCGTGGTAGACACAGCAACGGTCGGCGAGAGAGTGCGTACCGTCTGGAACGATGGCCGGAGTCGGACGCTCGTCGCCATCGCCGGCGGATGGTTCCTCTCGATGGGCGTCCGGCTCACCTACCCCGTGTTGTTGCCGAACCTTCGGGACGCCTACGGCCTGAGCCTCACGGCCGCGGGGGTTCCTGTTGAGCCTGCTGTGGATGGCATACGCCGTCGGACAGCTCCCGGGCGGCATCCTCGCCGACAAGTTCGGCGAGCGGCGCATCCTCGTCGTCAGTACGGTCATCTCGGCGGTCACCATCGCCTTCGTCGCGGCGGCCACCTCGGCGCCGATACTGTTCGGCGCGACGACGCTGTTCGGCCTCGGGACGGCGCTGTACGGCGTCTCGCGGTTCACCGCGCTGTCGGAGATATACCCCGACAAGGACGGCTCGGCCATCGGCGTGACGATGGCGGCCGGCGAGGCCGGCAACGTCGTCATGCCGGCCATCGCGGGCGTCGTCGCCGCCGCCGTCGCGTGGCAACTCGGCTTCGGCATCGCCGTCCCCCTGTTCGCGCTCGTGGGCGTCAGTCTCTGGCTGTTCGTTCCCGAGCGGGCGGCCGACGACGAAAGCGCCATCGACAGCATCTCCGTCGACGCCGTACGCTACATCTTCGAGGAGATTTCCCGACCGTCGATTCTGTTGGTCGGACTCCTGCAAATCCTCGGCTACAGCATCTGGCAGGCGTTCACCGGCTTCTATCCGACGTATCTCATCGAGGTCAAGGAGTTCTCGCCGTCGACCGCCGCGGGGCTGTTCGCGCTGTTCTTCGCCGTCGGCATCCTCGTCCAGCCGCTGTCGGGCAACGCCTACGACCGAATCGGTCTCAACCGGATTCTCCCGATTCTCATGGGACTGACCGCCGTCGGCATGGTCGCCGTGTCGTTCGTTCAGTCGTTCTGGGCCGTCGTCGCCGCCACCGCCGTGTTGAGCAGTCTGCTCGGCCAGGCGACGGTGACGCTGTCGTACATCACGGCGGCGCTGCCGCGGGACATCCGCGGGACGGGACTGGGCGCGATTCGAACCGTCTACATGGGGCTGGGCGCGACGAGTCCACTCCTGTTCGGTGCCTTCGCCGACCGCGGGTTCTTCGACGAGGGGTTCCTCGTGTTGGCCGTCGTCGCGGCGGTGGTCTCGCTTCTCAGCCTCCGCATCCCGGACCGGTAGCCCGCCGAGGGGAGCAACACCTATGCGTCCGGCGGCCGGTTCGAGAGGCATGCGAGCAGTTCGATACCACGAAGCGGGCGACCCGTCCGTACTGAGCGTCGAAGACGTCGACCGACCGACGCCGAAAGCCGACGAGGTTCTGGTCGTCGTCCGGGCGGCCAGCATCAACCCGACCGACGCCAAACGGCGGAAGTGGGGGCCGAAACACCTCCCGAAGACGACAGGGTCGGACTTCGCGGGCGTCGTCGAGTCGGTCGGCGACGACGTGACCGCCTTCGAGGCCGGCGACCGCGTGTGCGGTACTGGCCTCCACACCGACCGCTTCCAGCAGGGGTCGTTCGCGGAGTACGTCGCGGTTCCGACCGACATCGTCGCGACGCTGCCCGAAGAGGTATCTTTCGAAGCCGGCGCCGCGGCCGCACTCGCCGGCGTGACGGCGTGGCGAGCGCTCATCGACCACGCCGGGCTGGAGCCGGCCGAGACCTGCTTCGTCCACGGCGGGACCGGCGGCGTCGGCCACCTCGCAGTGCAGTTGTCGGCGGCGCTCGGCGCCGACACGATGACGACGGTCGGCTCCGAGGACGCCGAACGCGCCGCCACGGCATTCGGCGCCGACACCGTCCTCAGATACGACGACCCCGACCTCCGGGACGCGGTGGACCGGCCGGCAGACGTCGTTCTCGACCACCGCATCGGCGAGTACCTCGGCTTCGACATCGACATCGCGGCCTTCGGCGGCCGCATCGTCCAGTACGCCGGCGAGGACGGCCCTTTCGAGGGGGTACGCGAAGGCCGCGGGAAGAACCTCGCGTTGCACATGATGAACATGTCAAATCTCGCTTCGCGGCCCGATACGCCGCGGATTGCCGAGCCGCTGTCGTCGGTGCTGAAGCTCGTCGCCCGCGGCGACCTCGACCCGCGAATTCACCACCGCTACGAACTCGAGGAGGCCGCCGAGATGCACCGCGCGATTTTGGAGGACAGTTTCGTCGGTAAACTGGTCGTGACGCCCTAAGGGTCGGTCTTGACCGCCCGGTACGCCGCCTCGAAGGCCGCCCGCTCCTCGTCGGCCAGGTCCCACTCGAGTATCTCGCCGACGCCGTCGTCGCCGAGTTCGACCGGCACGCTCAGCGAGACGTCTTCGAAGCCGTACTCGCCGTCCAGCGGCGTCGAGAGACACGCCGGCGTCTCGGCGCGGCCATCGTCGAGTCGGCGGACGATAGCCGCGACGCCGCGAGCGGTGACCCACCGCGAGGAGTCCCGCGCGCCCCGCAGTTTCAACACGTCGTAGGGCACGTCCCGGACGTACTCGACGATAGCTTCGCGTTCGGCTTCCGAGAACTCGACGGGGTCGCCGCCGACGGTCGCCCGCGAGAACAGGGGAACGACGTGTTCGCCGTGTTCGCCGACGATTGGGCAGTACACCTCTCGCGGCGCGCTGTCGGTTCGACGGGCAATTTCGTCGGCGATGCGGGCCGTCTCCGACAGCGAGTAGCCGAGGAAGTGCCGCCGGGGCCACCCCGTCCGACGGTACAGGCGATGGGTGATGCGGTCGACGGGATTCGAAACGACGACGACGGGCGTCGGGGCGGCCTCACCGAGCCATCCCGCGATTTCGTCGGCGATTTCGAGGTTTCGTTCGAGGAAGGTTAGTCTGCCACCGCGGGCATCGCCGCCCTCGGGTCGCGGCGCGCTGGCGGTGACGACGACGCAGTCGGCCGCCTCGGCGAGCGACGGCGAGGCGGCGGCGGCGCGGACGGTGCCGGGTTCCTCGGGGCCGAAGTCGGGGCGGCCGAGGCCGTGGGCGACGTGACGCGTCGAGTGGCGAACGTCGATAGCGTGGCCCTCCGCGGTCTCAGCGTCCGAATCGACGAGCGTGACGGTCGTTTCGGGGTCCTGTACGGACAGCGTGTAGGCGACGGTAGACCCGATGGTCCCTCCGCCACCGACGACGAGGACGTCCATACCCATACCGGGTGAGACACCCACTTGAAGCTACGTGCCGCGTTAGCGTTCGTCCGGCAGTTCGATGACGCCGTCTTCGATGAGCGAATCGATGTCGGCGTCGTCGTAGCCGGAGTCGGCCAACACCTCGCGGCTGTGTTCGCCGAGTCGCGGCGCGTCGAGGCGCTGTTCGGTTTCGATACGGTCGCCGGATAGCGGCGTCTTCACCGTCCGGAGACGCTTTCGCTCGCCGCCGTGGTCGCCCTCGAAGTCGACGAGCATGCCGGTTTCTCTGAGGTGGTCGTCCTCCAGTAACTCGGAAGGCTCATTGACTGGGGCTGCCGGAACACCCGCCTCCAGCAGCGCGTCGACGAGTTCCTCGCGGTTCCAGTCGGCGAGTTCCTCGGCGGCCGCCTCGGTGAGTTCCGATTTGTGGTCCAGTCGGGAGGCGGGCGTCTCGAAGCGCTCGTCGGCCAGCAGGTCCGGTCGGTCGACGGCCTCACAGAACGCCGGCCAGTGGCGGTCAGTGGTGACGCCGACGAAGACCCAGCGGTCCGATTCGTCGGTCTCGAAGACGTCGTACAGCGAGAAGGCGGGGTGTGAAGAGCCGAGCGGCGGGTGGTCGTGGCCGGTCATGTCGGCGTACGTCGCCCAGTAGCCCATCCACTGGGCGGCGGACTCGAACAGTGTGGCGTCGACGAACTGGCCCTCGCCGGTTCGCTCCCGTTCGCGGAGGGCAGTGAGGACGCCGATGACGCCGTACAGCGCCGACCCGATGTCCGCGATTGAGGTGCCGACGCGGACGGGGCCGTCGCCGGGTCGGCCGGTCATGGCGGCGAGGCCGGACATCGCTTCGGCGACCATGTCCATTCCGGGGCGGTCGCCGTAGGGGCCGGGCTGGAACCCCTTGATGGAGAGGTAGACGAGGCCAGCATTCAGTTCGCTGAGGTCGTCGTAGCCGATGCCGAGGCGGTCTGCGACGCCGGGGCCGAGGTTCTCGATGACCACGTCGGCCGCCTCCGCGAGGTCGTGGTAGGCCGCCCGGCCGCGGTCGCTCTGTAAATCCAGCGCAATCGAGCGTTTGTTCCGGTTGAAGGCGTTGACGACGGCTTCGCCGCTTTCGCCCGCGTTGCGCATGATGTCGCCGGAACCGGGGCGTTCGACTTTCACCACGTCGGCGCCCAAATCGGCGAGCAGCAGGCTGGCGAACGGCGCGGAGACGATGTTCCCCAACTCGACGACCGAGACATCGGAGAGCGGTAACGCTTCTCGTTGCGTCATTACCCCGAAAGTGGACCGCACTCGGGCTTAGTTCTACTGGAGGCTGTGCTACGTTTCGGTCTCTACCGCGGCCCGAACGTCGGCGACGAGGGTCTCGAAGTCGGGATTCTCGCCGTCGCGGACCCACCGGTAGACGACCGTGCCGGACTCGTCGACGACGAACACGCTCCGCTCGGCGAGTTCCATCCCGTGGCCGCTCTCGAGAGCCACGTCGTAGCTGTCGACGAGTTCGTGGTCCCAATCCGACAGCATCGGAAAGCCGAGGTCGTGTTCTCGAATCCAGACGTTCTGGGCAAAGGGGAGGTCGACGCTGACGCCGTACACCGTCGCGTCGAGCGCCGCGAAGTCATCGTAGTGGTCTCGGAAGGTGCACATCTCCTCGGTACAGCCGCTCGTGAACGCCGCGGGGTAGAACGCCAACACGACGGGGCCCGCTTCGAGTGCCTCCGAGAGCGACAGCGGTCCGATATCGTCGTACGTCGCCCCGCCGGCTTTCGGGACCGTGAACTGGGGTGCCTGCTCGCCGACAGTGACCATACGCCGTCGTTCGGGTGAGTCGTGATAAGTATTGGCGTAGACTGCCGTCGTCGGGGGCTTCTTTAGGTGTGGGCGTCTCGGTTCGGTATGGCTCGCGTGCCACTGCTCGAACAGGCGGAGTTGCCGGACGACTATCAGTACCTCCTCAGCGAGGACGCGATGGGGGAAATCAACCTCCTCTGTGCGATGGCGAACAACCCCGACGTGCTCCAGTCGTACATGCGCTACGGGACGACGCTGTGGCAGGACGGCGGCCTCGACGGCGACGACCTCGAACGGTGTATCCTCTCGGTCGCCCGCGGTCTCGACGCCGAATACGAGTGGAACCAACACGTCCCAATCGCCCGGAACCTCGGCGTCCCCGACGAGGACATCGAAGCGATTGCGGCGGAGGACTTCGACCACTTCGACGACCGTCGGGCGGCGCTCATCCGGTACGTTCGGGCCGTCGCCGAAGGCGATGTCGACGACGCGACCCACGCCCAGCTGGCCGAACACGTCGACGACGCGACTATCGTCGGGGCGACACAGCTCGCGACGCACTACCTCGCGACGGCGCGGTTCCTCGATGCGCTCGATATCCCGCTTGAGGGCGAGTTCGTCGGCTGGACGCCAAACGAGGAGTAGGCTACGGAATCCGGACGGCGTGCTGTAGCGTTCCGATACCCTCGATTTCTATTTCGACCTCGTCGCCGTCGGCGAGCGGCCCGACGCCCTTCGGTGTTCCCGTCGACACCACGTCGCCGGCTTCGAGGGTGATGTAGGCCGTAATCTCGGCGATGAGTTCCGGCACGGAGAAGATGAGTTCCGACAGCGAACCGTCCTGCTTTTGCTCACCGTTGACCCGCGTTCGGACGAAGGCGTCGTCGGGGACTGCTTCGGGCTCAACGACGACCGGACCGAGGGGGGCGGCGCCGTCGAACCCCTTCCCTCGGACGTAGTTCTGTTCGATGTGTTGATCGTCGCGATTCGAGAGGTCGTTCATGCAGGTGTACCCCTCGACGACGTCCATCGCCTCGCTCTCGTCGACGTTCCGGCACTGTTCGCCGATGACGACGCCGAGTTCGGCCTCGTACTCGATTCGGTCCTTGTCGGCCGGCAGCGTGACCGTAGCGCCGTGGCTCGACACCGTGTTCGGTGGTTTGAAGAACATCCGCGGACGGTCGGGGGGTTCCTTCCCGAGTTCCTCGGCGTGGCCCGCGTAGTTGAGGCCGACACAGACGATTTTCGACGGCTCGGAGGGCGCCAACACGTCTACTTCGTCGGGCGTGTAGCGCTCGCCGCCGAATCGAATCTCGTCCGTGTCGGTCCACGTCCCGCGGCGTACGGCACCGGCTGGGTCCCGAAATCTGACATACCGCATACCCAACCGACCATGTTGATTGTAACCAAGGTTGAGGTACCGGCAATCGACACCGGAGCGGGGGCGGCAGATATGATAAAATTCGTATGTTTAAGACACATATCACACATCATAATATTCGGGGCCCAGAAAGTAATTCGATGAATTCTCTTATTTCCTATTAAAATATTTTTGTTTTTGTTTTTTAATAGCAAAAGAAAATATATTGAGCTGCTTTATACCATATATCTAAACTTAGAGGACTCAGGTATTTCAAATACAAATATATTTGTTATATCTGTATTTTTTATATTTATCGAACCATCGAACCGGAGGCGTTGTCTCGGAGCACAACGCTATTGCTGGTCGTGGGGCGAGTCTCCGGAGTGAAGACCGATCTCTCAGTGGTGGGTGGTATCCTCGGCCGCCTCCCTGAGCCACTGTTTGCAGAATCGGATGAAATCGACGAGGTCGACGGATTGGTCGGCGTCGTAACTGACGACGATGCCGGTGTGTTCGTGGCCGACGTGGAGGACGACGGCCTCCTCGAAGACGTGGACCGTCGACTGTAACGCACCGACCTCCCGAGTTGGTCGTGATACAGTTCCGGTTCGCTCGTCCGCATATCAGTGACGACGTTGGCGGCGACGACGCGTGCCTCGTCGGCGTCGGCGTACCGCTGGCGGATGTCCCGGCGGAAGCGGACGATTCCGTAGTCGACGCTCGCGCCGAGGGAGTACCAGAACGCCAGACGGAGTTCCTTCCCGAACGTTTCCCGACACCGCCGTTTCAGGTCGCGTTGCGTTGCGTCGTCCATGCCCATCCACGCCCCCTGTTGGTGGAGGCGATTGTAAGTGCTTCGTCCGTTTCAGCGGCCATCACCGCGTTTATACGCCTCGGTCACGGAGTTCCGACATGGATATTCTGCCGGACACGAGCGCGGTCATCGACGGCCGCGTGTCGGAGCGCGTCGACGGCGGCTTCGACGGCACCGTCTACATCGCGGAGGCTGTCGTCGGCGAGTTGGAGGCTCAGGCCAACGACGGCCGCGACAGCGGCTGGGAGGGACTCGAAGAGCTCCAGCGACTCGCGGACCTCGCCGACGAGGGGGCGATTACCGTCGAGTACGTCGGCCGCCGGCCCGACGCCGTCGAGAAACGCGAAGCCGGCGAGGGCGAAATCGACGCGCTCATTCGCGATTTGGCGGCCGAACACGACGCGACGCTGTTGACGAGCGACGTGGTCCAAAGCGAGGTCGCGAAGGCGAAGGGGCTGGCCGTCGAGTACGTCGAACCGCGCGAGCGGGACGTCGACACCCTCGCTATCGAGCAGTTCCTCGACGAAAAGACCATGTCGGTCCACCTGAAGACCGGCGTTCGGCCGATGGCGAAACGCGGCTCCATCGGCGAGATGGTGTACGAGAAAATCGGCGACGAGGTGTTGGACGAGGCGACGATGCGGGAGTACGCCGCCGACGTCATCGAGTCCGCACGTGCCTCCTCGGATGGATTCATCGAGTTGTCCCATCCGGGAATGGACATCGTCCAGTTCCGGGATATGCGTATCGCGGTGGCCCAACCGCCCTTCTCCGATGCCATCGAGGTGACGGCGGTCCGTCCCATCGTCAAGACCGACCTCGACGACTACGACAAGGCCGACGACCTCCGGGAGCGGTTCACCGAACGCCAGCGTGGCGTCCTCATCTCCGGGGCACCGGGCGCCGGGAAGTCGACGTTCGCCCAGGCCGTCGCGGAGTTCCTCAACGACTCCGGCTTCGCCGTCAAGACGATGGAGAAACCGCGGGACCTCCAAGTCGGCCCCGAAATCACCCAGTACACCGAGTTGGGCGGGTCGATGGCCAACACCGCCGACTCGCTGCTGATGGTCCGGCCGGACTACACCATCTACGACGAGGTGCGGAAAACGTCGGACTTCGAGACGTTCGCCGACATGCGACTCGCCGGCGTCGGCATGATAGGCGTCGTCCACGCGACGCGCGCCATCGACGCCCTCCAGCGACTCGTCGGCCGCGTCGAGTTGGGGATGATTCCGCAGGTCGTCGACACTGTCGTCTACATCGAGGCCGGACAGGTCCACACCGTCTACGACGTGAAGACCGAGGTGAAAGTCCCCCACGGCCTCGTCGAGGAGGACCTCGCCCGACCCGTCATCGTCATCGAGGACTGGGAGACGGGCGAACCCGCCTACGAGATTTACACGTTCAACCGACAGGTCGTCACCGTGCCCCTCGACGGTGCAGGGGAGGGTGAGGCCGAATCCGGTATCGAGCGTGTCGCCAAACAGGAAATCGAACGCGAGATTCGGTCGGTCGCCCGCGGCCACGTCGAAGTGGAGGTAACCGGCTCGAGCGGGGCTATCGTCTGGGTCGAAGACGACGACATCTCGTACGTCATCGGCAAGGGTGGCGGTCGCATCTCCCAAATCGAAGACCGCCTTGGCATCGACATCGACGTGCGCACCTTCGAGGACAAACCCGGCGGGAAGTCCGTCAGCACGGGCGGCGGAGACGGGTCCGGTCACGCCGGCGAAGTCGTCACCCCCGAGGTGACCAACCGCCACGTCGTCATCCCGCTCGGCAGCCACCAGGGCGAAACCGTCGAGGTCCGTGCCGACGGCGAGTATCTCTTCACCGCGACGGTCTCCCGGGGCGGCGAGATTCAGGTCTCTCGCGGGTCGGCCATCGCCGAGGAACTGGAGGAGGCCATCGACCGCGGCAACCGAATCACGGTCGTCCCGCAGTAACGGCCGGCGCCAGTCGTCCCCGTCTGGGACAGGTTTAAGCCCGAACCCCGCCCCTCTCGGCGCATGCACGAGGTGTTCGAGAACACGGTTCGATTCGAGGAGACCGACGCACAGGGCATCGTCTTCTACGGCAACTACGTCACCTTCCAGGACGAGACGGTGACGGCGTACCTCTCGGCGGTTGGGTACCCCTACGAGGAACTCGAAGCGGCAGACTGGGACGTCCACGTCGTCCACGTCGACCTCGATTACCGCAAGCCAGCGGAGTTCGCCGACACCCTCCAGAACGCGATTCGGGTCGACGCCATCACGGAATCGAGCATCGAGTTCGACTACGAATGTCGCCGCGACGGCGAGGTGTTGGCTGAAGGCAGCGTCGTCCACGTCGCCGTCGACGAGTCGGGCGCGCCGACGCGGGTCCCCGAGGCGTTCCGCGATGCCGTCGTCGCGTTTCAAGAGGACCCGCCGGACCCGGTGTAGGCGGCACCTTCTTTTCGCTCGGCACGAAGGAACTGGTATGCCAGGGGCCCCCGACATCGTCGACCGATTGGCGGAGAACCTCATGAGTCTCGGCGTCTACGTCGAGCGGGGCGCCCGCGAAGACGACACGGTCCACGTCGAGTACGAAACGGCCGCCGATGGCCTCGTGCAGAACGACATCGGCAACGTCTGTGTCGAGGTGGTCGACGCCCACGGCGAGGGATGGGAACCGCGGAACTGCCACTTCTGGGCCTTCGACACCGACGGCGGCTTCCACGGCGAGTGGGAGCTCCGTGCGGGGTGGCTCCGAGCGCTCGACAACGGCAACATCTCCGAGACCGACTTCTCGACGCTGGTCCTCTCGACGCGAGAGCCGGCCGATGACCCGCCGGCGACGGTGCCGGCGTGGGACGCCGACGCCGAGTCCGCGCGGTGACCGAGCGCCTTCGCCGCCGATTGCTCGACGCCCACCGTCCGACACTCGGGACGGTGTTCGACTGCGCCGACGCGGTCGCGGCGTCGTTCGACGGCGGCACGACGACGGAGCGCGAGCGCGTCGTACCGCCGTTCCGAACCGTTTTGCGGGAGGCCGACGCACTTGAGGCGCTCGTCGGCGCGTGGGCGGAGAGTCTCTCACACGCCGGCTACGAACTGCCAGCACGGCCGGTCGCCGAACCGCCGTACGTCGTCGTCACGTCGGTCGGCGTCGTCCTGCGGGCGACCGTCTCGGAGGGCCGCCTCGTCGCGACGCTCCGGACGTTCGATGTCGACCCCTACGAGCGCGCTGGCACGCTCCCGGAGGCCCTGACCGTCGAACACCGCGGCCGGTAGTCAGGCCGTCTCCGTGCTGGTGGCGAGCAGCAACGAGGGGTAGTCGGCCGTGATGGCGTCGACGCCCGCCTCGGCGAACCGCTGGGCGTCGTGCCACGTCTCCGCGGTCCAGCCGGCGATTTCGAGACCGGCGTCGTGGCTCGCCGCCACGAGGTCGAAGGCGGGCGTCGGTCCCCGGTACTCACCGACGATGGCATCGCTGCCCGCGTGAATCCCATCACAGCCGTGTTCGACGGCGAACTCCAGGGTCGTCTCGGCGTTGGCGGCGACACAGATGGGCGCCGTCTCGTGGTCGTACTCGGACGCGACGGCGACGGCGGCCTCACAGAAGGAGGCCAACCGCACGTCGAGGTCGGTGTCCGTCTCGGCAATCGAGTCGGTGACGCGCTCGACGAACGGGACCCAGTGTTCTCGGGCGGCATCTAGCTCCGTCGGCGTGAGGTGTGCGCCGGGCCGGACGTTCGGCGTTCCGGGGTTCTTCAACTCGACTGTCAGGGAAGTGCCGTCGGGAAGCGCCGCGAGTACGTCTTCGAAGGGCGGGACGGTCCACCCGCTGTCGAGGACTTCGGCGCTCGTGACCGTCTCGGTGGGCAGCTCCCAGACGACGCCCTCGGCGTCGGTCAGTCCCGGCGACCCGTCGTTCCGCTGTCCGAGGCGGGTATCGTGGAAGACGACGGGGTCGCCGTCGGCGGTGGCGTGGAGGTCGATTTCGACGCCATCACAGCGCGGGTGTGTCGCCGCCGCGAGGGCGGCACCGACGGTGTTCTCCGGAAACGCCCCGCCGAACCCCCGGTGGGCGATGACGCGCGGGTCGGGTGACATATCCGGTAGTCACCCGCCGTCGACAAGAAGGTACGCCGACGGCGAACGGTCAGCCGTTAGCGAGGGTTTATGTCGAGTGCTACCATCGTACGAGTATGCGCTTCGAGAACGATACGGTGTTCATCACTGGCGCCGGTTCGGGAATCGGTCGGGCGACCGCGGTTTCGGTCGCCGAAGAGGGCGGGTTCGTCGTGGCGACGGACATCAACGAGGACGGCGGCAAGCAGACCGTCGATGCAGTCGAGGAGGCGGGCGGTGAGGCCGTCTTCCACGAACTCGACGTGACCGACGCCGAGGCGTTCGAGGCCGTCGTCGAGACGGCTGTCGAGGAGTACGGACTGGACGCGCTGGTCAACAACGCCGGCGTCGGCCACCCGCCGGCGTACACCGAGGACGTCACCGACACGATGTTCGACTACGTGATGGACGTGAACCTGCGCGGCGTCTGGCACGGCTGTCAGGCCGCCCTGCCGCACTTCAAGGAACAGGAGTCGGGTGCCATCGTCAACGTCGGCTCCCTCGCCTCCTTCCTCGGCCTGCCGAAGCAGGCCGTCTACTCGCTGACGAAGGGCGCGGTGCTGAACCTGACCCGCGCGGTCGCCGCCGAGGCAGGTTCGAAGGGCGTCCGCGCCAACGCCGTCTGTCCGGGCTTCATCGAGACGCCGCTCGGAAACCAGTACTTCGACTCGAAGGATGACCCCGAGGCGGCCAAACAGCAGGCCGCCCAGCAGTACCCGCTGAAGCGACTGGGCGAGCCCGAGGAGGTCGCCGACGCCATCTCCTTCTTGCTGTCCGACGAGGCCTCCTTCGTCACGGGTCACGGACTCGTCGTCGACGGCGGCTTCTCGGTGAGTTAATCGCCGGCTTCGAGCGTATTATTGTTTCCAAACCCGTACCGACGGGTATGGAATTCAGCCTTCCGGTCAGCCTCGGCGTACTGCTCGCGGTCATCGTCGTCGGCGTCGCCGGCCTCGTCGGCGGAGATATGATGCCGCTCCGGACGACGCTGATGATGGTCGCGCCGTCGATGGCCGTCTTCGGTCTGCTGGCATTCGGATTGGGCGTCAAACACGGCGAGTTCCGCACCGCTTAGGCCACCGCTTGCTCGAACTCCTCGCCGAAGGCGAGAAAGAGGGCGAGGCCGACGAGACCGACTGCGGTCGCCGTCCCGAAGGCCGCCTCCGGCGAGAACGCGTAGATAGCGCCGCCGATGGCCGCGGAGGGAACGACGACGACGTTTCTGAGGAGGTAGTACGTTCCCGTGACGCGGCCGCCGCTGCCGGCCTCTGCGGGGCCGACGACGAGCGCCTTGTGCGCCGGCAGGCCGGCGAATCGGAGCCCCGAGAACGCGAACAGCGCCGCGAGGACCGCGGCGTTCGGCGGCGCGTAGATGAGTAAGACGGGGAAGACGGCGTAGACGGCGAAGCCCAATGCGACGACGGGCTTGAGACCGACCCGCCGGGAGAGCCGCGAGACGGGCACCATCACCAGCAACGCGACGGCCATCTCGACGGCCAACAGGACGCCGAAGTAGGCGTCGGGCGACAGGTGGCCGACGAGAGGCACCGTGGCGCCGACTTCGAGGAACTCCGTGACGACGATGACGAAGAACACGTACACCATCCCGTTGGCGAAGCGGACGAGGGTGTCGCCGACCAGAAGCGGCCGGAGTTCCTCAGGCATCGACCGGAGGTCCTCGATGACCGTCGAGACGCCGCCGAAGGACTTCCCCAGCGTGTCCTCGGAAGCGTCATAGAGGACGTACTGGAGGAGCGTCGCGGCCAGTCCGAACGCCGCGGCGACCGCAAGGATGACGCGAAAGCCGGTCTCGAAGGCGAAGACGGTGAGGACGCCCGCCGCCAGAAGCGGGCCGAGCAGAAACGCCAGCCGTCGGAACGTCTCGGTGCTGGCAAACCCCGTCGCCAACTGGTCGGGAGTGACGGCCTGCTTGACGATGGCGAACGTCGCGCCCAGGCCGAGTGATTTCCACGCCTGCGCGAAGACGAGGCCGAGGAAGATGCCGACCGGGAGGACAGCGGGGTCGAGCCAGCCGACGACGATTCGGTAGCCGGCGAGGTCGACGGTCGTCCCGACTGCCGGAACGGTGAGCGTGCCGAAGGATTCGGCGAACAGCCACACGAGAAAGCCGGCCGTCGAGGCCAGTCCGAACAGCGTCAGAGCGAGGCGCGAACCGATACGGTCCGAGAGCGCCCCGCCCGGATACGGGTACACTGCCGAGACGAGGTTTCCGAACGTTCCGAACAGGCCGATTGCGACCGCACCCGCCCCGAGGACGGACATGTATCGCGGGACGTACCGACTCGTCATCTGAAAGCCGAGGCTGAACGCGAACATCGCAACGGAGAGGACGAGCACGTCGCCTTCGAGTGCGAAGAACTGCCTGAGAAGCGACCGCAAGCCGCCGTCGGCGTCGTCCATACCGACCTATCGAATCCCGACCGAAATGAAACGGCCGGTCAGCGCCGGCGGAACAGCACGCCCAACGCGAGCAAGGCGGCGACGCCGACGCCGACACCGAAGCCCGGCCC
>NZ_WPCC01000034.1 GCF_009741925.1 Natronomonas sp. CBA1123
GACGCCATCGCCGCGAAACGGACCGACTCCAAGACCTCCGGCGACGCCGAGGTCCAGCGGACGATGATGCAACTCCTCTCCGAGATGGACGGCTTCGAGGACCGCGGCCAGATTTCGATTATCGCGGCGACGAACCGCTTCGACATGCTCGACCCGCGCCATCCTCCGGCCCCCGGCCGCTTCGACCGCCTCATCGAAGTGCCCAAACCCGACGCCGAAGGTCGGGAACTCATCTTCCAGATTCACACCCGTGATATGAACGTCGCCGACGAGGTCGACTTCGCGGAACTCGCCGAGGAGACCGAGGAGGCCTCCGGCGCCGACGTGAAGGCCATCACCACCGAGGCCGGCATGTTCGCCATCCGCGATGACCGCAAGGAAGTGTGGATGCAGGACTTCCTCGACGCCTGGGAGAAAATCAAACAGACCGAAGAGGAAAGCGACGAAGTCTCGAAGACGTTCGCCTGAAACTTTTTGCACGGTCGCCAGGGACGACCGGCAAAAACGTTCATGAAAAAGACACGGCGGCCCTCCCTCAGGAAGACTCCTTTCGGTCGTCTTCCAACGCTCCCGCTCACTTCGTTCGCGGGACCTACGGTCGGGCCTTGGTCCTGTGCGTGGCGGCCTGCGGCCGCCACGACAGTTCGGTTGCGGTGATTTTTCCGTCCTGAGCGCAGAGACGAACGCATGACCGACAGCGACGCAGTCGAGGCGTTCCTCGAACAGGCCGATTCGACCTACGAAGAGTACGAACAGGGCTACGCCGACGCGGACGCGACGCTACGACGACTCAAAAAGCACATCGAGGAGTTGCGGAACGCTACTCGCGAATGAGTCCCAGCACGCGCTCGTAGTAGGCGCCGAAGTCGGCGTCGGACCGCGACCGGGGGCGCGGAAGGTCGACCTCGATGACGTCCCGGATGCGACCCGGTTCCTTCGCCATCACGACGACTCTGTCGGCGAGTTTCACCGCCTCCTCGACGTCGTGTGTGACGAACAGCACCGTCTTGCCGGTCTGCTCCCAGATATCGAGCAGTTCGTTCTGCAGCATTTCGCGAGTCTGTGCGTCGACGGCCCCGAACGGCTCGTCCATCAACAGGAGGCTGGGGTCGGTCGCGAGCGCCCGTGCGATGGCGACCCGCTGTTTCATTCCACCGGAGAGTTCTTTCGGATAGCTATCGGCGAACCCCTCCAGTCCGACGAGGTCGACGAGGGAATCGACGCGCTCGCGCCGCTCGGCCGCCGAAACGCCCCCCCTTCTCCAGGCCGAAGGCGACGTTGCCCCGGACGGTCCGCCACGGGAAGAGGTGGTACTCCTGGAAGACGACGCCCATATCGGCGGTCGGTCCCGCGACCCGCTCGCCGCGCAACCGGACCGACCCGTCGGTCGGTTCCTCGAGTCCGGCGATGATGCGAAACAGCGTCGTCTTCCCACAGCCGGAGGGCCCGACGATACAGACGAACTCGCCGTCCTCGACGCCGAAGGATACCTGTGAGAGGGCGTCTACCGGACCACCCTTGCCGGCGTACTGTTTCGAGACGGCGTCGACGCTGACCTGTCTCCCGGTGGGGTCGTTCAGCGCCACGCCAGAACCCTCCGTTGGACCGCACGGAACGCCACGTCGACGAGCAGGAACATCAGGCTCAACACGAGGATGTAGGCGATGACCACGTCAACCTGCAGGTTCTGGCCGGCGCGCAGAATGCGCCGCCCGATGCCCGGAACGCCGAAGATTTCGGAGGCGACGACGAGCATCCAACACCGGCCCAGTCCCGTCCGGACACCGGTGAGTATCTCGGGGGAGGCCGCCGGAATGACGACCGACCGGACCAACTCGAGGTCGCCTTCGACGCCGAGACTTCGGGCGACATCGAGCAAATCCTCGGAGACCCCTTCGACGCCACCGTAGGCGGCGTAGAAGTTTATCCAGAACGCGCCGACGGCGATGATGAACGCCGCGCCCGTATCGCCGATGCCGAACCACGCGATGGCGAAGCCGATGAGCGCAAGCGGCGGGACGGGTCGGAGAAGGCGGACGACCGGTGCCGAGAGGTCATCGAGGAGGCGACTCCACCCGAAGGCCACGCCGGCAGCGACGCCGAGCGTGGTTCCGACGATAGCTCCCGGTAGCCAGTGACGCATGCTCTGTCCCAACGCGACGAGCATCTCGCCGCTTTCGGCCTCCGCGCGGAACGTCTCGCCGACCGCCAGCGGCGAGGGCAACACGTACGACGGCTGGAACAGCGAGGCGACGTGCCAGAGCGCGAGGAACCCGGCGACGCCGAGGATACCCAACAGGGTACCGCGAGCGTCGACACTCGACAGCGGGAGGTCGGCACTCTCGGTCACGTCTTCGAGTTCCCGTCGGATGTCGGTCGCCATCTATCGTCCCTCCATGGTTTCAGAGCGAGTCGTAGACGCCGTAGTCGAATATCTGCTCGCGCGACAGTCGCTGGTCTATCTGGCCGTTCTCGTTTGCGAACCGAGAGAAGATGTCGGCCCCGTTTTCGATTTCCCGCGGGTCGGTGACGAAGTTCGAAAGCGGACCGTCCAGCGCCTGCCGGGCGAGGTCTGCGTCCATGCCGATGCCGCTCTCGACGATGTCGGCCGTCTCTCCGGGGTTGGCCTGGATGAACTCCGTCGCGCGGACGTGTTGTTCGAGGAACTCCCCCGCGCGTTCCGAATCCCGGACTTCGTCGCTCATGAGCGTGACGGCGGCGGGTTGTCCCGGCATGATTTCGGCGGCCGTCCGGAAGGTGCCGACCGGCGAATCCGTGCCGTCGACACGGGTCGGAACCGGTTCCATGATGGACGTGCCGTCGACTTCGTCGTTGACGATGGCCTGGAACACGGCGTTTGCACCGCCGATTTCGATTATTTCGACCGCCGACTCGGGGTCGACGCCCACCTCCTCGGAGAGCCAATACCGGAGCAACACGTCCGGTACCGACCCCTGTGGGAACGTTCCGAAGCGGAACGGTTCGCCCTTCTCGTCTTCCCAGACGGCGAAGGCGTCGGCGCCGTGTTCGTCCCACATCGCCCGGAGGTCGTCGTGGACCATCACCGCCATCGGCTCTTTGATGTTCGCGGCAGTCACCTTCGCGGGGATACCGCGGTCGATGACTATCATCGACGGAACGATGCCGAACATCGCGATATCGATTTCGCCGCCGCCGTAGGCCTGGATGATAGCCGGCCCGTCGGTGAACTCCTGGCCGTTGATTTCGGCACTAATCTCGTCGAAGTACCCCTGTTCGTCCATCACGAAGTACTGCAGGTCGGGGAAGATGGGCATGTACGCGACGGACAGTGCTTCGGTGCCGTCGTCGCCGGAGCCAAGACAGCCAGCAAGCCCCGCCGTCGCGGCGGCGCCGGTGCCGGCCAGATACGAACGCCTCGAGAGCGCGAAGTCGTACTCGGTCATTGGAGGCCATATGGGTGGCCGGTTTATCCCCGACAAGGTGCGGGTAATTTGGGCCTCCCTCGTTGACAGCGAGTCAGATGGTAAAAATCGACTACCGTATGTCGGTTTTCGGCTTCGGTTCGGGAGCATGGCTGTCCCATATGTCGGCAACATAACCCGCAAAGTGCGTGAAGAACACACCCGATTCCGACGACATCCAGCAGAATTAACCCCCCAGCGGACGCCGTATCTGCCATGACGGAGTTCTCATCGCGCATCGAGAAAGTGTCCATCAGCGGTATCCGCGAGGTGTTCGAGGCGGCCGGCGAGGACGCCATCAATCTCGGCTTGGGACAACCCGACTTCCCGACGCCCGACCATGCCCGGCAGGCAGCAATCGAGGCTATCGAATCCGGGGAGGTCGACGCCTACACTTCGAACAAGGGAACCCTCGAGTTGCGGGAGGCCATCGCCGCGAAACACGACCGCGACAACGGCTTCTCGGTCGACCCCGAGGACATCATCGCCACCGCCGGGGGCAGCGAGGCGCTCCACATCGCCATGGAGGCCCACGTCGATTCGGGCGACGAAGTCATCTACCCCGACCCGGGATTCGTCTCCTACGAGGCGCTAACACACATCGCAGGCGGGGAGCCACGTCCGGTCGAACTTCGCGAGGACCTCACGATGGCGCCCGAAGCAGTCGAGGACGCCATCACCGACGACACCGCGGCCTTCGTCGTCAACAGCCCCGCCAACCCGACGGGGGCGGTCCAAAGCGAGGCCGATATGCGCGCCTTCGCCCGCATCGCCGAGGAACACGACGTGCTGTGTATCTCCGACGAGGTGTACGAACCGTTCGTCTTCGACGGCGACCACCACTCGCCGCTGTCGTTTACCGACTCCGGCAACGTCGTCGTCGTCAACGCCTGCTCGAAGGCGTACTCGATGACCGGCTGGCGGTTGGGGTGGGTGACCGGCGCCTCCGAGCGCATCGAGCGGATGCTCCGGGCCCACCAGTACGGACAGGCCTGTGCCGCCGCGCCGAGTCAGTACGCCGCCGAGGCCGCCCTGACCGGCCCACAGGACCACACCGTCGAGATGCGAGAGGCTTTCGAGGAGCGCCGGGACTTGGTCGTCGAGGAACTCGAATCGATGGGACTGGACGTGCCGACGCCGAAGGGTGCCTTCTACGTGATGCCCCGGGTGCCCGAGGGGTGGGTCGACGAGGTAATCGACCGCGGCGTCGTCGTCGTTCCCGGCGAGGCCTTCGGCGAGGGGGGCGCCGGCCACGCCCGCATCTCGTATGCGGCGAGCGTGGAGACGCTGGAGGAAGCCCTCGACATCATGCGGGAAGCGACCGAGGCACTCCGGTAGCAGCCGCCGACCCCGGAGACGAACCCCCGACAGCCTGCCGACGGGAGTAGAGTAATGAGACTCGCTACCGTACACCACGTATGGAAATCGCACGGCACGGCACTGGGCTGCGGGCCGACGTTGGGGCGTTGGCCTCCCAGATTCATCCGGTGTTCATGCTGCCGCCGGTGGCCGCCTCGGCGTTCGGCGCGGTGCTGTCCGGACGACTGGACGTGACCCTGCTGGCCCTCCATCTCGTCGCCGCCTTCGCCGCCCTCTATACGGCACACATCAAGGACGGCTACGTCGACTTCCACGGCCGCGGCGAGGACGACGACCACCCGCTGACAGCGTCGGGGTGCCGATTCGCGCTGGCGGGCGCGTCGACCGTCTTCTTCACCTGTCTCCTCGCCATCGGCCTGCTCGTCGACGTGTGGGCCGCCCTGCTGACCCTTCCGGGGTGGGTCATCGGCTACCTCCACGCGCCACAACTCGACCTCAATCCGGTCGGTGCGACCGCCGGCTACCCCGCCGGCATCGCCTTCGCACTGCTGGGTGGCTACTACGTGCAGGCGACAACCCTCACGACCGCCGTCGTCGCCTTCGCCGTCGTCTTCCTCCTCGTCCTTTCGGGCATCAAGACCATCGACGACGCCAAGGACTACGAGTACGACCGCTCCATCGGCAAGCGAACCGTCGCGGTCGTGTTAGGGCGGCGCCGCGCGCGTTTGTTCGCCTACGGCCTGATGGCCGTCGGGATGGTAGTCGTCGTCGCACTCGCCGTCCTCGGCGTGTTCCCGCCGGCCAGCGTCTTCGCACCCGTCGTCTTCGCCGTCGTCGCGGCCTTCGCGTGGCGGGCCGGCGAGGACGCTAGTCTGGCGACGAAACTTCTGATTCGGGGGTCGTATCTCTTCCTCGCGGTGCTGGTGGCTGCGGTGTGGCTCGGGTAGTTATTTCGCCGTCGAGACGATTTTGATGACGTCACCCTCCGATAACTCGTGGTCTTCGCCGATACGGCGGCTCTCGCGGGCGTCGACGGCGTGGAGATACCCCTCCCCGATGTCGGAGTGGACGGCGAAGGCGAGGTCCTTCGGCGTCGCTCCCGTCGCGAGCAGGAAGGCGTCGGGGAGGACGTTGCCCTGCCCGTCGGTCCACTTCGTGTCGTTCTGGACCGGATAGACGGTGATGCGGTCCAGCAACTCGTACACCACTTCGTCGAGCGCATCTTGCAGGCCGGTGCCGCCGAACTCGCTCATGACGCCTCTGATTCGCTCCAGCCCCTCGGCTTGGGCATCCGAGAGGTCACCAGTAATCTCGAAGTCCTCGTCGCCGGGGTCGTAGTCGACGACCCCCGCCTCGACGGCCTGTCGGAGGGCGAGTTCGCCCTCGGCGGTACAGGGGACGACGCGGTCGGCGGCCTCCTTCAGTCGCTCGACGTTGCCCTCGGGGGCGATGTCGGCCTTGTTGGCGACGACGACGATGGGTTTTGTTCGCTCCCGAATGCGGCGAGCGAGTTCCTCGCGGTCGCTGTCCTCCCATGCGAAGGGGTCGGCGGAGTACTCCATCGCCCGCAGGACGCCCATCACGTCGTACTCGCTGGCACCGACGCCGGTGAGCATCTCGGTGAGCGCCTCCTCGAAGTCGAACTCCGGTGACCGGGACTGCCGTTCGACCGTCTCCCAGTTGCGGTCGATGATGCCGGCAATCCAGAGGTCCATCTCCTCCTCGATGAACTCAACGTCGTCGACGGGGTCGTAGCTACCGACCTCGACGGGTTCGCCCTCGGCGTTGGTGCCGCCGGAGGCGTCGACGACGTTGAGGATGGCGTCGGCGTTGGTCAACTCGTCGAGGAACTGGTTTCCGAGGCCCTTCCCCTCGTGGGCGCCGGGAACGAGGCCGGCCACGTCGAGTAACTCGATTGGAACGTACCGTTTGCCGTCATGGCAGTTGTCGTTGCCACACCGGGAGTCGAGGTCGAGACAGGGACAGCGCGTCCGGACGTGGCTGACGCCGCGGTTGGCGTCGATTGTGGTGAAGGGGTAGTTCCCCACGTCGACATCGGCCATGGTTGCGGCCTTGTAGAACGTCGATTTGCCGGCGTTGGGCTTGCCGGCGAGCGCGACCGAGAGCATGCCCCATCTCCGGCGAGCGGGCCGAATTGCCTTTCGGTCTTCGCCGTTCAGTAGGCGGTCGCGAACCGGACGCCGCCGAGAACGAACGCCCAACCGACCGCCAGCGAGAGGAGCATCTCGCCGAAGTACGCGACGGGTGCAGGGACGGCGGTGTGGGCCTCGCCGGCGGCGTAGACCCACACGTCGTACGCCCCGGAGACGAGAAACGCCGTCCCGACGGCCGCAACGAAGCCGGCAACGGCGAGCGCTACGATGGTCGTAAACGTGTCGTCGGGTTGGGTGGAGGGGCCCGTTGCCATACGCCGGCGTTCAGTATGCGTCGAAAAAGACGTTGTGGCTCACTAAGCGTCTTCGGCTTCGGCGATGACACCCGAGATACCATCGTCGTCATCAGAATCCTGCGTCCCGTTCTTTGCGTTCCCGGGGGTCTGTCCGTCGCCGACCGACTCCCAGTCGAGGTCACTTTCCTCGGCCGGGACGATGGCCGCCGTCGGGTCGGGTTCGGGGAGCGTTCCCTCGCCGAGCGGGACGATTGCGGGGGTCGGTTCGGCGTCGTCCGCTTGCTCGGACTCCGATTCGGCAGTTTCGGTATCCGCAGTATCCGCCCACTCGAAGCCGTCTCCCTCGGTCGTCTCTTCTTCGGTCGTCGCCTCCACGGCATCCCCGTCGGTTCGTTCCGGCTCCGGTTCCGCCGACTGCTCCGCGTCGGCCGCCGGCGCCTTGTTGAAGCTCATTTCGCCGCGGGCGCGAATCGCGCCGTCGACGTCGGCGGCCTCCGAGAGTTCACAGTCCTCACAGGAGATGTCGCCGCGGACGGACGCTCCGGGTTCGATGACCACGTCGCCGCCTTTCGTCGTCACGTCTCCGTGGACGACGGTCCCTTCGCCAACCCGGATGTCGTCTTTCGCCCGGAGGCTGCCGAACACCTCGGTGTCGGTGCCGACCTCGATGGACGTCGCGCGGATGTTCCCGTGGAGTCGGCAGTCGTCGCCGATACTCGCCGGCGTCGAGACGCGCCAGGCGTCGTCGGAGACGCGCGCACCGCGCGGTATGAGTACGGGGTCGGCCTCTCGCTCTTCGGTCAGGAATTCGTCTGCGACCTCCTCTGCGGCCTCCTCCTCGCCGATGCGGAGCAACTGCGAGAGGTAGACGAACAGGAAGACGATGGTCGGCATCGGGTTGCGGATGACAATCCAGCCGTTGGCCTCGAATCCCTCCTCGATGTCCACGTCGTCGCCGGCGTCGAGGTCACCGGAGACGATGAGTTGGCCGGTGATGTGGACCCGCTCGCCGAGGTAGGCGTTGTTGCCGACGAGGACGTTGCCGTCGACCTCACACCACATGTCGAGTCGGCAGTCGCCGTCGGCCTCGATGTCGCCGCCGAATCGGACCCGCTCGCCGGCGATGACGGTCCCGCCGCGGACGCCCAACTCGACGACGCTCTGGCCGCCGACGAGCACGTCCCCGTCCGTGACGAGGTCGTGCTCTTGGACGTGGGTGCCGTCGGGCACGGCGAGTTCTTCCAGCGGGTCCGAACCAAGCACGGTGTACATCTGCGTGGCACGGCTATTAAAACCTCCTCGGGCGTCAGACGGCCGGCAGACATTTGTCAGATGAGCGTGTACTCCCGTCGGGGCCGTCGGTGCGCCACAGCGCGCGACCCCATGCGACGGGGAGGGGAAACCTCGTCGCGTTCTCGTGGCCCTTAAACCGTTCAGTCGCCAACCCGGTGTATGACCGTTCTCTCGTTCGACGAACAGGGTGTCGAAGTTATCTACGAAGGCACCGAATTCCGACTCGACAAGGACCTCATCGAGGAGGCGACCCGGAAGGACTACCCCGACGTGACCGACCACGAGGTGCTGCAGCTCATCGAGGACGACCCCGCCCTCTCCGGGGAGCCCCGACGAATCCAGGATATTCTGAACTGACCGCCCCGGCGACCGCCGAACCTGTCAGTACCCCAAACGCTTTGGGAGTACCACGTCGTCTCGACCCATGCACGCGGCGCGTTTCTACCCTAACGACGGACTGCGCATCGAAGACGTTCCGAAACCCGAAGTAGGCCCTGGTGAGGTACTCGTCGAGGTCGCCGCCTGCGGCGTCTGTCACTCCGATTTGCACGTCATGGACGGCGATTTGCCGCTGGTCGAACCGCGGACGCTCGGCCACGAAGTCGCTGGGACCGTCGCCGAAACCGGCGAGGGCGTGGCGCTCGATGTCGGCACCGATGTAGCGGTGTTCGGCGGGTGGGGGTGTCGGGACTGCCCCGTCTGTGCCCGCGGCGACGACCAGTTGTGTAACCTGACGAACTGGCTCGGCATCGGCAACGACGGCGGTTACGCGGAGTACCTCCGCGTGCCGACCGCGGAGTACTGCATTCCGCTGGAAGGACTGGACCCAATCGGGGCCGCCCCGCTGACCGACGCCGCCCTCACCGCCTACCGGGCGCTCCGGAAGGCCGACCTCGAACTCGGCGACAGCGTGGCGGTTCTCGGCATCGGTGGCTTGGGCGAGTTCGGCGTCCAACTCGCTCAACTCTCCGGCTATCGGACGGTCGCGGTCGACCGCGATTCGGCGGCGCTCGACCGCGCCGAAACGCTCGGTGCGGACGCGACTGTCGATACCTCCGGGTCAGTGCCCCGAGAGATACGTACTGCTGCGGGCGGAGAGGTCGACGCGGTCGTGGATTTCGTCGGCGTCGACGAGACCCTCCAGTGGGGCAGCAACGTCCTCGGTCCCGATGGCCACCTCGTGTTGGCCGGCATCGGCGGCGGCGCCATCGACTTCTCGTGGAACCCACTGGTCGGTAGCGAGGTGACCTACCGAACTGTCCAGTGGGGCACACCCGAGGAGTTGCGGACGGTACTGGACCTCGCCCGACAGGGACGACTCGAGACGACCGTCGAGGAAGTCTCCCTCGGAGACCTCCCCGAGACGTTCGAGCGCCTCGAATCGGGTGACATCGAGGGGCGGGCCGTGGTCGTCCCCTAATCGGTCGGTAGCGGTACACCTAAGGGAACGCGCTCGAATCGGCGGACATGGACACCGCTGAACTCAAAGAGACCTACAGCCACGACGCGTGGCTCACGGCAGCGGGCACGTTCGCCGCCTACGGACTGATTCTGTTGGCGATGACGCTGCTGCTGTTCGGAGTGCCGTACGTCATCTTCTCGGTGCTGTAGTCGCTGCAGAACGACGGACACCGGATACTCGAAGGGACCCGTCTTCTCCAGTAGCGTTACGCGCCGGTTGCGTACCCCACTCAGTTTTATGTCAAGCCAGCTAACAGGCTCCATGGCTGGCGGCACCGGGACGACAGTTAAGCGTCATCTCGTCGCACTGGTCGTCCTTCTCGTCTTGATACTCGCCGCCCTCTGTTGGCTCGCGTGGCTGTTCCTCCAGTCGCTTCTGTGACCGCTGTCCGGTTACGACCGCACAACGATTCTCGTGGCGGAGCGAAAGCGGATAGAACGCAGGGTTACCGAATCGGCCCGTCTTACATGTAGCCGAGGTCCCGAAGGCGCTCCATCAGGTCCTCTTTGTCCTGTGCGCGGCCGGCGCGCTCGGTGGTGTTGTCGAGGTCCTGCAGCCACGCGGGCTCTTCGTCCGATTTCTCCGTCGAAATCTCGCTGCCGAGCGAGCGGAAGCCGGCGAAGTACTTCGGCGAGACGGGGATGTCGGCATGTGTGAGGTCGTTCGGCAGGTCGTCGTAGTCCTGCGGGACGTAGCCGTCGTCGGGGAATTCGGGAACCGTCTCGGGGACGACGTAGAACCAGAAGGCGTCCCACACGTCGGCCTCGTCGAACTGCAGAATCGGCTGGATGCGGTCGTGGGGCGGGTAGATGTCGGGGTCGTGTCGCGGCGAGAAGAACGTCTCGTCGGCGCGGGCTTCCTGTTCGTCCCAGCGGATGCCCGAGATGATGCCGTCGATGTCGTGTTCTTCGAGGGCGCTGTTCAGCGCGACGGTCTTCAGCAGGTGGTTGCCGACGTAGGTGTCCAGCAGGAACGGGAACGTGTCCTCCTCGTATTCGAGGATGTTCCGGACGTGGTGTTGATTGTTCTCGTCGAGGTCCTCGATGGGGATGTCGTCGCCCGGCGTGAGGTCGTGTTCCTCGACGTAGGCGCCGATGTCCTCGTTTCGCGCGAAGATGACCTCGAGGTCCCACTCCTCGGCCCAGCGGTCGACGAAGTCGAGCAGCTCGTCGAAGTGCTGGTAGTGGTCGATGAACACCGCCGGCGGGAGGTCGTAGCCGTACTGCTCGGCGACCTCCTTCACGAAGTACAGCGTGAGCGTCGAGTCCTTCCCACCGGTCCACATGATGGCGGGGTTCTCGTACTCTTCGAGCCCCGTCTTGACGACCTCGATGGCCTTCTCGATTTTGTCCTGAATGCTCGGGTAGTCCTCGGGGTCTTCGCCTTCGCCGTCGGTGTAATCAACGTCGACGTACTCCGGGAATTCGCTCATAACGTGTAATTACATCTCATTAGAAGCGTAAAGGGTCTTTTGGGTTCGGCCAGTGTAGCGTCGAGCGTTGACGCTCCGTTGGAGAAACCAGCAACAATTGCTAGTTCCAGGTGATACTGCCAGAAGCCACTTCCGGGAGGTGTCCGTATGTCCGACGATGCCCGAGTGTCGGAACTGCGGTGTCGAACTCGAACCGAAACCGAGCGGACTTACCGCCGTGCTGTCTCGGTCGAGCGCCGAGGGCTACGAGTGTACTGGCTGTGGGGCAGCACTGTGTACGGAATGTCGACAGGAGATGTCCATTAACGCCTTCGGTGGCGGGGAGGTCACGTGTGGGACGTGTGGCGGAACGTGGGAGCCGCGATAATTCCCGTTCCGGACGGACCGACCGCTATGAACTGTCGCAATCGAATACGTAACGGAGAAGTGTTCAGTCGTCGCTGATGAACTTGTTGTCGCGCCAGTTGACGGTGTTTTCGGCGTCCCGTTCCCGTGGGTCGTCGATGACTTCGATGCTCGCCGAACGCTCCTCGCCATCGACGATGCGTGTCGCCTCGAGTTCCTCGTCGACCGCCGCGATGGCGGTGAGCGTTCCCTTCTCGGCGAACTTCGCGAGGTCACACAGTACCTCGAACATCGGGTACTGTAGGGCGGTGTTCTGCAGGACGGTCTCGCGGTCGCCCTTGAAGCAGGCGTACTCGACGAGTTTGGAGTTTATCTCGACTTCCTCTTCCTGCATCTGGCCGCCGCTTCCGAAGCTTCCCCACTGGGGGCCGTCATCGTCGTCGTCATCGCTGCCACCGGCTGCCCCGTTCTGTGGGTCCGGAGGCGTCTCCTGCCATCCGTCTTCCGTCTCGTAGAGACGGTTCTCCGTCACGCTCGCCTTCAGTTGAGCGGTTGGCGTGTACTTGGAGATGTTGTCTTCGGCGGCGACGGCGCTCACGATGAGCGTATTGTTCCGTCTGGTTACTTCGACGTCCTCGATTTCGACGGGTAGGTCGTACTCGTCGAAGAACTCGTGAACGTCGTCTAGTTTCAGTTCCAGGGTCGAGTGAAGTCTGTAAACGCGGCTGGTCATAGTATCCCTGTCCCACAGGGGGCAGAGCGCCCCTGACGCGAGTGGTCCGGTTGAACGTAAGGGTTCCTCACTTATATCACCTGTCCTTCCGCATGTGCCGCATTACCACGGTTTCCGCGAGCGGAATCATTCGGCGTTCAGCGTCGCCGCCAACTCCCCTCGTTCGTCGAGTTCCTCCAACACGTCGCTCCCGCCGACGAACTCGCCGTCGACGTAGGCCTGCGGCGTCGTCGTCCAGCCGCTGTGTCGCTCCAGGGCGGCCCGGAACTCGTCAATCGAGGTCAACACGTCGACATACTCCACGTCCTCGCGGTGTCGGCGGATGTGGTTGAGTGCCTTCTCGGAGTAGCCACACTGCGGTGCCATCGCCGTCCCCTTCATGAACAGGACGACCTCGTTGTTCTCGATGACTTCGTCGACCAGTTCGTCGACCTCTGCCTGTGGAAGCCCTTCGTCTATTTCGAACGACATACCCGGTGTAAGGGCCGGTCTCGGAAAGCCGTTGTGTCGTCGCCCCCCCTTTCGGAGAGATGTATCGACACGACACAACCGACCCGGGAGTTAAGCCGATGGGACGGCTACTGGATTTCAATGACGGACCACTACCAAGTGACGGTCGTCGGCGGTGGACCCGCCGGGTTGACGGCGGCGTTGTACACGACACGACTCGGCCACGACACCGCAATCATCAACCGCGGTGGCGGCCGGGCGGCGATGATGCTCGACACCCACAACGTCATCGGCGTCACGGAGGACGTTTCGGGCAACGAGTTCCTCGCGACGGCGACCGAGCAGGTACAGTCCTACGGCGCCGACTACTTCCAGGACTTCGTCACCGATATCGAACCGACCGACGAGGGCTACCACGTCACCGCCGGTAACATCGAGGTGACGACCGACCACGTCGTCCTCGCGACGGGTTTCTCCGACGAGCGGCCGGACCCGCCGCTGCCCCGAACCGGCAAGGGACTGCACTGGTGTCTGCACTGTGACGCCTACATGTTCGTCGACCAGCCCGTCTACGTGATGGGAACGGGCGATTCGGCGGCCTACGTAGCGATGATTATGCTCAACTTCACGCCCGACGTGGACCTCCTGACCCGCGGCGAGGAGCCGGAGTGGTCCGAGGAGACCGCGACGATGCTCGAAAACCACCCCGTCGAGGTCATCCACGAGGAGATTACGGGGATGGAGAAACGCGAGGACGGCTGGCTGGAGGGCTTCGAGTTCGAGGACGGGAGTTACCGGGAGTACCGTGGCGGCTTCCCGATGTACGGCTCGAACTACAACACCGACCTCGCGGAATCACTCGGCGTCGAGTTGAACGACGACGGCACCATCGCCGTCGACGACCACGGTCGGACGAACGTCGACGGCGTCTTCGCCGTCGGCGACGTGACGCCCGGACACAACCAGATTCCGACCGCGATGGGCGAGGGCGCCCGCTGTGGCATCGGTAACCACTACGACCTCCGGAAGTTCCCGCGGTCCGTCGAAGAAATCGAAGCCCAGGGAGCGGTCACCGAAGCCGACGTGCCGGGGAGCTCCGAACGGCTCCGCGAGAAGGCCCGCAACCACGAGAGTTGGCCGGGTATCGAAAAACAGGCCACCGCCAGCGACGACTGAGTTCGCGTTCTTCCTGTCGAACGGTATCGTTTCACAATATAATGTTTTGTCGTTCAGTTGGTGCCCATATAGTGAGTATTAATACTTCGGAGCGCGAGGGGTAGATATGGAAACGCGTAAGGTACAGCGACTGGGGCCGTCGACGCTGGCGATGACGTTGCCCGCGGAGTGGGCGAAGAAACAGGACGTCGAGAAAGGCGACGAGGTGTCGCTGCGGATGGGTTCGAAGGGAACGCTCACGGTGATGCCCGAGTCCGTCCAACAGGAGGAAAGCGAGGCCGTCATCCACGCACAGAACCTCGACGCCGACGCCGTCGAGCGCGCCATCGTCGCCCAGTACGTCCTCGGTCGGCGTATCATCCACGTCGAAGTCGAGGAGGGCGGCACGCTGGATTCGGCCCAAATCAACGCCGTCTACAACGCCGAAACGCAGTTGATGGGACTCGGCGTCATCGAGGAGACCCCGGAACGAATCGCCATCCGCTGTTCGGTCGACCCCGAGGACTTCACCCTCGACAACCTCCTCGAACGGTTGGAGTCGACCGGGTCGACGATGCGAAACGAGGCCATCAAGGCACTCGCCCACGGCAACCCCGACCTCGCCCAGCGGGCGCTCAACCGCGAGCGACAGGCGAACAAGATTTTCGTCCTGCTGCTTCGCCTCATCTTCACGGCGTATCAAAACCCCAATCTCGCGCGTGCGGTCGGCCTCGATTCGGGCTTTCCGCTCATCGGCTACCGCTCCATCGCGAAGAACCTCGAACTCACCGCCGACAACGCCGAGGACATCGCCGAAATCGTCCTCGAAACCGAGGGCCACAGCCTCAACGTCGAGGACAGCACGATGCGCCGCATCCGGGAGTTCACCGACCAGGTGAACGAAATCACCGAACTCGGCGTCCGTGCCGCCGTCGAACGCGACTACGACATGGCCATCGAGACCCGAGAGAAGTTCGCCGAGGTCCGCAACCGCGAGATAGAGATTCTCAACGACCTCGACGAGATGCCCAACGAGGACCTCCTCCGGGTTCGTGAGGTACTCGTCAGTCTCGGTCAGACCGCCCAGTACGCCGTTCGAAACGCCGAAATCGCGACGAACCTCGCGCTCAACGAGGAGAGCGAACACGTCACGATTCAGTAAGAAAGCGGTCCTGCGGTTAGATACCGATTCCGTCGTCGGTTTCCGTCGGCGTTGCCGTCTCCGATTCCGTTGCCGGCTCCTCCGTCACCGGGGTGGGCGTCTCGAGGACACCGTCATCGGTGGGTGTCGGCGTCGTCGCGGGCGTCGGTGTGCCGTCACTCGGTGTTGGCGTTGGCGTCGACTGGCTCCCGTTCGGTGCCGTACTCGCGTTCTTGTTGCCGAAGATGTCCGTCTCGATAGTCTCCCTGTAGGTGAGTTCGTCCAGCGGGACGCGAACGTCGGAGACGAGTTCCTCGCCGGAGACCACCGCGTAGAACTCGATTTTGAGTTGCGTGCGCTGGTCGTTCTGGAGGTGCGTGACCCACCACTCGTCGAGGTTCCCGTTGATGATGGCAGCGTCGGTCCGAACCGTCTCGGTCGCCCCGGGCGGAATGGCAGCGATGTCCTCGGTTTGGCCCTCCCCGACCAACACGCCGTTCATCGTTATCTCGTAGCCGAGCTCCGAAATCGTGTACGGGAAAGTTTGGGGGTTGTACAACTGGAACGCCATGTCGATAGGCGTCTCCTCGCGGGTGACGGTCCCCCAGTCGGCGCTGGTCCGGTTGACGTACAACACCGGGTTCGACATGACCGGCGGCGGGTCGTCGGCGTTCACCGGCCGCGTCTCCTCGGAGTTGAACTGCCCGATGAGGTCCGTCTCGACCTCCCGCTCCTGTGTGATGTCGAACTGCCGTTCGCCGAGTATCGACGTTTGGACCGTCGCGTTGATGGTGACGACGGTCCGCTCGCCGTTCTCGACGTGGGTCCGCCACCACGGCGGAATCTGTTCGTTGTCCATCGCCGTCTGGAAGGCCAGCGTCGAGTTGCCCTGTTCGAGGTCGACACCCGTCCGGTTGCCCTCGGCTATCGGCACGCCGTTCATCCCGACGGTGTAGTTGATGGTCGTGTTGCCGAGTTGGATGTCGATGGGGTTGGGGTTGTTCACGACGAGGTCGGTGTGGATAATCGTTGTCTCGTCGGTCACGTCGCCGAACCGGTTGTCGACGCCCTCGACGGTCGGGGCGCCGACGGCGCCGAGTGCGACCGCGCCGACGAGCAACGCGACGACGACGCCGAGAACCGCGGCAGCGATTTTCAGTTTGCCGAACGCGAGAATGCCGGACGCCATTTGTCGGGCCGATGCGCCGAGAAAGCAAATAGGCTGTGGCCTGGTTCCGGCGGAGACCGTCGGGATTTATAATCGCAGTGCCGTAGGCGTGGGTATGGAGACCGCTTCAGCTACGGACAAACGCGTCGGCTTCCCGCTTCTGTTCGCCGTCGTCGCCGGCCTCGGCGCCGTCGGGATGGCAGTGTTCGGCATCACGGGCGACCAGGCCGCATCGGGCGCGGCGTTCGGTGTGGCGATGTTGGCCGGCTCGCTCGCCGTCGCCGCCTACCACGTCTTCGAGTAAAGGAAGGGCCTTAAGCCGCTGCGTGCCCAATGGAGCATATGAGCGAACTGAGCGACGAAGACGAGCGTATTCTCGGATACCTCCGGGAGCGCGCCCACGGTGGTGACCGCTATTTCCGCGCGAAACACATCGCGGACGCCATCGGCCTCACCGCCAAGCAGGTCGGTGCACGCCTCCCGCGCCTCGCGGAACACTCCGAGGACGTCGACATCGAAAAGTGGTCGCGGGCGCGCTCGACGACCTGGCGCGTCACACCGGAATGACCCCCACGGGACGGCCGCAACAGTCGCTCTTTTAGTGGCCCGCCACGTCGGTTCGATATGACCGTCCGCGTCGAACGCGTCTTCGAGTTCGCCGCCCCACCGGAGGCGGTGTGGGAGTTCATCGCCGACCCCGAGCGGCGCGCCCGCTCGATTAGCGTCGTCGAGGAGTACGAAGTGACCGGCGCGGACACCGCGACGTGGCACGTCCGCCTGCCGATTCCGCGGATGAACAGGACCATTGCCGTCGAGACGGAGGAGCTCCGACACGACGAACCACGCTACGTGAAGTTCATCGGTCGCTCGAAGGCGATGCGCGTTCAGGGCGAACACACCCTCGAACCGAACGACGGCGGCACTCGACTGACGAACCGCTTCGTCGTCGACGGGAAAATCCCGGGCGTCGAGCGATACTTCAAGAAACAACTCGACGGAGAACTGGAGAACCTCGAAGCCGCCATCCGACGTGACCTCGACTTATGAGACTCGCACTCGCACAACTGGAAGTCGAGGCCGCGGCGGTCGATTCGAACGTCGACCGCGCGGTCGATGCCATCGAACGCGCCGCCGAGGAGGGCGCCGACTGCGTCGCGCTCCCGGAGATATTCGACGTGGGCTACTTCGCCTTCGACGCCTACGCCCGCAACGCCGAACAGCTAGGTGGCGAGACCCATCGACGAATCAGTGCTGCGGCGGCCGAACACGACGTATCTGTCCTCGCGGGGACGGTCGTCGAGGACCTCGCGGCCTCCGCCGACGCGGGGGAGTCGGTCCCCGCAGAGGAGGGGTATGCGAACACCGCGGTGCTGTTCGATTCCGACGGCGAGCGGCGACTCGTCTACCGGAAACGCCACCTCTTCGGCTACGATTCCGCGGAAGCGGAGCTGCTCGTTCCGGGCGAGGGCCTACAGACGGCGGAACTCGGCGGCCACACCGTCGGCGTGACGACCTGCTACGACCTCCGATTTCCCGAACAGTACCGCCAGCTCGTCGATTCGGGCGTGACGCTGGTGTTGGTGCCGAGCGCGTGGCCCTACCCCCGCGTCGAACATTGGAAACTCCTCCCGCGTGCGCGAGCCGTCGAGAACCTCATCTACGTCGGCGCGGTCAACGGGTCGGCGACCTTCGAGGACGCGACACTCGTCGGCCGCTCGACCGTCTACGACCCCTGGGGGACGACGCTCGCGTCCGCCGCCGACGACCCGACTATCGTGTACGCCGACTGTGACCCCGAACGCGTCAAGGCGGTTCGAGAGGAGTTCCCGGCACTGGAAGACAGACGATAACGTCTGACGTACGTCGGCCGGCAAACGAGGGTTTATAAGACATCCCGGCTTACGATGACTTGCCTGAACGACGCTTTTCTCGTCGTGACGGCAGAACCAACGTCCGCCGCAAACCCGTCCACCCACCTGCGCCGGATTTGCCCGGTGTCCGGCGCCACCACCCCCCTCGTTCCGTCTTCGACGAACTACACCCCGAAAGTGACGGCTATTCTTCGGTCTTGATGTCCGCGGAGAGGCCCTGTGCCATCTCGATGTCTCGAGAGTTGTTCAGCGTCCACGCCGTCCGCTCGGTGACCGCCTCGATGACCTCCCGGGCGGATGGGTAGCCGTTGCCGGATTTCTTCACGCCGCCGAACGGCAACTGCACCTCCGCACCGATACACGGGAGGTTCCCGTAGGCGAGCCCTACCTCGGCGTGGTCGCGGTAGTAGTTGATTTGGCGGTAGTCCTCGCTGATTATCGACCCCGCGAGTCCGTACGGCGTGTCGTTGTGAATCTCGACGGCGCGTTCGATGCCGCCGTCGTACTCGACCAACGCGACGTGAGGCCCGAACACCTCCTCGTTGAGACAGCGCAACTCGGGGTCGTAGTCGATTTCGTAGACGAACGGGCCGACCCAGTGGCCGCCCTCGTGGCCGTCCGGAATCTCGTCGGCGGCGAGTTCCTCGCGGTCGACCAACACGTTCGCGCCCTCCTCGCGAGCGAGGTCGCTGTACCGGCCGAACTTCTCGACTTGGTCCTCGTCGACGACCGGGCCCATGAACGTCCCCTCGTCGAGTGGGTCGCCGACCGCAACGGATTCCGCGAGGTCGACGAAGCGCTGTTTGAACTCGTCGTACACGTCGGTGTGGACGATGAGTCGCTCGCTGGACACACAGCGCTGGCCCGTCGTCTTGAAACTCGACATCACCGCGGAGTGGACGGCCACGTCGAGGTCGGCCTCCTCGGTGACGACGATACCGTTCTTGCCGCCCATCTCGCAGGCGGCGAGTTTGCCGGGCGTCCCGCCGACCGTATCCGCGATGGAGTGACCCACCTCGGCGCTGCCGGTGAAGAGAACGGTGTCGACGCGCTCGTCGTCGACGATTGCGGCGCCGGCGTCGCCGAACCCCTGTACCATGTTGAAAACGCCGTCGGGAATCCCGGTATCGTCGAACATCTCCGCGACGATTTGGCCGCACCATGGCGTCTGTTCTGCGGGTTTCCAGACGACGGTGTTGCCCTCGACGAGCGTGACCGCCATGTGCCAAAACGGGATGGCGACGGGGAAGTTCCACGGCGTGATACACCCCACGACGCCGCGCGGTTTCCGGCGCATGTAGGCGTCCTTGCTCGCGATTTCTGAGGGAACCACGTCGCCGTGGGGGTGGCGTGCGTTGCCCGCCGCCCACTCGACCATGTGCCACGCTTCGGTCACGTCGGCTTTCCCCTCCGAGATTTCCTTACCGCACTCCTTGGTGACGATTTCGCCCAACTCTTCGTGGCGGTCACGGAGTTCGTGGTAAATCTCCCAGAGGTACTCCGCGCGGTCGATGTACGAGAGGTTCCGCCACTCCTCGAAGGCGTCATCGGCCGCCGAAAGCGCCCGGTCGACCTCCGAGTCGGTGCCCCGGGGAAAGGTCCCGAGCATCTCGCCGGTCGCCGGATTCTCGCTTGCGAACTCGTCGCCGTCGCCGCTCACCCACTCGCCGCCGATGTAGTGGTCGTACTCGGCCATGCGGCAATATTTGCACGCCGGGCGTGAAAAAGATGGTCGGCGAACGAACTGCAGCGAACCGCTTACGTCGCCCCGGTTCCCACCGCCGAGCGTGAAGGAGTTCGGCTTCGAGTTGCGGGTGTGTGCGTGGGCCGAGCGGAACTGGCCGCCCGTGGGTGCCGCAGGCGAGGACGCCACCGCACTCGTCGCCCGGCAACTCGGCACCAAGCGGCGCCGCTGGGACACCGTCGTCGTGGAGACGACCGAGGCGGGCCTTGACGGACGCGCGCCGTTCGGCGAGGACCGACTGGATTCGGATTTGCTCCACGTCTCCCGGAACGCGCCAGCCTCCTGGACGTACTACCGGGAGGCGCTTCCGGACCCGGGCTACCCGTGGCGCTACGTCCGGGAGGCAGTCCACAGGGCGGCCGACCGCGGGTTCGTCGAGACCCGAAAGGACGGCAACCGAATCGAGTTACGGCGGCGCTACCGATATCCCGGGTGGGTCGACCGCATCGTCGCCATCGAGAACAAACCGGACCTCGACGCCTCGGCGGCCCGCGTGCTGGCCGAACAACTCGAACACGACGTGGCGCTGGGACTGGCCGACGAGGTGTGGCTGGCGACGGAGGCGACCCGCGAGGAGGTCGAACCGGCGCTACTGGAGGCGATACCCGTCGAGGTGGGCATCCTCGCGGTGTCGGAAGGGCCAGAGGGCTGGCGTGCCGAACCGGTGTGGAACCCCCGCTCGCTTTCGGTGTCCGGGCCGGGAACGCGAATCCTCGACCGACCTGAGGGGGGCGAATACGACGCTTCAGCGGCCCGCTTCGAGTACGCCGACCCCGACTGGAAGCGGCGCAAACGACTCGAAATCGCCGAGCGGGCCTACGAGCGTGGCTGGCGCTCATACGCCGACACGATGCGACCGGACTGCCGGCACTTCGAGGTGGCCGAGCCAGCGGGACCGTTTCCGCGGTGTGCGGCGAAGGGACGCGAACAGACCGCCGCGGAGTGTTCGGCCCGCTGTCGGTCGTTCGAACCCGAACCGCCCGTCTGGCGCGCGAAGGAGTGGCCCATCGGTGGCGGGCCGGGAGCGGCGATAAAACGGCTGCTCGCGGAAAAGCGACGACGGCGCCGTTAGCTCTCGACTGGGTCTGCCAGCACTTCGACTTCGATGGTGTCGCGCTCGACGGCGAGTCGGAAGGTGGGAACGGTCTTGCGGACCAACGAGACGATACCTTTGTCTTTGAGACTGCGCAGTCCCGACCGGACCGCGTCGGGGTCGCTGTCGACGCCGACATCACGGAGGTCGTGGAGGACGGAGACGACGCTTTGGGAGTCCTCGTCGGGGCCGGCGAGTACGTCGATGATTCGGGCCTGCAGTTCGGGCACGCGGACGATTTCCTCGCTGTCGTCCATGCCGACCAGGGCGGCGGCCTCCGGCGTCGCCCGGATGAGGCTGTCCTCGTCGCGGTAGTAGTACTCCTTCAGTTCGTTCTCGAGGTACTGGTGGACCTCGCTGCCGCTGTCCATGCCCCACCGCTCCTGTAACACGCCGTTCTTCGTCGGCTGGAGGGCGACGATGTCCGCCAACCGGGATTCGGCCTCCTCCGAGAGGGTCATGTGGAGTGGGTAGGTGCCGACTCCTAGAAAAAGGGTCGGAGTCGTCCCGGACACGTCTGACACCCGACCGAACACCACGAGAGACCGTGCCAGCCGGTACGAGAACAGCCCGCAAACCGGCTCATTCCGGCTAATTAAGCGATATAGCTGAATTGACAGTATTTATTCATTTAGGTGATAGTATGTTTTCTACACAATCTTTTTTACAGTATGCTCGGAGCATGAGGCACGCCCATGGTTATACCAACGCCAGACAGTGGGATTCTGAAGCGCATCTACGCCAACATCGTGGGGTCGGGTGGATTCGTCTCCCTCGACATTCCCGAGAAGATACTCAAACGACTGTACACCTACGGGAGTCTGAAAGACACCGACCGGGGTGTCGAGTTCGAGGTGAAAAACCGGCTGCAGGACGCGAAGTTCGCCGGCATCAACCGCCTCGTCATCAACGGCGACGAGGTCGACTCCGAGCGGGTCCGACTGGTGACCGCCGACGGCGACTCCTTCCAACTCGACGAAGTCACCGAGGACAGTCCGATTCAGTTCCCGGTTGGCCGAACCGTCACCGTCGTCGTCGAGGACATGAACCTCCCGACGGGCGACCACGACATCCACGTCGACTTCGTCGCCGAACCGTTCGGCGAACTCACGCTGGAAATCGGCGACACCATCCGCGGGGAGGACGCCATCCCCGGCATTCCGCGCTCGGACGACGACAACTACAGCGAAGAGGCCATCGCCGAACGCCACGAGTACCTCGAGGAGAAGACCGGCGCCGAACTCGAACACGTCCCGGAGTTCTCCTTCGACGCCGCCCGCGGCGAGGGCAACATCGAGAACTTCATCGGCGTCGCTCAGATGCCGCTCGGCCTCGCCGGACCGGTCAAAATCAACGGCGAGTACGCCGACGGCGAGTACCCGATTCCGATGGCGACCACGGAAGGGACGCTCGTCGCCTCCTACAGCCGTGGGATGAAGGCCATCAACCTCTCGGGCGGCGCGAAGACCACGGTCGTCAACGACCGGATGAATCGCGCGCCCGTCTTCGTCTTCGAGGACGCCCGCAACGCCCGTGACTTCCGCGATTGGGTGTTCGAGCACTACGACACGGTCAAGGAGAAGGCCGAGGAGACCTCCAGCGTCGCCGAGTTGGTCGAAATCGAGGACTACATGACCAACAACTTCGCCCACCTGCGGTTCAGTTTCCAGACGGGCGACGCCGCCGGACAGAACATGGTCGGAAAAGCCACCTTCGCGGCGTGTAACTGGGTGCTGCAGGAGTACCCCGGTTACGTCGAGAACTTCTATCTCGAGGGCAACTTCGCAACCGACAAGAAGGCCTCGAAAGTCAACGACATGATGACCCGCGGCAAGCGCGTCACCGCCGAAGTGACGCTGGACCGCGACACCTGCATCCACCACCTCGGTGCCGAACCCGACAGCCTCGCCCACCACAGCAAAATCGCGACCATCGGGTCGTTCTTCTCCGGTGCGAACACCAACGGCGCCCACCCGGCGAACGGACTGGCTTCGCTGTTCATCGCTACCGGGCAGGACGAGGCCAACGTCGCCGAATCCTCGGCTGCCATCCTCAACACGACGCTGCTCGACGACGACTCGCTGCACATCTCGGTGACCATCCCCTCGCTCATCGTCGCCACCTACGGCGGCGGGACGGGAATGGCGACCCAGCAGGAGTGTCTCGAAATCCTCGACTGTGCCGGCCCCGGCAACGTCAACAAACTCGCCGAAATCGCCGCCGCAACCGTGCTTGCTGGCGAAATATCGCTCGGTGCCGCCATCTCGGCGTCGGACTGGGTGACCAGCCACGAGTCGCTCGGTCGGAACCGATAGGCGAAACCGCGGCGCCGTCTCGCTAATCGCCGCCGGGAACGAAATCCGGAACGACCGCGCCTTCGAGCGTTTCTTCGACCTGTGTCGCGACCAAGACGAGCGCCGCCAGCGCCAGCGCCGCCCCGAAGGCGAAGGGGACGACGAAGCCGTAGCCGAACAGGACGCCGGAGGCAAGCGGCCCGATTGCGGTACCGAACCCGAAGGCCATCGTCAGCACCGACAGCGTCGTTCCGGACTGTCCCTCCTTGGCGAGGTCGCCGGCGACCGCCAGCGCGGGTGCGAACACCATCGCGACCGCAACCCCGTGAGCGAGGCGGGCATAAAGCATGTTCAACGGCGAGGTGACGAGTCCCTGTGCGAGCACCGCCGGCGCGAGGATGACGAGCCCGCCGACGAGGAACGGTTTCCGACCGATGCGGTCGGCAGCCCAGCCGATAGGGACCTGGAGGACGACGTTGGCGATGACGACCGCCGAAAACTGGATTCCGAACCACGTCGAACCCTGACCCAGTCGGGCGTTGACCGGCTCCTGCAGCGTCGCGAACAGCGCAATCGAGATGGCCATAAACAGCGTGCCGACGCCGAGGACGAACACGGGGTCGAACAGTCTGTCTTCGCCCAGCACCGACACGGAGAGGTCGTCGGAGGCGTCGGCCTCCGTACTCGGCGGGTCACTGATGAGCAGCGTCACCAGCGTGAAACTGACGAGCGCGCCGACGACGGCGACGCCGAAGGCGGCGTTGAACCCCGACAGCGTCACGCCGGTCGGAAGCGCGTATGGGCCACCTTGGACGACGAGGCCGGCGACGACGGGCCCGAAGCCGAAGCCGATGAGTCGGAAGGTGTTGAACACGCCGAAGTTGCCGCCGCGTTCGGCGTCGCTGCGGGCGAGGTCGTTGACCAAGGCGATGGTCGTCGGGATGACGAAGGCGCCACCGAGCCCCTGCAGCGCGCGGACGACGAGCAGCGCCTCGTAGCTGTCGACGACGGCGTAGGCGACGGAGGTGACCGCAAGCACCGTCAGCCCGAAGAGGATGTAGATTTTCCGGCGGCCGGTTCGGTCCGAGAGCCGCCCGGTGAAGGGCTGGGCGAAACTGTTCAAAAAGCCGAACAGCGACAGCGCCACGCCGATGAGCAACTCGATGGTGAGCGGGATTCCGAGCACCGAGATGCCTTCGAACCCCGGCAGGGCGAGTTCGCCGCTGGCGATGTACAGCGGCAGGACGATGATGAGAAACGAGTTGGCGACGGCGTCGGCCATCCGCGCCAACGCGAGCACGATGACCCGACGGTCCGTCCCGAACATCTACCGAATCGACGGGGAGGAGTCCTATCACCCTTCCGAAGACGGAACGCCGACGGAGTTTTGCCCACAGCGACCGGAGTGTATTCATGACACGAACTGTCAAACTGAGCCGCATCGACGAACCGCTGGAGGCGTTGTCGTATCCAGTGTCGCGCGAATCGGCCACGACCGAACTGGACGACGTGACGCTGGAGTACGCCGATGGCGAGACGAACCTCGGCGGCCTCGTCGCCGACGTGCCGAGTGAGGCGTTCGACTCCGCCGCCGAGTTGCGCGACGAGTTGTTCGGCTACCTCCCGGAGGAAGCGCTCGGCGAACCCGGCCAATCCGAGGGAGACGCTTGAACCCCGCCGCTTAAATACGGCCCGTACCGTCACACACGGATATGGAGTTCTGCGACGAGTGCGGCTCGATGATGCACAGCGAGGACGGCATGTGGGTGTGTCAGTCCTGCGGCTTCGAGAAGGCCCGCGACACCGAAAACGAAGCGAGCATGACGACGACGGAGGGCCAGGACACCGACAGCGGCCCGGTCGACATGTCCGAAGTCGACGACGCCGAAATCGGCCCGACGACGAAGGTCAACTGCCCGAAGTGTGGCCACGACCGCGCTCGCTACGAGATGAAACAGATTCGCGCCGCCGACGAGTCCGAGACCCGCTTTTTCACCTGCGTCGAGTGCGACCACAAGTGGCGCGAGGACGACCACTGATACGGATTGTTGTAACGATGTACCGGTCAGCGCCGGCTCGTCTGGCGCTGCTCGGTACAAGACTACAACAATCCGTATGAACGGTTCTACGGTCGCTCGTGACTGACGGACTCGATGGCCTCACTCAGCACGTCGACGCCGATTTCTAGGGAGTCCTCGTCTACGTCGAACGTGGCGGTGTGGTGGCCGCCGGGGTGGTCGGTTCCGATGCCGACGTAGGTGGCGAGTCCGCCGTTGTCCTGGACGTACTGCATGAGGAAGGTCGCGTCCTCGCTACCGCCGAGTGAGCCACGGCGAGTCGGCTGTGTCACCTCGGGGTGCGTCGACGACACCGAGTGAACGACGTCGACGAGCGCCTCGTCGCTCTCGGCCGAGGGGGCTTCCCCTTCGATTTCGATGTCGACCTCACAGTCGTGGGAGATGGCCGCGCCCTCGAAGACCTTCTCGGCGCGTTCGAAGGTGTAATCACGTATTTCGGTCGTCTCGCCGCGGACCTCGCCGTGGACGAACGCCTCCTCGGGGATGATGTTCGTCGCCGTGCCGCCGCCGACCCGGCCGGCGTTGACCCGCGAGGCGCCCTTGCTGTGACGGGGAATCCCGTAGAGGTTCTGGACGGCCGTCGCCATCGCTTGCACCGCGTTGCGGCCCTCCTCGGGGCGTGCGCCGGCGTGGCCCGGATAGCCGCTGAACTCCGTGTAGAACTGCGTGACTGCGAGCATGTCGCCGATGCCAGCGACGACCTCGCCGGTGGAGAAACCGAGGCCGACGTGGAGCGCAAAGAGGTACGCCACGTCGTCGAGATGGCCGGATTCCGACATCGGCTTGCCGCCGCCGATGACCTCCTCGGCGGGTTGGAAGAACACCTTCAGCGTCCCCGAGAAGTCGCTTTCCTTGATGGCCTCGATGACGCCGATACCGATGGTGGCGTGGGCGTCGTGGCCGCAGGCGTGCATCGCCCCGGTCTCCGAACGGAACCCCTCGCGTGCGGGGTGGTGGTCGTCGTCGGTCGACTCCTCACGCGGGAGGCCGTCGATGTCGACGCGCAACCCGACGACAGGACCGTCGCCCTGTTCGATGACGGCGACACAACCGGTCCAACCGCCGGCCATCGACTCCAGCAGTTCGGGGTCGGCGCCGGCCTCGCGGGCACGGTCGGCCCACTCGGCGAGTTCCGTCTCGTCGGGTACCGAGAGGCGTTCCTCGCCGAGGGCGTCGCGGCCGACGTACAGTTCGTCGACGCCGACGGAGCGCAGTTCCTCGACGATGCGGGAAGTCGTCCAGAACTCCGTCCATGCGGGTTCGGGGTGGCGGTGCAGTTCACGGCGCAACGCGACCAGACGACTGCGGCGGTCAGTGCTCATACCGGGACGTGGGCCCCCGCGAGTATAAGCCTCCGCGATTGGGTCGCCGACGGGACGCGACACCCTCTTTGAGTCCCGGCGGCTACGTCGGGTATGGACGTGTCACGTCGGCGGGCGCTGACCGCAGTCGGGGTCGCCGTCACCGCCGGATTGGCCGGCTGTGGCGACCCCGGTTCGCGGCGAACGTCGACACCGCTTTTCGTCACCAACGAGTCCGACACGGAGCTCCGGGTGACGCTTCGAATCTACGAACTGCCCGAACCGAGCGACGGCGAAAACGCGACCGAAACCACGAGAACGCCGGCGACGAGCGACCTCGAACAGATACTCGTCGAGCGGACGACGCTCAGCGCGGACGGGGGTGCGTTCAGCCTCGCAGCCGGGTCCCTCCCGAACGCGCCGCTCCGGGTTCGAATCGCGACCGACGACGGACCGACCGACAGCTACGACTGGTACCGGCCGGACGCACAGTCGACGCTGGACGTTCGGATACGGAGGGGGTCGATTCGGTTCACCGAGTTAGCCTAACGGGAGCCGGGTGCGGAGACGCGCTCGACGTCGACGTCGATGTGGACGCCGGCCGGGAACTCCTGGCCAGCGGTGTTGCGGGCGAACTCGTCGTGGCCGACGATTTCCATGGTTCGCGTGTAAATCGTGTACCGCCACGAGCCGAAGGCCGCTGCGTCGGCGTCGAGACGCTTCGACTGCGGCACCGAGCGGTCGTCGGGCGACTCGGCGTGTGGCCCACGCAACTCGACGCCCTTGCGTTCCGCACGCTCCTTGATGTCCCCGGCGACGCGTTCGAGGACGTCTCGGTCCCCGCTTTGGAGCGTCAGGGTGGTGACGAAGGGCATGTAGCCTACTGCACGCTCGACACTCAAAAACGCATCTATCGGTTCGCAGTGGGCGGAGGTGGAGCCTACGGTCGCTGTCGGGACGTGACACCGTCGAGGCTCCGATATTCCTTTACGTAATGACCGACTACCCCGAAGTAATGATAGAGGCCACGAGCGCGGGAGCCATCCTCTTTCGCGATACGCGTGGCCGGCGCGAGTACCTGCTGCTCAAGTCCCGGCCCGGCGATTGGGAGTTCCCCAAAGGCGGCGTCGAGGGCGAGGAAGAGCTCCAGCAGACCGCCATCCGCGAAGTGAAAGAGGAGGCCGGAATCGAGGACTTCCGGCTGTTAGACGGCTTCCGAGAAGATTACGACTACGTGTTCGAAGCGAACGGCAACACCATCCACAAGACGGTCCACCTGTTCGTCGCCAAGTCCTACGAGGCGTCGGCGGAGTTGTCCTCGGAGCACCGCGACCTGCAGTGGCGCGACTACGAGCAGGCCATCAACACCATCACACAGGACGGACCCCGAGAGATACTCGAGGACGCCCACGACTTCATCGACGAGGCACTCGAGGACGACGAGGAGTGAGCCGCTTCAGGCGGCCAGCTTCTCGATTTCGCCCTTGACGAGCGCGCCGTCGAAGTCGTGGTCCGGCCGCATCTTCACGAAGTCGAGGAACTCCCGAGCGGCGAGCAGTTGCTCCGCCGAGTAGAATTCGCTGGCCGCCTCAACGGCCACCGTCGCGCCGATGTGTGGCGCCAGCGACGCCAGCGCACACGCGAGGTCGTAGGCCGTCGCGTCCTCGATTGCTTCCGCCCGAACCCGGGTCGCGTCGATGAAGTACAGCGCCTCCTCGCCGTCCTCGTCGGGTGCGACGAGGACGTTCTCCTCGCGTAAGTCGCCGTGGGCGAGGCCCGCCTCGTGCATCCGCGAGAGGTTCTCGAACAGTTCGGGCGCGAACGACTCCGCCTCCTCGGGAGGCAGTTCGTCGAGCGTCCGAAACGAGGGGAGATACTCCAAAACGAGGACGCCGAAACCGTCGTGTTCGAACGCCTCGATGGGGACGGGGGCGTTGATGCCGAGTTCGTGCATCCGACTCGTCGATTCCAGTTCGTGTTCAGCCATCTCGTAGGGCGTCGAGAAGCGCTCGAAGAACCCCTCGGTGCCCGACGAGAAGGCACCGAGGTTCCGCCCTGTAGTCAACAGGCCGTGAAGCAGGGTGTGTTGGTCGGCGATGACCTTCACGAACCATTGCTCGTTGACGACGAGCGGGACCGACAGCCAGTTGTCGGCATCCAGCGACTCGTACTCCGCCGACGACTCCCCGTAGCGGGTCGCAACCTCCTCGGCGACCGCTTCCAACGCCGAATCCGGGACGGTCGCCTTGAGGAGTCGTCGGAATGCCATTCACAGTCGGTACGGCAGCGAGCGTGATAAATGATTTCGCTCTGCAGAGTGCCGACCACATCGACGCGAGAGGGTTGCTCGTGGCGGCACGTTTATTTTTGCGCCGTCGAAGGTGTGTGTATGGACTTCACACTGCCTGACGAACATCGGATGATTCGGGAAGTCGTCCGGGACTTCTGTGAGGCGGAACTCGAACCCATCGCACAGGACATCGAGGACGAACACCGCTTCCCCGAGGAGATATTCGAAGAACTGGCGGACCTCGATTTGATGGGCGTTCCCGTCCCCGAGGAGTACGGCGGTGCCGGCGGCGACTACCTCATGTACGCCGTCGTCGCCGAAGAACTCGGCCGTGTCTCCGGGTCTGTCGGCCTCTCGTACGTCGCCCACACCTCGCTGGGACTGATGCCCATCGTCAAGTTCGGGACCGAAGAACAGAAGCAGAAATGGGCCCGGCCGCTGGCGGAAGGCGAGGGCATGGGGTCGTGGGCGCTCACCGAACCCTCCTCCGGGAGCGACGCCTCCGATATGGACACGATGGCCGAGAAGGACGGCGACGAGTACGTCATCAACGGCACCAAACAGTTCATCACGAACGCCAGCGTCGCGAACAGCGTCCTCGTGAAGGCCGTCACCGAACCCGGCGCGGGCTACGACGGTATCTCGACGTTCATCGTCGACCCCGAAAACGACGACGGCTTCGAGGTGTCGACGGTGTGGGACAAGATGGGACTGAACGCCTCACCCACCTGTGAAATCCAACTCGACGACGTTCGGGTTCCCGAAGAGCGCCTGCTCGGCGAGGAGGGCGAGGGGTGGAACCAGACGAAGAAGACCTTAGACGGCGGTCGTATCTCCATCGCCGCGCTGTCGACCGGCCTCGGCGTCGGCGCCTTCGAGGCCGCACGGGAGTACGCCACCGAACGCGAGCAGTTCGGCAGCCCCATCTCGAAGTTCGACGCCGTCCGCGACATGGTCGTCTCGATGGACCGGAAAATCGAGCGGGCGCGCCTGCTCACCCACAAGGCCGCGACGATGTACGACGACGGCGAAGACGTCACCCGCATCTCCTCGCTGGCGAAGCTCGACGCCTCCGAAATCTGCCGCGAAATCGCCGAGGACGCCGTCCAGGTCCACGGCGGCTACGGCTACACCACTGACTTCGCGCCCCAGCGGTTCTACCGGGACGCGAAGCTCATGGAAATCGGCGAGGGAACCAGCGAAATCCAACACCTCGTGTTGGGTCGGGAACTCGGACTGTAAAACCGAGCCGCCCGATTACATGTAGGCGGCGTCCCAGCGGGTCGGTTTCAGCTGGTTGCCACAGGAGTCACACTCCAGTCGCCCCATCGAGTCCATCGACGTGACGAGCGATTCACAGGAACCACAGTAGTACCCGTACTTGTTCTCCCGGTCCTCCTCGGAGTAGACGGTGTAGAAGGCGCCTTTCGAGCCACGGTCGGAGTCGCTTCGGTCGACGTACAGTTCGCGGTCCTCGACGACGATGGGCTGTATTTCCGAGCCCTCGTGGTCGACATAGATGTTCTCGACGAAGGCGGTGCCGTCGATTTCGACGCTTCCTTCCCCGACTTTCGTGAGTCCGCGTTTCTCCCAGAACCGGTTACCCTCGGTGTTGTCAGCGAGGACGAGTCCGCGGATGGTCTCGGCGCCGGCGTCTTCGAGGCGCTGGCGGGTCTCCTCGTAGAGAGCGTGTCCGATTCCCTGTCCACGGTACATCGCGGCGACGTGGAGCCAGTGGATGTCGCCGCGACTGTCGACGAGGACGCTCTCGGAGAACGCCACCGGTTCGCCGTCCTCCTCGGCGATGAGGAGCTGTACCTCGTCGTCCTCGAGTTTCTCGGCGAATTCCTCGACCCCGTACCACTGTCGAATCGCCCCCTCGATGGTGCTCGGGCTCAGTGAGTACGACGCTTCCATCGACCGGAGCGCCAGAGACCGTACCGTCGGGCCATCGTCTGCCGTTGCTTCGCGTACCTCCATACACGCGAGGTACGACCCGCGGTGTCATAAAACCGAACGCCGCCGCTAAACGTTGCACGGATGTTCACTGGCGGTTCGGGTAGCGGGACGAAAAGCCGATTCCGAGCGAAGCGTCACTTCACCGCGTAGCGCTCGGGCACGTAGGCCGCGAACGGTTCGGGGACGTACCGGAACACTCTCGGCGCGAGGTCGGCGAGCCGGCGCCGTAGCGTAACGTACGCCGCTGCCACCCCGAGGGCGGCGGCGACGGCCCACGCGAAAGTGCCGTCGAGGACGACGAAAAGCGGCACGCCGACGGCGGCCGACAGCGCGAGGTCGCCGGGCGAGCCGTCGTAGGCGACCGCCCGACGGGGAGCGAGCCACTCCTTGCGAGTGTGGTCGTACACCGCCCGCTCGGAGGTACCTTCCCACGGCCGGAGTTCGAGGCCCCCACCGTAGACGTCCATCCGACAGTGGAGTGCCGCGCCCAACAGGAACAGGGCGACAGCGACCGAAATCGGTCCGGTCCAGACGAACGCCGCGAGGGCTGCCGGCACCGCCGCAATCGGGTACAGCGTCGGGTAGTGCAGCGTCTTCCGGTGGCCCGAGTACAGGTCGAGGTCGGGGAAGATTCCGCCGAGGAGCCCGCCGAGAAGCGCCGCTGGCGCCAGCTCCGGGGCGTACACCGCAAGCGGCGCCGCGAGCGCGAGCCCGACGAGCGCGTGAGTCGGCAGCATCATACGGTCGAAAGAAGGCGGTTCGGTCGTATAAGCACATCGGGGGGTTCGACACCGTATCCCGTACCCCTCGACACGCTGTGACATTGTCGTAAGCCTAAAGAGTCGAACCTGCCTTTTTTCGGGCAAGATGACCGACGCATTCGACTCTTTCGTTCGGAGGGGGATACATGGGTGTTGAAATCAGGGAATCGCCCGTCTCCGATGACGAGTTCGAGGAGATGAAGCAGTTCGTCCACGATTACCTCGCGGCGAGCGTCGAGGGCGAAGACGAGGGCGGACGGATGCGGTGGTACCCGTGGCACTCCGCGGAGTACCGGTACAACCACATCCTCAACGTGACCGAACTCGCCATCGAAATCGCCGAAAAGGAAGGGGCAAACGTCGACGTGACCCGTGTCGCGTCGCTGTTTCACGACATCGCGAAACTCGAAGCCGACCAGGACGTCCACGCCGAGGCGGGCGCCCGCGTCGCCCGCGAGTACCTCCGCTCGCGGACCGACTACCCCGAATCGTTCATCGAGCAGGTGTGTGACGCCGTCGAGACCCACTCCTACGAGGGTGACCTCGAGAACGTCCCACTGGAGACCCAGTGTCTCATGGAAGCCGACCTACTCGACAAGGTCGGCGCCAACGGGACGACGCTGATGTTGCTTCGGATGGGCTATGAGGCCCGGACCCACATGGACGCAAACGAGATGGTCGGACGCGTCCTCGAACGCGGCGAGGACGCCATCTCCCGGGTCCGGTCGGACACCGCCGAGAGCATCGCCCACCAGCGCATCAAGCGCGTTCGGTGGTTCAAGGAGTGGCTCGAAGGCGAAATCGCCGAGATGGAGCCGCCGGACCCCGACGCCGACCTCTTATAAAAGGAGGGCGTCGGCGAGGAAGTACACGCCGAACCCCGCGAGGACGGCCGCACTCCCGTAGGCGATAGCCGGCGCCAGCGACTCCATCCGCTGGCGGGCGGCCGTCAGCGTCGCGGGAAAGCCGGTTATCCAGATACCGATACCGCCGAACAGCCCGGCGAGCAAGACCGGACTCCCGGTCTCGACGACGACGAGGCCAGCCAGCGCCTCGCTGGCGTAGGACAGCACGTCGACGGTGCCGGGTGTCAGAAGCGCCGTGCCCGCTGTGACCCAGAACAGTATCTGATAGGGATTCGTCAACGCGAGGACGAACGCCTTCGAGAAGCCACGGCTATCCTCGTCGCCGGGCGTCTCGGCGGCCCGAAAGCTCTCCTGTGCGCCGCGGGCGGCGCCGTAGGCGAAATACAGCATCAACAGCCCACCGACCCCGACCATGGCCGACTGGAGCGTCGGCATCTCCTCGATGGCGGCGACGACGCCGAGCAGCGCCAACCCGAGGAAGACGGCGTCGGCGGTCATCGCGCCCAATCCGGCGCGGAACCCGGCGGTCCACCCCCGCAGGACCGATTCCTCGGCGATGACGGCGTTCATCGGCCCCGGTGGCGCCGCCAACGCCAACCCGAACAACACGCCCGCCGAAAGCGTCGAAAGGAGGGTCATCTCCCTGCAGTATCACGCCGCTAAATAAAAGCGTGGCGTGATGAGAGTTCGTGACACGGTTCGTGGTGGCGGTCACCGAGGACGCCGACGAACGCCTACATTCCCCGACCCATCAGCCGACTGCGGACGATGTCGGCGTCCTTGTTTCCGGTTCCCGTGTTGAGGAGGACGACGGTGTCGTCGGAATCGAAGGCGCCGTCATCCGCGAGGTCCCACGCGCCCGCGGCGGCCGCTCCGCAGGCGACGCTGACCTCCAGTCCCTCGTGTTGGGCGACCGTCGCCGCGCTGTCCAGCAGGTCCTCGTCGTCGACGGCGACGCCCGACCCGCCACTTGCCCGGATGGCCTCAACGGCTGGCAGTCCGCCAGCAGGGTCGGGCACTTCGAGGCTCCCGACGACGGTGTCGGGGTACTCCCACGGTTCGGGGTCGTCGCCGCTTTCGACGGCCTCGACGACGGGCGCACAGCCGTCCGGTTGGGCCGCGTACAGACGGGGCGTCCCGTCGACGAGGCCGAGTTCGTCGAACTCCCGGGCACCCTTCCAGAGCCCCGAGACGGTCGCCCCGTGGCCGACCGGCACGACGACGGCGTCCGGAGCGGTCCACTCGAGGTCCGCGGCGAGTTCGTGGTACACCGATTTCATCCCCTCGTGGCGGAACGGCGAGTCGAATGCGGCGGCGGGGAACCACTCCTCTTCGTCGGCCGCGGGCAGTTCCTCGCGTTCGCGCTCGTAGGTCTCGCGGGCGTCGTCGAAGCGCCCCTCGACGACGCGCATGTCGCCGCCGTGGACGTTTATCATCGCCTTGTTGATGAAGTTCGCACGGCTGGGGACGAACACCCGCGAGAGCAAGCCGGCGCGGGCCGCGTAGGCCGCAGCGGACTGTCCACCGTTGCCCGTCGTCGGCAGGGCGAGCGTGTCGGCGTCGGCCCGGCGGGCGGCCTCGGCGACGACGGCGAGGCCGCGGTCGGTCACCGTCCCCGTCGGGTTGTGCGCCTCGTTTTTGATGT
>NZ_WPCC01000030.1 GCF_009741925.1 Natronomonas sp. CBA1123
GCGACGGACATCCACGAGCGGCCGACCCCCTCGGACGTGCGGTTCGTCCGCGACGACGTTACCGACCCCGACACCGCGCTGTACCGGGACGCCGAGGCGGTGTACGCGCTGAACTGCCCGCCCGAACTCCAGCGGCCACTCGCCGAGGCGGCCGCCACGGCCGAGGCGGCGTGTTTCTTCACGACGCTCGGGGGCGACCCCGCCGTCGTCGACGCTACGACGGAGACGCTCGAAGACGGGACCCTGTTCAGAGTACACTCATGAACGTCGACGCAATCATCCTCGACATCGACGGCGTGTTGGTCGACGTGGCCGACTCCTATCGCCGTGCAATCGTCGAATCCATCGACCACGTCTACGGCGACACCATCGAGAAAGCCGACATCCAGGCGTTCAAGAACGCCGGCGGCTTCAACAACGACTGGGAGTTGACCTACGCCGCCGCGCTGTACGTCCTCGCCACCCGCGAGAAACCGTATCTGAGCCTCGAGACGTACACCGGCCTCATCGCGGCCTCCGGCGGCGGGTTGGACGCCGCCCGGACGGCCATCGCCGACGAACTCGAACCGGCCGCACGCGAGCAGATACTCGCCGACTGGGACCGACAGCGGCTCCGAGAGGTGTTCCAGCAACTGTACCTCGGCTCCGAGTTGTATCAGCAACTGGAGGGCGAGGAACCCGACCTCGACACCGAGGGGTTCATCCACGACGAACCGGTGTTGCTCGATGACTCGACGCGCGAGGCGTTGGAATCGTGGGACGTTGGAGTCCTCACCGGCCGCCCCGAAGCCGAAGCCGACATCGCACTCGACCGCGTCGGCCTCGAAGTGGCCGATGACCACCGGTTCACGATGGACGACTGGGACGCCGGAAAGCCAGACCCCGAGGCGCTCGTGACCCTCGCAGAGCGCTTCGACGCCAGCCGAATCGCCTTCGTCGGCGACACCCTCGACGACATCCGCACGGCGACGAACGCCGCCGAGGCCGACTCGACACGGGAGTATCACGGCATCGGCGTTCTCACGGGCGGCCTCACTGGCGAGGAGGGCCGCCGACGCTACGAGAGCGCCGGCGCGAGCGCGGTCCTCGACAGCGTCAACGACCTCCCCGGCCTGCTCGAATGACCGCCGAGCGACTCCTCGTGTGGAGTGCGGCAGTCGCCACCGTAGCCGTCTTCTCGCTTGCCTCTGTCTCCAGCGCGTCAATCGAAGGACGACTCACCTTCGCAGCGCTCGGCGTCGTCGTGGCCCTCCCGCTTTCGGTCGTCTTCGTCGGCTGGCTCTCGGCGGTTCGCGGCGGCGAGCGCGGCTGGAGCTAGAAGAACAGCCCGGGGTCGTCGTGAGAGAACGTCACGCGCGAGTCGTCCGACAGCGGACGGACGTGGGTGTACATCACGCCCTCCTCGGTCGCCTGTGCCGCCAACTCCTCCTCCTCGCGAGCGGCGAGAAACGCCGGGACGACGACGGCGGTTTCGTCGTCCGTTGCCTCACTTGCGACGATGAAGAACCGCACGCCCCCCTCCGCAGCGCGATAGACGTGGGAGGTGTCGAAAGTGGCAGTCTCGACGAGCGCCTCCAGCGCCTCGAACTCGTCGCCCGGGGCCAGTACGTCCAGTCCGAACGGGTCGCCGGTGACCGGCGTCACGTCGCCGGGATGGACGACGAGCGTCTCCCAGCCGTCGTCGCGGTACTCGGCGGCGATGGCGTCGGCGTCCTCCAGCAGTTCCTGCCAGCGGTCGGCGACCGCCGGCGGTGGCCCGTCTGCGTTCATACCGGTCCCGTGTCGGCCGGCGGCAAAAGCCCGACGGTCACGAATCGGTGTCGGTGACGGGGGCGTCCAGTTCCTCTCCGACCCAGACGCCGTTGCCGTCGGCGTCCAGTCGGACGTCGTCGGCGTCGAGATGACAGGCCGCCCGCTCGCCGTCCGGATGGCGTCGCTCACAGACGCTCGCGTAGCGCTCTCGGAGCGTCTCGGCGGCAGCCTCGAAGTCTCCCTCGACGAGAGCCTCGAATGCTTCCCGAAGGTGTGGTCGCTCGGAAGCGGGCAAATCGACTCCTTCGAGCAGTCGGTCGAATAACGTCTCGACAGCGTCGCCGCCGGAGGAATCCAGCCCGTCGAGGCTCACGTCACGGTTCTCGATGCGACGGCGAACGTCCATGACTGCGCGGTACTGTGGCTGGGTGAGTTCGAGGTCGGCCGGCGGAATCACCTTCGGACACCGGGTCCGGAACCGACAGCCAGAAGGTGGGTTCCGGGGGGAAGGAACGTCACCGGTCAACGGTTCGATGTCGCGGTCGCGCTCGTCAGTCGAAGCGCGCGGGACGCTCTCCAACAGCGCCTCCGTGTAGGGGTGTTGGGGATTCGCGAACAGTTCCTCGGTCGGCGCGACTTCGACGATTTCGCCGAGATACATCACCGCGACGCGGTCGCAGATGTGGCGGATGACGCTGAGGTCGTGGCTGATGAACAGATACGTGAGGTCGAAATCGTCCTGGAGGTCCTCGAGTAGATTGAGCACCTGCGCCTGGACGCTCACGTCCAGCGCGCTGGTGGGTTCGTCCAACACGAGGAACTCGGGGTCGAGCGCGAGCGCCCGAGCGATGCCGACGCGCTGGCGCTGGCCGCCGGAGAACTCGTTGGGGTAGCGGTCGAGTTGGTCGGCGGAGAGACCGACCCGCTCCATGAGGTCCGCAACTCGTTCACGTCGGAGTTCCCCCTTCGGACGGGAGGTATCCACGTCGGAGTGCGGCCACGGCCAGTCGTGGATATCGAGCGGTTGTCGGATGGAAGCACCGACGGTCATTCGGGGGTCGAGACTGGAGAAGGGGTCCTGAAAGACGACGCCGGCACGCCGCCGGAACGAAAAGAGGTCCTCGTGTTCGGCGAGGTCCTCGCCGTCGTACTCGACTTTGCCGCCGGTGGGGTCGAGCAGTCGCAGCAGGGTCTCGCCGGTCGTCGACTTCCCACAGCCCGATTCGCCGACTAGCCCGAGCGTTTCGCCCTCTCGGATGTCGAAACTCACGCCGTCGACGGCCCGAACCGGATTCGTCGTATCGCCGAGCAGACGGTCGAGAATCGAGTCCTCGCGGTCGAAGTGTTTCTGGAGGTTCCGAACCCGGACGAGGGGTCGGTCGGCCGCCATCGCGTCCGTCCGCTCGGACACCGGCGTCGGCCCGTGTTCGTCACTCATCGAAGTACCCCTCCTCCAGTGCGTCGGCTTCCTCGTAGTCGTGGTCGGCCAGATAACACATCGCCGTGTGCTCGCCGTCGACGGCGAACTCCGGTGGTTTCTCCAGACACTCCCCCATCGCCTTCGGACATCGGTCGGCGAAGTAACACCGGTCGTCCATCTCCCTGTCGACGAGACTCGGGACGTTCCCCGGAATCGGGTCGAGGCGGTCGGCGGCCCCATCGAGGTCCGGACTCGACCCCAACAGCCCCTGCGTGTAGGGGTGTGCAGGTTCGTCGAAGACGTCTTCGAGCGTCCCCCGTTCGACCACTTCGCCGGCGTACATCACGCCGACGCGGTCGGCCATCCGGGCGATGACGCCGAGGTTGTGCGTGATGAGGACCGTCGTCATGCCGGTGTCTTCCTGTAGCTCCGCCAGCAGGTCGAGTACCTGCGCCTGTATCGTCACGTCCAGCGCCGTCGTCGGTTCGTCGGCCACCAGCACCGAGGGTTCGCCAGCCAGCGCCTGTGCAATCATCGCTCGCTGGAGCATGCCGCCGGAGAACTGATGGGGGTACTCCGCGGCCCGTTCGACGGGGTCGGGGATGCCGACCATCTCCAGCAGTTCGACCGCCCGGTCGTGGGAGGCGTCGTCGACGAAGTCTCGCGTCGGAAGCAAGCTGTCGCCGATGAACTTCGCCAGTCCGTACCCCTGGGTCCGGGAGCGGACCGACCGCGGGTTCGCCCGGGCCCGGCGCTGGACCTCGACGGCCTCGGCGATTTGCTCGCCGACCGTCAGCGAGGGGTTGAAACTACTCATCGGGTCCTGGAAAATCGTCGAGAACTCCGTCCCACGGAGCGCGCGACGCTCGCCTTCCGACAGCGACTGGAGGTCGACGTAGTCGCCGTCGACGGCCTCGGGCGTGTCGTCTTCGATGCGCGCCGCGAGGTCGGGCGAGCGGAACCACACCGCGCCGTCGACGATTTCGCCGGGTCGTTCCACGAGGTCGATGAGCGACAGCGCCGTCACCGACTTCCCGGAGCCGGACTCGCCGACGATGCCGAACACCTCGCCCTCCTCGACGCTGAAGGAGACGTCCTCGACGGCGTTGATTTGGCCCTCCTCGGTGAAGAAGCGGGTCGTCAGTCCCTCGACTTCGAGTTTCGGCGCCATCTCAGACACCCCCCTCTCCCTCGATAGAGGGGTCGAGTGCGTCCCGGAGCCAATCGCCCAGCAGGTTCACGCCGATGACCGCCAGCACGATAGCGAGGCCGGGCATCGTCGCAATCCACCAGTAGGAGCGCTGGTCGCTCCGGCCGTCGGAGATGTCGGCACCCCACGTCAGGTCGGTGCCGGAGAATCCGAGGAACGACAGCGCGGACTCCAGTAGGATGATAGCGGCCACCTGAATCGTCGCCAACACGATGATGGGCGTCAGCGAGTTCGGGAGGACGTGCTGTCGGAGGATGCGCCAGTCGGAGGCGCCGGCAGAGCGGGCGGCCTTGATGAACTCCTCGGCACGGACGCTCATCGCCTCGCCACGGGCGACCCGAGCGAACCACACCCAGTTGACCAAGGCGACGACGAGCGTCACGGTCACCGGGAACGTAAAGGAGGCGGGCATCTCGGCGACGTGTGCGGCTCGCGGTATCAGTACGTTCGGGACGATATCCGAGCGGGCGGCGTGGACGAAGGGGTCCGGTACCGTCGTCGTGTGGACGTCGGAGTCCCTGAACACGCCGACGAGCGCGATGGCGAGGACGAGCGACGGGAACGCCAACATCACGTCGGCGCCCCGCATCAGCGTGTCGTCGATGCGGTCACCGAAGTAGCCGGCGACCAACCCGTAGGGGACGCCGATGGCCGTCGCGAGCAACGCCCCGAGCAACCCGACGAGCAGCGACACGCGGGCGCCGTACAGCAGTCGCGAGTAGATGTCCTGTCCGAGTGCGTTCGTCCCGAGCGGGAAGGTCTGTCTGGCGGTTATCTCGACGGTTTCGCTGCCCGACGGCGTGACGCGCTGTTCGGTGTAGGAGAACCCAAGCGGCGGCAACTCCGAGAGGTCCTCCGTGCCACCGGTGCCGATTCGCGTCGTCGTCGGGTCGTGCAGTGCGAGGAACGGCGCGAACGTCGCCACGAGGAACAGCAGCAACACGAGTACGACCCCGAGTTGGGCGAGGCGACTCCCCTTGAACTCTCGGCTGAGGCTTCGTTTGACACGTTCGGATATCATTCTGCGGTCACCCTCGGGTCGAGGTAGGCGTACAGCGAGTCGACGACGATGTTGATGAGGACGAAGCCGACACCGATGACGATGATAGTCCCCTGAATCGAGGTCCAGTCGCGGTTGTTGATGGAGGTGATGAGGAACCGACCGAGGCCAGGCCAGGCGAACACCGTCTCAGTGATGACGGCCCCACCGATGAGCGTCCCGAGTTGAAGGCCGAGAACGGTGACGATGGGGATGAGCGTGTTCCGGAGGACGTGTTTGTACAGCGTGAGCGTCTCCGGTAGTCCCTTCGCACGGCAGGCCGTCACGTACGACTGCCCGAGTTCTTCCAACATGCCGCTTCGCGTGAGTCGCGTGATGAGCGCGGTGAAGTACGTCCCCAGCGTGATAGCCGGCAGAACCAACTGGGCGGCCCATTGTCCGAGTTCGGAAGCCGAGCCGTTCGACAGCGCGAACAGCGCCGTCCGGAGGCCCATCTGTCGACCCGTGGTCGGGATGACGTCGACGTGGACGCCGACAAAGATGATGAGCATGACGCCGAGCCAGAAGTTCGGCGTCGAGATACCAATCAGCGAGAACAGCGTCGCACCGTAGTCGACCGGTTCGCGGCGGCGACGGGCGCTGATGACGCCGAGCGGGATGGCGAGGACGACGGCGACGAACGTCGCGGCGACGGCGAGTTCGATGGTCGCGGGGAGTCGTGAGGCGACGAGACCCGCGACCTCGCGGCCACTGGACATCGACTCGCCGAAATCCAAAACGACCAAATCGGTGATGTAGTCGTAATACTGGACGTACAGGGGTTGGTCGAGACCGAGGTTCTCACGGAGTCGCTGACGGACCTCCGGACCCGCATCGGGCGGCAACAGCGTCGCCGTCGGGTCCCCAGGGGTGAGATAGCGCAGGAAGAAAACGACTGTCACGACCCCCCACGTGACGACGACTCCCTGCAGGAGGCGTTTTATCAGGAACTTTGCGAGACCCATGCTACCGCAATTCTTGCCGGCGGGTTACAAAAAACCGCCGCTATTTGACGATTCGCGACGGGGCGGTGCCGTCAGCCCCCGCTCGGGATGGTTCGTGCCTGCTGGAGCAGTTCGGCCAACTCCTCGTTGCTGAAGTGCTGGAAGGGACCCTCGGTGAACCACGGCGACATGGCGTAGTCACCGTCGAGCGTCGGGTTCCCCCAGCCGATGAGGAAGAACGCCGGCGACTCCGCCTGCTCGGCGAGCAGTTCGTTGACGAGTTCACCGAAGTCACGCCGGTTGGCGGTACAGGTGACGTTCTCCAGCTCGTTGATTTGGTTCGCCGCCGCTTCGGCGATGTCGGCGTCCCGGAGATACCGGCCGACGGGCGTATGGAGTTCGATTTCGATGCCCGCGTGGCCGCTCTCCTCGACGAGCGCCTCGGCGCGTTCGGGGTCGTAGGGGTAGGGGTCGATGTCGGGGTTGTGCCCGTTGTGACCCGGGAGCGTCGGTTGGCTGGTCTGGTTGCCGAACTCGTTGAGGATGCTGTCGATGATGGACTGAACGTCGACGGCGAAGTTCATCGCCTGCCGGAACGCCTGATTGTCGAACGGTTCCGCCACGTCGTTCATGACGAGGAAGATGTTCCGCGTCGAGGGCACGTCGTCGTAGCCGACGCCCTCGGCCTCCTCGACATCGGGGATGTCGTTCGGTCGGACGTTGGTGACGAGGTCGGAGTCGCCGGCGATGAGCGCGTCGACGCGCGGGCCGTTTTCCGGGATACCGGTGAACGTAACCGAGTTGGGGTCGGCCGCCTCGCCCCAGTAGCCGTCGAACTTCGTGAACGCGACGCGGGTGTCGTTGACGTACTCCTCGAGTTCGTAGGGGCCGGTGCCGTTGATTTCCGTGGCGATGTCGTTGTCGTCGTTTTCGACCCAACTCTGCTGGAGGACGCGCCCGAAGGCGGTCAGGTTCCGGAAGATGGTCGGTGTGACCGAGTCAAGGTCGAGAACCACGTCGCCGTCCTCGACGGTTGCCTCGGCGATGTCGCCCATGTTACCGGCGACTTCGCTGATGTCGGGGTTGTTGGCCCGGCTGATGGAGAAGGCCACGTCCTCGGCGGTCATGTCGTCGCCGTTGTGGAACTGGACATCGTCTCGAAGCGTGAGTCGGACCTCCTGTTCGGCGGTCCGTTCCCAGTCGGTGACGATGAGTTCGATGGGACGGCCCTCTCGGTCCCGGTAGAGGAACGGTTCGTAGGCCTGGTCGACGATGTTGTACTGAGGCGTGCTGTTCTCGCCGGTCGGGTCCAGCGTCTCGAGGAGTTGGCCCTGCGAGATAGTGATTTCGTCGCGGTCAGTCGAGAACTCCTTGACGTTGATGTCCTCGTCGGGACGGGCATCCCACTCGATATCGTTGTTGATACCGTAGATGCTGAACTGTTGGTGGAGGTACACCCACGGGGCGAGCGCGTTGGCGAGGCCGTTCGCGTGCTGGAGGACCTCGACGCGGGAGGGGTCCTCTGGCAACTCCTCGTCGTAGGTCCGGAGCTCGGCGTCGGCCCCGTCGTCCGGCGTCCCGTCACCGTTTCCGTTGCCGTTACCGTTCCCGTTGCCGTTTCCGTTACCGTTTCCATTGCCACCACACCCGGCCAACCCTACGCTGGCGGCGGTTGCGGCGGTGGCACCGCTGTACTGGAGGAACGTTCGTCGGTCGATGTCTCGCGACATACGGCCATGCATGAGTAAGTATTACATATATCTTCGTGTTTTTAAGTCACATTCGGGAGGAGATAGGCAACCGTCGCCGGTCACACAACGCTTACCCTACAGTCGGCCGATTACCGCGTATGCGAATCGCACTCCTCGGCGGCACTGGCGACATCGGGCAGGGACTCGTCCTTCGGTGGAGTTACGACACCGACCACGAACTGCTCGTCGGCTCTCGTGACCCCGAGAAGGCACGCACGAAAGCCGAAGAGTACGAGACGGAACTCGACAGCCGCGGCGTCGACACCGACATCAAGGGCTTCGAGAACGCGATGGCCGCCGACCGCGCCGACGTGGTGGTACTCGCCGTCCCGGCGTATCACCTCGTCGACACCGTCGAAGCCATCGCGGACAGACTGGACGACGAGACGATTCTCGTCACGCCCGCCGTCGGGATGAAACGCGACGACGCGGGCTTTCACTACAACCGTCCCGGAGCTGGCAGCGTCGCCGCGCTCGTCGAGGAGGCGAAACCCGACGACGTACCGCTCGTCGGCGCGTTTCACAATCTCCCTGCGGGTGGCCTCTCGAATCTCGACCGCGAGTTCGAGTGGGACACGCTCGTCTTCGGCGACGATGACGACGCCAAAGACATGGTCGTCGACCTCGCCGCCGAGATAGAGGGGCTCCGCCCACTCGATGTCGGTGGCCTCGCCAACGCCGCCGAGGTCGAGGCGGTGACGCCGCTACTCATCAACGTCGCACAGGAAAACGACGGACTACACGACCTCGGCGTGAGGTTCCAGTAGCTACGCCAGCGACGAGAGTTCGACGGCGCTGTCGGACTGAATCCACGCGTTGTGGTTTTTCCGGTCGTAGATGACTACCGCTCCGCCTTCGAGTTCGAAGTCCACACACCGGTCGCGGGTAGTCGGGAGGCTGTCGCCGTCGGAACTGTTTTCGATTGGCGCTGGCATTGTCGTTCGCGGGCGATATCGCCCTACGGATGTACATTGGTCGCCAATGGTGTTAAATGTTACCGAGTGTCATACACGTGGCAGACAGAACAAGTCATGAAGTGGGCGGCCGCTATGTGAATCAGTATGAGTGAGCCAGTCCCCGTCAACGCGGGTGAACACACCGCCGAAGAGCTGTTGCGGCGCCTCCGTGATGGCGACCGCCTCGTCGTCAAAACAGAGATTCTCGGGAGTCCGGAGGAGTTGACGCTGCGGTACGACGGCACGACCTACTACTGTGACACGCCCACGACGCTGCACAAACACGACGACGCAGCGGAGATGGAGGAGTGCATGCGACACTACGGCTACGTGAAAGACGACGAGTAGCACATTCGGCAGTCGGCTGCTTCGGAGCTGCTCGCTTCGCTCGGCGTTCCACAATCCGGCCTCGCGAGTCGGCACTCCGCTGCCCGCGGCTCCCGTCGGTCGCTGCTCGCACACCGAGGCTTCTCGCTCCGCTCGAAGCCTCGCGCTCCCCGCTCACTTCTTCGGGACCCCTCGCTCCGCTCGGCGTCCCGCAATCCAATCTCACGGGTCGTCACTCCGTTCCTCCCCGTTCGATAACTGGAGACCCCTCGCTTCGCTCGGCGTCTCCCAATCCGGCCTCGCGGGTCGCTACGCTCCCCGCTCGCCATTCCCGAGGCGCTCACTTCGTTCGCGCCTCGCAACCCACCCCCTTTTTGCGACTCCGCGACGCATTCCCGTCAATGGCAGACCTCACGCTCCCGGCGAACCCAGAGGCGCCTGACGTGGCGACCGACGGCGTCTGGCTCCACTGCATCGAATGCGGCCACGACCACGCCCCCTTCGACGACATCATCTACACCTGCGAGGAGTGTGGCGGTCTGCTGGAAGCCCGCTACGACCGCTACCCAACCTTCGACGACTTCGAGGGTCGCGGCGTCTGGCGCTACAACGCTGCCCTTCCGTTCGAGGAGGGCGTCACACTGCCGGAAGGGGCGACGCCGCTGCACGAGGCGCCGCGCCTCGAAGCCGACCTCGGCGTCCGCAACCTCCGGGTGAAACACGAGGGGATGAACCCCACCGGGTCGTTCAAGGACCGCGGAATGACCGTCGGCGTCCGCGTCGCACAGGAACTCGACGTGGGGCGACTGGCGTGTGCCTCAACCGGTAACACTTCCGCGGCGCTTGCGGCCTACGGTGCCCGTGCGGACCTCGAGACGCTCGTCCTGCTCCCCGCCGGCAAGGTCGCCGCTGGGAAAATCGCACAGGCAAGTCTCCACGGTGCCCGGATTCTGGAGGTCGACGGCAACTTCGATTCCTGTCTCGACATCGTCCAGGACCTCGCCGACCGCGGGGAGGCGTACCTGCTGAACTCGCTGAACCCGTTCCGACTGGAGGGCCAGAAGACCATCGGCCTCGAAATCCTCGAGGAGTTCCGCGACGACGAAGGGCGGTTCCCCGACCGCATCGTCCTGCCGGTCGGCAACGCCGGCAACACCGCCGCGCTGTACAAGTGCTTCCGTGAGTTGGTCGCCTCGGGTGACCTCGCACCCGGCGACGTGCCGAAACTCACCGGCGTTCAGGCGGAGGGCGCCGCGCCGATGGTCGAAGCCATCGAGTCGGGCGCCGAGGACACCGAACGCTGGGAGGACGTCGAGACCATCGCGACGGCAATCCGCATCGGCAACCCGGTCAACGCGCCGAAGGCGTTGCCCGGAATCCGGGAAACCGGCGGCACCGCCGTCGCCGTCTCCGACGAGGAGATTACGACCGCCCAGCGTGACCTCGCAGGCGAGGGCATCGGCGTCGAACCCGCCTCCGCGGCGTCGGTCGCCGGGCTGCGAAAACTGCGTGAATCCGGCGAGGTCGGGTCGGGCGAGGACGTTGTGTGTCTGACGACCGGCCACCTGCTGAAGGACCCCGACGCCGCGGCGGCGGCGGGCAGCGACCCCGAACCCGTCCCGAACAGCACGGACGCGGTGCTCGCACACCTCGCCGGCGAGCGGACGGGAGACGGCGGACGCGGACTGCTCGGCCGGCTTCGCGACCTGTTCTAAGCGGCCGCAGCTTTCTTTTCGGCCTCGTCGTCGAGGACGACCGTCTCGGTCGATTCGCCCTCCGAGACCTCGATTTCGTGGGTATCGAACGCCGTCGCGAGCGTCAGCGTCGCCTCGCTGTCGCTGTCGACCCGAAGCGTGAGTTCGGTATCGGTGTCGAGGCCCGCTTCCTCAACCCACAGCGTCGCCTCGGCAACGCCCTCCAGCGTGACTTCGAGGGCGTTTTCGGGGCCGCGCCGTTGGTCGATATCGGGCTGTTCCCACTGGAGACCGCGGCTGAGGTGGCGCTGGGGCGTCTGCCCGACGCGTCGGAACCGTCGGAGGTTGGGGTCGCCGTAGCCGTCGGCCAACGAGAGCGCGTCGACGAGACCGGCGTCCTCGCCGTCCTGCGTGACGATATCCGACACCCAGTAGGCGCCGTCGTGGACGAGTCCGACCTCTGGGTGGTCGAGTTCCGGAACCTGCCGGTAGGTGACCCGGCGAGGGTTCCGGATGACCTTCCCACGGGCGATGAACTCCGGCGCCCGGTCCCACTGGTCGCGGATGCCGAGCGAGAGATGCGTCGCGACCGGGAACACGTCGAACTGGTAGCGGTAGCCGTGTCGCCGCAGTTTCCGGGCGTAGTTCTCCGGCGAGAGCACCGGAACGAGCGGGTCGCCGACGGTGTTCCAGATGAGCATCGGGACGTGTCGGAGGTTGTCGGTGATTTCGAGGGCGCTCTCGGGGTCTTGGGCGAAGACGTTGAGCACGTCGCCGCCACCCTCCCCGCCGAAGAGGTCGTTCGTGAGTTTCGACGGCGCCTTCAGCAGGCCGCCGGTGAGTCCCTCGATTGGGTCCTCGCTGGGCGGCCCGACGACCGAAAAGCCCCGTCCGAACAGGTCCGGACACTGGGCGGCGAGCATACACGTCCCGAACCCGCCCATCGAGTAGCCCGAGATGGTGACGCGACTGCGGTCGATTTCCACCCGAGTTTCGAGGTCGCGCCACGCCTCGAAGATGTCGAGTTCCGCCTCGCGTTTGTACCAGCGGCCGGGGCCGCGGGCCTGCGGCATCAACACGACGGCGCCGTGGGCCTCCGCCAGTTGCTTGACGAGGTTCGGCATGTACACCGCATACTGGGTGTAGGCGCCGCCCAGCGAGTGCAACAGCAACACCATCGGCGCCGGCTCGTCGAGGTTCTCGGGAACGTACACGTTGTACGGCTGGATGCGACCCTCCAGTACGTCGTGGTCGGGGTCGACGCCCTCGCCGAGGTAGTACCGCGAGGGGTACAGGAGCGAGTGAAAGCCGGCTTCGAACGACGCGTCGTCGGTCGTTCCCTCTCGGAGCCGTTGGAAGTCGATATCGGCGTAGAACCGCGAGATGTCGCGGTTGGCGAGCGCCAGCGATTGGGCGTGTTCCCGCCAGTTGCCCTCCCCGAGGACGCGCGCCGAGCGGTCCCAGACGAGGTCAAGCAGGTTGTGGCCGATGCCGGTCACGTCGAGTACGTCGAAGAGGCCGCGCCCGATGTCGAGCGCGCCGACGTGTCGGTCGTACGGTTCGTCGAAGCGGAATCCGACGTTGAACACCGGTGGTACGTTCTGGGAGCCCCTCTTCAGGCCGCCGGGCGTTTCCTCGTCCGGACTGACCGCGACTTGTCTGAATTCGCCGTCGTCGTCGTTCCAGAGGCCGGTGACACAGTAGTGTCGCCACGTCTCGTCTGCGGGTTCGAGCGGCACTTCCACCTCTATCTGGTTCCGGCGTACGTCGACGGTGACACGGTCGTCTTCGAGCGGTTCGCCGTCCAACTCTGCGCCCGTCCCCCACGTCACGAGCACGTGGTCGACCGGCGCGCCCAACTCACCCAATCCGTGTCCCCAGTCGGTCCGACCGTCACTCCCCCCTGTGTCGATGCCGATTGCGATGGCCGCCGCATCCGGTTCCAGCATCGTGTTCAGCGTGATTCGGTAGACGACGCCCTCTGCCGTCGGCCGTGCCCGGAACTCGAGTAAGTCCGCGCCGTTGTAGCTGTAGCGTTCGCCGTCGTTGGGGTAGTGGAGGTCCCCGGTCGGCTGTGAGAGAATGCCGCCGAGGGAGTCGGCGTTCGACGGCGACCCCGCAGTAAAGCGACGCGTATCGGCGCCGTGGTCGTCGTAGACGTAGTCCTGATACAGGTACTCACCGTCGCGGTAGGCGTCGTGGCCGGAGACGAGAAGCGGGTCGGCGTCCCACCCCTCGCCGTTCTCCAACTGCGGCGGCGTGGGGTTGGGGCCGTACAGGGCGTCGGGACCGGGCCGAGGCGGGGAGGAGGGAGACCCCTCGGCCCGGTCGCCGTTACGGCGTTTCTGAGACATATCCCGTCCCTTCGACGCCAATGCGGAAATGTGTTAGCCCTATTAGCACTTGCTGATTTAAGTGAATCGTGGGGGTTCACGCCCCGAAAGACCGCCGAAACGACCGCCGTTCAGGCGAGTGGGCCGACCTCGACCGTCGACGTACCGGCTTCGATTTCGACGTCGTGGGTACCGAAGGACCCCCGGAGCGTCAGCGTCGCATCGACATCGGCATCGACCTCGACGGTGAGTTCGGTTTCGGGGTCCAACCTCGCGGCTTCGACCCACAGCGTCACCGATTCGACGCTTTCGAGCGTGACTTCGAGCGTGTTCTCGGGGCCACGAACGTCCTCCGGGTCTCCCCACTCGATGCCGGTGGCGGTGTACGGCATCGGTCTCGTTCCCGAGGACGTGAACCGCTCGGGTTTCGGGTCGCCGTAGCCGTCGGCCAGGGAGGTGGCGTCGACGAGACCGCTTCCGTGGCCCTCCCGAACGTCGATGTCGGTGACCCAGTAGGCGCTGTCGTGGACGATGTCGAGTTCGGGGTAGTCGAACTCGGGGACGCGCCGGTAGGTGACTCGCGGCGGGTGTTTCGGTACTTCGGTCGAGGCGAGATACGACGGCCCGCGGTCCCAACTGTCCTGAATCGCGAGTGCGAAGTGGTCGACGCTCGGGAACACGTCGATTTGGTGGCGATAGCCGTGTTCGCGGAGTTCCCGCGCGTAGTTGGTCGGCCCGAGGAGGGGAACGAGGGGGTCGGTGCCGCCGTGCCACAACAGCATCGGGACGTGTCTGAGGTTCTCGGTGAGTCGGAGCGCGTTCTCCGGTTTCTCGGTGAAAATCGAGAACAGTTCGCCGCCGTCCTCGCCGCCGAACAGCCCGGTCATCAGCAGCGACGGCGTCGCAATCATGTTGTTCGTCGGCGCCTGCAGCGGGTCCTCGGCCGGCGGGCCGACGACGCCGAAACAGCGGCCGAAGGAGTCGGGGTTCTTCGTCGCCATGATGATGGCACCGAACCCGCCCATCGAGTAGCCCGTCACGGAGACGCGCTCGCGGTCGATGTCGAAGCGGGATTCGAGGTTCCGCCACGCCTCGAAGACGTCGAGTTCGGCCTTCTTCTTGTACCAGATGCCCGGCCCCCGCGTCTGCGGCATGAACACGATGCCGCCGGTCTCCTCGGCGATGTCCTCGACCAGCGTCGGCATGTACGCCGGATACTGGGTGTAGCAGTTGCCGAGCGAGTGTAGCATCGTCACCATCGGCGCCGGCTCGTCGAGGTCCTCGGGCACGTAGACGCCGTACGGCTGGATGCGGCCCTCCAGAACGTTGGCGTAGGGGTCGACCCCTTCGCCGAACTCGTAGGCGGAGGGGTACAGGTAGGTAATAAAGCCCGAGTCGGGGACGCGGCGGTCGGTCTCCTCGGCGCGGAGCGTCTCGAAGTCGATGTCGGCGTGGTACTGTGAGATGTCGCGGTTGGCGAGCGCGGTCGCCTGTCCGTGTTCGCGCCAGTTGCCGATGCCGATGGAGCGCGGGACCGCCTCCGCCTCGCTGAACGGCGACAGCCGATTGGCGACGCCGACCAACTCCGAGATGCTGAGTGGGTCGTCCAGCGGATTGAACAGTCCAAGCGGGTCCTCGACGTCGAACAGTTTCGGGGCGTCACCGAGCAACCCGAGCAGCTGCAACGGTTCGTCGAGTCGCTGGAGTACCTCCATCGGCGCGTTGGCGACGACCATCGCCAACCGGGGGAGGAGTTCCTCGATGTCGATGTTCCGTCGGAGCGGTTCCTCGAACCGGAAGCCGACGTTGAAGACAGGTGGGACATCCATGCCGCGCTTGCCGCCGCCCGGCACCTCGCGGTCGGCGTCGACCGAAACCTCCTGGAACCGGCCGTCGTCGTCGTTCCAGAGGCCGGTGACACAGTAGTGTCGCCACGTCTCGTCTCCGGGCTCGAGCGGCACCTCCACCTCGATTTGGTTCCGGCGGACGTCGACGGAGACGCGGTCGTCTTCGAGCGGTTCGCCGTCCAACTCCGCGCCCGTCCCCCAGACGACGAGTCGGTGGTCGGCCGGCGCCCCCAACTCACCCAGCCCGTACCCCCAATCGGTCCGGCCGTCATCGGCCTCGCCGGCACTCGTATCGATGCCGATTGCGATGGCCGCCGCATCCGGCTCGAGCATCGTGTTCAGCGTGATGCGGTAGGCGACGCCGTCGGCCGTCGGTCGTGCTCGGAATTCGAGTAGGTCCGCGCCGTTGAACGCGTAGGTGTCCGGAGCCGTCGGATATCGGAGGTCACCGGTGGGGCGACAGTAGAACCCGCCGAGCGTCTCGCCACCGGGCGGTTGCTCCAGCACCGACCGGGTATCGGCACCGTGGTCGTCGTAGACGTAGTCCTGATACAGATACTCCCCCTCGACGTAGGCTTCACAGCCGGAGACGAGCAGCGGGTCGGCCGCCCACCCCTCGCCGTTCTCCAACTGCGGCGGCGTGGGTCGGTCGGCGTGTAGCGCCGGCGGGCCGATGTCGGGCGCCCCCGGCGACTCCGAGCCACCGCCGTCGGCCGTCTCATCTGACATATCGGGAAGTGACGTTCCGGGGCGAAAGGCGTTCCCCCGGTCATCAGCACCCTTTTTTAATGGCGGGTAGAGCCGCTGTAACACCCGTGTTTCCGAATCACACGGTTCGTCGAGTTGCGGAACGGACCGCACACGTGCAGAAGGGGCGTTTATGACGCTTGTCTGACGTGGGTTTTTGGTAGTGCATAACACACGTTCGCTATGGCATCCGCCTCATCCGAGCCGCTCCCGACGGTCGGGACGGACCACGAGCGAGTGACGGAACTGGAAGCGAAGCTGCAGCGCAGCGAACGGCGTCGGGAGGCCGCCGAGGAGTGGGCGGAGTTCCTCGAAGCCGAGCTCGAAGCGCGCGACAAGCGACTCGAGGAGGTCATCGACCGCTACGAGCGGCTGCTGGAGGAGGCGAAAGCCGAGGGAGAACGGGAAACCGACGAGGGGCTGTGGGCGAAACTGACCGGCTGGTTTTGACTCGACGCGACTGCGAATCGCCTTCTATCCGTCCGATTAGCCGTTCAGGCTGATGTACTTCGTCTCGATGATGCGCTCGTCGGCTTCGAGTTTTTCGCGAGCCTCGTCGGGCACTTCCTGGTCGACGTTGTAGACGGTGAGCGCCTCGCCGCCGTGGACTTCGCGGGCGTTGAACATCCCAGCGATGTTGACGCCGAACTCGCCCATCACCGAGCCGATGTGGCCGATGACACCGGGTTCGTCGGTGTTTCGGGCCACCATCATCTTCCCGCCAGGGATGGCGTCGACGCGGTAGCCGTCGACGCGGACGATACGCGGGTCGTCGCCGGCGAACAGCGTCCCGCAGACGGCGATTTCGGTCTCGCCGTCGCTGACGGTGACCGTCACGAGGCTCTGGAAGTCCTCGGCCTGCCGACGTTTGCTCTCGGTCACGTCGATACCACGCTCTTCGGCGATGCGCGGGGCGTTGACGGCGTTGACCTGCCACTCCAGCGGCTTGAACACGCCCTTCAGCGCGGAGGCGGTGACGATTTCGATGTCCTCCTCGGCGATGTCGCCCTCGTAGCTGACTTCGACCGACTCGACGCGGCTATCGAGCAGTTGAACGGCGATTTTGCCGGCCGTTTCGGCGAGGTGGATGTAGGGTTCGACCCGCGGGAAGGCGGATTCGTCCATCGACGGCGCGTTCAGTGCGTTCATCACCGGCTCCTCGTTGAACGCGGCGACGACCTGTTCGGCGGTGGAGACGGCGACGTTCTCCTGGGCGGCCTCCGTCGAGGCGCCGAGATGCGGCGTCACGATGACGTCCTCGACGTCGAGCAGCGGGCTGTCGTCGGGGAGCGGTTCTTCGGCGAAAACGTCGAGCGCCGCGCCGGCGAGAATGCCGTCTTCGACGGCGTCTGCGAGGGCGGCCTCGTCGATGATGCCGCCGCGGGCGCAGTTGACGACGTAGCCGCCCTCCATCTGGGCGAGTTCCGCCTCGCCAATCATGTCCTCGGTCTCGGGTGTCAGCGGCGTGTGGATGGTGAGCACGTCGGCGGTTTCGAGTACCTCGTCGAGTTCCGCGAGGTCGGCGCCCAACTGCTCGGCGCGTTCCTCGGAGATGTAGGGGTCGAACGCGACGAGGTCCATCCCCAGGGAGTCGAGTTTCTTCGCGACCTCTTGGCCGACCCGGCCCAGTCCGACGATGCCGAGGGTCTTACCGTTGAGTTCAGTGCCGAGGAAGGCGCCTTTCGCCCACTCGCCGTCCTTCAGACGGACGTGGGCCTGCGGAATCGACCGCGCCGTGGCGAACGTCATCGCGACGGTGTGTTCGGCGGCCGCTCGGACGTTGCCCTCCGGGGCGTTGGCGACGATGACGCCCTGGTCGGTCGCGGCGTCGATGTCGATGTTGTCGACGCCGATGCCGGCCCGGCCGACGATGACGAGGTCTGGCGCGGCCTCCAGCACCTCGCGGGTGACCTCCGTCCCCGAGCGGACGATGAGCGCGTTCGCGTCCGAAACCGCCTCGAGCAGTTCCTCGCCCTCCGATTCGTAGTCCGTGACGACCTCGTGGCCGGCGTCGCGTATCACGTCGAGACCGGCATCCGCGATGGGGTCCGTAACGAGTACCTTCATGGGCGTACGGTCCCGGCCGTGAGGGATAACGCTTTCTTCATCGCCGCGTGCTGCCGGGGTCGAAACCGCATTTATATGCACGAATGTGCCTATATTTATAGCTTCGAGACGGCGAATACACAATTTGGTGCCACCAGTCGGCGGCGATAATCAACGGCCGTCAACGACCGGCGGAGAGTATTTATCAGCTCCGCTGTCACGTCGGGTGAATCGTGTCCCTGTTGTCGCATCCCTGCCCGCATGACGCCGAATAGCCTCGCCGAGTCCGTCGTCTACGAGCACCGTCGGAAAGTCGTCGCCGTGACGCTGGCAGTCGTGTTCGTCTTGGGCCTCGGTCTCCCGGGGGTCGTCCTCGATACGACGTTAGAGGAGTTCCGCGGCGGCACCGCCGAACACGCCGCCGACGGCTACATCACCGACAACATGAGCGGCCAAGCCGCGAACTCGACGGGGTCGTTCGTCGTCATCGCCGACGACGAGAACGTCCTCACGAAAGAGCGCTACCTCCAGCAGTTGCGCGTCCAGCAGGAACTCAGAGACGACCCCGTCGTCGGGCCGACGCTCGTCGAAGACCAACAGCCGCTGGGCGTCTCGAACGTCGTCGCCATCGTCGCCATCCGCAGGGAGGAGGGCGTCGACGCACAGGAGATTACCGTCGAACCGCGGCCGCCGCTGGCAGAGCAAATCGAGGCCATCGAGGGGCTCTCGGAGTTCGAGTTGGAGCTGTACACCTCGTATGCCGTCGGTATCGTGATGGACGACGTCGAGCACACGTGGCCCGAAGGTGGCTCCTTCGCCACCGTCCCGACGAGCTACGAGGGCAACGGCAAGACGGCCGAGTCGACGGCCATCGTCGTCTCCCACCGCGAAAGCGTTCCGGCGGAGGAACTCGCTCGCGCCCAAACGCGGATGGCCGACATCGTCGACGCGGAAGTCGAGGGCGATGCGATGGTGCTCGGGCAGGGCGTCATCGACGACGAACTCCGACGGTCCTCGTTCGACAGCCTCGCCATCGTCGGGCCGCTGGCCTTCCTGTTCGTCCTCGTCGTGCTGGTCGTCGCCTACAGAGACCTCTACGACGTGGCCTTGGGGCTGTTCGGCGTCGCGTTGGTGCTCGTCTGGACGTTCGGCTTCATGGGGTGGGCAAGAATCACGTTCAATCAACTGTTCGTCGCCGTCCCCGTGCTATTGATGGGACTGTCCATCGACTACGCGATTCACGTCTTCATGCGCGCTCGCGAAGAACGCCCGCCGGACGGGACCGACGACGTCGGGGGGTTCCAGTTCGGCGACGAACCCCGGTCGCCGTCAGTTCGGAAGGCGATGGCAACCGCCCTCGGCGGCGTCGGCGCGGCGCTGGCGCTCGTCACCATCACGACTGCGACGGGCTTTCTCTCGAATCTCGTCAGCGGGGTCGCACCGGTGAGACAGTTCGGTCTCGTCAGCGCGGTCGGCATCGTCGGCGCGTTCGTCGTCTTCGGCCTCCTCGTCCCGATTCTCAAAGTCGAGTTGGACGAACGGCTCGAAGCCCGCGGTGCCGACAGGCGTGCCCCGGCGGTCGGCACCGAGGGCGGCAGACTCACCGCGTTGCTCGCGGTGCCGCTCGTCGCCGCCCGGCGCTCGCCGAAGGGCGTCCTCGCGGCCGCGTTGGTCGTCACGCTCGTCGCCGGCGGCGGCGCCGCGACCGTCGATACTACCTTCGAACAGGAGGACCTCCTCGTCGAGGAGACCCCCGAGTGGATGGACGGACTCGGGCCGCTGGCACCGGGGAACTACACCGCCCAGGAGAACATCGCGTTCGTCGACCGGGAGACGTACATCTACAGCGGGACGACGACCCAGATTCTCGTCAGGGGTGACGTGACGGCCAACGACACCCTCGACCGCGTACAGGCGGCCTCCGACACCGCAAACCGGAGCGATTCGGTGCTCATCCTGCCAGACGACACGAACGCGACCCAGAGTCCGATACGGGTGATGGCCGACCTCGCCGACGACGACGCGGCGTTCAACGAGACGTTCACCGCCGCCGACACCGACGGCGACGGCGTCCCCGACCGGAACCTCGAAGCCGTCTATGACGCCTTCTACGAGGCGTCACCGGACGGTGCGGGCACGTGGGTCCACCGCGAGAACAGCGAGTACGTCGCGTTGCGCATCGTCGTCCCCGTCGACGGCACCGAAAGCGAACCCGCCATCGCCGAGGACATCCGGCCAGCAGCAGAACCGGTCGACGGCGAGGGACTCTCCGCCATCGCTACCGGCCAGCCAATCATGAATCAGGCCGTCGCCGAGAACCTGCTGTCGACGGTCGTCGACAGCCTCCTCGTCACGCTCGTCGTCGTGTTGGGCGTGTTGATGGCCGTCTACAGGCGACTGGAGGGGTACGCCACGCTCGGCGCCGTCACGCTCGTTCCCGTCGCCCTCGCCGTCGCGTGGATTACGGGGTCGATGGCGGCGCTCGGCATCCCGTTCAACGTGATGACCGCCCTCATCACGAGTTTCACCATCGGACTGGGCATCGACTACTCCATCCACGTCTCCGAGCGGTACGTCTACGAGTTGAACCGCGACATCGGCACCGAGGCGGCCCTGGAAAACGCCGTCTTCGGCACCGGCGGCGCGCTGTTGGGGTCGACCGCCTCGACGGCCGGCGGCATCGCCATCCTCGGGTTGGCACTGCTGGTTCCGCTCCAACAGTTCGGCATCATCACCGCGCTCACCATCGTCTACGCCTTCCTCGGCAGCGTCGTCGTGCTGCCGAGTCTGCTTGTGCTGTGGACGGAGTGGGCCGACGCCGACCCCGCGGCGGCCTGACGGGGTTCGCGGGAACCGACGGTTTCGTGACCCCTCCCGACCCAGAGGGCGTATGCTCATCGCGTTCGACTTCGACGGGACCCTCTCGGATTCGGAGATGACGGTCCTGTTGGGCGAGGAAGCCGGCGTCGCCGACGAGATAGACGAGATAACCGAGCGGGCGATGAACGACGAACTCTCCTACGCCGAGAGCCTCTACGCCCGCGCCGAGTTGCTCGACGGCCTCCCCGAAGAGCAGGTCGAGGCGGCCTTCGACCGCGTGCAGTTGCGCCCGGGCGCGGCCGAGGTCATCGACGCCCTCTCGGAGGCCGGCCACCACGTCGCCATCCTCACCGGCGGCTTCGACGACGGCGTCGCCGCCGCACTCGAACGGGAGGGCGTCTCCGTCGACACCATCGTCGCCAACTCACTCCCGATTCGGAACGGAAAGCTCACCGGCGAAGCCGAGGGGCCGCTCATCGAGGGGACGAAAGACACCGCTCTCGAAGAACTCGCAGGAGAGGTCGGCGTCGAGATGGACGACACCGTCGCCATCGGTGACGGCGCCAACGACCTCCCGATGCTGGAGGTGGCCGGACTCGCTATCGGCTACGAGCCGAAACCGGCGGTCGGGCCCCACTGTGACGTCATCGTCGAGTCGATGACGGACTTACTGGAGTTGCTGGAAGCCAAAGCCGTTCTGTAACCCGCCGACACCGCGGCGTCAGACGCGCGTCATCCGTACGTCTGCTGTGTGTTTTTGCGCGTTTCGGTCCTACGACGTGACATGGGAGCGAAAGCCGCGGCCCTCCGGCCAGTCGCGTCGTTGAGCAGTTGGGTAGACGACCACCCGTTGAGTGCCGTCGGGGCGTTGGTCGCCCTCGGAGCGCTGGTGGTACTGTTGGCATCGGTCGGTGTCACGGTCGACACCGCGACAGCGTCGTTGGCCTACGACGGTGTCACGGTCGACCGCGTAATCGACACCGTCCTCGCCCAACCGGCCTACGCCATCGCCGTCGTCGGTGGCGTCGCGGTGTTCCTCTTCTACGACGGCTAGAGCGGTTCTACTGGGTCGCTTCCTCGATTGCGGCGTCGAGGTCGGCGATGATGCGGTCGGTGTCTTCGAGGCCGACGGACAACCGAACGAGGTCGTCGGTGACGCCGCTGGCTTGCTTTTCTTCGTCGGTGAGTTGCTGGTGGGTGGTCGACCCCGGGTGGATGATGAGCGTCTTCGCGTCGCCGACGTTCGCCAACAGGCTGGCGAGGTCGGTCGATTCGACCGTTTTCCTCGCCGCCTCGTAGCCGGCTTCGAGGCCGAAGGTAATCATGCCGCCGTAGCCGCCGTCGAGGTACTCGCTTGCCTCCGCGTGGGTTTCGTGGGAGTCGAGGCCGGGGTAGGTGACCCACGACACTTCGGGGTGCTCGTCGAGGAACTCCGCGACGGCCATCGCGTTCTCGCAGTGTCGCTCCATCCGCATCGGCAGGGTTTCGAGTCCCTGGACGGTCGTCCAAGCGTCGAAGGGGGCCTGTTGATTGCCCAGGTCGCGCAGGCCACGGGTCCGGGCGGCGTAGGCGAAAGCGGCGTCGCCGAAGGTCTCCGCGAAGTTGACGCCGTGGTAGGCGGGGTTCGGCTGGGCGATTTCGGGGAACCGCTCGGCGTGGTCGGCCCACGGGAACGACCCGCCGTCGACGAGAATCCCGCCGATGGTCGTCCCAGAGCCGTGGAGCCACTTCGTCGTGGAGTTCCAGACGAGGTCGGCACCGTGTTCCAGCGGCCGACACAGCGCCGCCGTCGCGAAGGTGTTGTCCACGAACAGCGGCACCCCGTTGTCGTGGGCGATGTCGGCCAACCGTTCGAGGTCCGGCGTCACGAGCGCCGGGTTGCCGATGGTCTCACAGTGGACGAAGGCGGTGTCCTCGTCGATGGCCTCCTCGTAGGCCTCGTAATCGAGCGTGTCGACGAAGCGCGTCTCGACGCCGCGGCGCTCGACGGTGTGGGAGAGGTACGTGTAGGTGCCGCCGTACAGTGACGACGACGAGACGATGTTGTCGCCGGCCGACGCGAGGATGAACGTCGCGAGGTCGAACGACGCCATGCCCGAGGAGGTGGCGATGGCGGCGACGCCGCCCTCCAGCGTCGCGATGCGCTCTTCGAGGACGGCGTTCGTCGGGTTCATGATGCGGGAGTAGATGTTGCCCGCCTCCTGGAGCGCGAAGAGGTCCGCGGCGTGTTCGGCGTCCTCGAACTCGTAGGAGGTCGTCTGATAAATCGGCGGTGCGCGGGCGCCCGTCGTCGGGTCGGCTTCCTGTCCGGCGTGGAGGGAATCGGTGTACAGGTCGTCTCGGTCGAACATACCGACACCGGGAGGTGAGCACAAATAAAGACCGACCTTCCTCGCAACGCTCACCGGAGTCTATGACGGAGCGCTATACGGACTATTGTAGTCTTTTACCGGCGAGCGCCGACCCAGCACTGGCGCTCGCCAGCACGCTGTTACAACACTCCGTATCAGTCGGAGAACAGACTCGTGTGGACGGGGGCGAAGTCGTCGCCAGCGTCGTGGTCTTCGACCGTATCGGAGACGGCTTTCCCGTAGACGCCGTCTTCGAGGAAGTCGTCGAGCGGCGGGCCGACGCGGTCGGGTTCGACGAGGAAGGCGTCGTGGCCGTGGTCGGAGTCGATGACGTGGTGGGCCGTCGCGGCGTCGGTCGCACGGAACGCCTCGGCGAGTTCCTCGGATTGCTCGACGGTGAAGTGCCAGTCGCCGGTGAAGGAAAGCAGGAGCGCCTCGCCGTCGAAGGCCGCCAGCGCGTCGGCGTCGGAGTCGTACCCCGAGGCGAGGTCGTAGTTGTCCATCGCCCGCGAGAGGTACAGATAGGAGTTGGCGTCGAAGCGCTCGGCGAACTTCTCGCCCTGATAGTCGAGGTACGACTCGACCTCGCGGTAGGGGAAGAAGCCGGCGGCGGGGTCGGCGGGGAACGTGTCCCGACCCATGTCCATCCCGGCAGACCGGCGGCCGAACTTGTCCTGCATCGAGGACTTCGAGAGGTACATCACGTGGCCGATTTGGCGGGCCAGCGCCAGTCCCTCGGTGGGCGGGTCTTGGCCGTAGTAGTCGCCGCCGTTCCAGTTGGGGTCGGTCGTAATCGAGCGGCGGGCGATGGCGTCCAAGGCGAGACACTGCGGGTCCAGTCGCGCCGCGGCGGCGACGACGATGACCCGGTCGGCGTGGTCGGGGTGGCGTTTGGCCCAATCGAGGACGTTCATGCCGCCGACGGAGCCGCCGACGACGGCGTGGAGGTTCGGGACGCCGAGTTCGTCCAACAGGAGTCGCTGGGCGCGCGTCCAGTCGCCGACGGTGACGGCCGGGAAGTCGGTGCCCCACGGTTCGCCCGTCTCGGGGTTCGTCGACGCCGGTCCCGAGGAGCCGTAACACGACCCGGGGACGTTCGCACAGACGACGTAGTACTCGGTGGTGTCGATGGCCTTTCCGGGGCCGACGATGTCGTCCCACCACGCGTGGGCCTGTCCGGCGGTATCGGAGCGCCGGCGGCCGCCGGCGACGTGGGCGCTGCCGGTCAGGGCGTGACAGACGAGGACGGCATTGTCGCCCGTGAACTCCCCGTAGGTCTCGTAGGCGATTTCGAGGTCGGGAATCGACTCCCCGCACTCGAAGGTGAACTCGCCCAACGACTCGACGCCGCGGTCCTCGCTCATAGTACCGCCTCGAGGTCAGCGATGATATCGTCTACGTCTTCGATGCCGACGGACAGCCGAATGAGGTCGGGGGTGACGCCGCTTTCGCGCTGTTCGGCCTCGCTCAACTGCGCGTGAGTCGTCGAGGCAGGGTGGATGACCAGCGTCCGGGCGTCGCCGATGTTGGCGAGGAACTTCGCCACCTCGGTGTCCTCACAGATTCGCTTGCCGGCCTCGTAGCCGCCCTCGGGGCCGAAGGCGACCATGCCGCCGTAGCCGCCTTCCAGATACGTCGAGGCGAGGTCGTGGGTTTCGTGGGAGTCGAGGCCGGGGTAGGTGACCCACGCGATGTCGGGGTGGTCGTCGAGATACTCCGCGACGGCCAAGGCGTTCTCGCAGTGCCGTTCCATCCGCAACGGGAGCGTCTCGACGCCCTGTAGCGTCGCCCACGCGTCGAAGGGGGACTGCTGGTCGCCGAGACTGCGGGTCGCGCGGTGTCTGGCGGCCATCGTGAAGGCCCGGTCGCCGAAGCGCTCGGAGAAGTTCACACCGTCGAAGGCGGGATTCGGGGCGCCGACTTCGGGGTACTTCTCGGGGTACTCTGCAAAGGGAAAGGAGCCGTCGTCGACGAGAATCCCGCCGAGCGTCGTTCCGGAGCCGTGAATCCACTTCGTCGTGGAGTTCCAGACGATGTCGGCACCGTGTTCGAGCGGCCGACACAGCGCCGGGGTGGCGAAGGTGTTGTCGACGAACAGCGGGACCCCGTTGTCGTGAGCCACCTCGGCGATTTCCTCAAGCGGCGGCGTCACGAGCGACGGATTGCCGACGGTTTCGCAGTGGACGAAGGCGGTGTCCTCGTCGATGGCGTCGTCGTAGGCTTGGGGGTCAAGGGTGTCGACGAATCGGGACTCGATGCCGCGGCGGGCGGCGGTGTGAGAGAGATAGGCGTGGGTGCCACCGTAAATCGAGGAGGCCGAGACGACGTTGTCGCCCGCTTCGGCGAGAACGAGCGTCGCGGCGTCGAAGGCGCCCATTCCGGAGGCGGTCGCGAGGGCGTCGGTGCCGCCCTCCAGCGAGGCCAGACGTTTCTCGAGCGCGCGAACCGTCGGGTTGGCGATGCGGGAGTAGACGTTGCCGTCGTCTTCGAGGGCGTAGCGAGCAGCCGCGGTGTCGGCGTCGGGAAACTCGAAGGAGGTCGTCTGATAGATTGGTGGGGCGGCGGCGCCGGTCTCGGCGTCCGGCCCCTGTCCGACGTGGAGACAGCGCGTTCCGAAACCCAGCGCCCGGCCACCGTCGGGTGGGTCGGACGCCGTGGCCCGTCGCTCGTCGTCGTTCATGTGTGTCGTGCATATATCCCAATACATCTATAACCAAGAGTTACGGCAATCTTTGCCCAGCCCGCGAGCGGTCGCTATCGGGCGGGAGAAACCACGGAACGGGGCGGCCTTAACGGCCGACCCAGCGCAACACGAGCAGCGTTGACTCGAAGAGACCAATCATCGTCCCGGCGACCATGATGGGCGCCATCCCGGTCGGGTCCGGGCTGAACAGGAAGGCGATGCCGAGGAACGCCCCCCAGAAGTACAGGCGCTTCTCGGCGAGCCACGCCCGCGTCGTCAGCCCCATCATGATGGCCAGCATCACGAACAGCGGAATCTGGAACACCGCCGCGAACAGCCCCATCATGAGGACGATGAGGCCGAACGTGTCCGAGAGGCCGAACGCGACGACGGCGGCGCTCCGGGAGTACGTCAGGAAGTACGTGAAGATGGCCGGGAGGATGAGGAAGTACGCGAACAGCACGCCGATGCCCGCGAGGACGAGACTGGCGGGGACCGAAGCGAGGTAGTAGCGGCGCTCGTGTTCGTAGAGACCGGGGCGCATGAACAGGTACGTCTGGTAGACGAACACGGGAAGTGCGATGATGAACCCGCCCAGCGTAGCGACTTTCAGCCGCGCGAGGATGAGCGCGAGTGGGTGGTACACGCGGGGACGAGCGACGTCGCCGCCCGGCAGCACGGAGTACCACAGGAAGTTGATGATGTAATCGCCGAAGGGGAACACGACGCCGGAGACGATTGCCATGACGACGAGGACGATGCCGAGGCGGTACACCATCTCCTCGATGTGGTCCGCAAGGGGCATCTCCTCGTCGCTCTCGGGGCCCTCACCGACGAAGCCGTCGTCGACCTCGTAGGACCCGTCGGCCGTCTCACCCATGTACGTCGAACGGTACCGGCCGTTTGTAAGCCTTCTCGTCGGCGCCGGCAGACCGAACGGAAAAGGTTGATAACTGCGAAAGCCGACCTTCCCGTCGTGTCTAGTGCCGCCGATGACGACGTCAAGCGGACGGTCGCGGAGGGGCGTGCACAGCTCGGTGCCCTGCTGTCGACCGCACAGACCCATCTGCAGAAGGTGTTCATCGTCTTCGTCATCGGCCTCATCGGAACCATCTACGTCCTGCGAGCGTTCGTCTGGAGCATCCTGAAGGCCGACCTCAACACGAATCCCGACATCGTCGTCGTCGCCATCACCCCCTTCGAGGTCATCCTCCTGCAGGTGAAAATCGGCCTCGTCGTCGGGATTCTGCTGTCGGTGCCGATGCTCATCTACTACTCCCGCGATTCGCTGAAGCAGCGAGGCCGGTGGCCCGACTCGATTCCGTGGTGGAAATCCGCCGGCTTCATTTCGGTCAGCCTCGCGCTGTTCGCCGGCGGCGTCGCCTACGCCTACAACCTCTTCTTCCCGCTCATGTTCGGCTTCCTCGCGTCGAACGCCGTCGGCGCGGGCTTTCAGCCGACCTACTCGATTTCGATGTGGGCGCAGTTCATCTTCCTGCTGTCGCTGTCGTTCGGCCTCGCCGCCCAACTGCCCCTGGTGATGAGCACGCTGTCGTACACCGAAATCGTCCCCTACGAGACGTTCCGGGACAAGTGGCGCCACGCCGTCGTCGCCATCTTCATCTTCGGCGCGCTGTTCTCCCCGCCGGACCCCTTCACGCAAATCATGTGGGCGGTCCCCCTCGTGACGCTGTATGGGGTGTCGCTGTATCTGGCGAAAATCGTCGTCACGGCGAAGCGCTCCACCGAGTCGACCGACTTCCGGTCGGTCGCCCGCGCACACTGGAACGTCCTCGCTGGGCTGTTCCTCGTCGGCGGCGCCCTCATCTATGCCTTCTACACCTACGGCGGCGTCGGGAGCGTCAACGGCCTGCTGGACTCCCTCGGGTCCAGTTATCGGTTCATCCCCGCAGGGGAGGCGTACGGCCTCGCCGAAACGACGTACGTCGCACTCGTCAGCGTCCTCTACGGCGCCCTCGCCGCCGTCGTCGGCTTCGGCTACTTCGTCTACGAGGGCCTCGACGAGAGCGCCAGCCAGTATGCGGTTCCGGGCGGGTCGCCCGCCGACCCCGCCGACATCGACCTCTCGGAGTTGGACGAGGGCGGCATCCGTGCGGCGCCCGCGGCCGCCTTCGCCCGCCTCGAAGAGGACGAGGCCGTCGCCTTGGCCGGGCAGGCGATGGAGGAAGACGACCCCGAGCGCGCACGGGCCATCCTCGACCGCTACGACGACATCAACCCGCCGGAGAGCGACGTGTCCCCGAACGACTTCGAGGACGGCGGCGACGGGAGCGCCGCGGCCACCGACGCCCAAACGGACGAAGAAGAGGAAGGAGGCATCCTCGCCCGCCGCGGCGCCGGAATGTTGAGCGCCTTCAGCGAGGACGACATCGACGAGGACGACATCGGCGGCTACGCCTACGACGCCGCCTTCGTTCTCAACAGCGTCACCGCGAAATCGTTCCGGCTGGTCGGCCTGTTCATGGTCGTGTTGGCCGGGACGTTCTTCGTGCTGTATCAGGGCGGCATCGGCCGACTCAACGACCAGTTCGTCAGCCGGATGCCCTCGGAGTACGCCGCCGAACAGGTGTCTATCGTCACGCTCCATCCCGTCGAGGCGCTCATCTTCCAAATCAAGGTGGCGACCATCTTCGGGGCTGCCGCCGTGCTGCCGCTGTTGCTGTACTACGCCTGGCCCTCGCTGAAGGAGCGCGGACTGGCCCGCGGTGACCGCCGCGTCCTGCTCGCGTGGGGCGGCAGCCTCATCGTCGGCATGGCGGTCGGGAGCATCGTCGGCTTCGTCTACGTCGCGCCGACGGTCATCTCCTGGCTCGCCGCGGACGTCCTCGACGCCGGCATGATAATCGCCTACCGCATCAACAACTACGGCTGGCTCATCTTCTTCCTCACCGTCGGCATCGGCATCCTCGCGATGATTCCCGTCTCGATGGTGCTGTTCTACCGCGGGAACATCGTCGCCTATCGGACGATGCGAACCCGTTGGCGGGAGGTCACCATCGCTGTCCTCGCCGCCGGAGCGCTGCTGTCCCCTCGCGGCGTGTTCACGATGTTCCTCCTCGGTATCCCCATCGTCTTCGCCTACGGCGTCGGGTTGGCCATCCTGTGGCTGCTCACGCTGGGCGGTCGCCGCGAGCGACAGCGCGTCGAACCGGCCGACTGAAGCGGTCGCCGGTGCCTTCGGCGACCGAACCGCGTTGAGAACGGCTTAAGTATTCTCACAGTCATCCCCGAGTATGCCCAAGATAAGCGTCGAGATTCCAGGGGAACTGCTCGACGACCTCGACGACCACGTCGGCGACGACGGCAAGTACGTCAACCGAAGCGACGCCATCCGGGCGCCATCCGGAAGAACCTCGACATCCTCGACGAAATCGACGCCCGCCACGACCGACTGGAGGACGATGAGTAACGCCGTCGAACCGCGGCGAGCGCTCCCGGCGGGCGCCGTCGCACTGGCGGCGATGTTCGTCACCGCGCTCGTCACTGCACAGGTGACCGCCTCGAAACTCCTGTTGTTCGAATCCCCCATCGGACTGCCGGTGACGGGGACCAGTCTCGTGTTGCCCGGCGCCGCGCTGGCGTACGCACTCACCTTCCTCGCGACCGACTGCTACACCGAGTTGTACGGCAAACGCGCCGGTCAGGTGCTCGTCAACGTCGGCTTCCTGATGAACTTCCTGTTGCTCGCGCTCGTCTACAGCACCATCGCCGCACCCGCGGTTCCCGGCCAGCCAATCGACCCCGCGAACTTCGCGGCGGTGCTCGGACAGAGCGGTCCCCTCGTCATCGCCAGCCTCGCGGCGTACCTCGTCAGTCAGAACTACGACGTCGTCGTCTTTCACAAACTCAAGGAACTCACCGACGGCGAGATGCTGTGGCTCCGCAACATCGCCTCGACGGGGACGAGTCAGGCCATCGATACGGTCATTTTCGTCGGGTTGGGTTTCTACGTCCTCCCACAACTCGGCTTCGGGGCGACCTACGAGGTCGGCTTCGTCCTCTCGCTCATCGTCGGCCAGTACGTCCTGAAGCTCCTCATCGCACTCGTCGATACGCCGTTCGTCTACCTCATCACCGGGGCGATTCGCCGCTCCGATGACGGCGTCGCACCGGTCTAATCCGCAGGAACGCTTTTCACGTCGCGTGCGAACGTACCGGTTATGTTGCCCCTCCAATTCGGCATCCCCGGCGGCCCGGAACTGCTCATCATCTTCCTGATACTGTTCCTTTTCGCAGTGCCAGTGTTGCTCGTCGTCCTGTTTCTCGTGAGCAGAAGCGGCGGCAGCGACCGCGTCGAGGAACTCGAAGCCAGAGTCGAAGAACTCGAAAACGAACTCGAAGAGGAGCGCTCGCGTTAGTCGACCCGTTCGGCGAAGCCGAAGCGTGGCTTCACGTCGGTCACCCGCACCTCGACGGTCTCGCCCGCCTCGGTCCCAGAGACGAACAGCGTGTACCCTTCGACCTTCGCGATGCCGTCGCCCTCGCTGCCGACGTCCTCGATGTCGACTTCGAGTTGGTCACCCTCCCGAACCGGCGCGGTGAGTCGGCCTTTCGCGACCATGAACAGCTCCGAGGAGGAGTCCCGGGAGGCCTTCGGGTGAATCGTACGGACGTACTCGAACTCCTCGTCGATGTCGGCCCGCAGGTCGTCGGTGTCCGGTCCCTCGAACACTTTCGCGACGAAGTCCCCGCCCGGAGCCAGCAGTTCGAGGCTGGTCTCGAAGGCCATCCGGGCGAGATACACCGACCGCGCGTGGTCCAGCGAGTACTCGCCGGTCATGTTCGGCGCCATGTCCGAAACCACGGTGTCGGCCTCGCCGACCGTATCGATAACCTTCTCGCGAGTGTCGCCTTCGGTCATGTCGCCGCGGACAGTCTCGACGCCGTCGATTGGCTTGATGCGCTGGAGGTCGACGCCGACGACGGTGCCCGACTCGCCGGCCAACTCCGAGGCGACCTGCAGCCACCCACCCGGCGCCGCCCCGAGGTCGACGACGGTGTCGCCTTCGCTGATGAGCCCCGCCTCCTCGTTCAGTTGCTTGAGTTTGTACGCCGCCCGGGAGCGATACCCTTCCTGTTTCGCCCGGTTGTAGTAGTCGTCCTTGCGAGTCATGTGTACCCCACCGGATTCCGTGTCGGAACGGCCGGCGAATTCGCGTTCATATCGGGACTGACGCCGCCGAATCGGAAATGGGCATCGGATAGCGCTGGTCGACGGCGAGCGTCGTCCCTGACGGCCCGTTTCGTCCCCATTTATTTTAGAATACGACCCGAAGCACCCGTATGGTTGACGCTCACGCCGAGCTCGATTTTCTGATTCGCTCGGAAAACCGGGTGACTGTTCTCAGTCTGTTGGCGAGGCGTCGCTACTCCGAACGCGAACTCGTCGAGACGACGGAGATGTCCAAGACGACCGTCAATCGAATACTCGAAGATTTCACCGAGCGGGGCTGGATCGAAGAGGCCGACGAGGCGTACACGACCACTCGGTTCGGAGACGTACTCGCGGACGATTACGAACGGTTCCGGGAGTCGATGGACCTCGCCAGCCGTCTCGGGCCGTATCGACATCTCCTTCCGATGGAGGAGATGGGCTTCGACCTCCGCCTGCTCACCGACGCGAAGGTCACCGACCCCGACCGTCTCGACACCCTCCAGAGCGTCGACCGCTGGACCGAGCTCATCCGCCAAGCCGACCGCGTTCGGTTCCTCGCGAACACGGCCAACGAGCCGATTATCCGAACCACCCGAAACGCTATCGTCGAGGACGACACGGCCCACGAATCCGTCTTTACGCCAGCGCTGTACGACTACATCCGAAAGCGCCCCAGTCTGTGTGAGATGTTTCGGGAGATGTTACGCGAGGGGGCGAGTTTCTATCGAGCGGCCGATGGGACGGACATGCCGTGGTTTATCGCCCTGTACGACGACCTCGTCGGCGTCGGCGGGTTCGACGAGTCCGGGACTGTTCAGACCGGCTTCGAATCCGACGCCGAACCGGTCTTCGAGTGGGCCGAAGGGACCTTCGAGTCCCACCGGGTAGATGCGACACCCCTCACCGTCGAGGACTTCCCGGTCGAGTAGACATCGTGTCGCTCCGCGACAGCCCCTGCAATATCGCAGGGGTTGTTTCAGCTCATGGTTTGTATCATTTCACCGATAATAACTAAGTGCGTCTCTCCACCTTATTCGACCGGGGTACACGGGTGGTAAGATGAACGTCAGCAGCGACACAGGAGAGACCAACAGTCACACACGGGAAACGCTTCGACGGCTTTGGGAGCGGCTGTTCGGGGGTGGTGTGCAATGAGCCAAAGCGCACTGGCCGACCGGAAGACGGCGTACCACGACGCCTACATCGAGGCGTGGAACGACCACGACCCCGATGGTGTGGTCGAACAGTTCGCGGACGGGGGAACGTACGTCGACCCGCTCTTCGAGGAGCCAATCGGGGGCGAGGAAATCGCCGAGTTCGTCAGACTCACTGCCGAGCGGTTCCCGGATTTCCGGTTCGAACAACGTCACGTGTTGGACGTACCCGAAGAGAGTATCCGAATCGAGGAGTGGACGATGCACGGGACACACGAGGGGATGCGCGAGGGACTGCCACCGACCGGGAACACCATCGCACTCGACGGGACGAGCGTCGTCGAAATCGGTGCCGGCGGCATCCGAGAAATCAGAGGGTACTACGACCAGAAGGAGTTGGCCGAGCAACTCGGATTGACCTTCCCCGCGGTTGTCGGTCAACTGCCCACGATGGTCGTCGGGGCCGCAAAGGAGGTGTTGTGAGAAGCATGTCGAGTCCGGAAGTCACCGACGCATCGCTTCTTTTCACGTTGGGGATTGCCTCCGAGTGTGGCGAGTTCATCGTGGAGCATCTATGACTGTCGCTACGATTCCGGAGTACGACCACAGCAACGTCGCGATGGTCGGCGAGCACGCCGTCGTCGTCGGCGGAAGTATGGCTGGACTGGTCGCCGCGCGTGTGCTCGCGGACGCGTTCGAGCGAGTGACCGTAATCGAGCGGGACGCCTTTCCCGACGAACCGAGACCCCGCCGTGGCGTTCCGCAGGGAAACCACGTCCACGCGCTGCTCGAAGCCGGACGGGACACCCTCGAAGACCTGTTTCCGGGGTACAGCGACGACCTCGTCTCGGCGGGGGCGATGGACATCGACCTCTCGACCGATTTCAACTTCTACGACGAAGGAGATTTCGTCGCAAGCGGTTCACACCACGTGTCGATGTACTGTGCGACCCGGCCCCTCATCGAATACGTGACATGGCGCCGACTCGCGGCAATCGATGGCGTGGCGCTCCGTGACGAGTGCCACCTGACGGAGTATCTCATGGACGACACCGGGACGACCGTCGTTGGCGTGACGGTCCGAGACGAGACAGGGACCACCGAAGAGGTCGAGGCCGACCTCGTCGTCGATTGTACGGGTCGGACGTCGTCGACACCCGAGTGGCTCGCCGACCACGGCTACCGACGACCCCCGAGAGACGAGGTGGAAATCGACCTCGTGTACAGTACGATACTCGTCGAACGGCCACCGACGGACATGCGAGCGTTCCACGTGATGCCGTGTCCGCCACGAGCTCGGAGCACGGTCACGCTCCCAATCGAGGACGACCGCTGGGTCGTGACGCTGTCGGGGCTCCACGGCGACCATCCACCCGCTGACCTCGACGGGATGTTGGAGTTCGCCAAGAGCCTCCCGGTCGACGCAGTCGCCCGGATTATCGAGGACCACGAAATCGTCTCCGACGGCGTCGAACAGTACCCGTTCCCGGCGAATTTGCGACGACGATACTGGGAGTTAGAGCGGTTTCCCGATGGACTCGTCGTCCTCGGAGACACTATCGCGAGTTTCAATCCCATCTACGGACAGGGGATGTCGGTGGCCGCTCTGGAGGGGCTCCAGCTCCATCACGCGCTTGCTGCAGGCGGACGGGATGACCTCGCCGTGCGCTTTTTCAACCGTGTCGAGAGCGTCGTCGACAACGCGTGGAACGTCTCCGTTGGCTCGGATTTCCGCTTCGAGGAGACCACCGGACCGAAGCCACCGGGAACCGACATCCTCAACCGATACTTGTCCCGAATGACGCGGAAGGCCCACGACGACGGGACGCTGGCCGACGCTTACAGCCGTGTCGTCACCATGGAGGAACCCCCGACCTCGTTGCTCCGTCCATCCATCGTGTGGCGTGTGGTCAAACCGTCGCTCACCACCTAGCAGGTGGAACTGCCGGCGAGAGTGGTCGAGGCCACCACGACTCGCGGGTGCTGAGCAAAGCGACGAACGGTTCGAGACCACACTGGTTCGGCAATTCCTGCCAGTTTTTAACCCCGGCGTGAGAGTGGGCTGACAAGGAATGGTCGTAGGAGACATCGCAACCGGAACGGAGGTACTGGTCATCGGCGGCGGCCCGGGCGGCTACGTCGCCGCTATTCGCGCCGGGCAACTCGGGTTGGACGTGACGCTCGTCGAGAAGGACGCCTACGGCGGCACCTGTCTCAACACGGGCTGTATCCCATCGAAGGCGCTCGTCCACGCGACCGATGTCGCCCACGAGGCACGTGGCGCCGAACACATGGGCGTCTACGCCGACCCCGCCGTCGACCTTCAGGGGATGGTCGACTGGAAGGACGGCGTCGTCGACCAACTCACGAGCGGCGTCGAAAAACTGTGCAAGGCGAACGGCGTCAACCTCGTCCCCGGACGGGCGGAGTTCGAAGACGAAAACACCGTCCGCGTCGCCCACGGCGGCGAAGGGCAGGGCAGCGAGTCCATCGAGTTCGAACACGCTATCCTCGCCACCGGGAGCCGCCCCATCCAGTTGCCGGGCTTCGAGTTCGACGACGACCGGGTTCTCGATTCCAGCGGCCTGCTATCGCTGAATGAGCTCCCCGATTCCCTGCTCGTCGTCGGTGGCGGTTACATCGGCATGGAACTGTCGACGGTGCTGGCGAAGCTCGGTACCGACGTGACCGTCGTCGAGATGCTCGACGACATCCTGCCGGGCTACGAGGACGACGTTACGCGGGTCGTCCGCGAGCGCGCCGAGGAACTCGGTATCGAGTTCAACTTCGGCGAAGTCGCCCAGGAGTGGGATGACACCGGGTCCGAAGCGTTCGTCACGACCGAAGACGAGGACGGCGAGACCCACGAGTATACCGCCGAGAAGGTGCTCGTCGCCGTCGGCCGCCAGCCCGTCACCGACACCGTCAACCTCGACGCCATCGGCCTCGAAACCGCCGAAGAGGGCACTATCGAGACCGACGACCAAGCCCGCACGAGCGTCGAGAACGTCTTCGCCGTCGGCGACGTGGCCGGCGACCCGATGTTGGCCCACAAGGCGTACAAAGAGGGCCACGTCGCAAGCGAGGTCATCGCCGGCGAACCCGCGGCCCTGGACTATCAGGCCGTCCCGGCGGCCGTCTTCACCGACCCCGAAATCGGTACCGTCGGGATGACCGAAGCCGACGCCGCCGACGCCGGCTTCGACCCCGTCGTCGGCGAGATGCCGCTTCGGGCCTCCGGGCGCGCACTCACCCTCGACGAAAGCGAGGGCTTCGTCCGCATCGTCGCCGACGCCGAAACCGAGTTCGTCCTCGGTGCCCAAATCGTCGCTCCGGAGGCCTCGGAACTCATCGCCGAGGTCGGCCTCGCCATCGAGATGGGCGCCCAACTCGAAGACGTCGCCGCGACCATCCACACCCACCCGACGCTGTCGGAAGCCGTCGCCGAGGCCGCCGCCAACGCCCGCGGCGAAGCGACACACACGCTGAATCGGTAGTATCAGTCGTTGCTCACGACTCACTGCGTTCGCCGTTCGTCTTCCGAGAGCCTTCACACCGGCGCTCTCATCCGCCGCTCGCGGGTCGCTTCGCTCCCCGCTCGCCATCCGAGGCTTCTCGCTGACGCTCTCATCCGCCACTCACGGCTCACTGCGTTCGCCGTTCGTACATCGAGGTTCCTCCTTCCAGTCGGAACCTCGCCCCCGACGCGCTTTTAGCCCCAACCCTGCTACGGGAGTCCATGAAAGCCCTCACGCTCGGCCCCGAAGGGACGTACTCACATCGCGCGACGCAGGCGGTCGCCGACGACATCGACTTCGTGGAATCGGTGACCGGCATCGTCGAGGGCGTCGCCAGCGGGGAGTACGAACGCGGCGTTATCCCCATCGAGAACAGCATCGAGGGGTCGGTCACCGAGTCGTTGGACGCACTCGCCGACCGCAACGTCGCCGTCGTCCGCGAAATCGTCACGCCCATCCAACACGCCCTGCTGGCACAGGCCGGCGAGTTCGACATCGTCGCGAGCCACCCCCAGGCGCTGGCGCAGTGTCGGGAGTACCTCAACGAGGAGTACCCGAGCGCGAAAACCGAGGCCGTCGCTTCGACCGCTCGGGGTGTCGAACGAGCCCGAGAGGACGCCTCCGTCGCCGCCATCGGCCACCCCGCCACCGCCGGTGACGACCTGCAGGTGTTGGCCCGCGACATCCAGGACAGCACTTCCAACGCCACCCGGTTCGTCGTCCTTGCACCCGAAACGGAGCGCAACGACGCCGGCGGCAAGAGCTCCGTCATCGTCTACCCGAACACGAACCACCCGGGACTGCTCCTCGAGATGCTCGAACCGTTCGCCGACCGCGATATCAACCTCTCGCGTGTCGAGTCCCGTCCCAGCGGCGAACGCCTCGGCGACTACATGTTCCACTTCGACTTCGCCGCCGGCCTCTACGAGGAGCGCGCACAGGAGGCCATCGAGGAACTGCGTGACATCGCAAGCGAGGGCTGGGTTCGCGTCCTTGGCTCCTACGACACCGAGCACGTGTTATAAGTGCAGTTCCCGACCCGGCGTTCGGTTCGCGGGAGAGGTCGGCTATTTTTCCGGACGTAGAAGAGAACAGGATTTCAGCGGATTATTGCTCACGTTTACTTGCTCGTTGTCCGTATGTGTAGTATGTCGGACATTCCGAGAGACTTCGACCCAGAGTCACCCGAAGAACGCGAGATTGCTGGCAAGGCGGCAACTGACCGGTCCGATTTTCTCGCACTCATGGGCCACGCCTACCGTGGTGAGATGGGCCGGACTACGTCGTGGCGCACACGAATCGACAGGACGACCAATTGGGCGGTCGTATTGACAGCGACGTTACTCACATGGGCGTTTTCGTCGGAATCACGGCCCCACTACATCCTCCTCATCGGAATCGTCATGCTAACGGTGTTCTTGGGAATCGAGGCCCGTCGCTATCGCGTGTACGACATCTGGCGCTCTCGGATTCGGATGCTGGAAGAGAACGTGTTCGCGAACGCGCTCGACCCGGAAGGCGTAGAGCTATCGAACTGGCGCGAACTTCTCAGCGACGATTTCCGAGCGCCGGCGGTGAAGACACCGGTAATCGAGGCCGTTTCGCGCCGCCTCCGACGGGTGTATTTCGCACTCATCTCGGTTCTGGTCGCCGCCTGGGTCGTCCGGCTGACCGTCTTCGCAACGACGCCGACCGGACTTATCGAGACCGCTACCGTTGGGATTGTGCCGGGTGAAGTCGTTCTCGGCAGTATTGCAGTGTACTACGTCTGTGGGATAGTACTGACGCTCTGGCCGAATAGACGGAAAGCGAAGGGTGAGTTGCAGTCTCGGCCTGCGAACGAAGAGTGGAAATGACGCTCGTTGGCTGACTGGCGAATCGTTCAACAGCTAAACCGACTCTACGTCATCAACCAAAAAAACGAGCATCCGCGAGCGAAGCGAGCGGTTCACCGTGCGCCGAAGGCGCACGGGACCGAGGGCCGACCGGAGGGAGGCCCGATGTGTCTTTTTCATGAACGTTTTTGCCGGGTCGGC
>NZ_WPCC01000010.1 GCF_009741925.1 Natronomonas sp. CBA1123
GGAGTACCCCGAGACGGCCCGGTCGGCAGCCGACGGCGAGAGGCCGACCGTCTCGATGGCGTCGTCGATGCAGCCGTCACGCGGGAGCCCGCGCATCCGCGAGTGAAACGACAGCACCTCCCGGCCCGTGAGCGCGCCGGGGAAGCCGACCCGCTCGGGCAGGTAGCCGACACGCTCCCGTATCTCGGTGCCGGCGCCGGCGACCGACTGCTCGCCGACGGTCAGTTCGCCGCCGTCGGGTCGGTCCAGGCCGACCAGCAGTTTGAACAGCGTCGTCTTGCCGGCGCCGTTCGTCCCGAGGACGCCGAACGTGCTGCCGTCGGGTATCCCTATCGACAGTCCGTCGAGGGCTGTCACGCTGCCGTACTCCTTGCGGACGTCGTTAGCTGTGATTCGCATAGTTCCTCCAGTCGTGTGGGGGGGTCGGCCAAGGGCTGTCTGTCGACGATACCTGGCGAGTCGACGACGGGGAACGAACTCTCGGCGAGTCGAACCGCGTCGAAGGCGGGGCTGTCGACGAAGATTCGCGCCTGTGGCCGCTCGGCGACGAGTGCTTCGACCAGCCCCGCCGGTCGGTGGCGGACCTCGCTCGTCCCGTCGCCGTCGAGGTCGACGGCGCGGGCGTCCGACCAGTAGTTCCCGCGGTCGCTGCCGTTCCAGACGATGAGGTTCTGTGTCGTCGTCAGGACGGCGTCTTCGTTGTTGATGAAACTGTTCCCGACGACTTCCTGTCCGTTGCTGTCGGCGGTCACGTGGACGCCGACGGCGTTGCGCAACAGGAGGTTCCCGGCGATGCGGTTGTCCTGTGCGTTGTAGACGTACAGGCCGTTGCCGTTCTCCAGCAGGACGTTGCCCCTGATTTCGGAGCGCTCGATGTCCTTCAGGAGGATGCCGTGGCCGCTGGTGCCGTCGTTGCGGGCCGCCGTGTTGTTGACGAGGGTCAACCCGTCGCTGACCATCAGCGCGTAGCCCACGTCGTTGTCGACGGCGAGATTGTCCTCCAGCCGGTTGTCGTTGGAGTACATGTAGTGGACGCCGTAACGGCTGTCCCAGATGGTGTTGTTCGTCGCGACAACGTCCTTCGCCCACGAGTAGTAGATGCCGTCGCGGACGTCCGTGATTTCGGTGTTCCGTATCGTCGAGTTCCTCGTCTCCCAGAGGTTGATGCCGTTGCCGCGGTCGGTGCGGCGCTCGACGTCCTCGCGACCCTCGATGCGGCTGTCGGTGACGGTCACGCTATCGGCGCCGTCGACCCACACGCCGAAGGTGATTCCCGAGAGGTACAGTTCCCGGAGTTCCGTCCCGTTTGCCGTCCCCTCGACGAATACGCCGGCGTCTTCGCTGCCGGCGTCGTAGCCGGAGTTTCGGAGCAACAGTCCCTCGACGGTGACGTTCTCGGCGGCGACGACGACTACGTCACCCTCACCGCCGCCGTCGACGACTGCGCCGGCCTCGCTGGCCCTGACGGTCACGCCGGTCGTGTTCACCGTCAGGCGCTCCTCGAAGCGACCTTCGAGGACGACTGTGTCGCCGGGGTCGGTGGCGTCGACGGCCCGTTGGGCATCCGAAAACGTTTGCCCGTCGACCGTCGCGGTCGACTCCTCGGGCACCGACGGCGGTTCGTACGCGTTGGTCTCGTCGAGGTCGAAGGCGTCGCTCCCGTCGTCGGCCGGCGCCGCCACGACGAACGGCGCGGTCACCGACACGAGAAGGACGGCCACGACCGCGACCGCGAAGCCGGTTTCGAGGCGGGTCACGTCTCAGTCACCCCCCGGTTCGTTCCGGACGCCGCTGTCTCGTCGACGGATGCCGCCGATTCGCTCACGGACCAGTTCGGGCACGTCCCCGAACCGCACCTCGCTGTCGCGGGCGAGGTAGGCGACACCCAACAGGACGACCGCCAGCATCGTCAGGTACCCGCCGGGGCCGAACCACGCGAATCCGCTGATGTTCGCCACCTCGTAGCCGCCTAACACGGGCGGCGTAAAGCCCTCGACGCCGCTCAGAGGTGCGTCGGGGTCCAGCGAGTGGCCGGCCTGATACAGCCGGTACTGGATGAGCGCGAACATGACGGCGAACGTCACGATGGTCCCGACCAGTTGGGCGGTCAGTCCGCGTTTGAGCTTGCGGACGGTCGGAGCCAGCGAGACGAACACGCCGGTCGCGGCGATGGCGACGAACGCCACCGGGCCGAGAATCCACTCCGGAACGCGGATGGACTTCTCGTGAACCGGGAAGTTCGGCTCGACGTAGACGGGGTCTGGGTAGTAGAACCCGACGTACTTGTTGAGGCTGTGGACTTCGACGTAGTCGCCGCCCAGCCGCGGGTAGGCGTACAGCTCGATGGCCAGCGCCTGGCTGGGGTACTGCGGCGCGGTGAGCGTGATACGCCACATCGGCACCGCGAGTGCGAGCAGCAGGAGCCCCGCCGCCAGCAGGGGAAACCCACGCCGGAGTTCGCCGAACCGCGCGAGCGACGACTTCATGGGTTATCCCTCCGGTTCGACGAGGAGCCGAGAGCGCATCTCCAGGTGGAGTGCACTGCAGAAGTACCCGCAGTACATCCAGTAGACTCCTGGCTCGTCGGCCTCGAAGGTCACTTTCGACGTCTCCTGTGGCGCCATCTTGATGTTGATGTCGTGTTCGGGGATGACCAGCGAGTGGAGGATGTCGCTCGTCGTCTCGATGTTCGTCACCTGCATCTCGACGGTGTCGCCCTCCTTGACGGTGATGTCCGGGAAGCCGAACTCGTTGCGCATCGAGTACATCTTCACCTCGACGCGGTCGTCGGCGACCCGCTCGACGGACTCCTCCCCGGCGGCAGTGTGCTCTAAGTCGAGGTCCTCGGGGTCGTACGTCTTCGCCGGGCTAATCTTGTCCCGGTGGACGATGGAGGCGTCGTGGGGTTCGGCGTAGGACGGCTTGTCCTTCACCAACTCCATTCCACCCTCGTCGTCGCCGATGTAGATGAGCTGGTCGTTCTCGGGGTGCATCGGCCCGACCGGCAGGAACCGGTCCTTCGAGAGCTTGTTCAGCGAGATGAGCCAGTCACCCGCTGGGTCGGCCGTGTAGGACTCGCTGGCGATGAGGTGGCCGGGGTTGTAGTGGACGTCGATTTTCTCGACGACCGGGTCCTCGCTGTCGAGGTCGGCCTCGACGGCGGCCTCGATGTCCCACTTGACGACCTGCGAGTCGATGAACAGAGTCGTGTAGGCGTGGCCACGGCCGTCGTAGGCGGTGTGCAGCGGCCCCATCCCGAGTCGCGGCCGGCCGACGACCGCCTCCTCCGGGTCGTCGACCTCGTCGAGTGCTGCGATGTCGATGACCGTCGCCGTCGGGTCGAGTTTCCCGCTGGCGATGGCGTATTTGTTGTCCGGCGTGACGCTGACGCCGTGGGGGCTCTTCGGCGTCGGGATGTACTTGACGACGGGGTCGCTCCCGCTGTTCAGCGGGCTGTCCTGTCGGCCGTCGACGACCGGCACGTCGTTTATTTCCTCGTAGTCGCCGGCCTCGACGGCGGCCTCGATGGCCGGGATGTTGAACGCCTTCACCATGTCGCGGTCCGACTGGGTCATCTCGGATTCGGTGACGCCGCCCTCGCTGTTGTAGCCGGTGGTGAAGAACCACTTGCCCTCCTTGCCGCCGTCGCCGTTGTCCATGTTGCCGTCGACCAACACCTCCCACTCGACGTTCATCGTCTCGGGGTTGATGGCGGCGAACACCGACCCGTACTCGTCGGGGGCATCGAGGTCACGGCCGTCGTTCTCCAGCGGGACGCGGAACTCGCCGACGCCGATGACGTACTTCGTGTCCGGAAGGACACAACAGGCGCCGTGGGTCCCCTGCTGGTTCGGGATGTCGACGATGGCGTCCGTCTCGAAGTACTTCAGGTTGATACGGGCCATCCGGCCGTTGGCCTTGTCGTTGACGAACGCCCAGCGGCCGTCGTAATCGTTGTCCGTCTGGCTGACACGCGGGTGGTGGGTGTCCCCCCACGTGTAGCCGCCGGCCTCCTCCAGCATCTCGCTGCTCTCGTCGTCGTAGCCGTAGCCGCGTGCGCTCTCGTGGTTGAACACCGGAATGCGCATGATTTCCCGCATCGACGGCAACCCGAGGACGCGGATGTCCCCGGAGTGGCCGCCGCTGAGGAAGGCGTAGTACTCGTCGAGTTCCCCGGGCGGGACGTGGGCGTCGGCGTTGCCGCTGGCGCCACCAGCTCCGGTCCCGTCGTCGCGGTCGAGCAGGCCGGTACAGCCGGCCATCGCCCCCAGCGTCCCCGCGGCGGCGCCGGCCTTCATGAAGTCCCGTCGGTCGAGGCCTAACTGCGGTAACAGCATCTCCTCCTCCCGGCCCTGTGCGTCGTCCGTCTCCGTATGGGTTGTTTCGTTCGTCATTGTCCTCTGATGTCGTTGGTCGCCGGGCGGTGCTACATGCGGCAGTACCGGACGGACGCATATACCGTCCCGAGCAGGGTCCCGACGCCTGAGATGGTCCCGAATATGTTCGGCCGACGCCTATCCACCGGGTCCTTGCTCGGTCGCAGCGTTCGGCGCACCCGCTGTCCGAGGCTGGACGCTCGGGATACGTCGGCAGCGAGAAAGGAAGGGCTCGAAATCGACGGCTTACTCGACGACGACGACGCCTTTCATCCCCATCGTCTTGTGGGGATTACAGTAGTACTTCGACGTTCCGGTGCCGTCGAAGGTGTACTCGAAGGTCTCGCCGGCTTCGCTGTAGATGTCGCTCTCGAAGTCGCCGCCGTCGGCGACGACGTTGTGGGCGCCGCCGTTGCCGCTCCACTCCCAGACGACCGTCGTGCCGGCGTCGACTCGAATCGCGGGCGGACTGAACAGCAGCCCGTCCGAGCCGGCGCCAACCTCGACTGTGACCTCCGACTCGCCGGTCGCGTCGGTGACGCCGTCGTAGTTCGACACGCCATCGAACCAACCGTCGAACTGGGCGGTGTTGCCACCGCTGTCACCGCCACCGTTCCCATCGTCGCCGTTGCCGTTTCCGCTGTCGCCATTACCGTTTCCGCCGTTGCCGTTACCACTGTCGCCGTTGCCACCGCCGGTACAGCCGGCGAGCAGGCCCGCGGCAACCGTCGTTCCAGTCACCTGAAGCACTCGCCGTCGCGTCGAATCGTGTCGTCCCATTACGTTCGGAGCGAGGACACCGATAGATAAAGACCGTCGAGCGCCGTCCCATCGCTCGGGACCGAACCGAACATGTTCGCTGCGGCCGAACGAGACGCTCTCGCGGGCGAATCCCAACATATGGGAGGCGACGACGGGGCTTTCCCGTCGCGTTCCGTACCCCTGAGTATGCCACGGGCCGAACTCACCGTCGACCTTCCGGAGCGAACCTGGATTCATCAGGTGACGACGACACACGCCGACGCGACGTTCCGCGTGCTCGCGACGATGCCCACCGACGACGTGGGGTTCGCACTCGTCGAGATTACTGCCCCCGAGCTGGAGCCGGCGATTCGCTCGATGGTCGAAAACCCGCAGATAAACGACATCGAACCGCTCCAGCAGTCCGCGGGCCGCGTCGTCGTCCAAATCGAGACGACCGCACCGCTTCTGTTGCTGTCGGCGCAGGCCTCGGGTATCCCCATCGAACCGCCGGTGCTCATCCAGGAAGGAACCGCCGAAATCGAGGTCAGAGCCTCTCACGACCGGCTCTCGACGCTCGGGGAGGAACTCGACCGGTTCGGGCTCTCCTACACCGTCGAGGCCGTCCACGAGGACACCGAACCCGACCGACTGCTCTCACAGCGACAGGCCGAGTTGCTGTTGACGGCCGTCGAGTGTGGCTACTACGACACGCCGCGGGAGTGTTCGCTCACCGAACTCGCCGACGCGGTCGGCCTCGCCAAATCGACGTGTAGCGAGACGCTCCATCGCGCCGAGGGACGGGTCATCCGTCGATTCACCGAACAGCACCTCGTCCCGCGAGGCGACATCGAAGCCCAGACCGACTCGCCGACGATGCTCTCGAACCGAACATAGTCGGAACCGACACGGCCTCAACGTTCTGCCGTTATCTCCGACTCGTCCCCGAGGACTTTCACGCTCGGCCACGAACGGCCGCAGATGAGCGCCTCCTCGGCGACTGCGCGGTGGACGCGGCTGTTCGTACTCGCCGGTCTCGGGTGGTTCGTCTGCTGGCAGGCGGCGGTCGTCGCCGGCGTCGGCCGCCCCGCCGTCGTCGTCGGCCTGTACGGCTTCGTCCTGCATACGGTGTTCGGGAAGGCATACGCGCTCGTCCCATCCTACTTCGACCGAGCGCTCGCGTTCCCGCGAGCGCCGGCGGTTCACTTCCCGCTCGCGGTTCTGGGAACCGCCGCCGTCGCGGGCGAGGCGGTCGGGCTCGTTCCGACCCTGTGGGGGACCACCGGCGCCACGCTGTGGGCGCTCGGCTGTCTCGTCTTCGTCGGGACGCTCGTCTGGAGCGTCCGCGACAACCTCTCCGGCGGCGAAACCGGAACCAGCGACGCGAAGGCCGACAGACGGCGGGTCGACCGCTTCGCCAACGCTTTCGTCCCGGTCGCGCTCGGCTACCTCCTGGTCGGGTCGGTGCTGTCGCTCGATGTCGGATTCGGACCGCTCCCGACCGGCGGCCCGCCGGTGACTCACCTCTTCGCGGCCGGGACGGCCGCGCTGCTCGTGTTCACGCTTGGTTTCCGACTGCTCCCGCGGTTCCTCGTCGTCACGCCGCGATGGCCGCTCGTCGCCGTCGTCCTCCCCGCCGCCGCGGCCGGGCCGCTGCTTCTGGCGACGGCTTTCGGCGGCGGCCGGTGGTTCCACCTCGGTGCCGGCGTTCAGGCGCTCGCACTCCTCGGCTTCGCCGTCGCCTACGTCGACATGTTCCTCCGAAGCGACCGGCGTCGAATCGGGCTGTACACCGTCGTCGTCGCCGCCGTCGCCGCGGCGGGAGTCGCCCTGTTCGGCGTCCACATGGCGGTTGAGGGAATCAGTTCCGGGGTCGCTGCGGCCCACGCTCGCCTCGCGTTGCTCGGCTTTCTCGGCCTCGCCGTCGTCGGCGTTCAGTACCAGTTCTATCCACCGACCGTCGCTTCGGCGCTTGGAGTCGACGACCGAACCGCAGGAGTCGCCGTCGCCCTGCTCGCCGTCGGCGTCGTCGCAGAGGGCGGTGGACTGCTCGTCGGCGCGGAGGCGGCCGTCGAGGGTGGTCGGTGGCTGGCGCTGGCCGGCGCCGTCGCTCACGCCGTCGTGTTGCTCGCCGTGTTCTGGACGCGTCGAAACCGGAGGTGAGTCACTGTTCGTCTTTCGGCGTGGTGAGTTGCGGTTCGAAGGCGGCATCGGGACCGAACAGCGACCACGCCAACAGCAGGAACCCGAGTGCGATGGAGGCGCTGTGGACGGTGACGCCGACGAGCAGCGAGGCGAGTTCCGACTGGTGCAGTAGCCCCCCGAGTAGCGTCCCGCCAGTGATACAGCCGAGGCCGGCCGACAGCGACCGCAGCGACCGCGAGCCGGTCCGTCGATACGCCCTGACGGCGAGTAGCGTCACGAACCCACCGACGACGAGCGTCACCGTGTTGGCGACGACCACGGCTAACTGGAGCCCGTCCGCGGTCATCGGGTCCGCCCCCTCCGTGTGTGCCGGTTTCCACCCTTCATATCCATGAATACGACTCCCGCGGGTTTCAATCGGTAGTCGGCGTCCCAGTTCCTGAGAGTCGGCACGGTTACTCGACGGTTCGCCCCTCGAACGTCGGGAGCACGTCGAGTTCCTCGGTCGGCGGGTCGGCGAGCAGCTCTCGGGCGACGACGCGCTTGTGGACCTCGTCGGCGCCATCGATGATACGGAAGGCACGGACCGATTCGTAGAAGTCCGACAGCGGGAGGTCCTTGCCGATGCCGCTCCCGCCGCAGGCTTGGACGGCGGTGTCGACGGCCTCCTGGACCACTTCGGCGGTGAACGTCTTCGCCATCGCGACCTCGGTGCGTGCCTCCTCCCCCGCTTCGATTCGGTCGGCGGCGTGGCGGACGAGCGTCCGGGCGGCGTGGAGTCGCGTCCCCGAATCGGCGATGGCGAACCGCTGGGCCTGCTTGTCCGAAAGCGGCGTGCCGAACGCCTCCCGCTCGGAGAGATACGCCGCCGCGATGTCGAGAGAGCGGTCGGCGACGCCGGAGAACCGCAGACAGTGGGTCAGCCGTGCCGGTCCGAGCCGCCGCTGGGCGGCGGCAAAGCCCTCGCCCTCCTCGCCGAGGAGGTGTTCGTCGGGGACGCGAACGTTCTCGAATTTCACCTCGGCGTGGCTCTTCCCGGTCGGCCCGCCGCCCATGTGGGGAATGTTCCGAACCACATCGACACCCGGCGTCTCGGCGTCGACGAGGAACAGCGAACACCCCTCGTAGGGGTGGACTTCGGGGTCCGTTCGGGCGAGGACGACGAACACGTCGGCTTCGACGCCCTGTGTCGTCCACCACTTGTGGCCGTCGATGACCCACTCGTCGCCCTCTTTCTCCGCGGCGGTGCGAATCATCTTCGGGTCCGACCCCGCACCGGGTTGCGGTTCGGTCATCGCGAACGCCGACCGCATCGTCCCGTCGACGAGCGGCTGGAGATACCGTTCCTTCTGGAGGCCGTCGCCGACGAGTTCCAGCAGGTGCATGTTCCCCTCGTCGGGGGCGTCGACCCGGAGGGCGAGCGGCCCGAGCAACGAGCGGCCAGCGGCCTCGAAGACAGGGAGTGCCTCGCGGAAACTCAACCCGAGTCCGCCGTACTCGGCGTCGATTTGGGGCGCGTACACTTCGTACTCGCGTGCGGCGTCCCGCAGTTCCTTGACGGTGTGGGCGGACACGTCGCCGCCGCTTGCCAGCGACCGCTCCTTCGGAACGACAACGTCGTCGATGAACTCACGGGTCCGGTCGGCAACGACGCGGCCTGCTTCGGGGTCGTCGTACTTCATACGTACTCCTCGTCACGCCACATAACAACGGCTGTGGGCAATCCCAGCGATTGAGACACGAACATGTTCGGCGACGGGCGGAGGTGGTCGGCGCTCGAACGTCGGACGTGTCCACGAAACGCCACCTCTCGGAACTCGACTCGACGCCGCAGGCGAACGTGTTTCCGGGAACCGAACCCAAGACGGTCCGGCTGTCGCTTTCGGCCGGCGAGGAGATACCACCCCACCGCCACCCCGACCGACACATCGTCCTGTATCTGCTGGAGGGGCGTCTCGACCTCGTTCTCGACGACTCGACGCACGAACTCGATGCCGGTGACATCGTCCGATTCGACGGCGACCGCCAGATTTCACCGAAAGCGGTCACCGACGCGACGGCGCTGCTCGTTCTCGCATCGCGGTGAGCGGTATTCGGTGCGTTGACTACTCCTACTTGTGTGGGTACGACTCACGCACATCGAAGACGCTTTGATTGCCGATGCGGACGTAGTAGGCCCGATGGACCGAGCGGACCCCGCCGACCGAATCGACGCGATTCGAACCGCCGAGGACCTCGAGGAGTTGGCCGAGCGTTTCGAGGTGGATTCGGTCCACGAGGCGTACTTCCGGGCGAAGGTGGCGTGGGAGACAGCCATCCGGCAAACACAGGACCCCGACTCCGACGACGAGGGGCTTCCCGGGACTCGTGTCGTCGTCGACGGCCACGCCTTCCACGTCCACGGCGTCACCCACGCCGGCACCGACGAGGAGCGGGCGTTCCTCCGCGAGCACGTCTCGGCGTTCCAGGACCGCGATGCCGTCGTCTACTGCGAGCAGGGCATCCGGCCGATGTACTTCGGGGACTTCCCTGCGACCTGTGAGATGGACGACTATCGGTGGGCGATGCAGCGGTGTGCGGAACTGGATTCGCCGTCGCATCTGGAGGTGCTTCCGGAGTCCGGCGTCGACGCGCTGTTGGAGAACCTCCCTGCGGTCACGGAGACGTTCCGGAAGGCCACCTTCTCGCTCATCGACTCCGGAACGCCGGTGTACGGTGAGGCCTTCGAGCGCGCCCTCGGCGACGTGGCGGCGGATTTCCTGACCACCCACGCGGACCTCGCGGTCGGCAAGAGCTACGAGGCGTTCGCGCTCAGCAGCGAGGCGAGTCGCAATCCCGAACGCCTCGGCGACCTCCAGCGATACTACGAGCGCAACTTCCTCCCCCAACCGCTGGAACGCGAGTGGCTCCGCGGACACGACCCGGAACTGGAGATAGTCACCCACGCCCGCAACGAGCGGATGGCCGACTACGCCGTCTTCCACAACGACGACGCCGAGGAGGTCCACCTCGTCGTCGGCGCGGCGCATCAACCCGGCGTCGTCTACTACCTCGAACGCTACCGGGACGGACGGACCGTTCCGGACTCCTTCGAGTTGGTCTGACCCACCGTGGTCACGGGAACGCGTCGAACGGCGTCCACTCCCGCGGTTGGTCGGCCAGTCCCCGCGTCCTGAGTTCGGTCCTGCCGTCGCGGTCGCGAACCTCGATGCGGCCCGAACAGAACTGCGCGAGCGTGTTGATGGCCTGTTCGTCGTGTCCGGAGGGGTCGACGACGAACACGCCGAGCCCGTCGACCTTGTCGATACGCCCCACGAGCGTGTGGGTGAATCGAGACACCGTTCGGAGGTCGCCGAACGACAACAGCGTCGACACCGAACAGAGTCCCGTCCGAACGCGGTCGATGTCCGTGGTCTTGAATTCCCGATACACGTCGGAGAACCGCATCCCGATGCCGGTGAGGTCCGAGGGGCCGGAGACGGGCAACACTCGCGCCGGTACGTCCGGGTCGTCGTCGCCGACGCAGTCGAGTATCGCGGTCCGGTCGTCTCGAACGTCGATACCGAATCGCTGGCAGTCCTCAGCCATCCGCGAGGCGCGCTTGTTCGTCGTGACGATGATTGCTCCCTCGTCGTACCCACCGGCGAGCATCTGCATACTGAGGCTTCGAGCGCCATCGTGGGTCGGACCGGAAACGAGCACGCTGGTCCCCGGTCGGATATCCGCCAGCGGCAAACCGGTGAATCGGTACTCGTCACGCATCGTTTCCACCCCCGCGTTCGCGCAGCCGTCGACGCAACGTCAGTTGCTCCATCACCTCGTCGGCCAGCAGCGACAGCAGTTCGCGGTCGCGTTCGGAGAGGGACCGCGGTTCGTCGTCGTAGACACAGAACGTCCCGATGGCGTGGCCCTCGGGTGTCGTGACGGGCGCGCTCGCGTAAAACCGGATATCGGCGGATTGTAGCCCTTCGTTGTCCTCGAACCGTGGGTCATCGCTGGTGTCCTCGATGACGGTCACCCCCTCCTCGAGCAGCGCGTAGGTACACACCGTCTCCTCGCGGTCGATTGGGTCGAAAGAGATGCCGAAACAGGAGAGAAACCGCTGTTCGTGGGCGTCGACGAGGCCGACGGCGGCGGCGTCGAGGTCGAACAGCGCCACGGCGAGTTCGGTCAGTCGGTCGATGGAGTCGCCGAGGGATTCGGGGTCGGTCGCGTACCGTTCGAGTGCCGCCACTCGCGCGTCCTCGTCGTCCGGAAGCGGATACGCAGTCTGGTTTCGAAACAGCAGCGCGTGTTCGACGAGTTCGGCGAGTTCCTCACGGGCGTCGGGGTCGTCCTTCGAGAGGTACTCCGCGACCACGTCACCGAAGGCGGCGGTGTCGATGTCGTCCAGCGGCGTGTCGGTAAACAGGATACACGCGGCGTCCGGCGCGTCGTTTCGCGCTGCTCGAATCAGTTCCAACCCCGTCCCGTCGGGGAGGTCGTACTCCGTGACGAGACACTCGACGGGCCGCTCCGTGAGTACGCTCCGCGCATCGGATAGCGACGCGGTCGTCTCGACTTCGTAGGTAGAATCGAGGGCCGCCCGCGTCGCCTCGCGGTCGGCCTCGCTTTGGTCGACACAGAGAATCATACGGTCCTGTCAGATTGACGGATAGTAAATGATGTGGAATATGTTGCCGGTTTCGGCGGTGAAGAAATCCCGTTTCAGCGGTCAAAACGGCGATTAGGACACGTATTCGAGGGCGACGACGCGGCCGTCGCCGTAGCGGACCAACACCTCGTCGTGGCCGTCGCCGTCGATGTCGGCGGGGGTGACGAACGTCCAGACCGGAACCGAGCGCTCGTAGACGGCCACTTCCCCGCCGGAGTCGGCATCGAGGGCGGTGACGGTCCCGGTCCGTGCCGCGGCGAGGACTTCGGGCCGACCGTCGCCCGTCACGTCGCCGAGTCGGGGCGCCGCGACGATGGTGTCCTCGCCCGACACCGTCGTGGACCACTCGGTGGCACCCGACTCGGCGTCCAGAACGACGACCTCGCTTTCGATTCGACCGAGGTACACTTCGGGGGTGTCGTCGCCGTCGCCGTCCGCGACGGTGTGGACGCGGCCGTTCGAAATCGACCGGTTCCACGTCTCGGCACCGGAGGCGCCGTCGTAAGAGCGGACGGTCGCGGTTCCGGCGACGACTATCCCGACGCCGTCGTCGGTCCGTGCGCTGGCGACGTACCGCGCGCTGTCGTCTCGCTGCCACTCGACGGTTCCGTCGGCCGAGAGCAACACCAACGACTCCGTGGTACCGACGAGGATTTCGGGTCGGCCGTCGCCGTCGAAGTCCTCGACGAGCGGCGACCCGTACACCGACACCCGCTCGCCGACGGTCTCGTTCAGTGCGACCCGCCACGCGACGGTTCCGTTGCTGTGTGCGAGGACGACGCCGCCGCCGATGTCGCTGGCGACGATTTCGGTGCCATCAGCGGCGGTGACGTTCGCTATCGTCGGCCGCGCGTACCCGTACGTCGACAGCGGGACGCGCCACTGCTCGGTTCCGTCTGTTCCGTCGTAGACGACGAGCGCCTCCTCGGTCGTCGCGACGGCGACCTCCCGTTTCCCGTCGCCGTCGATGTCGTCGATGGCCGGTTCGGTGAGCGCGTGGGTGAAACACGCCTCCGGCGGCATTCCGTCCTGCCACAGCGTCTCGCCGTCGTCGTCGGCGAGACGAACGAGCGAACAGGAGGTCTCCGTCAACTCGGCGTCGCCACCGGGTTGTTCGGTGACCGGCGCGACGAGTACGTCACCATCGGCGCCGGCACCGATGGCGTGATGGTTGAACTCGTTGTCCCGCGGGGTGTCGCTCACCCACGACTCCTCGAAGGTACCACCGAACGGCGAGGCGCCGATGCCGCCCAACCCGACGACGAGTCCGGCGCCCAAGACGGCGAGCAACCCACCGAGAACGACCGCAGTGCGGACGCGCATCTGTCTCATCTCGGGAATCGCCGCGCAAAAGCGTATTCATCGGAAGCGGACGTTCGAAACACGAACCAGAGCGGCTTTTCACTCGTCGGTGATTACCGTCGGGGGAATGGCTCACCGCCGGTCCGTACCGTCGCTTTCGGTCGGCCTCGTCGTCGCGATTGCGCTCGCTGTCGGTCCCGGCGTCGCGGCCGCACACGACGTGACCGGCTCTCGCTTCGACGCGCCGATTCCGCTGTGGCTGCTCCTCGTCGGTGCCGGTGTCACCGTCGCGGTGACGGCGCTGTGGCTGGCTCGCTCCCCGGACCCGACCGAATCCCCTCGTCGTCGCCACCTGCTGACGGTTCCGCCGTCGCTCGTCGGACCCCTTCGAGGCGTGGCCCGCGGGCTCTTCTTCATCGCGGTTATCGCGGCGCTGGTGTTCGGCGTCGTCGGGCGACAGGTCCCGGCCGAGAACGCCGCGACGGTGTTCGTCTGGCCGGTGTGGTTCCGAGGGGTCGCCCTCCTCGCCATCCTGTTCGGAAGCCCGTGGTCGACGCTGTCGCCGTGGGAGGCGGTCTACGACGGCCTCGTTCGACTCGAAGGCGGGGCCGTCGCCCTGCTCGGCTCCTACCCGACGGCGTTCGGGACGTGGCCGGCGCTCGTCGGCTTTCTCGCCCTCGTCGGTATCACGGAGACGCTGACGGTCGTCCCGCGGTCGCCGCGGTTGACGACCGCCGTGGTCGCGGCCTACGGCCTCACGATGGTCGTGGGCGCGGGCTGTTTCGGGCGGTCGTGGCTCCGGCGAGCGGACCCGCTTGCAGTGTTCTACCGCCTGTTCGGCCGGGTGGCCCCGCTTGAGTGGTCCCGAACCGACGACGGCGGGTACGCCGTCGCGGCCCGTCCGCCGTGGCTGGGGTGTCGCGCCCCCGTCGACGGCGTCGCGAGCGTCGTCTTCGTCGTCGCGATGGTGTACACGGTCAGTTTCGACGGCTTCACCAACCTCCGGGCGTTCCAGACGGTCCTGTTCGCGACCCGGGACGCACTCGGCACCGGTCCCGAAACGGCCATTTTCCTGTACGGCATCGGCCTCGTCGGTTTCGTCGCCACATTCGTCCTCACCGTGTGGGCCGGCGAACGCCTCGGGCGGCCCGCCGAGGACGCCGTCGTCGACGCGCTGTACGGCTTCGCCCCGACCGTCCTCCCGATTGCGGCCGCCTACGAAATCGCCCACAACTACCCCTACGTCCTTCGGAGCCTCGCTACGCTGCTCGAAATCGCCGCCAGTCCCCTCGTGCCGGCCGTCGGTTCCCTCGACCCCCTCGGCTGGCTCTCGATGCCGGTCTTTTGGGGCTCACAGGTCGCGCTCGTCGTGTTCGGCCACGTCGTCGCTGTCGTCGCCGCCCACCGCGTCGCGGTCGAGCGATACGGCGACTCGGCCGGCCGCGGTCACCTTCCGCTTGTCGTCCTGATGGTCGGATACACGGTGCTGTCGCTGTGGATTATTTCACGACCGGTCGTGTTCGTGTAGGGATGTCGGCGGCCGCTATCGGTTCGGCTCCATCTCCACCCCTGTCGTGTGGTCGAGCCCTTCGTACAGCTCTCCGGGCGGCCCTACCCACGCCCCGAGTTCGAGTGCGCGCTCGATGAGCCGTCGGTACAGCGCCCCGTAGTTCGGGAAGTCGTTTTCGTAAAAGAACCGGGGATGCCACAGCACGGTCATGACGGCGCCGTTCTCGCGGGCTTCCTCCAGCAGCCGCTCACAGACCCGCCACGCCCGGTTCGGTCGCTGCTCGACGTTCGGCAGCGACAGCTCCATCACCGTCAACGGGAACACGACGAACTCGTCGTCGAACGGTCGAAGCGGGGTGTAGCCGTGGTCGAAGCCGTACGTCTCCGAGGAGCCGAGGCTGGCGTCGTACTGGAGTCCGACGTCGGCCTGCATCTCCCAGGTCTCCGGCACGTCGAGGTTCAGGTAGTGCTGTCGGCCGCCGACCACCTCCTGTCCGAGAATCGCTTCGAGTTCGCCCTTCTCGGCCCGGAGGCGCTGTGGCTCCCGGTAGGACTCGTAGGACCCGTGCAGCCCCACCTCCCAGCCGCCAGAATCGAGCCGGTGGATGACGTCGACGATGTCGGGGTCGCTGACGGAGTAGCGGTCGCCGTACAGCTGCCAGCTCTGCGCCGAGAGCCACTCCCGAATCGGCCGGTCACGGAGGCGCTGTTCGTTCAGGAAGTAAAACGCCGAGCGGACGCCGAGGTCGTCTTCGATGGCCATCACGTCCTCGAAGCGCCAGTACGGTTCGGTCCCCGGGAGCAACGCCTTCAGATGCCGTGGGTTCCGGTCGCGCAACGTGCCGTAGAGTGCGCCGAATCGCTTGTACACGCGGTCGACGTCGTGTGTGAGACAGAGATGGAACGTGGCGTCCTCACCCATCGGCAACCTCTCGAATGACCGATAGTTCGTAGGCGGTCACGTCGACGGTGTCGTCGAGCAGTTCCTGTCGGCGCTCGGCCCACCGCGCGGCGGCGTCTGGGTCGTTCGCCAATCGGCGTGCGGCCGCGACGACGCCCGTCGCCGGTACCTGCTCGATGAGGTCGTAACTGGCGACCGCAGAGAGCGTGCCGAACTCGCCGCCGGCACCGATGGAGTTCGACCGGACGGTCGGCGTTCCCAACACCGCCGCCTCCATCGCCATCGTCGCCGAGTCGGTCACGCAGAGCGACGCCTCCGCGAGCAGGTCGTGCATCGACTCCGGTGGAACCGGAAGCCGATTGGCCGACAGCGACTCGGGCAGCGGCGCCTCCGTCGAGACGTACACTTCGCCGAACGCCGACAGCGTCTCGACGAGTTCGGCCTGTGTTTTCGGGGCAATCCCTCGCTCACCGACGTCGTGGTGGGCGCCCATCGAGACGAACCGGAGGAGTGCGTACGGCTCCTCGGTGTCGACGCCGTGGTCCCGGAGTGCCGAGCGGTCCGGCGTAAAACGGTTCGGGTGGAGATACGCCAACTCGTGGAAGCCGTCGTAGCGGCGGTGGACCGAGCCTCGGTCGGCGCCGTAACTCCGCGGCGTACAGTACGCCGTCGTCAGCGGGGCGGTGAGCCGTGGGACGGTGTTGGGATGCTCCTGGTCGTTGAAGACGACGCTCTCGGCGCCCACGAGTCGGGCGGCGTGGACCGCCGACGGACTCAGGTGGCTGACGACCACGTCGGGGTCGAACGACCGCGCGACCTGGAAGGTCCGCACCTCCCGGCGTGCCCACTCGGCGGCGAGACTCGCCTTCCGTTCGCCCTTCGACGACAGCGGGGTGTGTTCGATGCCGTAGGCATCCAGCAGGTCGGTCGTGACCTCCTTCTCCCGGGAGACGACGCGAACCGCGGCCCCGTCGGCCGACAGTTCCGCGATGGCGTTTTTGAACAGGTGGACGTGTGCCGGATGGGTGACATCGAACAACACGCGCATGTTACTCCTCCATTGCACGGCCGATGGTAACGACGCGGCCCTCGATGGTGTCGGGGTCGAGGACGCCACGGGTGTCGACCACGACGAGGTCGTCGTGGTCGTTCCACGGGAAGGTCTCGAAGGCCTCGTGTGGGGTCACGAGGACGACCGCATCGAGGTCGGAAGCGGCGGCCGCCTCCTGAGACAGCAACTCGGCGTCCCCGTCGATGTCGTCGAGTAGCGGGTCGACCGCGAGCGTTTCGGCGCCGAAATCCGACAGCAACTCCAGTACGGTAAGCGCCGGGCTGAAGCGTGTCTCCTCGACGCCGGCCCTGTAGGTGACGCCCAACACGAGGACGGTCGAATCCTGCAGGCCGGTGCCTGCCTCCGAGAGCGCCCGCCGGAGCTGTTTGACGACGAACGTCGGCATGCTGTCGTTGACCGCCCGCGACATCCGTATAATCGGGCTGTACACGTCGAACTCGTTGAGCAGGAAGTACGGGTACACCGGGATGCAGTGGCCACCGACGCCGGGACCGGGTTCGAGGATGTGACTGTGTGGCTGGCTGTTGGAGGCGGCGATGGCCTCCCGAACGTCGATAGCGAGGTCGTCGGCGTACGTCGCCAGTTCGTTGGCGAAGGCGATGTTGACGTCGCGGTAGACGCCGCCGAACACCTTGGTCGCCTCGGCGGTCGTCGAATCGCTCACCGGAACCACCTCGTTCGTCGTCACTTCGTCGTAGATTTCGGCCGCGAGGCGCGTGCTCTCGTCGTCGACGCCGCCGACGATTTTCGGATACGACTCCCGGATGTCGACGAGTGCCCGCCCGCTGGAGGTCCGCTCGGGGCAGAACGCCACGCCGAACTCGTCGGGGTCGACGCCGCTCTGTTCGGCCAACTGCGGCACGACGGCGTCGGAACACGTCCGCGGCGGGACGGTCGATTCGATGACGACGAAATCGCCGGGTTCCAGCCCCGTCGCGACGTCCTCGAGGACGGACTCGACGGCCGCGAGGTCCGGGCGGTTGTTGTCGGTCAACAGCGTCGGGACGACGACGACGTGCATCGACGCCTCGCTGGCCGCGGCTTTCCCGTCCGCGACCGCCCGAAGCGCGCCCGATTCGACGGTTTCGGCGACCAACTCCTCGAGTCCCGGTTCGCCGACGACGTGACACGCCCCCTCGTTGACGGACTCGACGACCGACGAATCGATGTCCGCGCCGACGACGTTGCCCGACACGTCCGCGAGGACGGCCGCCAACGGCAGTCCCATCTTCCCGAGTCCGTACACGGCGACCGGGAACGCACCGTTGCGGAAGCGCTCGCCGACCTCGGCGGCGTCGGTCCCGTACACCCGTCGTGAGTCGACCGTTTCGCTCATCGAATCACGTTCCCCCGGTCGAGATGCTCCGGAAGCGGCCGGTGCTCGGCGGGCACGCCGACAGCGAGCGTTCCGGGCGGCACGTCGTCGATGACGACCGACCCGGCGGCGACGAACGACCGCTCGCCCACCGTCACGCCCGGCAGTATCGTCGCGTTCGCCCCCACGGAGGCGTGTCGTTCCAGCGTCGGCCCCTCGAGGTCGTTCTCGCCGCGTATCGGATAGGGGTCGTTCGTCAACACCGCGTTCGGCCCGAGGAACACGTCGTCGGCGATGTCGGTGTGGGTCGGGACGTACACGCCGGTCTGCATGCTGACCCGGTCGCCGACGACGGTGTGGCCGTCGATGACGGTGTTCGTCCCGACGGTGCAGTCGTCGCCGATGTCGGTGTGTTCACGCACGAGGACGCCGTGGCCGGTCGCCAGCCCGTCGCCGACGGTCACGTCCGCGTAGATGACCGTCCCGGAACGGACGGTGCAGTCGTCACCGAGAACGGGCGGCTCGCCGGATTGGCCTTCGGGGCCGACGGTGGCTCCGGGTCGAATGTCGCAGTTCGCCCCGACGGTGGCGTGTTCAGACATCGGTTCCCCCCATGTTCGGTTCCCGCACTCGTTTCCGCCGAGCGTCGGTGTCGGTTTCGTTCACGCCGAGACATCGCCGACTGAACGGCTTTGTTATGGTGCCACTACCGCACGCTGTGGGGCTCTCGTCGGCGGGTTCGGCTCAGCCGTCCGCCCGCCCGATTCCGGTAGTTCCTCTATAGCAATGGGCCCGGACTTCCCTCGCTCCGGTATGCACGACGTGACTACCGACGGGGGGGTCGATGCTGATTCCGACCGGATTCGACGCGGGGAGTTACACCAGTGTTCGGTCACTCGCCCGACTGGATGTCGGGACGATAATCGGCTCGGAGCACGACGACGTTCCCGCGGCCGCTTCGCGGTTCTGTGACGAGTTCGTCCGGCTCCCGTCGCCTACCGAGGACCTCCTCGCCTACCGGGACGCCCTCGTCGGCGTCGCCGCCCGCCCCGAGGTTCGGACCATCGCCCCGCTTCGACCGCAGGACCCCTACGTCTTCGCGAAGTACGCCGACCGCTTCGAGCCGTACGTCTCGCTCGTCACGCCGCCGATGGAGACGCTCCGAACCGTCCACGACCGGGTTCGGCTCGTCGAAGCCGCCGAGGAGGCCGGCGTTCCCGCCCCCGAGACGCAACTGCTCTCCGAGGTCGAATCGTGGGACGAAGAGCGCATCATCAAATCCCGGTACAACCTCCTCGTCGACGAGTACCTCCCCGAGTGGTCCCCGCGGGACGTCGCGACGGTGAAATCTGTTCGACACGTCCGTCCCGGGGAAACGCCGGACGTCGACGAAATCGAAGCCGAGATGAAACACGAACCCATCGTCCAGGAGTACGTCCGGTCCTCCGGGGAGTACGTCTTCGGCGCGCTGTACGACCACGGGGAGGCGGTGTCGACGTTCCAGCACCGACAGATTCGCGGCGACTCCTACACCGGCGGCGGCGGCGTCTACCGGGAGTCGATAGCCGACCCCGAACTCGAAGCCGTCGGGACGCAACTGTTGGACCACCTCGAGTATCACGGCCTCGCCTGCATCGAGTACATGCGCGACGCCGACACCGGCGAGTACGTGCTGACCGAAATCAATCCTCGGATGTGGCAGTCGCTGCCCTGTGCCGTCGAGGCGGGTGCTGACTTCCCGGCACACTACTGGCTGTTGGCGACCGGTCGCGGCGAGGAAATCGAACCGGGATACGAGGTCGGCGTCGGCAGCCACCTGTTGTACGGCGAACTCGGCCACCTGTTGAGCATCATCACCGACGACTCCCCGTTCGTCGAGGCGCCGTCTCTCGTGGGTACGGCGGCAGAAATCGCGATGTCCTGTTACCGGATGCCGAACTTCGACGTGCTCAAATTCGACGACCCGCGGCCGTTCCTCCGCGGGGTTCGACACGCCATCCAGCGGTAAGCGCCGCGACTGAGTCGTTCAGGAGTGAGTCCGCTGGTCGGCCCACTCGACGCTGCCGTCGTGTGTGAACGTCTCGAGGACGCGCCCCGCGACTTCGAGCGCTCGAAGCCCATCTTCGCCGGTCACTTCCGGCGGCGTTCCCGTTCTGACGCAGTCGACGAACGACGCGAGTTCCGCCTTCAACGGCTCGCCGTTTTTGACCGTCGGGCGCTCGACGACCGTCTCGCTGCGGAATCGCAGTCCGCCGTTGGCCTCGATGTACTCCGGGGTGGTCTGCCGCGTTATCGTCACGTCCTGTGAGGTGTAGTCGACGTCGACGCGGCAGTCCGCGGCGGTCAACGCCAGCGTCCGCACCTTCTTTTGTGTGATTCGACTCGCGGTGAGCGTCGCGACGCTGCCCCCCTCGAACGTCAGCATCGACGTGACGTGTTCGCCGTCGGCGGTTCCGGTCGTTCGAACGTCGACGACCGATTCCCCGAGCAGCGACAGCGCGATGTCGATGTCGTGAATCATCAGGTCCATCACGGCGCCGTCGTCGCCAGCGCGGTCGACCGGCGGCCCGAGTCGCTGGGCCTCCAGCGCCACGATGTCGAGTTCGTCGGCGAACTCCGAGACCGCCTGGACGGCGGGGTTGAACCGCTCGACGTGGCCGACCTGTAGCGTGACGCCGGCCTCCTCGGCCGCATCGACGATTGTGCGTGCGTCCCGCGGCGTCCCCGCGAGCGGCTTCTCGACGAGCAGGCTCACGCCGGCGTCGGTCGCCGCCTCCGCCACCTCGCGGTGATAGGGCGTCGGCACGACGACCGACACCGCCTCGACGGCGTCGAGCAACGCCGGCAACTCCATCGCTTGGGTCCCCTGTTCGGCGGCGACGCCGGCGGCTCGCTTGCCGTCCGCATCGTGGATGCCGACGAGTTCAGCCCCCGGGAGTTCCCGGTACACCCGCGCGTGGTGGCGACCCATGCTCCCGACGCCGACGACGCCGACGGGAATCATCGGTCGAACCTCGCGAGTCGGTCGGCGACGCGCTCGACTGCCGCCTCGTCGAGACCCGGATGTACCGGCACGGAGAGGACGGTCTCGGTGGCTCGCTCGGCCGCCGGATAGCTTCCGCTGCCGACGTACGGCGGCTGTTCGTGGACGCCTCGCGGGTAGTACACGCCCGAGGAGATGTTCCCGTCGTCGAGCCACTCCGCGAGGGCCTCGCGGTCCGAACAGCGGACGGTGTACTGGTGGTAGCTGTGCCGGTAGCCATCCGGTTCGGCCGGCGGGCGAATCGACGGCACCTCCGTCAGCGTCTCGGTGTAGCGCTCGGCGTTTCGCCGCCGCGATTCGACGTACGACGGGAGCTTCTCGAGTTGCTCCCGGCCGATGGCCGCACACAGACTCGTCATCCGGAAGTTGTGTCCGACGCGGTGGTGTTCGTAGCTGCTGTCGGCGTCCGTCCGCCCGTGATTGATGAACGACCGGGCGTGGGCCGCAATCGAACTGCTGTCGGTCGTAATCATCCCGCCCTCCCCGGTCGTCATGTTCTTCGTCGGGTAAAACGAGAACGTCGCCGCGTCGCTGAGCGAGCCGACGCGTTGGCCGTCGATTGCCGCACCGTGGGCCTGGGCAGCGTCCTCGATGAGCGTGAGGTGGTACTCGTCGGCTAACCGCCGCAACGCTCCCATCGGGGCGGGCAGCCCGTAGAGGTGGACGGCGAGAATCGCATCGACCGTTTCCGCCTCGAGTTGGCGCTCGACGGCCGCGGGGTCGAGGTTGTACGTGACGGGGTCGATGTCGGCGAAGACGGGGGTGGCCCCGCAGAGCCGAATCGCGTTCGCCGTCGCGATGAACGTAAACGGCGTCGTCAGAACGCGGTCGCCGGGTCCGACCCCGGCGGCGACGAGCGCCGCGTGTAATGCCGTCGTCCCGTTGGAGGTCGCGATGGCGTGGTCGGTGCCGCAGTAGTCGGCGAATTCCGACTCGAAGGCCCTGACTTCCGGGCCGTCGGCCAGCCGGCCGCTGTCGATGACGGCCGCCACCCGCTCGGCCTCGGCGGCGCCGACGTCCGGGTCGGCTATCGGAATCGAACGCAGCATCGTTCGTCGGGTATCGGCCGACTCGGTACTCGCGGTCTTCGAGGGCGTCGTATCCTGTGTCATAGTGTCGCGGGCCGCGCTGACGGCTTGTCAGGTGGTCGCCGCAATCGGGTTTTGTTATGATGCGCTTTCGGCGAGTAGACAGTTGCTTCTCGATTCGAGCGCCGCCTTACCGTCCGATTCGGGGCGACATCGACCGGCGCGGCACGCCGGGGTGGCCGTCGTAGCGCCACAGCGCGAACACCGCGAGCAGTAACGCGAGCTCTGCGGTCAGGTAGACGGTTCCCTCGGGGCTCGACATGAACTGCCACGCGTCACCGAGAATCGCCCACGTTTCGGCGAGAAACCCCGGCGATTCGGCGGGCGCCGATTCGACGAACGGCCAGAGGAGAAACGACACGCGCGGGCCACCGCCGAGAACCATCGGGTACACCACGTCGCCCGCGAGGTGTGTGAGATAGCCGACGGCGAAGGCGACCCCGATTCGGCTGCCGAAGGCGCCGAGGACGAACGCCACTGCGGGCAGTGCGAACACGAGCGAGTGAGCGAGCGTCTGCCCGCCGGGGAGGAGTCCGAACTCCCACGCCAGCGGCTTGTCGATGAGGTCGGGCAACTGGGTGGCGACCGCGACGACGACGACGGGTCGGCCCGAGGGCCGCCGGCCGTCTCGGAGGTGACTCCACGCCGAATACCAGAGGTAGCCGACCGCGAGGTGTTCCCACGGGAGCATGGTCAGGCGTCGGCGGGAGCGACGTCGACCCAGACGTGGACGGTGCGGTAGGCGCTGTCCCTGTCGGCGGTTTCGGGAGCGGTGTCGACGTACAGGTGGTAGGTCAACCGGAGTCCCTCACCGGTCATCTCCGGTGTGACGGTGTGGCTTCGAGTCCAGCGGTCGCCGGCGGCGACCGTCGCGTCGAACCGTGCGAGTTCGTTCGACTCGACGGTCCGCTGTGCCCCCTCGATTTCGGTGACCCGGTCGAGAGTCACCACCACCACGTAGTCGGTGGCGATGCCCTCGTGGTTCTCGATGCCAGCGGTGTAGGTCGCTGGCTGGCCTTCGGTCAGGTTCGTCGGATAACCATCGGCGACGAGGTCGCCGTCGTCGGTCTCGGTGACGATGTGGAAGTCGGTGAAGGATTCGCCGTCGGCCGGCACGGCGAGGACGAAACCGGCGGCGGCGACGGTCGAGACGATGCTCAGACACAACACGAGTGTCACGGCTCGCTCGCCGAGGGAGCCGTGACGGAGCGAGCCGACGAGTCGGCCGACCCAGCGTCCAACGGGAACGCGAAAGCGGTGCTCCGCTGAGACGTGAAGCCGTCGGACGCTGGCGACGACGCCACCCCCGACGATGTACGCGCCGAGCAGGCCGGCTACGACCGGTTCGGTGATTCCGCCCGGGAACAGCGCGACGAGCAGCCCCAGGAGCGGAACGACGACGAGACTCAATCCGACCGAGAGCGCGAACCGCTCCCCGATGGAGATTCGGGTCGGATACCGGAGCTCCGGCGCGGTCGCCCGGTGCGGGAACGCCGCCGAGACGGTGACGTATCCGGGGAGGAAGAACACCACCGGTGCGGCGAGAATCAGCCGAACCGGAGCGCCCAAAGACAGGAACCCGGCGATGTGGGCGCCGGCGAGTATCCCCCACCCGGCGGCGATGTCGAGCGGGACGCTTCCGACGGTGCCGTCTTTCACGTGCAGTGACTGCATTCGGTTTTCGTCACTCATCGCTCCCTCCGGTTCTCGCCGCTTCGAGAGTCCGTCGTGGTGTCCCCCGAGAGTTCGGTTCGCTCATCTTACCTGTGGGCGGCGGCCGTCGGCCTTTGTTATCACCACCATACCGCCGTCGGGTGAGAAACGACGCCACGCGATGGCCGAAAACGGCCGTACCCGTCGAAAACGGGCTGTTAGGAGTCGGTCGCTCCACCGGGGCGAGCGATAACCGCTGTGTAACAAAGTGCCGTGGGGCGGTTGGTGGCGGTAGAGCCGATCACGGGATCCGAAACGAGACTACCGAGACTGGTAATGTCGAACGATTCAAGCACACTGTCACAAGACGCTGCATTCGATTTGCTGAGTAACGCCCGGCGACGACTCGCGCTGAAATACCTGCTCGAACAGGACACACCGGTCGGCATCGACGAGCTCGCGGCCCACGTCGCGGCCGTCGAAAACGACACCGAAATCGAACAGCTCGACGAGAAGCAACGCAAACGGACGTACGTCTCGCTGTATCAGACGCACATCCCGAAGCTCGCGAAGGCGGGCGTCGTCGAGTACGACCCCGACGAGCGGACCGTCGCACTGAACGGGAAACTGCCGACGATAACGTCGTATCTCTCCTCGGGGGACCCGAGCGACGAGTGGCCGCGGTACTTTCTGGGAGTGTCCATCGGTGGACTGGTCGTGCACGTTCTCTCGGTGCTTCTCGCTCCCCAGTTCAGTGCGGCGGTCGGAATGGTCATCATACTCCTGTTTACCGTGTTGAGCCTCGTCTACTACCGGTCGTCGAGACGACACATCCGGCCTGTGGTGTCGCGGGGGGCCGAACAATGAACACGAGCTCCCGGGGTGTGATTCGATGACCGACGACTGGGACGAAATCGGGTTCATCATCAGCTCGAAGTACCGGATTCGCGTCCTCAAGCGCCTCGTGGAGGGGCCGGCGACGCCGTCGAAGATCTCCGAGGACGAGGACATCTCCATCGCCTCGGTGTCGCACGCGCTCAAACAGCTCCGGGAGCGGGACCTCGTCGAGCTACTCGTCGACGAGGACCGACGGAAGGGCCGTGTCTACGGGATTACCGAACGGGGCGAGCGGCTCTGGACGGAGATTCAGAACCGAGAACTGGTGGATTGAGACGGCCCGCCGTGGCTGTGGGACAGCATCGTTCGAAATCCGGCCTGCCCGGCGCTCTCCGGGCGCAACTTCCGAAAGAATCGTCACGGAGCAGGCCGTAAGCGGCTACTCGTCGGCCTCGTCGGCGGGAACGAGCATCTCCGGCGACCGCATGTACGCCGGGAGATCGGCGAAATCCTTGATTCGTTTCCGGTCGTCATCTGTTAGCCACTTACTCATATTTGGTTGGTGGATGGGATACCTCAAATACGTATCGAGCGTTCACGAACGTTCGGAATTCCGGCGATGAGTTGGTCACCGACTACCGGTCTTTCGACGGTCGGTAGTCGGTGACAAACGCCCTCCAGCGACGGGACGGTTTTGCTCGACGACTTCGGGCGGTTGTCACGGCTTACCGAACATCGCCGTCGGTATCCACCGCCTAGCCACCATGGCTCCGAGCGAGATGTCGAGGTTAGCAGTCAGCCAGCCCATAACAATACGCTCGTCGTGGCTTTTCGGCACAACGAACCCACGAGTGGTTCGGCCGGAAATCATGTACGAAAACAGCTCCATCGGCGTCGTCGTTCCAGCGTACAACGAAGCGGGGTTCGTCGGGGAGGTCCTCGAGACGCTCCCGGCGTTCGTCGACCGCGCCTACGCCATCGACGACCGCTCGACGGACGAGACGTGGGCGGAGATACAGCGGGCGAAACGCCGAACCGAACATCGCCGTGAGGGTGAGGCGTCCTTCGTCGTCCCGATACGCCACGAGGAAAACCGGGGCGTCGGCGGCGCCATCAAGACGGGGTATCTCCGCGCCCTGGAGGACGACATCGACGTAATCGCGGTGATGGGTGGGGACGGCCAGATGGACCCCGAGGAGTTAGTGCGCATCGTCGAACCGGTCGTCGACGGCCGCGCCGACTACGCGAAGGGCAACCGGCTGATACGGGAGTCCGACCACGCCGAGATGCCACCCTTCCGCTACGTCGGCAACGTCGTGTTGACGTATCTGACGAAAGTCGCCACCGGCTACTGGCACGTCGGCGACCCGCAGATGGGATACACCGTCATCTCGCGGTCGGCACTCGAGGCCATCGACATCGAGGCGATGTACGAGTTCTACGGCTACTGCAACGACCTGTTGGTCAGACTCAGCGCCGCGGGACAGACCGTCGTAGACGTGCCCGCACCGCTGTCCTACGGCGACGAGACGAGCACCATCAGCTACGCCGAGTACATCCCGCGGGTGTCGCTGATGTTGCTCCGGATGTTCGTCTGGCGGCTGGCGACGAAACGCGATTCACCCAGCGAACAACTCCGGACGGGGCTGTTCGTCGGTGGCGCCGCCGGTGCGGTCGCCGGACTCGTCGGCGCCGTCCTCCGACGACGCTCCGGACTCACGCTCGTCGGGGTCGTCGCACTCCTCGGCGGAATGGTGCTGGATATGGTGCTCAACCGCCCCCTGAACGGGCGGTCGGACTGAGAAGGGTCGCCCCGTCAGTACGCCGCGGCGTATCGGTCGATTTCTTCGAGCCGCTCGGCGCGTATCTCCCGAACGATGGAATCCATATCGCGGTTCTCGGGCGTCCACAGCCCCGGATGGACGAGTATCTGCACCTGCTCGGGGATGGGACCGTCGAATGGGGACTGGTCGCGCCACTTCTGTCTGGAGTCGGAGATGTAGTCGATGTCGCCGAAGAACCGCGGCTGGTAGGTGTTCTCGAAGCCCCCGTATTGCCGCCCGAGGACCCACTCCGGCGGCATGTGGAAGGAGACCGTATCGACGGTCGCGTTCGTGAGGCGGCCGAGCGTCTCACACTCGATACGAACCGCGGACTCGACGACGCCGATTCCCGGGTCGTCGTCCCAGTAGTGGTGGGTGTCGAAGTGCACCGCGATGTCGTGGCCCAGCGCGAGAATCTCGTCGAGCAGGTCGACGTTGTTCCGGAGGGAGTACGCCGGCGTCGTCAGCATGAAACAGTACGTCGTCTCGATACCGAGGTCGGCTTCGATTTCGGCCATCGCGAGCGCGGCGGTCGGCGAGAGGTCGATGTCATGTCGGACGACGACGGCCCGCTCGGAAAGCGGTTCGAAGCCGTGGAACGTGTACCCCTCGTCCAGAAAGCCGTCCAGAAACGCCCGGTAGGCCTCGGGCGTCGACGGCATCGGCTCGTTACGCATCGCCACCACCCGACGAGAGGTTGTGTCGCTGGTCGTAGCCGTCGACGCGGTCGTGTTCGCCCGGCGAGTCGAGTTCGACGCCGGGTTCGGGCTCCCAGGACCCCTCGGTCTCCCAGTCGGTGACGAGGACGCTCCCGTCGGCGGTCGCGACGGCGAAGTCGCCGGTCCAGAACGCCTCGAGGATTCGCCCCGGCATCGCCTCCCAGCCGAGGTCCGTCGAGAACGGCACCACCTCCCAGACGTCGATGCGGGTGTCGCCGTCGAACGTGAACGCGCCGGGGTAGGGGTCGGTCACCGCACGCACGAGATTGTAGATGTCGCGGGTGCTGTCGCCCCAGTGAACCTCGCCGTCGTCGGGCGTCCGCTTCGGGTAGTACGTCGGCTCCCCGGGCTGTTCTTCGAGTTCCGTTCCGTTGACGACAGTCTCGATTGCCGTCGGCAGCATCTCCTTCAGCAGGACGCTCACCTTGTAGTACAGCGTCTCGATGGTGTCGTGGTCGGTGAGGTCGAACTTCCGGGTGGTGACGACGGCGCCGTCGTCGACGCCGGGTTCGAGTTGGATGACCGACAGCAGAAACCGGTCGTACCCCTGAATCAGCGACCAGTTCAGCGGCGAGCGCCCCCGGCCCTTCGGCAGTCCCATCGCGCTACCGTGGTTGCCGAGGGCGCCGTGGGTGAACGTCCGCAGGACGCCTTCCGGAACGAGCCGTTGCCAGCCGTTGACGACGAGCAGGTCACCGTCGAGTGCCGCGAAGTGCTCGCGGTCGGCGTCGGTCATCGAGTACGTCTCGGGGTGGTAGACGGGAATCCCGTAGTCGGCGGCGAGGGGGTCGAACTCGGCGTACTTGACGACGCCATGGCGGTCGGCCATCTCCGGGGTGAGGGTGACGACTTCGGTGACCGGGGCGTCGGCTTCGAGCAGCGATTCGAGGACGGCGTGACCCGGTTCGGTACAGCTCGCGTAGACGATGTCGGTGTCGGGGGGAACGTCCATCTCTGTCGGGCGTTCCGCGCCGACCCGTTTCGTTATGCTCGTCCTGACTGCCGTGCGGTCCCGTTCAGGTGAGATACGAGACGGCCCGCCGGACGTCGAGCAGTCCGCCGCCAGCGACGCCGGCGAGCCAGATGGCCGCGCCGACGGCCACGACCCCGAGAAGTGTCGGCAGGCCGGTGACGTGCGGCACCAGAAGCGCCACCGCCGCCCCCCATCACGAGCGAGACGGCGGTGACGCCGACGAGCGAGCGGGCGATGCCGGCGAACTCGATTGGGAGTTCGAGGCTGATGATGTAGACGTTCGCGAGCGTGTAGCCGCTGAAGGTGACGACCGTCGCCAGCGCCGCCCCGGCGACGCCGAAGACGGGTATCAGAAGCAGGTTCAACACGACGTTCGACAGCGCCATGATGACCTTGACGACCGCGCGGTCGCGGGCGCGCCCGAGGAAGTCGAGGCCGTCGCTCGTGATTTTCACGACGGCCATCGCCAACACGTAGACGCTCAGCAACTGGACGACGATGACGGCGCCGAGGTACTCCGACCCGAAAACGTAGCGGACCATCGGCTCGGCGACCAACACGAGACCGACGACGGCAGGGACGTACAGCAACAGCACGTACTCGAGGGCCTGCTCGTACAGCCGGGCGGCGCGGTCGGCGCGGTTGCCGGCCTTCTGTTCGCCGACGGCCGGCGAGATGGTGAACCCCAGCGAACTGGCGGGGGTGACACACACCTGCGCGATTTGTTTGGCGATGGTGTAGTAGCCGACGGCGGTCACGTTCAACAGCACGCCGACGAGGATGGTGTCGACTTTCCCGTCGATGACGCTCGCACTCCGGGTCGCAGTCAGCGGGATACTGTACTCCAGCAGGCGGCGGACGATGCCCTCCTCGCGGTCGACGGTCGGGAACGAGCGGTAGTACCGGACGAAGACGATGCCTCCGACGACGACCGACGCGAGGCTCGCGGCGACGAAGCCGGCGAGGGCGCCGACGACGCCGAACCCCAACAGGACGAACCCGACGGCGAAACCGACGCGGCCGACCGCCTGTACCGACCTGACGACCGCACTCCATGACACTCGATTGAGCCCCTGAAACATCGCCGTGAGGTACTGTCGGAGGGATTCACCGACGACGTACCCGACGCCGAGAAGCAACAGCGGCGCCAACGCGGCGTCGCCGAGAATCGTTGCCAGCCACGGTCCACCGAGGGTGACGGCCGTGCCGACGACCACCGAGAGTCCGAGCAGGACCCCGAACGTCACTCGCATGACGTGGGGGACCTGTCCGGGCGCGGATTCGGCGAACTCGGTCACGTAGCGGGCCGCCGAGGAAGGAAGCCCGAGCGTGCCGAGGATACCGACGGTGCCGAACACCGACAGCGCGAAGTACAGCAGTCCGTACTCTTCGGGCGTCAGCAGGTATCGCGCGAGGATGACGATGAGGGCAGCGTTGGCGACGACGTCGAGGACGTTGGCCCCGAACGTCGCCTTCACGCCGCGGGAGATGCGTTCGGCGAGCTCCATCAGTCGGCCGGGTCCAGCCGATAGAGCTGGTACTCGCCGTTGTCCTGGAGTCGATGGATGCGACTGGAGCGGTCGAGCCGTTCGAAGCCGGTTTCGCTGTAGCGGAATCCGTCGTACAACTCGACCTCGGCGACGCGGTCGCTCTCCGTGACGGCGATGTACCTATCCGTCTCGTAGAACGTCGTCAGGTTGTCGTTGAACACTGGCCCGGGGATGCCGGTCCGAAAGCCCGGGAAATCGAGGTCGCCGCGGGCAGCGGTGAAGCCGTAGTGTGCCTCTATGTAGCGCCAGGAGCCAAGCCGGGTTCCGAGTAGCGGGGTCTCGCCGTCGTGGTACTCGAAGGTCACGTCGTGGCCCTCCAGGGACTGGTCGGTCACCTGTTGGTTGGCCTTGAACACGTACGGGCTGGCGTGTACGGTGACGAGTTGTACGAGGAGTACGGCGACGAAGAACGCCCCGAGGGCGGCCGAGAGATGCTGTCGAGTGAGCCGTTTTTCGGCGTTGGAGACGATTCGGGTCAGGCCGAGGCCACCGACGAGCGCCACCGGCACCGTGATGAACCCGAGTATCCGGAAGTAGTGGTCGCCCTGTGCAGCGAAGAAAATGACGAGGAAGCCGACACCGAGCGGGACGAGCGCGGCGGTGAGGTAGCCGACGACGGGGTCGGTCGGCGTCAGTTCACGGAACCGCCGCCGGAATGCGCCGTAGGTGGCGACCAACGCGAGCAGCCCGACCACGATAGTTCCGGCGAACAGTTTGAGGAACAGTAGTTCGAAACTGCCGCCCAGGGCGGCGACCGAGGTGCCCGCACTGGTCGTCTCGGTGAGCGTCTCACCGCCGGCCAGGAGGCTCTCGACGATGAACACGGCCCGACTGGACGCCCGCTCGTGGACGGCAATCCAGGCGACCAACACCACCGACAACAGCGCGGCGTGGACGCCGACGCCGCTGTAGACGGCGAGTGGGTTGGTCGGCGCGTACCGGCGGGCGAGCGCCTGCGTGATGACGATTGCGAACAACAACAGAAGGACGCCCAGTGTCTCCTGTGGGTGGACGAGCACCATCCCGACGGTCGCGATGCCCAGAAGCGCCCCGAAGGGCGTCAGAAGGACGAACCGCTTCGACACCGACGTGAGGTGTCGAAACAGCAGGAACAACACCACGGGCGCAAAGAGGATGGCCTGACTCGAGGGGTGGGCCAACACGTGGACGCTCACGAGGTTGATGGGGATGAACAGCAAACCGACGAGGACGCCGACCGGGAACGCCCAGCGGCTGTCGGAGATGGCGCGCAGACAGAGGCCGAAGAAGACGACCGAAACCGCCGGGAAGACGACCGCAGGGAGGACGACGAGTCCCCGCGTCAGTTCGACGCCGCCTAGCTCGAAGAGGAAGTTCCCGATGATGTGAATCGCCGGATACAGCAGCTCGTCGGGGCGCAATACGCCGCTGTGTATCTCTCTGGCCCAGCCGAGATGCGTCAGCGAGTCGCCGCCGCCGTGGAAGGCGTACCCCCGAAGGACGGGCAGTCCGACGACGGCGAGGACGGCCGTCGCCGCGAGAGCGAGACCGGCGTTGGACAGCACGTCGTCGTCGGGAATCGACACCACGACGGCGACGGCCAAGAGAAGTGCTGCTCCGACACCGACCCAGAAGGTCGTCGGCGCCGCGGCGTACACGGATAGTTCGTACCCGGTCGCCGGGTTCCGGTAGCCGGCGACGAGGGCGGCCGTGACACACAGAAAGCCGAGTGTAAGTGCGGCTCTGTACCGAACTGTTGGGGAAGTAGTCGTGTTCATCCGTTTAACGTCCCGGCCGAATCGGTCGGCCGAACTGCCGGAACGTCGGCCCGTTTTGCCCTTTGTTATGAACGGATTTCGCCGCCGTCGCCCGGGTAGGGCGAGGCTAGCCGACCGTCACCGGTGTTCGAGGAGGTCGGAGACGGCGCTGCTCTCTGCGACGATGAACGTCTCGCGGTCCCGGTCGGCCTCTCGTGGCGAGAGGAATACGACGTGGCTCGCACCGCAGCGGTCGGTCGTGACGACCTCCCACTCTTCGATGTCGTCGTTCGGTTCGTCGAGCCACGGTGGCAGTTCGTGGTCCATCGTTACAGGTCGCTGCTCTCGACGGTGATGGCGACCGCGCCCTCGACGGTCACGGAGGTGAGTTCCCCTGAGTAGCGGAAGCCGTCCATGCCCTTCCCGACGACGCCGGTGACGGTTCCGTCGCCGACCTCGTCTTCGAGGTCGTCCCATTTGGTACCGCCGTCCAGCGTCGAGCTGAGCGAGGCGTCGGCCTCGATGTCGCCGGATACCGACAGCTCGTAACTCGCGACGGTGTCGGTGTTCGTCCCGTCGACGATGACGCGGTTCGGCAGGGTCTCGGTCGTGCTGGAATCTTCGGTCGTGTCGTCGGTGGAGTCCGTGGTGTCGGTGGAGCCGTCGGTCGACCCGTCGGTGGAGTCCGTGGTGTCGGTGGAGCCGTCGGTACTGCTGTCTTCCTCGACGACGAGGCTCTCGAAGTCGACGGCCTCGCCGTCGGCGTAGAGGGTCAGCGAATCGACGTCGCCGCTGACGGAGTAATCCAGCAGGTCACCCTCGAAGCGGAAGGAGTCGCCGCTCTCGGAGATGCCGCCGGAGGTAGCGCCGAAGCCGGTCCACGTCCCGTCGTCGTTCTGTTCGGCGCCGTCGGTGTCGCTGTTCGCGGGGAAACTGTCCCGGTTGTACAGCGGTGTGACTTCGCCCGTCGTCGTGAACTCGTACTCGATGCCGCCGGAGTCCGTGGTGCGAAGCGCTATTTCCGTTCTCGTCGTCGTACTCGTGTCCTCGGTAGTGTCCGAGGTCGTCGTCTCGGTGGTCGTGTCCGAGGTGTCGGTGCTCGTGTCGGTGGAGGCGGAGACACAGTCGGAGCCCTGACACACGTCGGTGAACCAGCCGGGCACCGTGAGGTTGCCGTCGCCGGTCACGTCGATGTTGTTGCCCGACCAGGAGTCGGGGACGTTCCGGATGGCGTCGTGGCTGGCGTTGTTGTAGACGCGGACGTTCTCGATGTGGCCGCTGCTTTCGGTGCCCTCCATAGCGAAGTTGATTGGGGCCGTCGCGCCGTCCCAAGAGTGGACCACGTCGCAGTTCTCGATGACGATGTCGTCGCCGGAGCCGCGAACCCAGATACCGCGCTGGTTGTGTGCAAAGCCGGTGTCCGGCGACTTCGCGTCGTTGATGACGACACAGTCGCGGACGATGGAGTTCGTCGACCCGACGCGGATGCCCGCGATGTTGACGTTGTGCGTGACACAGCCGTCGATGATTATCTGGCCGTCTTCGCCGCCTTCTTCGTACCCCGGTGAACTCGCGTAGATGCCGTTGTCGGAGAACTCGCTGATGTAGCAGTTGTGAATCTCGACGACGCCGGCGTGCTCCCGCGGGGAGTAGAACGCACGCGAGCGGTCGTCGGTCTCGGAGCCGTCCGGGAAGTTCCAGTTGTCGACGACGATGTGGCCGTCCGACTCGCACTCGAGGCGAATCCGGGATTCGGTGACTTTCCCGCGGACGGTGAGGTTCTTGACGACGACGGTACCGCCGGAAGCGAGGATGTTGTTGTTGAACTCGCCGGCGGTCGCGTTGAGGATGACCTCGCCCTCGCCGATGACGCCCGCGTTGTACTCGGCGTTGCGGTGGAAGCCGTCCCCCTCCCAGTCGTACTCGCCTTCGGGGATGCGGACTTCGACGTTGTTGTCGAAGAACTCCTCGAGGTAGGGGTCGATTACGTCACCGTTAGTAAGCCCCTCTTCGCCCAAATCGACGACGGTATCCGGGTCGTACTCGCTGGGGAGTGCGACAGCCGAGCCCGCAAAGCCGGTCGCTGCGACCGCTGCCGCGGAGCTGGCCAGTTTGAGATACGTTCGTCGGTCGAATCCATCACCGCTTCCGTCACCGCTCTGCTGGCGTTCTGCCATATCCGAGTAGGCAGGTATTATCTACAAGAGTGTAATGCCCGGATAGAAGCGCTTAGCTAGCTGTTTGTTGTGGATTACTAGTGATTCCTCGTCGATGGATGTAATTTTGCTATGGTTACGTATAGAACAACTGCTCGCGACGTTAACTCAGGGTAAACGGCTACTAACGGTGGTATGCGCGGACTACCGAGACGGATGCTGTGATAGACAATGTCATGCTCTGTATAACGCTCAGTAGGTGGTCCTTACCACCGTTGGAGGCCGTCTCTGCGGTTCGTCGAGACGGAGGCGTCCACGTTGGCGGTCGAGTTGACGAGCCGCACGGCCTGCCCCGTGACGTCGAGAACGCTGTTCGTGACGACGTTGTCGGTCGACCGGCGGAATTCGATGCCGTCGCGGTCCTCTCCGGGCTGGTGGACGTACAGCCCATCGAGGACACAGCCGTGACGTTCGTCGATTCGGATGGCCGAGTCGTTCGCCGCGCTGCCGGTCACGGTGACGTTGTCACAGTCGAGCCGAGGTGGCGTCGACCCCTCGGCGACCGTCGGGTCGGGCACCTTCGCCCGAATGGCGTTGATGCCGTCGGCGTTGACGCGAATCCGGGAGTTCCGGACGGTCAACCGTGCGAGCTTCGAGGAGAGGACGATTGCGCCGTCGCTGTGTGTAACGTCTAACAACTCGACGCGGCAATCCTCGACGAGCGAGGGTTCTGCGTCGGGACGCGGTTCGTAGTCGGTGACCCGGATGCCGCGCATGTTCTCGAACTCCGGGTGCGGTTCGTCACACCGGATGTGGGCGCCGCGGACGACCGACCCGCTCTTGATTCGGACGTTCGAGATGCCGCAGTTCGCGTAGTAGCCTCCCTCGACGACGATTCGCCCGGCAGGGGGGGTCGGCGTACAGGCCGTTGTCGGAGAACCCCTCGACGTGGCAGTCCCGAAAGACGATTTCGCCGTGGTTGTCGTCGCCCACGTACATGCCCGTCACGCGCGACTCGCCGGAGCCGTCCGGGATGCTGACGCGCTCGACGACCCCTTTCCCGTCGGGGTCGGTCACGTCGACGCGGACGGGGCCGCCTCCGCGGTCGATTTGTCCGGCCACCGAGATGTTCGACACGAGGAGCCCGTCGGACACTTTCAACTGGAGCGCCCGGCCGTCGACCTCGGGATTCGTGTAGTCGAAGTGAAGCCCCTCGACGGCGATATCACGGCTGTCGATGGCGTTTATCTGTACCGTATCGTCGCCCTCCGCGGGAACGAGCGTCGCGTGGTCGCCGACGAGTGCGAGATTCGAGATTCCTTCGATGTTCCAGATGCCGCTGAGCAGGAAGCGACCCTCTCTGAGATACAACAGCGTGTCGTCGTCGGTGTACTCCTCCAGGAGCGGCCGTATCGACCGCTCGCCGTTCGGGTCGGCACCCTCCTCGACGAGGTCGACGACGGTTTCGTACTCCGAGGGGGTGGTCGTCGGTGGTGACGGTCCGCCCTCGGGGGTCGCGGTTGGCGTTTCGGTTCGCTCCCCGCAGCCGGCGAGTCCCGCGAGGAGACCCGCGGCTGCGGTTCGGAGCATCGTTCGACGGTGCATCTACCGGGCGAAGGCCCTGCGGCGGCATTGTAATAGGAACCGTACCCCGATTAGGAACCCACTACGGCAGTAAATCGGCCGTGACGATGCGCTTCCACACCGCTTCGCCGAGTTCGGTCAGCGCGTACAGGCGGCCCTTCTGTCGGGCCTCTGGCACGAGCAATTCGACCATCTCCCGCTCCCGGAGCCGCCGCAGGGCACGCGAGATGTGTGTGATGCCGAGTCCGGACTCCTCGGCGATGGTCGTCGGCGTCGATGGCTCGGACGCCAACTGTCGGAGCACCGCGACGCGGTACTTCGAGCTGATGACGTAGCCGATTTCGTCCCACTCTGATGACATTGTTGGATAGCGTGCGTCCGGCGACAACCGCCGCTCCACTGGGATTCGGTTCTCGGTGGCCCGCTCGCATCAGTAATTTCCGTTGGAAGTGGGGTGAGTGTTCTGTCGGGATGGCTACGGTTGGCTGTGATTGCTCCGGAACGATTGTCGGTTACGTGTACACGTCGGCGGGAACGGCTCAGGCGTCCGGCGGCCGGAGTTCGACGCCCGTGATTTCGAATCGGGCGCCGCCGTCGCTTCCTTCGGTCACCTCGATGTCCCACCCGTGGGCGCCGACGACGTCTCGAACGATGGCAAGGCCGAGTCCGGTGCCGCCCTCGTCCGTCGAAACCCCCGCCTCGAACACGTCCTCGCGTCGTTCCGCGGGGATTCCCGGGCCGTCGTCTTCGACGAAGACTCCCGTCTCGTTCGGGAGGAGTCCGACGGTGACCGTCAGCGCCGTCGTTTCGGCGTCGTCGGTCAGGGTCCGACTGCTCGGTGCGCCGTGCTCGACGGCATTTCGAAACAGGTTCTCGAACACCTGCGACAGCCGGGAGGCGTCGGCTCGAACCGCCCTGTCGGCGTCGACGACCACCGTCGCTCCGGTCGTCTCGACGGCCGCCCAGCAGTCCTCGACGAGCCGCTCCAAGACGAGGGGTTCGCGCTCGCCGACGACGCCCCCGTCGTCAACGAGAGCCGATACGTCCTCTACGAGCGCCTCGATGCGGTCGTGGGCGCGGTCGATGGCGTCGAGGTGGTCGGTGGCATCCGTCTCTTCTCTGGCCAACTCGAGGTGGCCGCTCGCGACCATCAACTGCCCCCGGAGGTCGTGGCCGAACGTGCGAACGAGCCGTTCGAGCCGCCGGTTTTCCGCTCGGAGGTCACACGCGCTGTCCTCGAACGTCGGGGCGTCGTGGTCGTCGTCGCTCGTCGGACCCGCTGGCCGGGTCACCGGCCCCTCCGCGCGTGCGCTCTCGTCGTCGCCGGACTCCTCGGCTCCGGTCCGACGTGGGCGGTGGTCGGGCTGTTCGTGATGAGGCATCGGTCCTACCGCCCCCTCCGGATGTCGGGGTGCACTCGGCCCGCAGTCCCCCCCTCGCCGTAACTCGGTCGCTCGGCGTTCCCCCACGCGTCGTTCCTTCGACAACCGGAATGACATCGTCTCCAGTACCCGTCCATCGAGTATTGTTAACCGGCAACTACTGGCTCGTTATAACGAGTGGTTATCTCCGACACGGCGAGTTGATTCCGTCCGGTTCGCTCATGTCGCAACCGCGAGCGAGGGGATTGTGTCGAACGGAAAATACTCTCCAAACGTTAATATGGGGTGGTGTCGATTTAGCGGATATGTCTGGTCCCCTCGGGGACGAACCCGGCCACGTCGTCGATTCCGAAGGTGTTCGTATGTTCCGGACCGAATGGTCCTCAGAGCGCCCCCCGAGTCTCGCGGTCGTCGAGGCCGTCGCGACCGTCACCGATAGCGAACCGACGAAGCTCCCGCTTTTGAACGACGCAATCAACACCGACGCTCTCGATACGCTGTTCGTCCCGGAGGCCGACGACCAACTCCGGGTCTCGTTCGTTTACGACGGCCTGGATATCACCGTCGATGGCGAGGGCTCGGTCACGGTCTCGCCGGTCGAGTAAACGTCGCTCCGGGCCGAGTAGGGGGGGGGGGGACCTTCCCCCTTCGACATCGAAGGTGGAGATTATTGCTTGTTCGTGGCGACGGTGACGTAGGGTGGATGGATATGGACATCACACGGTTGGTCGTGACCTATAGCGCGAAATCGAACACTCGGGGGAATAGCGGGGGTGGAGAAAGCGGCACGACCGGGAGTGAAACGTCGAACGAAGGGAACTCACTCGACGTCGTCTTCGACGTTCTCAGCTCCTCACGGCGTCGACACGTGCTGCGGCAACTCGAGGCCTCCGGCGGGGAGTCGAATATCAACGACCTCGCCGAACACATCGCGGCGGTGGAGAACGACAAGGCGGTGTCGGCGCTGAGTTCCCAGGAGCGAAAGCGCGTCTACGTCAGCCTCTATCAGGCACACCTCCCGCGGATGGAAGAGGTCGGTGTGGTCTCTCTCGACGACGGGACGGTCTCGGTCGGCCCGAACGCCGACCGCGTCTACGCCCATCTCTCACAGCCATCGGAGCCCGAATCGGCGAGGCTGCCCGTCGCGTACGTGATTCACACGGCGCTCAGCATCGTCGCGCTGTTGGTGGGGTTCGTGTGGTTCGAGTCGTTCTTGCCCGTCCTGTTTGCGCTGTCCCTTTCGGTGTACGCAGTGCTCGCGGGCTGGCAACTCCTGACTGCCGAGCGGCGATAACACCTCGAGCGCTCGCGGACGAAACGGTTGGGGTGGGTGGGACCGCCACGAACGTGGCGGTTCGGCGCGTCACGTCGGGTGGTCGAAACCACACTTCGACGCGCCATGCGTCGATTGTTTTCCTATGGTATAGTATTTTGTGACGATTCGAGTGACATACTCCGAGGCGTCACTCGCCGGAACGGGCGGCTGCCCCCGCATACAGCGCCTTCGAGGGGAGACACTGTGTACAGCCGTAGACGGAGCGCCCCCGTCCGAACACGCGAACGAACCGTGCCGACACCGATGTTCCACACCGTTCACACGACCAGTTGGTTTGGTCCTCCTGTAGGGAGTCCATGCCAATTGCTACCTACACTACCACTTTGTAATGCCGAGCGGAACGGCCGGTTCGTCGCCGCTATCCGGAGGATACTCCGCGTTCGCCGCAGACGCAGGTGTCGCTAAAATCGCCGGAACACGTCGGTTCGGCACCGCTTACTCCACGGTGACGCTCTTCGCGAGGTTCCGGGGTTTGTCTATCGGGCGGCCTCGGAGCTCGGCGGCGTGATACGAAAACAGCTGTAACACCACGTTCGAGAGCAGCCCGGAGAGTTCGGGGTGTGCGTCGGGGATTTCGATGGTCTCGTCGGCAGCCCGTCTCACCTCCGTCGCCGACTCCGGGGCGATAGCGACGACGGGCGCCCCGCGGCTCTGGACCTCACGGACGTTGTGCAGCGTCTTCTCGTCGTTGTGGCCGGTGAACACCGCCGTCACGACCGAATCGTCGGTCACCAGCGCCAACGGCCCGTGTTTCAGTTCGCCGGCGGCGAACCCCTCGGCGTGTTCGTACGTTATCTCCTTGAACTTCAACGCGCCTTCGAGCGAGACGGGGAACCCCACGCCGCGACCGATGAAGAAGTACGACTCCTTGGCGCCGTAGGCGTTGGCGACTCGTTCGGCGTGGTGGTCGCCGAGTATCGATTCGAGAGCCTCCGGAATCGCTTGCAACCCGGTGAGGAACGCCTCGTCCGGCGTCGCGTCGGGGTCGTCGTCGAGTCGCAGTCGTTCGGCGAGCAACCCGAGGGTAGCGACCTGTGAGGAGAACGTCTTCGTCGCCGCGACGCCGATTTCGGGACCCGCCCGGATGAACAGCGCGTCGTCGGCCTCCCGGGCCGCCGTCGACCCGACGACGTTCGTGACCGCGAGCGTCCGTGCGGGCGTGTCGGCCACCGCTCGCATCGCCGCCAGTGTGTCGGCGGTTTCACCGCTTTGGGTGACCGCGACGACGAGCGTTCCCTCGTCGACGGGGTGTGGTTCGGTGGCGAACTCGCTCGCCAGCGCCGCCGTCGCCGGAACCCCTCGACTTCGGAGCATCGCCTGTCCGTACAGGGCGGCGTGATACGACGTGCCGCAGGCGACGAACACGACCTCGCGAACGTCCTCGAAGGAGCCGGGTGGGAACTCCTCGAAGACGACGCCGTCGCCCGTCGGGTCGGTCCGCCCTCGGACGGTCTGTCTGAGCGCGACCGGCTGTTCGTGTATCTCCTTGTGCATGTAGTGGTTGTAGCCGCTCTTGTCGGCGTCACCGTCGGTCCACTCGACGGTGTCCGGCGCCCGGTGGACGGCGTGTCCGTCGACGTCCGTCAGGCGGACGTCGTCGGGCCGAACGACGGCGAAATCGCCGTCATCGAGGTGGACGACGCGGTCGGTGAACTCGAGGAACGCGGGCACGTCGCTGGCGAGGTAGTTGGTCGTCTCGCCCAGTCCGACGACGAGCGGCGAACCGCTCCGGGTCGCGAAGACGGCGTCTTCACCGCGGACGAGTGCGGCGATGGCGTAACTCCCCTCCAGCTGTGCGATGCTCTCCCGAAACGCGGTCTCGGGGTCGCTTCCGGCAGCCAGTCGCTCCGAGATGAGGTGCGGGACGACTTCGCTGTCGGTGTCGCTGGTGAACTCGTGGCCGCGTGTGCGGAGGTCGTCCCGTAGCGTCTCGTAGTTCTCGATGATGCCGTTGTGGACGACGGCGACGCGCCCGCGGCAGTCGGTGTGGGGGTGTGCGTTGGCGTCCGAGGGCGGGCCGTGAGTGCTCCAGCGGGTGTGTCCGATGCCGATGGGGCCACTCGGTGGGTGCTCGGAGACGGCCTCTTTCAGTCGGTCGGTCTCCCCCTCTCGTTTCCGAACGTCGAGGTTGTTCCCGTCGAGTAGCGCGACGCCAGCGGAGTCGTACCCCCGGTATTCGAGGTTCGTGAGCGTCGTCAGCAGGTCGTCGACGGCGTCGTCGGACCCGACGTATGCAGTGATGCCGCACATCGTCAGCACTCCCCCCGAATCGCGGCGGTAGTTGTCGGACGGTCGCCTGTCGAATCTGTCGTGTAGCGTCGGTACATATCTGGGTCCCGGGTTGCCGAACTGCCGGCGCCGGTTACCCACTCTGGGTGGAGCCAATCGCTTTGTTATGCCCCGGAGAGTCGGCGGCGAATACAAGTAAGCGGTAACTATCCACACAGAGAAAACCGCCCCACAGCGTGAGGACGATACGACCGAACGTGCTGACGATTCGTCGGAGTTCAGTCCCGCGCGTGGGAGGTGTGCAGAACCGCCAGCGCCGCAAAGCCGAGCATCGAGAGGGCGAAAAACGCCGTCGCGAGAGCCTCGTACACCACCAGCGCACCGACGACGAGCGTGAGGCTGACGACGGTGTGGCCGAGGTAGTAGCGACTCCACCGCGAGCGGGTCGGTTCGGGCTGCTCGAGGTACTCGAGGAACTGGTCGATGTTGGGTCCGTCCCCGACGGTTCCCCGATTCTTGTCGAACTCGATGGCGCCGCTGTCGGCCATCTGCGGGAGGTGACACTGATAGAGCCCGATGTAGACGCGCTTTCGCTCCTGGGAACTCAGCGCCGACACTGCCTTATCGTTCTCCACCGCCGCGATGTGTTCGGCGAGGTCGCTGAGTGACGTCCCACCGTCCGATTCATCCAGGAACTTCAAGACGAGCCGGCGCCGCTCGTTTTTCAACAGCCCGAAGACGACGTCGAGCGGAACGGACGAGACGGCCTCGTTGTCGTCGTCCGCTGTCTCGGGTGCCGGTTCGACCTGCGTTTGTGGTGTGGTTTGAGCTTGTGACATGGTTCTCCCCTTTCGGTCGCCGTAAGTGGCACGTCGAGGACGCTCGCTCACCGCCTGCAGTCGCTATCGCGGCCGTCCACCACGGCGGTGACACGACCATCTCGCGGTTAGTGGCACCGAACCACATCCCCTATCCCGTTCCCCGCGTCGTCCACCCGTTGGCTCGATTGGAACACTTACCGGCGACCAATATAAACACAGGTAACCGTCCACACCAGCGTTCAGAGGTATGACCGCACTAATCGGAACGGGTCGCCGTCACGGCTGCTGCTGCGTTTCCACCAGGTGCCGCCCGATGTCCGTGGGTAAGATACGCTTTCCCATGGGTGTAGGGGTAAAATAACGAAACACACGGGTCGAGTCCGTACGGCAGAATGGTTCGCTCGGGTCCGAGTACCGGCAGTCGATACGGGACGACGGCGGCGAGCGACAGCGTTTCGCGACGGAATGAGGTGGCCGATGGCTGGTCGTGAGGCGCCCGCGGGCGCCCTCTCGATGCTCGATTCGGTCGTTCGGGGCACCGGTCGACGGCTCGCCGCAGCTATGCCGTGGCTCGATGGCCCGCTGGCGGAACTCCGCGGCCGCTATGCTCACCTGTGGCTCCGCTATGCGCAGTGGCGTCACGGCCGACGCCACACGGCGCCGATAGACCCCTACCGCATCGCCTGGGTCGACCCCGACCGAATCGAGTACGTCACCGAACCGCCCGACTTGCCGCGGTTCCGATGGGCCGGTTCGGTGATGGACGGCGACTGGGACCGAAGCGGACGCCGATTCGTCGACACCGACGTCTACCGAGCGTTCGAAGCGCACTTCCAGCGGGACCTCGAGTGGTCGGAGACGGCGTTTTTCGACCGCGTGCTCGGGGAGATACGCCGCGGCGAACAGCCGTGGGGGTGTGACTCGCGGGCGGCGCTGGAGCGCCGTCTCCGGAACCTCGACCGGCTGTACGAGCGTATCGCGGCCGATGGCTTTCGAACCCAGCGGGAGTTGGCGGCCGATAGCGCCTACGACGACCCGGTCGGCTCGCGACGGCGCTCCGTCTACGACCGCCTCATCAACGACGAGATGGCGATAGACATCGGCCGCGACGGCGAGTTGCTGTTCGCGGACGGCCGCAACCGGCTGTCGATAGCGAAGGTGCTGGGCGTCGATAGGGTTCCGGTGGTGATACTCCGCCGACACAAAGCGTGGGTTGCGTTCCGGGACCGGGTCGCCGACCACGTCGCCGAGACGGGCGTCCTCCCCTCGGCCGTCGCCGACCACCCGGACCTGAAACAGTTCGAGGAGTCCTGACGGAGTCGGCGTTATCGGCGCGGTGTCGGGATGTCGAAGGCGTCGAAGTAGGATTCGACGGCCGACGCCGCCTCCTGTCGGTACGTCTCGACGACGACCGACTCGGACTGTGCGACGGGCCGCCACAGACCGGGGTGGACGACCAGTCGGAACCGCTCGGGGACGCCGTCGGGAAACGGTTCGGTGTCTCGAAGCTCCCGGTCGGTCACGACCCGATACGACGGCTCCTCGGGGTCCCGACAGGCGTTGATGGCGTCGGGGAGTTCGAGCCGACTGAGCCGCTCCGTCGGCCGCCGAAACGAGACGACCTCGACGGGGTCCTTCGAGAGCCGACTCAGTGCTCTCCGCTCGCGGTCGATTTCCGACAGCAGCGCCGCCTCGCTCGGAGACGCCTCCCAGTGGGCCGCCGGGTCGAACTGCAGGCCGACCTCGTGGCCGAGCCGCGAAATCGACCGGACGGTGCGTGCGAACGCTACCGTCGAGGCGTCGTGAAGCGACGACCGAACCGGGATGCAGTACGTTCCGCGGATGCGGTGCGTCGCCTCCAGTCGCGCCATCGTGAGCGCACGAGACAGCGACAGCTCCACATCGTGGTGTAACACGACGCCGTCGGCACGCTGTCGGACGTCGACGAATCGGCGTCCCTCCTCGCGAAGACGATGAAGCAACTGCCCGTACGCCGACAGCTCCAGACGAAGGGGTCGCTCCGGTCGGCCGGTCGCTCTCCGCTCCGATACTGAATCCTCCATGCGCTCACGGGAAGGGGAGTATCGACTTCGTTATGGTCGGCTTAGCGGCGACCGGTCTCCGCAAGGGCGCGTTCGTACACGCCGTGGAGTTGCTCGACCTGGTTCTCCAGTCGGATGTGCTGGACCATCGTTCGGCCGTTCGAGCGGCCGCCGGTCGTCAGCACCTCGACCAGTCCGTCGACGAGTTCCGCGTCCGTCGACCCGACCGCGGAGGGTTCGACGTCCCGAAGCATCGTCGAGACGTCGCCCACGTCGGTCGAAACGACCGGCACGTTACACGCCAGTGCCTCCTTCACCGAGTTCGGCGACCCCTCTCGCTCCGAGGTCAAAAGCAGGGCGTCGGCGGCGTTGACGACCGTCGGCATCTCCTCGTGGGGGACGCCGGTGACGCTCCGGAGTTCGACGGGCGCTTCGAGTCTCCCCTCGGCGGCCGCGACGACACGCTCGGCGCGCGGGTAGTCCTTGATTGGTCGCTCCGGACCGTACGGGAACAGCACCTGGTAGCCGTCGGCGTCGTCCCAGCCCAGCGCGGCCCGACTCTCGGCTTTCGAAGCCGGCTGAAACCGCTCGACGTCGATGCCGTGGGGGGATGACGTGACACGGCTGGCCGAGGACTTCCGCCATCTCGGTCGACATGACGACGACTTCGTCGGCCGCTCTGGCACACAGTTTGCTGAGCGGGCCGTATCGGCCCATCAGGTCGCTCCCCCACAGCGTCATGACGACGGGTCGGTTCGGTTGCAACAGTGCCGCCGGCGCGGTGAGGCCGTAACTGGCGTGGACGAGGTCGTAGTCGGCGAGCGACGACCGCAGCACCAGTCCGTAGAAACGGAGGTACGTCGCCGGTGTTCGTCCCACGAGCCCGTCAGCCGACCGGCTCCCCGGGACGCTGACGGTGTCGACGACGACGCCGCGGTCGCGGAGCGCGGCGCGCTGTCCTCTGTAGAACGTCGCCCGCCTGTTGGTGACGAGGCTGAGCACGCGCATCGAGGTCACCGACCCACGAGCTGGTACGCCTTCTTCGCCGCGGTCATCCCCAATCCACCCGATTCGACGACGTAGTACGGCGTCAGCGTCGACCCGAATTTGCTCTTGTACCGACTGAGTCGTTCGGTGTTGGCGCCGAGAAGGTCGTACGTCGACACCGACGGCCGCGGTGGGTCCTCGGCGACGTCCTCGATGATGTTCCAGTGGAGCAGTCCGTTGACCGCGACGCCGTCGTGGACACACCGGGTGCCGCCCTGCCAGAAGTACGCCGCGTCGTTCGAGTAGAGGACGGTGATGCCCGTGAGGAATCGTCCCTCGGCGTCGCGGGCGACGTAGGTGCGCGCGCGGTCTGTCGCCCGCATCGCTCGGACGAGGTCGCGGACGTAGGGCCACGACACCGACAGCGCCTCCCCCTGCTCGGCGTACCGCTTTCGGGTCTCGTCGAACACCGCTCGCGTGCCGTCCAGCCCCTCTCGCTCGACGGTCACGTCCAGCGCCGCCGCGTCGTTGATTTCACGGCGAAGACTCTTGCTCGCCGCCGTGAGCAACTCGTCCGGCGTGCGGTCGTCGACGTCCAGCCGGTAGGTCCACAGTGGTTCGGCGTCGAGGCCGTCCCAGACGTAGGGCCGAGGGTCGCCGTACGCGGTGGGACACACCAGCCGAAGCAGCGTCGCCCTCGAGTCGGCGCGGGTCGCATCAACGACGAGGTCGGTGAATTCGCGGTTGAGCTTCTCCCGTTTGCTCCGTTTGGGGCTGGCCGGCATGAGCACGGGCCCGAGTCGTGAGACACCCATCCCGGGTGGCGGTGACGTGAGTACCCGCCCGAGTGGGGTCGACCGGCCGAACACCGGTAGCAGCGCCACCGGCCGGTCGCCGTTGAACCCCGCAAACAGCTGTAGGTCGCTGGCGGTGTGGTCGTCCAGCACTTCCAGCGCTTCGGGGGCATGGAACGGTTCGATTCCGTGGTCCGGAAGGGCGTCGTCCCACTCCGCAAGCGAGAGTCGTTCGAGTCGCATCTTCTGAGTGCTACGTTCCCGGCGCCTTCGTTACGGCTACCCTTCGGGCGCTTGCGGGGGAGTAGGCCGTTGCTACCGCGGGCTATCACCTGGGCGGTCGACGAAAGTAACGTTACCCTTCGGTGCGTCCTCGTGGTATGGACCTACTGGCCGCCCTCGGGAACCCCGCCGACAGCGACCAGGTGCGCGCCGTCGCGGCCGCCCTCGCCGGCATCGAGCGCGACCTCCACGACGCGATACAGGACCACTACGAGGCGTTGGGCGCCGAGCCGCCGTCGGACCGCGGCCCGCCGGAGGAGCGCGTCGAACAACTCCAGCGCCTCGTCGAACACCACGTCGAGGGCGACCTCTGGGGATACTTCGTGGCCGAACAGGCGCCGACGGGTCTCGAGAACGCCGAAGCTGCCCGCAACTACGCCGATATCGAGGCGTCGGCGTGGGAACGACGGCGGGCGGAACTGGCGGCGTCGGTCGACGACGAGGAGGCGAGCGAACGCGAGCGGGCCGACCGCGCGGTCAGGCGACGCTTCGGCGTCGACATCGAGACGTTCGAGGAACACGTCGTCGGGTACTCGCCCGAGCGGACGCTCCGGCGGGCGCTCCGAGGGCCCGTCGATACCGACATTGAGCGCCTCCGCGTCGCCACTCGCGCGTTGGAACGACGGGGCGAGTGACCGCCCGTAGAACCGGCCGATTCCGCGAGACGTGGACCACGGTTCGACGGTATGTCAGAGGCCGAACGGGCGTGCGGTCGCGGGGCGCGACCACGGCGTTCGCGGAACCGGCCACCCGAAACAACAACCCCCGAACGGTTGAATCTGGTCCCAAATATATTAGGTGTCGATGCTGCACGTCGCGTGGCGAATCGCCGTCCATCGACGACTGTATTTAAACCCCCTCGGATTCGCGGAGTCAGGGTCAACGGTGGGGCGTACGACGTGCAGACGAATCACAATGTCTCAGACAGACAGCGAAGAACTCATTTTCCCGAGTCAGGCGTGGTTCGAGGAGTACAAACAGCGCATCAACGACAACGACCAGTACGAGGAGTTGGGGTCGGACTGGGGCGTCGATTTCAACGGCGACTTCATCTTTGAGATGCGGGAGATGCCTATCGACGACCTCGACACCGAGGCGATGCCGGAGTTCCTCCACGAGGAAATCGATACCTACGTCAGCGACGAGAACGGTACGCACGTCGGCTACGCCTTCCTCGGACTCGAGGGCGGGAAGTGTACCGAAGCCCGTTTCATCGAGAGCGAAGACGAGGTCGACGCCGGCTTCAAACTCATCGCCGACAACGAAACGTGGAAACAGCTGATGAAGGGCGAACTCGGCGTCGTCGACGGCATGATGTCCGGCCACTTCGACATCGAGGGTGACATGCAGAAAGTGATGCAGTACTCCCAGGCTGCGGTGCAGTTGACCGAATCGGCCGCCGACATCGACGCGGTGTACGCCGACGACGAGTTCTCCGCCTGAGCGTTCACTCGTCTTCCTTCAGCGCCTCGCGGTCCGTCTTGCCGATGTCCGTCAGCGGTACGCTGTCGAGGAACTCCACTTCTTTCGGCATCGCCTGGCGGGGGACCCGTCCGTCCAGATATTCTCGGACGTCCTCGGCGTCGATGCCGGCGCCGTTTTCGCGTTCGACGAATATCTTCACGCGCTCGCTGCCCGGGCGGTCGGGGTCGGGGACGCCGATGGTGGCGGGTCGACGGACGCCGTCCATCCCGAACAGCACCTCGTCGACCTCCTCGGCGTACACTTTCAGCCCCGAGACGTTTATCATGTTCTTCACGCGGTCGACGACGTAGAACCGCCCGCATTCGTCGACTTTCACCACGTCTCCGGTGGCGACGAAGCCGTCGTCGTCGAAGGGGTCCTCGGCGTTGAGATACCCCTTCATGCGCTGGGGGCCGGACAGACACATCTCCGCCTCCCGCTCGTCGGCGACGGCGTCCGGAATCGGAATCTCTTCGCCGCTGTCGACGTCCAGCAGTTTCACCTCGGTGTCGGGAACGGGGACGCCGACGGTCGGTTGCTCGAAGCCCTCGCCGTCGTCGTCAGTGCCCATCAGCGCCTCCTGAATCCCGGCGACGTTGAAGTGGGTTATCGGCGACATCTCCGAGAGGCCGTAGCCCTGTGAGAGGCCCGTCGAGCGCTCGCCGAAGCGCTCTTTCGTCTCGGTGGCCAGCGGCGCCGACCCCGCGATGCCGATGACGTCATGTTCGAGTTCCTCCTCCGCTATCTCCATGAACTGCGTGGGGACGCCGAACATCACGATGGGGTCGTGTTCGGCGACGTGACGCCGCATCAACTCGGTGTCGCGGGCGTCGGGGACGACGAGTAAGTCCAGCCCCAAGGCGACGAGCATGTTGCCGATAGAGTAGCCGTAGGAGTGATACATCGGTAACGAGAGCACCGCTGACTCCCGGCCGCGCATCAGGTCGGGGAGCCGCGACTGGGCGGCGATGGTCTGGAGCGCGTTGGCGACGAGGTTGCGGTGGGTGAGCAGACACCCCTTCGGGAGCCCCGTCGTCCCGCCAGTAAAGAGGATTGTGTGGGTGTCGTCGGGAGCGATGTCGACGGGGTCGGGGTCGCCGTCGCTTCCCTCGATGACGGCCGGCAGCCACTCGACTCCCGCCTCTGGGTCGTGGTCCGGCGGGTCCGCCGAGTAGTCATCGAGGTCGGTGAGGATGAGGTGTTCGACCGCGGCGGCCTCACGGAGTCGCTCCAGCAGTTCGCGGTGTTCGTCGTGGCCGATGAGCACCTCGGGGTCGCTCTGTTCGAGGCGGTAGACGAGGTCCTCGTCGGCGTCGAGGAAGTCGTTGGGAACGTGGACGCCGCCCGCCCGCGAGATGGCATGCGTCGCAAGCACGAACTGCGCCGAGGTGGGTAGCACCGTCGCCACCCGCGTACCCTTCTCGACGCCGCGGTCCTGAAGCGCGGCCGCGAGGGCGTCGGCGTCCTCGCGTAACTCCGCGTAGGTCACCGTCCGCCCCGACTGGACGACGCCCTGTTCGGGGTAGTCCTCGGCGGCGTCGTAGAGGAACCGATGCAGCGGGTGGTCGGGATACGGTTCCAGCGACTCGTCGATACCGAAGTCCTCGTACTCGTTGAACCACGGCGGCTCGGTCATACCCGGGAGTTCTCCCACGGCGGCCAAACGCTGTGCGCTCGTATGCGAGGCCGTTTATGCAGTCCGCCCTCGCGGAGAACACCGACGGCGTTCGACAGACGACTGGGCCGGCTCACGGCCGTGGTCCGGAGTAGTGCCGTCCGGAACCCTATCTAGATAATTTTTATACTTCTGTACTAGAAATTTTATAAAAACGTTATGCTGTGTGGTACGCTATCAAGGAATCTAGGGGTTACAGAGATGCCTGACGAAACGGAACTCACGGAGGGGGATGCCGGCGAACCGAGGTGGGATGAGGGGGCACTCGACGCCGTGTCGTCACCCGATGCCCTCTTTCGAGCGCTCGCCAACCGGACGCGTCGGCGAGTGCTGGGGTATCTCCTCGAACGGGAGGACGCCACCTTCGAGGAGTTGATCGACATCCTCACCGGGTGGGTCGCTTCCGAGGGGGTGGTCGTCGGGCCGGACGAGCGGCGGCAACTCGAAATCCGGCTGTATCACCACCACCTTCCGTTGCTCGCCGACAGCGGACTGGTCGCCTACGACCGCGAGGAGATGGAAATCCGCCTCGAAACGGTTCCGGATGCCGTGGCCGACCTGATTCGGTTCTCGACCCGAATCGAACAACCTCCAGAGTCGGAGTGACACGGAGCCACACGCGCGCTATGTCGCTGGAATCCATCCTCGAAAACGCCGAGCGACACCAGAAGTCGGTCGTCTACTACCGGCGGGAACCCGACGATTTCGGCTCGCAGTTCGCCACCCGAAACGTCGACATCACGTACAGAGACCTGCCGCCGGCGGGTCCCGACCCGTTCGTCGTCGTCCGCGATGGCGAGCGGTTTCGTGGCGCGGTGTCGGCCGACACGCTCCGAGAGTTCCTCCGGCCACCGATTCGCCAGCCCGACGACCTCGGGGAACTGTCCCCCGCGTATCGCGCGGTTTTCGAGTTACTGGATACGACGGTGTTCGCCTCCTTGCACCGCCGCCAACTGCTCGCGACCTCTCGGGAACTCGAAGACCGCGCGTGGCGCGTCGGTCGCGGCACGTTCCACGTCGGGTTCCAGTCCGTCGCGGCGTTCGACGCCCAGCGGTCGCTGTACCGCCAACTGGCCGAGGTGACCGACATCGATATCCATATCCACGTCATCCCCGAGGCGGACACCGAATCTCTCCGGGGCCTCCCCCTGACCGTCCACGTCGAGGCGGACGCCGACACCGGTCGGTACTGGTTTCTCGTCTTCGACGGCGACGGTGACGACCGACAGAAGTGTGCGCTCGTCGCCGAACAGCGCGGCCCGGACGAGTTCTACGGCACGTGGACGTACGACCCCTCACTCGTCGACAGCGCGTTCGAAGCGGTTTCCTGAAACGAACGAGACGCGCCGCTACGGCGCGATGGCCGCCATCACTTTCGCCTCTATCTTCCGGAGGTGTTCGCCCACCGTCCCGTCCGAGCGGTCGAGGTGGTCGGCGATGTCCTGGTGGGTCGCCTCTCGCGGCACGCGGTAGTAGCCGACTTCCAGGGCTGCCTGCAACGTCTCCTGTTGTCGCGGCGTCAGCATCGAAAACAGCCGTTCTTCCTCGGGGACGTAGTCGCTTATCTGTTCGAGATTGAGGCCGAGGCCGTCCGGAACCTTCGGGATGACCTCCCGAATCACGTCCTCTTCGCCGACGATGTGGGCGCGCAACCCGCCGTCGGCGGTGTACTCCAGCGGCATATCGAGGATGAGTTCGTACTCCCGAAACAGGCTGAGGAGGTCGACGACGGTGTCGTTCGGGACGAAGTGGGCGTAGATGGTGACGTGGTCTTCGCCCTCGGAAATCTGGTATTCGAGGATTTCGGGGGATTCGGAGGCGATTTCGCGTATCCGCTCGACGTCGCCGGAGAGCTGAAACAGCGTGATTGCGGTGTCGTCGTCCAGCAGACTGATGTTGTGGAGCAACTCCCGTGTGACGTTCGGCTCCGCCGCCAGCGTCTCGTCGACCGGATGCAACCCGCCCTCCCGAGGGATGATGACCGTCCGAACGTATCGCATTGTACCTTTCAATGGTAACTCATGGATATAAACGCTTGGCAACGGACCTCATCGGTAACGAATGAAGCGAACGGCGTCCTAACATAAAGACCCACCCATGGGAGGAACAATCCACAGGGACGAACGCCCGAACTGACTCGGTACACGGGGCCTCAGCCCCGAAATCCGACCATGAGTGAACTCACAGACTGCATCGAAGCATCGCTCGAGAAGTCCGCAGACGAACTGGAAGCCGACCTCCCCGACCTGCTGGCCGACCTCGACGGACAGACCCGCGAGTTCGTCCAGGAGAACCCCGGCCTCTTCGGCCGCCTCGTCGGCCGCATGGACGAGATGGAAGTCGCGCCGTTCGTCGAGGCTAACCCCCAGACGGCCGACCAGTTCCAGAACTTCCTGTGGACCGGCATGGAGGTCATCGTCGCGAACAGCCCCGAGGTCCAAGAGCAAATCGGCCAGGACATCACGGTCAACTTCGAGGCGACCGACTGCCCGATGGACGGCCACATGCACGTCGACGGCTCCGAGAAGACGCTCACCGGCGGCGCCGGCACCTTAGAGGACCCGACGCTGAAAATCAGCGGTCCCGCCGACAACCTCGTCGGCCTCATCACCGGTGCCATCGACCCCGTCCAGGGGTTCATGAGCCAGCAGTACGAGATGGACGGCCCCGTCGCGACGGGCACCCAACTCGCCCCCATCATGGGGAGCCTCTCGGAGAGCTTCGAGTAAGATGTACTACGACGACGACGGTGGGGAGTTCCGCGAAACCCTTCGGGCCCACCTCGAAGAGCACATCGAACCCATCGTCGACGAGGCCGACCGCGAGCCGCTGACACGCGAGGAGTTCCTCGAGTACACCGGCGTCCTCCGGGAACTCGACATCGGCTTCGAACCCGGCGTCGCCGAGGAGTACTTCGGCAACCTCGAACGGTTCACCATCGTCTCCGAGGAGGTCTCCCGGGTGTGGCCCAGCCTCAACGTCGCCTTACAGATGTCGTTCCCGTCGGTGTTCGTCCAACACGCCGCCGACGCGACGCAGGACGCGATGCTGGAGAAACTCCACGACGGCGAGTGTATCGGCTGTCTCGCCGTCACCGAACCCGAGGGCGGCAGCGACACCGCCCGACCAAACACCGTCGCCTACAAAGACGGTGACGAGTACGTCCTCGAAGGGAAGAAACAGTGGGTCGGCAACGCGCCCATCGCCGACGTGGCCTTGGTCGTCGCCCACGACGACGAAGCCGACACCCAGGACATGTTCCTCGTCGACCAAGCGAACTCGCCGTTCGAGACCGAAACGATGGACAAACTCGGCTGGAAGGGCGTCAACAACGGGAAGATGTACTTCGACGGCGTGCGCATCCCCGAGGACAACCGCCTGTCGAACATCGTCGGCAACGCCCTGATGGACGGCGCCGACATGCAGGAAATCGTCCCGTTCCCCGAGTCGGTTTCACAACTGTTCTTCGAACAGAAGGCGCTCAACGCGACGTTCTCGTTCATGCGGACGGGGATGTCGTTCATGGCCGTCGGCATCATGCAGGCCGCCTTCGAGGAAGCCCTCGAATACGCCGAAGAGCGCGAGACGTTCGGCAACCCCATCGGGTCGACCCAACTCGTCCAGGAAAAACTGTACGAGATTCTGCGGGACCTCGAAACGTCGCGACACCTCTCGCGGCACGCGCTGGAGTTGCTCGAACGCGGCGACGACCGCGCCCGCCTCATCTCCTCGCTGGCGAAGGGGTACACCGCCGAACGCTCCGTCGACGCCACCTACAACGCCCTGCAGATTCACGGCGGCGAGGGGCTGAAAACCGAGAACCGGCTCGAACGCTACTATCGGGACGCCAGCGTCATGACCATCCCCGACGGCACCACCGAGATTCAGAAACTCATCGTCGGTAAAGAGTTGACGGGGATGAGTGCTTACTAACACCCACTTTTTACGAGAGGGGGTTTCCTCGCTCGCTACGCTCGCTGCGGGAACCCCCTCCCGCAAAAACTTGGGGAAAAACGACCCGGCGGCTCACTTCGCTCGCCGCCGGTGAATCGCTTCGGCGCGCTTCGCGCGCCTCGCGAATGCTCTTACACCGACAGCACCGGCTGTGAGGCGTGGGCGAGGACGTACTCGGCGGCTTTCTCGATGACGGCTTCCGGGTCGCCCGTGACGGGTTCGCGTGGAATGACGACGAAATCGGCCTCCAGCGACTCCGTCACGTCGAGGATGACGCTGCCGGGGTGTTGAGAGAGCCGCGTCTGGGAGTAGCCGTACGCCGAGGAGTGGTCGATTGGGACGCCGTCGGCGACCGCACGGACGCCGGCCATCACCTGCTCGCCGCGCTCGGCGATGGCGGCGGCCTCGACGCTGCCCTCCTCCATCGCCGCGGCGGCGTTCTCCCCGAGGACGTACAGCGCGTGGACGACGGCGTCGTAGCGTTCGGCGATGGCCGTGGCGTACTCGACGGCCTCCATCGCCGCATCCGACCCGTCGACCGGAACGAGGACCGTTTCGACCTCCATACGCTACCCTCGTGAGGGGTGGTCAAAAAACCATCCGCGCTGGGGTCGTCTCGTGAGGGTGCTTCCTTCGGCGTTCGATACGTCTCGGCGAACGGAATATCGATACGCCCTACGAACGATTTAAAATACGGTGAATAACTCGCATAATTAAGTTACGAGTTTGGCGACTTCCGCAAGTATGAGACTGGGGAGGCGCGCCCTACTCGCCGCTTCGGGGTGTCTGGTTACCGGACTCGCTGGCTGCCTCGATGGAACGACGGACGCTTCGGAAAGCGGCTGTCTGACTCCGGTAAACCTTCCGACAATGACCGGACCAGACACGTGGCCGCAGTTCGCCGCGACGGCCACGAACGCGAATTTCGTTCCCGGTTCCGGCGTTCCAGCCGCCCCCTCGACCGTCGGGTGGCGTTCACCCGGAAGTGAGGCACTCCTTCCGCCCGTTATCGCCGAGGACCTCTACGTAGCGGATTCGGGTACGGGTTCGGTCTCCGCAGTCGCGGCCGACGACACCGTCCGCTGGCGCTACGACGAGTTCGACCGGACTCGATGGCCCGTCGCCGTTTCCGACGGCACCGTCGTCGCACTCACGGAGAACGCCGACGGCCACGTTCTTCTTCAGGGCGTAGCCACCGAGGACGGGACGGTACGGTGGGACATCGACACCACTGCCTCGTTTCGCGGCGGTCTCTTGCCCATCGCCCCGACCGTCAGAGACGGCACCGTCTACGTCTGTACTAACACCGGCGTTCGCGCCGTCCGAACCGACGATGGAACCGCGGAGTGGCACACGGAACTCGGCGCGAACGTCGTCGAAGGGTCGGACGGTTCCTCGTGGCGGACGCTGTGGGCTACTCCCGCTGTCACCGAGAACCACGTCTACACCTTCGACAGAAACGACACCTCGGGTGACACCAGAACGATACACGCACTCGACCACGGTGGAAACATCGCGTGGGAGCGCGAGATTTCGGTGCCGGACGACTGGCGGATTCCCGGTCACGTCGTTGCCGGCGAGAGCAGATTGTTCGTCGTCGCCCACCGCGAAGATGTCCGACTGATGGGGCATAACAGGACGGACGCCGACGGGGAGTCTCCGAAGAGTCAACTGTTCGCACTCGACGCCGACACCGGCGACACCGCGTGGCGTACCGACTTCGAGGGTGCCGCGACGACGCCGCCCGCGCTGGCTGGCGGAATCCTCTTCGTCACGTCTCTCCGTGACGACGGGAGCGGTCGACTCTTCGCCTACGATGTCGAATCGCAGTGTATGCGCTGGGAGTACGAGAGCGACCGCGGCGTCGTGGGGACGCCCGCAGTGACACCAGACGCCCTCTGTATCAGCGAGGGCGACCGACTCACTGCGCTCGATGTCCAAAACGGGGAGCCTCGCTGGCATCTCGGTTTCGAGTCCAACGTGTCCGCGCCTATCGTAGCCGGCGGGAGCGTGTACGTCGTGGACCGTGTGTACACGGACCAGCCGATGCGAGTCGTCCGCGTCGATTGAGTCCAGCCGCGTACTTTTATGCCGTCGCCCCGCCGAGACCGAGTATGTTCGAGACGGTGGTCGTGGCGACCGACGGCTCCGAGAGCGTCTCGCGGGCGGTCCACTGTGCGCTCGACCTCGCGTCGCGCTTCGATGCGACCGTCCACGCGCTGTACGTCATCGACGAGAGTCACGTCGAATCGCTCCCCGACCGAATCCACGAGGAGGTTCGCGAAGCCCTCGACGAACAGAGCCACGAGGCCCTCGACGCCGTCGTCGAGGCGAACACGGCACGCGGGGACGGCGTTGAGTTGGAAACCGCCGTTAGGGCCGGCCCGCCGTCCAAGGAGATAATCGGCTACGCCGACGATGTCGACGCCGACGCGGTGGCGATGGGGACGCGCGGACGCCACGGGGAACACTCCTTTCTGCTCGGCAGCGTCGCCGAACGCGTCGTCCGAACGTGTTCGCGGCCGGTGTTGACCGTCCGACAACTGGAGTGACCGGCCGGCGGCAAGCGGTGGGATTATTCCCCGCGCCGCCCCTCCCGTCGGTATGGACGACTATCTCATCGACGACGACAACATCCCGCTGGGCCGCCGCTCGGTCCTGCCCGGCGAGGGCTTCTTCACGCCGGATTCCTTCGACGAAGCCCAAGCCGAAAAGGAGGCCCGCGAGGCCCTTGCCGGCGCCGACCGGGTCGTCGTCGCCGACCCCGACGCCGACGGACTGGGCTGTGTCGCACTCCTCCGGGTGGCCTTCGGCGAGGCTGCTCTCCTTCCCGCAGGCCCCCACGAAATCGCCGAGGCCTTGGAGTACGTCGCCGAGTTCGGCGAACCCGACCTCGAGGTGTTCGTCTGTGACCTCTGTCCGGACTCCGAGAGCGACATCGAGGCGCTGCCGGCGGTCGCCGAACGCGCCACCTCGGTTCGGTGGTTCGACCACCACCAGTGGGACGACGACCTCGTGCGGTCCGTCGAGGAGTACGCCGATTTGACCGTCGGCGACTCCGAGGAGGTGTGTACGACCGATGTGGCGCTTGCGGAACTCGACTACACCTTCGACGACCGCTACGCCGACCTCGCGGCGGTCACCCGCGACCACGACCTCTGGTTGCGTGAGGACCCTCGCAGCGACGACATCGCGGACTACGCCTACTGGGCCGACCCCGAGGAGTACATCGACACCGTCGTCGAACACGCCGCCGACCTCCCGCCCGAGGTGGAGTCGTTCCTCGAAGAACAGCGCGTCGAGAAGGAGGCGCTCATCGAGAAGGCTATCGAGCGCGCCGAGTTCGAGGCCATCGGCGAGTGGACCGTCGGCGTCACCTACGGCCGCTGTTCACAGAACGAGGTCGCCGAAGCGATGCGCGAGGAGGGCGCCGACGCCTCCGTCATCGTCAAGCCCGCGGGGTCGGCCTCCATCCGCGGCACCGACTCCTTCGAGCGCTGTCACGAGGTCGCCGGGCAGGTCAACGGCGGCGGCCACCCGAAAGCGGCGGGCTGTAAACCCGATATTTACGACGACATGCTGGATTACGCCCACCACTGGACGACTCGGGGCGCTATCACGAAACAGGTCATCCTCGATGCGTTCCGGAACCTACCCGAAGAAGACGAGGAAGGCGTCGAAACCGACCGCTGAGTTACTGCTACGCCTCGTCGACGACCCACTTATCGGAGTAGGTCGTCCCGCAGGCACAGGCCGCATAGCCGTGAATCACGTCGCCGTCGGCGTAAATGCCGCCGACGCCCTCGTTTTGCTCTTCGGCGAAGGCGAAGACGAACTTGACGTAGTGGTCCTCGTCGGGCTTGTCCTCGGTGTCCGGACACGTCCCGCCGGTGCAGTCGGCGTCGATGTCGCCGTCGGTCTGCATCGCCATCCCGGCGAAGTCCATCGCGTCGAGGCCCGTCGCCTGCTGGAACGCCGACCGGCCCTCCTTGCCGGGCAACACCAACACGACGCCGTCGTCGACGCGCGTGCCGATTTCGAGTAACTCCCCCATCGACCCGACGCCCTCCTCGTGGAGGTACACGAGGATGTCGTCGACGCGCTCGCCCTCCAAGAACGCGTCGTACAGCGCGCTCGCGGGGCGGTCGTCGTCGGCGCTCATCCGTCGAGGTCCTCCGCTATCGAGGCGAGGCTGTCATCGGGCGTCTCCGCGATGTCGTAGACTGCCCGCTCGCCGGGCGCACGAAGCCCGTACTGTTCGCCCTCGACGACCACGTCCAGAAGCGCCGAGCGACCCGCTTCCAGGCCGGCGGATTCGACCCACTCGGTGAGGCGGTTCTCACCGCCGCCCTCTCGGGCGAGTCGAGCGTTGTCGTAGAGGCCGCGCAGTTCGTACTCGCCGTCGAGACCGACCTCGACGAGGGCGTGATACGTCGACTCGTCGGCCTCGATGCGGATGACGCCTTCCGGCATCGTCCCTTCGGGAACGACGAGTTTCGGTCGGTCGAGCGCGCCGGCTGATTCGATGGCGACGCGAACAGTCTCGACGCCGTCGGAGGAAAGGCTGGGCATGGATGCGATACGAACAGAAGGGGAGATTACTCGTCGTCCTCGTCGGCGCCGAGCAGTTCCTCGACGGACTGGTCGCCGCGACCGACGATTTTCGCGTTAATCTGTCGCGTGTCGTCGGAGACCTCTGCGCCGCGGACGGTCACGCGCTTGCGCTCGCCGTCGACGCTCGGCTCGAAGCCGACGCCCCCCTCGAGCAGGATGGCCTTCGTGCCGGTGCCGGTCACGTCCTCCCGCATCGGTCGCCCCGAGGTGTCGGAGCCACCGGTGAGTTCGAGCTTGTAGCCGGGGAGGCCGACGGCGTCGCCGTCGACCGTCTCGCCGAGCGAGCGGCCGATGAATCGGTTCGCGTCCTGTCCGTCAACGTCGAAGGAGTGCGTAGTGCCCTCCTCTGGGTCGCCGACGACGACCTGAAAGTCTGCCATACGGGCATCAACTCGATGCGTCGGCAAAAGGGTATTGAAAAGACCTCGGCGTCGGACCCCGCTCTGAGGCCCGCGTTCCGTACTCAGGCGGCCAACTTCGCGGCCATCTCCAACTCGAAGCCGCTGGTGTCGCACGGCTCGAAGCCGACCTTCCGGTACAGCGCCGTCGCGGCCTTGTTCCAGCGCTCGACGGTGAGCCACACCTGCTCGATGCCGCTCTCCCGACCGGCTCCGAGCAGACACTCGATGAGTTGGGTTCCGATACCCGCCTCCTGGTACTCTCGAAGGACGAAGATGGCCAACTCCGAGGCGCCCTCGGTGTCGGGGACGAGCGTCGCGTGGCCGACCGCGTCGTCGCCGTGCCAGGCGACGACGTTCACGCACTCATCGAGGAGCAGGTTGTCGAGCCACTTCCGAATCCCCTTCTCGGCGGTCGGCGGAATCCCCTGTGCGCGGTCCTCGGGGTCGAACTGCAGATACATCTCGACGAGCGTCTCGAACTCGTCGTCGTAGCGGCGGATTTCGATGTCGCGGCCGTCGCGGTCGGCGAACGAACGGGGCGGTCCCTCGTAGGGGCCGGCCACCTCGTCGGGGTACTCGCGAGTCATCGGATGAGCGTCACCGTCGTTTGGGCGTTCAACAGAACGAACTCGGCGATAGAGCCGAGTTGTACTTTTCCGAGCGGGCTCGTCTCGCCGCCGCCCAGTACGATTCGGTCGAACTCCTCGCGCTCGGCGAACTCGAGCAACTGACTCCCCGGGTGCCCGGAGAGCGACACCACCTCGGCGTCGAAGCCCTCGTTCTCTAACACCGCGTCGACGCGGGCCCGCAGTTCCCCTTCGTCCATCGAGGAGTCCGGATTCTCCACGATAGCGATGGTGAGGTCGTCGCCGGCCGCCATCGCTCGTGCGACGGCTTGCTCCAGCGCATAGAGGGAGTCCTCGCTTCCGCCGATGCCCAGCAGCACCTTCATGTACGGTGCTTGACGCCCCGAAGCAAAAGCCTCCCGGCCTCTCGTGTAGATTCGTTGAATTGTCGTGTGGTCGCTCACGGCTCGCGGGTCGCTACGCTCCCCGCTTGCTCATCCGTCGGCCTCCCTCCGGTCGGCTGACGCGACTCACGGCTCATTCCGTTCGCCGTTCGCACAAAACGTGGTCCTCCTTACGGTCGGACCACGCGTACGCCACCCGTCAGACAACGCCGATACGCTTTTTCGGCGGCAGAACGCTACGCCCAGTATGGCCGACGACGCGCAGGCGACGGACGATGGGGAGGAACCGACGCCGGCGTTCAGACGACTCCCGGAGGACGAACGCACCGACAGCGAAGCTGATAGCGACGCTGACGTTCCCGAGGACGTCCGGGAGTACGCCCGCTTTTCGAAAATCGACGGGGCGACCTACGACCGTGCTAACGAGTTCCTCCGGGACCGGACGTACATCACCGCCCGCGAGTGGGCGATGGCGCGACTCTGTGCGGATTTCCGCACGGAAACCGGCGTCGAGATGACGAAAATCGGCGAGAACCTCCCGGAACTCGTCCCGTTCATGACCGACACCTACAGCCCGCAGGCGGTCAATCAGGCCCGCTCGTCGTTCGACGAGAAGGTCCGAAAGGCCGGCGCGACGTTCCTCTACGGCGCGATGTGTGACTTCTACACCGCCGAGGAACTCGACGACCTGATGTACGAGATTACCGAGGTGGCGAAGTTCCTCCTCGAAGTCGAGGGCGTCGAACTCACCGTCGACGAGGAACTGGAGGCCGAAGAGCGCATCTCCAGTGTCATGCGCGAGGTCCGGGAGTCCTCGGCGGCGCTGCGACACGACGAACTCGCCTGTCCGAACTGCGGCCACGAGATGCACGCCACGGAAGACGGCACCGACGCCGACATCGCCGCCGACGCCGCCGACGACTGACCCGCGCTACTCGCGGACGTTTTCCCCGTCTCCTTCACCGAACTCGCCGTCGTGGTAGACGACGGTCCCCCGAACCATCGTCAATTCGGGGAAAACGGCATCGCGACCCTCGAACGGCGTCCACCCGCACTTCGCGTGAAGTTTCTCGCCGCGAATCGACACGCTCGCGTCGGGGTCGAACAGCACGAGGTCGGCGTCGTTGCCCGCCTCGATGCGCCCCTTGTTCGGTAACTCGAAGATATCGGCGACGTTCGCCGCGGTCACGTCCCGGACGCGCTCGTAGTCGATGGTTCCCGTCCGGGCCTCCTCCAACAACAGTGGGAGGGCGGTTTCGACGCCGGGAACGCCGCTCGGCGCGTCCCAGATGCTGGCGTCTTTCTCCTCGCGAGTGTGGGGTGCGTGGTCGGTCGCGACGATGTCGACGGTGCCGTCGACGAGTCGCTCGAACAGGTCGTCTCGCCGCCGCTCGTTCCGCAGCGGCGGGTTCATCCGGCCGAACGTTCCGAGTTCTTCGAGGTCGTCACGCGACAGGAAGAGGTGATGCGGCGTCGCCTCGCAGGTCATCCCCGCTTCGTCGGCGATGTCGGCGCCCTCCGGCGTCGAGGTGTGGGCGATGTGAATTCCGGAGTCGAGGCCGTTCGCGACCGTACAGGCGCGGTCGATGGCCTCGATTTCGGCCTCGGCGGTGCGGTAGGCGCTCCAGGCATCGGCGTCGTCGCGTTCTGTGGCCGCCTCTTCGAACAGCGTCGCGTCCTCGGCGTGGACGGTCACTTTCACGCCTGCCGCCTCCGCTTTTTTGAGGGCATCTTCGAAGAGGTCGGCGTCGATGCCCATCTCGCCGGTCGAATCAGCGAGGAACACCTCGCCGAGCGCCGCGATGGGTTCCTCGAACAGTTCCTCGGGCTTCCAGTCCTCGGTAACGCCGCCGTTGATGCCGTAGTCGATTTCCGATTCCCGCGCCAATCGAGCTTTCTCCTCGAAACTCGCGGCGTCTATCGTCGGCGGGTCGGTGTTCGGTTGGTCGAACACCGTCGTCACGCCGCCAGCGGCGGCGCTTTGCGACCCCGTCGTCCACGTTTCTTTGTGGGGGTATCCCGGCTCTCGGAAGTGGACATGGGCGTCTATCATCCCCGGAAGGAGCCGCTTTCCGTCGGCGTCCAGTACGTCTCTGTCGGCGTCGAGTTCCTCCCCGACCTCGGCGATGGTTTCGCCGTCGACGAGCACGTCACGAACCCGGCCGTCAGCGAGCGTCGCGTTCCGAATGAGCATTACTCCGACTGTGGGGGGCCGACTCCTAAACGTCACGGAGTACGTCCTCCGCCGCGACGCGTTCGACGCGTCGCTTCCCGACGAACGCCGACTCGACGGCATCGATGACCCCATCAGGATCACCGGGTCCGCCCGCCGCTTCGACGCTGCCGACCGACTCCGGGTCGAACAGCGCACCGAGGGCGTCGTACACCGGCGTGAGTACGTCGGCGATGGCGGATTCGTCGGCCGCTCGGACGACGATACAGCCACCGACGGTCGCGGTTTCGCGGCGGACGCGCTGAGCGATGCCGGCGATTTTTCCCCCACCCTGCAGCGAGTGGTCGCCGGGGCAGAACGCGCCGTCGGGTTCGCCGTCGCGGACCGTCGCTCCGAGCGAACTGAGGGCGCGTTTCAGTCGGTCGGTCGCGTCGTCGTATCGGTCGCCGATGCCCTCGCCGTTGCGGTTCGGGACGACGTGAGAGAACGCAACGACAGAACCCGTGTAGGCAACTGCGCGGCCGCCCACCTCGCGTTCGACGACCGCGTAGTCTCGCTGCCGGGCGGCCTGCCGAGCGCGGTCATAGCCATCGCTGGCGGCGTCGCGGCGGCCGAAGGCGACCTGTTGGTGAGGCGTCCACACACGGAGCGCCGGTTCGCCGGTCGCCTCGACGCCGGCCGAGAGCGCGGCTCCGACCTCCCGGTCGGCGTTCACGTCACCACTGCGGCCTCGAACCACGCGCATGGGTCGAGTTGGTGACGACGGGGCTAAAACGGCCCGGCCCGAAGCCGCGGTATGGTGACGCTGCCGGCGTCGGTCGTCGAACGCTACGAGCGGTTCTCGCTGTACAACTCGCCGTATCCGGCACACGACCGCGGCTGTGCCGTCGATTTCTACCCTGGCTCCGACGAGGCAGTCTCGCCAGTCGCCGGTGAAGTCATCGAGACGCGAACGGTTCGCTGTCCGCCGAAACCGTACGCTGTCGACGAAGACCACCTGATACTCGTCGACTGTGGCGACGTGGTCGCCCGTATCCTCCACGTCGACCCGGCGGTTTCGGCGGGGGGAGTCGGTTGACGTCGGTGATTCGCTCGGCACGCTCGTCCGCTCGGGGTTTTTCGGACAGTGGGTCGACAACCACGTCCACCTCGGCTTCCGGAGCCACGACCAGAACCTCCGGCGGGCATCGGGGTCGCTATCGTTGGAGTTGGACGTGGCGGTCGCTGGCGTGCCGTGGGACGGCACTGGCGAAGTGCTGGAGACGGGACCGACCCACGTCTCACTCGACGCGCCGACGTACACGGGGGAGGGGTTCGCGGCGCTGTCCAGCGACGAGGGGGTTCCGCTTGATGGTGGACTTCCCCACTACGCCGGTGGTGGAACGCTACGGCAACACGAGGGGTCGGTGTCGCTGCTCGGAACGACGGTCGGCGAGGTGACGGGACGGGGCCTTCGCTGGGAGGACGTGGCCGTTTACGCCAACGATGTCCGAGCGACGGGGCTATCGCTGTTCGCCTCGCAGGTGCCGTTCGGCGCGAAACTCGTCTTCCACGATGGCCACGACTTCTCGGCCGGCGAGTCGGTGTCGGTGTCAGTCGAACTGACGAGCGAACCGATTCGGTTGGGCTGACAGCCGGTGGTCGGACACGACAGCGCGCTCCCGCGGCGGGCCACCGGGCTCCCGCCGTGTTCGCCGCGGGTTCGGATTACGTCACGGCCGTCGGTGGCCGCGGCTCCGTATATAAATCTCAGCCGTGCCCCCTGTTTTCGGGTCGAATCCACTACAAAACGAGCCAGCCGGCGATTCCGAGCAGGACGACCCCCGAGACGCGCTGGAGCCACGGGCTCTCGCCGCCGAACTGTCCCGACAGCGCGCCAACGCCACCGAGATAGACGGCGGTGATGGCGGCGTACAGCGCGCCGAGAACCAGCATGCCGGCGGCAGGGTTCGCTTCGGGTGCAAACCCCGGCAGGAAGGCGAGGAAAAACAGCGCGACCTGTGGATTGAGGACGTTGACCGCCAGTCCCTGCAGGTAGGGACGCCCCTCGGCCGCCTCGCGCGTGTCGTCGTCGGCGGCGCGGAGTGACTGCACGCCGAGATAGGTGAGATAGACGGCGCCGAGCGTGACGACGACGGTTCGAGCCTCCGGGACGGCGGAAAACAGCGCGGCGAGGCCGAATGCGGCCGCGGCGGTGTGGACGAGAATCCCCGTCGAGACGCCGAGCGCGGAGAGAACGCCAGCGCGTCGCCCCTCGCCGGCGCCGCGTGCGAGGACGTACGCCGTGTCCGGCCCCGGCGTCAGAATCAGGGCGACGGCGGCGGTCAGATAGACGGCGAGCGTCGCGGCGTCAAACACACGCGACGTTTCGGTCTATCGGTGTTAGCTCTGACGACTGTCGGGGGCGTCACTCCTCGTCGGCGGCCTCGCCCGCAGACAACCCCTCGTCGCCGCGTTCGAGCGCCGGTGGGGCGTCGTGGTGTTCGGAGTAACCGTCGAACCACCGGGCGATGCGCTCCAGTCGGTCGACGACGTGGCCCGGTTCGCCGGACCGAGACAGTTCGTGGCCCTCACGTGGGTAGCGGACGAGTCGGGTGTCGACGCCCTGCTTGCGGAGGAACAGGTAGAACAGTTCGCCGTTGTTGACGGGGACGCGGTAGTCGTCGTCGGCGTGGACGACGAGCGTCGGCGTCTCGACCGATTCGACGTGGGCCGCCGGCGAGTGCTCCCAGAGGAACTCGGGGTCCTCCCACGGCGTCGCGTCGAAATCCCACTCGACGAGGTGGAAGGCGTCGGTCGACCCGTAGAAGGAGTTGAGTTCGTAGACGCCGCGCTGGGAAACGGCGCCGGCGAAGCGGTCGGTGTGGCCGATTAGCCAGCCGGTCATGTAACCGCCGAAGGAGCCGCCGGTGAGGAACTGCTGGGCGTCGTCGACGTAGTCGCGTTCGCACACTTCGTCGACGCCCGCGAGTACGTCGGTACTCGTCACTGCTCCCCAGTCGCGTTCGATTGCGGCCATGAACTGTTCGCCGTAGCCCGTCGACCCACGCGGGTTCGACCAGAAGACGACGTAGCCGCGGGCCGCGAGCGTCTGGAACTCGTGCCACATCGTTCCGGCCGTCGACCACATCGCGTGGGGACCGCCGTGGATTTCGACCGCGAGGGGATAGGTTTCGCTCTCGTCGAACTCCGGGGGGTGAAGCACCCACCCCTGTATCTCGACGCCGTCGTCGCTCTCGAAGCGGAGTTCCTCGGGTTCGGCGACGTGGTGGGAGTCGAGATACTCGTCGTTGACGGTCGTGAGTCGGCGCTCCTCGCCCGCGTCGGTCAGGAACACGTCGCCGCGGTGGTCCCACTCGCTTTTCGTCACGACGACGCGGCCGTCGCGGGCGTCGAAGGCCGTCACGTCGCCTTGTGCGACGACGACCTCGATGTCCTCGCGGTCGGTATCGACGAGCGGCGCGCGCCGAACCGTCCGGTGGCCCTCGTCGGGCGTCGAGAACAGCAGCGCGTCGCCGTCGAAGGCGAAGGTGCCGGCCATGCGGTCGATGCCTGCGGTCGGTCGAACCGCCGTGTCCGCATCGCGGTCGAACACCTCGATTTCCCGCTGTCGGATGGTCGGCCGGTCGGGTTCGGTGTAGGGGTAGGCGATGTCGCCGTCGGCGGTCGCCTCGATGTCCAACTCCCAGGCGGTCGTCGTCGTCACCGTTTCACGGGCCAGCGTCTCGATGTCGAGGGCATCGATGTCGTACTCGATGGTGTCGTCGGGTTCCTCGCCGCGTTTGACGCCGTAGTACAGCGTCTCGTCGTCACCGAACGTCGGGGCGACGAAGTCGAAGTCGCCGTCGGTGTGACGTTCGACGGACTCCGCATCGAGGTCGACGGTGTAGACGTGGCTCCGCGTGCCGTCGAAGTACTGCTGGTCGGCGCGGTACACCATCCGGTCGATGACGCGGGGGTCCGGCGTCTCCCGTTCGTAGTCGTCCTCGACCGCGAGGTCCTGACCTGCCCGACGTTCGGCCTCGGTGACCCGTTGGGTGAACGCCAGCGCCTCGCCGTCCGGTCGCCACGCTATCGACGACACCTCGCCGACCACGTCGGTCACCTGCCAGGCCTCACCGCCGTCGGTGGGGACGACGTACACGTCGGCGGTTTCGTCGTCGCTCCGGACGAACGCCAGTCGGTCGCCGGACGGCGAAAACCGCGGTTCGGTGTCGCCGCCACCGGTCGTAAACGGTTCGGCATCGGCGCTGCCGTCGGCCGGAACGGTGTAGACGTTCCGGTCGTAGCTCTCGTCGTCTGCCGGGTCTTCGTGGACGAACGCAACCGTTTCGCCATCGGGCGACAGCTGGGGGTCCGACACCTGGACGATGTCGCGATAGTCGGCGGCCTGAATCGGCTCCATGTCCGTTCGTCGGCCGCCGCGGTGGTAGGTCTTTCACTCGGGGGGTTCGCAGTCAGCGACCGAACGCTCATTTCGATGCCGGACGACGTGCCGCGCATGGCCCTCCCCCTGCTCCCGTCCGACCGCCGGCGTCCAGCACCGACCGCCACGCTGGCGGTGTCGGCGGCCCTGTTCGGCCTCCAGATGGTCGCGATTGGAACGCTCCCTTCGAGACCGGCAGTGGCCGTCGCCGTCGGAACGGCCCTCCTCGGCGGCGCGGCACTCTTCGTTGCCCTCCGGTTGTACGCACCGCTTCTTTCGGCCGTTCTCGCCGTCCCGCTCGTGACCATCGAGCTATCGCTGCTCGGCACTGTCGTCCTCCCCGGTGTTCTCGTCGCCGGCGGAGTCGAATACGGGTGTCGGCGACTGCTCGGCCGCAACGAGTCCCGACTGTCGGCGGCGACGGAAGCATCGCTCGCGGCCGGTATCGTCGTTGGCGCGCTGTGGACCGGGATGGTCCACGTGTTGTCGCCGGGTGGCGACGATTTCAGCGTCGTCGCGCGGTCGGTCGGCATCGAGGGGTACGTCGCGCCGCTGGCGGAACTCGCGTTCGTCGCGTTCGGCCCCCTTCTCGTGGTCGGTTTACCGGTCACGCTCGCCGCACGATTCGGGTTGCTCTCGCCGCTCGCTTTTGCGGCCGTCGAAGTCGGGGCCTTCCTGTCGGACCCCTCCGGCGGCGATACGGTCGGGTCGGCAGCGAGTCTCCTGTGGCCCGCGGCGGTGCCGCTGTTGCTCGGCGCCGCCGCCATCGAGCTGTGGGTGCGTCGTGAGGCATTTCCGGCGTTCGGCGCTCGGCTCGCCGGCAGTTGAGGCCGTCGCAACGAACAAAGCCTTTACCGGCTGGGTAGCGTACGGAGTGTAAATGGTACTCGACGACTTGGGCAGTTCCCTCCGGGGAACGCTCGACAAGTTACAGGGGAAGACGACCCTGAGCGAGGACGACGTCGAGGAGATCGTCAAGGAGATTCAACGCTCCCTGCTCTCCGCGGACGTCGACGTCTCGCTCGTGATGGACCTCTCGGACTCCATCCGGGAGCGTGCACTCCAGGAGGAACCACCGGCCGGCACCACCGCGAAGGACCACGTCCTCAAAATCGTCTACGAGGAGATGGTCGAACTCGTCGGCGAGTCGACCGAGCTCCCGCTGGAGGAACAGACCATCATGCTCGCCGGCCTCCAGGGGTCGGGGAAGACCACCAGCGCCGCGAAGATGGCGTGGTGGTTCTCGAAGAAGGGCCTCCGTCCGGCGGTCATCCAGACCGACACGTTCCGGCCCGGCGCCTACGACCAGGCCAAACAGATGTGCGAACGCGCCGAGGTCGACTTCTACGGCGACCCCGACAACGACGACCCCGTCGACATCGCCCGGAAGGGTCTCGAAGAGACGAAAGACGCCGACGTTCGCATCGTCGACACGGCCGGTCGCCACGCGCTGGAAGACGACCTCATCGAGGAGTTAGAGCAAATCGAGTCGGTCGTCGACCCCGACCGGAACCTGCTCGTCTTGGACGCCGCAATCGGGCAGGGCGCGAAAGACCAGGCCGAACGGTTCCACGATTCGGTCGGCATCGACGGCGTGATGATTACGAAACTCGACGGGACGGCGAAAGGTGGCGGCGCCCTCGCCGCCGTCGACCAGACCGACTCCTCCATCGCTTTCCTCGGGACCGGCGAGGAGGTCGGCGACATCGAACGCTTCGAACCCTCGGGATTCATCTCCCGATTGCTCGGGATGGGCGACCTCAAACAACTCTCCGAGCGGGTCGAACGCGCGATGCAGGAGACCCAAGAAGAGGAGGACTGGGACCCCGAGGACCTGATGAAAGGGGAGTTCACCCTGAAGGACATGCGGAACCAGATGAACGCGATGAACAAGATGGGGCCGCTCGACCAGGTGATGGACATGATTCCGGGGCTGGGCGGCGGCATCAAGGACCAGCTCCCCGACGACGCGATGGACATGACCCAGGACCGCCTTCGGGACTTCGAGGTCATCATGGACTCGATGACCGAAAACGAGTTGGAGAACCCCCGTTCCATCGGTCAGAGCCAAATCGAACGCATCGCCCGCGGCTCCGGAAAGGACGAGGAGACCATCCGCGAACTGCTCGAACAGCACAAGATGATGTCCCGGATGATGAAGCAGTTCCAGGGGATGGGCGACGGCGACATGCAGCGGATGATGAAACAGATGCAGGGCGGCGGCGGTGGCGGCGGTGGTGGCCTCGGCGGGATGGGGCCGTTCGGCGACTGAAGCGACTTTTGAACGGAGTCTGAGGCTGCCCATCCAATTGCCAAAATCGAAGCCTACGAGGCAGTGTTGGACTCCACCGATGTCCACCGAAGGCGGCGATTCGCTTACCGAGATTCGGGAGTGACGGGTCGCCACGGCAAACGATTAGTGCGCTGGCGATGACCTCCCAATATGTCGCTCTCCACCCCGTTCGGCCGGGTAAGCGTCTATCGAGTGGCCGTCCTCGTCGCGTTCCTCGCCGCCGTCGCCGTCGCTGTCTTCTTCAGCGACGAACCGCTGGCACCGACGTTCATCGCGATGTCGGTTCTCGTCGCTGTGTACCTCTTCGCCAGTGCCCTCGACCGTGTCCGGGAGCACCCGCTTTTCAACGTCGCCAACGCGGCGTGGCTGACCGTCGTGTTCGCGCTGTGGTACCTCTCGACCGACGAGAGCGTCTTCGTCCTCGCGTTCGTCGTCCTCGCGGCGGTCGGAACCCTCGTCGAAGCGTACAACTACCGCAACGACACGTCGTATCTCCGCATCAATTTCTGAACGTGATTCCAGCCGTATCTGCGGCGGCACATAGCCTCAAGTGTCCCTGGGAAGACAGAACGGTATGGCAGACGAACCCAACCCGCAGTTACAGCCCATCCTCGATATGGTCAACCAGACGCCGGCGCTCGAAGAGGTCGGCGTCGAGGGTGCCCGCCAGCAGTTCGACGCCGTCGCGGAGTTCACGCCCTCCTACGAAGTGTACGACGAGTACGACACCACCGTCGCCGGTGCGACCGGAGAGCTAGACGCCCGTGTCTACCGGCCCGGCGAGGGTGACCGGCCGATTCTCGTGTACTTCCACGGCGGCGGCTTCGTCGTCGGCGGGCTCGACACCCACGACAACGTCTGTCAGAAACTGGCCGAGGAAAGCGGCTGGACTGTCGTCTCCGTCGATTATCGGCTGGCGCCGGAACACCCCTTCCCGGCGGCGCTGGAGGATGCCTACGCTGCCACCGAGTACGTCGAGGAGAACTCCGAGGCGTTCGACGGCGACGGCACGCTCGCGGTCGGCGGCGACAGCGCCGGCGCGAACCTCTCGGCGGGCGTCTCGCTCATGGCTCGCGACGCCGAACTCGACGTGACGGACGACGTTGTGGGCCCGGACATCGCCCACCAGGTGCTGTTCTATCCCGTCTGTGGGTCGCCGTTCGAGGAGTACGAGAGCCGCGAGGAGAACGCCGAGGGGTACTTCCTCGAACGCGAGACGATGGAGTGGTTCCAGGACCAGTACGTCCAGTCGCCGGTCCACTCACGAAACGAGTACCTCGCCCCACTGTTGGCCGACGACCTCTCGGGGTTGCCGCCGGCGACGGTCGTCACCGCCGGTTTCGACCCCCTCCGGGACGAGGGCGACGCCTACGCCGAGGCGCTGGAGGACGCCGGCAACGAGGTGTTCCACGCCCAGTACGACGACATGATTCACGGCTTCGTCCAACTTCTCGGCTTCGTCGACGCCGCCGAGGACGCGATTCGGGCGGCATCGAGCGGCCTCGACGCCGTTCGCTGAGTATCGGGACTCGTCGCCTCTGCCGGCCGATGGGAGGGTAATTCCCCGATGGACCTACCATGGTCGGTAGCGGGTTAACCCCCATGGTGCCGTTACCTCTCCAGTAGACGCCCATGAGAGAGGATATCACGAACTGGACGAATCGGCGGAGTGTACTGAAAGCGACGGGTGCGGCAGGGTTGGCGTCGCTGGCCGGGTGTGTCAGCACGACCGACGACGAGGGGAACGGAAACGGAAACGGCGACGACGGAAACGGCAACGGCAATGGAAACGGCGACGGCGGCAGCGACGACCCCTACACCATCGGGATGGTCGACGCCCTCACCGGGTCGCTGTCGGCGTTCGGCGAACGAAACCAACGCGGGAAGGACCTCGCACTCGAACGCGTCAACAACGCCGGCATCGATGGCCGCGAACTCGACATCGTCGTCGAGGACTCGGAAGGCCAGAGCCAAGGCGGCGTTTCGGCGGCCCAGAAACTCGTCAATCAGGATTCGGTGCCGTTCCTCATCGGCGCCGTCGGCTCCGGGGTGTCGCTGGCCATCTACGAGAGCGTCATCGAAGGCACCGACGTGGTGCAGTTGAGCCAGAACTCTACGGGGCTGAACCTCACCGAGTTCCCGGGCCTGCTCCGGATGTCGCCGACCGGTCGCACCCAGTCGGTGGCGCTGTCGAACATCATCGCCGAGGACGGCTACGACGAGGTGGCGATTACCTACGTCAACAACGACTACGGTCAGAGCCTCACCGACGCCTTCGTCGAGGCCTTCGACGGGGAAGTCGTCTACAACACGCCCCACGACCAAGAACAGCAGTCCTATTCGAGCGTCATCTCCGAGATGGACGGCTCCGGGGCCGACGCGTGGCTGTTCGTCACCTACCAGGCGGAGTTCGCGACGATGGTCAACGAGGCGTTCTCCAGCGGTTACGAGGCGCAGTTCTACGGCGCCGACTCCGTCTCCGGCGACAACGTCTTGGAGAACACGCCGGAGGGAAGCATGGACGGCATGAAAATCGTCGTCCCCTCCGCACCCGTCGAACAGGAGAACTACCAGGAGTTCGCCTCCGCCTTCGAGTCCGAGTACGGCGAACAGCCGACCGCGTGGTCGGCGTACGCCTACGACTGTGTCGTCACCGCGGCGCTGTCGATTCAGGCCGCAGACGAGTTCACCGGCGCGGCGCTCCAGGAGACTGTCCGCGACGTGACGCGCCCGGAGGGTGAGAAGGTAACCTCCTTCGAGGCGGCAAGCCAGATTCTCGCCGACGGTGGCGGCCCATCCGACGTCGACTATCAGGGCGTCAGCGGCCCCATCGACTTCGACGAGAACGGTGACCCCGTCGGGTTCCTGCAGATTCTCACCGTCGAGGACCACGACTACGTCGGAACCGGCTTCATCGAGTCCTAACGACCGATGCCGCTTCTGGAATATCTGGCGAACGGACTCGTCTTCAGCAGTATCATCGTCCTCGGGAGCATCGGTCTGTCGCTGATATACAGCATCGCCGGATTCGCGAACTTCGCCCACGGCGACACGATGACCGTCGGCGCCTACGCCGCACTGGTGACCTTCGGCACCGTCGGCGGCCTCGGCGGGGCCGTCCTCGGCCTCCCGTACGGCTTCTTCGTCGCGTTACTCGTCGGCCTCTCGGCGGCGGTCGTCGTCGCCTTGGTGACCGAGCGGTTCGTGTACAAACCGCTCGACGTGGGCTCTATCGGCCTGCTCATCACCTCCATCGGCGTCGCCTTCGTCTACCGCGCGGTAGTGCAGATTCGCTTCGGTGCCGACTTCACCCGATACGGGATTCAGGCCGTCAGACCCATCGAGGCGCTCGTCCCCTACGGCATCCGGGTGACCGTCCACGACGTGGCTATCGTCATCTCGGCGTTCGTCCTCGTCGCCGGCCTGCACGTCCTGTTGCAGCACACCGACCTCGGTCGGAAGATGCGCGCGATGGCCGACAATCCGGACCTCGCACGTGTCAGCGGCATTCGGACCAACCGCATCAAACTGCTGGCGTGGGTCATCGGCGCCGGACTCGCCGGTGCCGGCGGCGTGTTCCTCGGACTGTTCAACCAACTGGCGCCGCGGATGGGGTTCAACCTCCTGCTGTTGATTTTCGCGGCCGTCATCCTCGGCGGCATCGGGTCGGTGTACGGCGCGATGCTCGGCGGCTTCCTCATCGGGATGATAAACCAGTTGACGCCGATTCTCTCCGACATCCGACTGCTCACTGACTTCGGGGCGTACCTCCCGTACGTCCCCGACTCCGTCGGCATCACCATCGGTATCGAGTACGCGAACGCCATCGCGTTCGTCATCATGGTCGCGGTGTTGCTCGTTCGACCGAACGGCATCGCCGGGGAGGCGGTCTGAATGGCCGACGCATCCACCGACGGGGACGTACCCCCGGAGGCCGACGCCGATGCGGAAGACGACCCCGGTTACTGGGCGTCGCTCACCGTCGCCGAGAAGGGCGTCGTCGCCTTCATCGGACTGTTCGCCGCCTTACTCGTCGCGCTCCTCGTTACCGGCGGCCTCGGTCCGGCGTACTTCCTCTACATCGTCGGCTTGGCGGGGATGTACGCGCTGTTGTCCTTCGGCCTGAACGCCCAGTGGGGCTTTACCGGCCTCATTAACTTCAGCGTCGCCGCGTTCTTCGGCATCGGCGCCTACGGCGCGGCACTGATGAGCGGTAGCACCTCGCCGATAGCCGGCGGATTCAACCCGATGTACGGCCTCGTCGTTGCCCTCGTCGCGGCGGCGGTACTCGCCGTCATCATCGGCATCCCGACGCTTCGACTCCGGGCGGACTACCTCGCCATCGCCTCGCTCGGCCTCGCGGAGGTCGTCCGGCTGGTCATCCTCAACCAACGGGAGTGGACCAACGGCAGCGCGGGCGTCCGCGGTATCCCGAGCTTCTTCGAGGGCTGGCCGGTGTTGTCGACGTTCCCGGAGGCGATGCCGGGACTGGAAATCGTCGTCATCCCGGGGTCGCCGATACTGCTCGAAACCTCCTTTTGGAGCGCGCTGTTGAACGTGGCGCTGGTGCTGGCCTTCGTCGGCGTCAGCTACTTCGTTCTCAAACGCGCCCACCGCTCGCCGTGGGGTCGCGTCCTGCGAACCATCCGCTCCGACGAGGACCTCGCGCGAGCGCTCGGGAAGAACACCTACTCGTTCAAGATGCAGTCGTTCGTCCTCGGGAGCCTCATCATGGCGCTCGCGGGCGTCTTCTATGCGCATCTGAACCTCTTCGTCAGCCCCGGCGACCTCGACCCCATCACGACGTTCTACGTCTGGGTCGCGGTCATCCTCGGCGGCAGCGGCTCGAACCGCGGGGCGCTGTTCGGCGGCGTCCTCGTCGTCACCATCCGGGAGGGGACCCGGTTCCTCAACGAACTGCAGGTCCCGGTCGGCATCTCGCCGGTTCGGTTTGTCGAGCTTCCCATCGACCCCGCCCCGATGCGCCTGCTGCTCATCGGCGTCGTCATCATCCTCGTCATGCGGTTCCGACCACAGGGCGTGTTGCCGCCACAGCGGGAGTTGATATGGCCGAGTTCCGTCGACGAGTCGACCCCGAAGACGCCGAAATCCGGCGTTCGCGAATCGAAAGCAGGTGATACCGATGAGTGAGAGTGAATTCGAATTCGACGACGATACCGAAACGTCGGCCGACAACGTCGTGTTGCGCGTCGACGACCTCCAGAAACGATTCGGCGGTCTCGTCGCAACCGACCACGCGACCTTCGAGGTCGAACGCGGCACGATTACGGGCCTCATCGGCCCCAACGGCGCCGGCAAATCGACCATCTTCAACCTCATCTCGGGGTTTTACGACCCCGACGGCGGCTCCGTCGAGGTCAACGGCGTCGACGTGACCGGCGCCGAACCGTATCAGGTCGCCGACCACGGGCTCATCCGGACGTTCCAGACGCCGCGGAAACTGGAGGGGATGACGGTCCGGGAGGCGATGCTCGTCGGGCCGCGGAACCAACCCGGCGAGTCGTTCATCAAACTGTTCACCTCTCCCGGCGAGGTCGGCGAGCACGAATCGAAGAGCCTCGCCGACGCCCAGCGCATCCTCGAGGAGTTCGAACTCGACCACCTGGCGACCCAGCCGGCGACGGACATCTCCGGCGGCCAGATGAAACTGGTCGAGTTGGCGCGGGCGATGCTGGCCGAACCCGAGGTGTTGTTGCTCGACGAACCCGTCGCGGGCGTCAATCCGACGCTTCGAAAGGACCTCGCCGAGCAGATTCGCCGACTCAACGAGCAGGGGACGACGTTCCTGCTCATCGAACACGACATGGAGTTCGTGATGGACCTCGCGGACCCGGTCATCGTCCTCGACCAGGGCAGCGTTCTGATGGAGGGCCCACCCCAGCGAGTCCAGAGCGACCCACGCGTCATCGAGGCGTACCTCGGAGGTGGCACGTGAGCGACCACGTGCTGTCGCTGTCGAGCGTCGACAGCGGCTACGGCGAGGTACAGGTCCTCGACGACCTGACGATGCACCTTGACGCCGGCGAAATCGTCTGTCTCGTCGGTCCCAACGGCGCCGGCAAGTCGACCGTCCTCAAGACGGCTTTCGGCCTGCTGACGCCGTGGGAGGGAACCGTCGACTTCCACGGCCGCGACATCGGCGGGATGGCCCCCGAGGACATCGTCCGGGAAGGCATCGGCTACGTCCCTCAAACCGACAACGTCTTCGGGTCGCTCACCATCGACGAGAACCTCCGGATGGGCGGCGTCGCCCGCTCGGAAGGCCTCGGCGAGGTCATCACGGAACTGTACGACCGGTTCCCGATTCTCGACGAGAAGCGCAGCGCGAAGGCACGGACGCTGTCGGGCGGCCAACGGCAGGTGCTCGCGTTCGCCCGCGCGCTCGTGATGGAACCCGACGTGTTGCTCATCGACGAGCCCTCGGCGGGTCTCGCGCCGAACACCGCCGACGAGGTGTTCGAGGACGTCGTCGCCGTCAACGAACTGGACACGGCCATCCTGATGGTCGAACAGAACGCGACGAAGGGGCTGAACATCTCCGACCGCGGCTACGTCCTCGACCAGGGCACCGTCGCCTACGAGGGCACGGCAGACGGCCTCCTCGACAACGAGGAGGTGTCGAAACTGTACCTCGGCGGTTGAGGCCGCGGCCGCGGAGGCGTCTTATTTTCTCACAAATCCGACCGAATCGTATGGTAGGGTGGGGGTTGACCCCGAAACGACACCACTCTCGAGTATGATACCCCCCATCGCGAGCAACTTCGTCGCCGGCGAGGACGCCGCGACGGCCATCGACCACATCCGGGACTGCAACGCCGACGGCGTCGCCGGTATCCTTAATCTCCTCGGCGAACACTACGAGACGCGGGCGGACGCCGACGCCGACACGCGGGCCTACGTCGATTTGATTCACGACCTCGACGAGGCGGGCGTCGATGCCTGCGTCTCTGTGAAACCCTCCCAAATCGGCCTCGACGTGGGCGAGGAGGCCTTCCGTGAGAACCTCGCGAGTATCGTCGACGCCGGCCAGAAGCGGGACTGTTTCGTCTGGATAGACATGGAGGACCACACGACGACCGACGTGACTCTCGACGCCTTCGAACACCACGCCCGCGAAACCGACGGCGACGTGGGCGTCTGCGTGCAGGCCAATCTCAAGCGGACTCGCGATGACCTCGAACGACTGGCCGAACTCCCCGGGAAGGTGCGACTGGTGAAGGGCGCCTACGACGAACCGAAGGACATCGCTCACAAAGGCGGCGAGGCGGTCGACGAGGCGTATAGGGACTGCATCGAGTTCGCCTTCCGAGCGTTCGACGACGGCGTCGCGGTCGGCAGCCACGACCCCGCGATGCTCGAGTACGCCGCCGAGATGCACGACGAATACGGCACCCCCTACGAGGTCCAGATGCTGATGGGTGTCCGGGAGTCGGCCCAGCGCGACCTCGCCGGCGACGTACCGGTGTACCAGTACGTCCCCTACGGCAACAAGTGGTTCTCGTATTTTTACCGCCGTATCCGGGAGCGGAAGTCGAACGCGCTGTTCGCGCTTCGGGCTATCGTCGGCCGGTGAGTGGCTACTCGTGGGCCTGGGGGTCGAGCAGTTTCGCCTCGGCCTTCCGGAGGTGTTCGAGTAGCGTCGTCTTCGAGACGTCGAGTTCCGCCGCGAGGTCGCGCGTCGAGACGCCGCGGGGCCACTCGTAGTAGCCCCGCTCGCGTGCGAGTTCGAACACGTCGCGTTGGGTCGGCGTCAGGGCGTCGAGTCGGCGCTGTCGCTCCGGGCGTCGGGCGTCACCGGAGGTGATGCGCTCGACGGTGACCTCCGCGCCGGCATCGGCGCGGACGCCATCCAGAGCCGATTCGATGTCGGCGCGTTCGTTGGCGAAACTCACCTGCCAGTACTCCCGGCCGCCCTCGATGCGGACGGGTTCGCTGTGGACGAAGCCGTGTTGGAGCAACACGGGACACACCATGTCGCTCGGGTCGTACTCGAGGAAGAACTCCCGGACGACGTTGCCGGGGGCTGCGTGGCCCGACCCGAACCGCTCCTGTAACTCCAGCAGTTCGCCGCTGTGTGGGGAGTCCTCGATGGCGGCGAGCAGTTCCTCCAAATCCTCGGTACTGTCCGCGAAGGCGGTGAACAGCCCGTTGACGGAGTCGGTTGCGACGTTGGCCTTCGGCGTGTTGTATATCGCGTGTGCCAAGACGCCGCCCGATGTCTTCTCGGTCGCCTCTATCGCCCAGCAGTTCGGATGCCACAGATCCAGCGTCAGTCGCGTGCCGGTCCCCGGCTGTGCCTGACCCATCATGCTCAGTTCGTACGCAGAGAATAAGACGCTGTCTTCCATCGAAGGTCACCCGACCATGGTCGGGACGGTGGCCGCTCGCGGCACCGATGCAGTCGGTTTCGGCGGGGCTGACCATGGTCGGGGCGGGGTATTCTGCCGTCCGTACGGAGGTTGATGTATGGCGTCACACGCACACTACATCGACGGCGAGTGGGTCGAGGGAGAAGAGACGTTCGTAAGCGAAAACCCGGCGACTGGAGAGTCACTCGGTGCGTTCCCCCGCGGGACCGAGGAGGACGTCGCGACGGCGGTCGACGCCGCCGAAGAGGCATTCGAGGAGTGGCGCGAACTGTCCTACCCCAACCGCGCGGAGTACCTCTGGGACGTTTACGAGGAACTGAAGGCGCGGACGGACGAACTCGGCGAACTCGTCACCCGTGAGTGTGGCAAGGAGATAAGCGAGGGGCAGGCGGACATCGTCGAGGCAGCCCACATGGTCGAGTGGGCGGCGGGCAACGGACGCCACCCCCACGGCGACGTGGTCCCCTCCGAAATCGCGGCGAAAGACGCCTACATGCGCCGGAGTCCCCGCGGCGTCGTCGGCTGTATCACGCCGTGGAACTTCCCCATCGCCATCCCGTTTTGGCACATGGCAGTCGCGTTGGTCGAGGGCAACACGGTCGTCTGGAAGCCGGCCGAACAGACGCCGAAGTGCGCCCACGCCATCGCGGAGTTGATGGTCGACGCCGGGATTCCCGACGGCGTGTTCAACATGGTTCAGGGGTTCGGCGATGCCGGCGCCGCCATCGTCGACAGCGACGTCGAGTCGGTGCTGTTTACGGGTAGCGCCGAGGTGGGCCACTCCATCGCCAACGAGGTGGGCGGGACGCCCGGCAAACTCGCCGCCTGCGAGATGGGCGGGAAGAACGCCGTCGTCGTCACCGAACACGCCGACCTCGACCTCGCGGTGCCCGCGGCGGTACTGTCGAGTTTCAAGACGACGGGGCAACGCTGTGTGTCGAGTGAGCGGCTCATCGTCCACACCGACGTGTACGACGAGTTCAAAGAGCGCTTCGTCGCCGCCGCCGAGAAAGTCGCCGTCGGCGACCCCCTCGACGAGGGGACGTTCATGGGGCCGCTCATCGAACCAGAACACCGCGAGAAGGTCCGCAAATACAACGACCTCGCCCGCGAAGAGGGCGTCGAGGTGCTGGTCGACCGGACCGAACTCGACGACGACGAGATTCCAGACGGCCACGAGGACGGCCACTGGGTCGGCCCGTTCGTCTACGAGACGCCGTACGACCCGGACCTCCGATGCATCCACGAGGAAGTGTTCGGCCCCCACGTCGCGCTCATCGAGTACGACGGCGACATCGAACACGCCGTCGACCTCCAGAACGCGACGCCGTACGGACTCGCGGGGTCGATAATCAGCGAGGACTACCGCCAAATCAACTACTACCGCGACCACGCGGAACTCGGGCTGGCCTACGGCAACCTACCGTGTATCGGCGCGGAGGTACAGTTGCCGTTCGGCGGCGTGAAGAAATCCGGCAACGGCTACCCTTCCGCTCGCGAAATCATCGAGGCAGTCACCGAGCGGACGGCGTGGACGCTGAACAACTCCAAGGACATCGAGATGGCACAAGGGCTCTCCGCCGACATCAAGGTGGAGGAGGAGTGATGGCCATCTCGACGGAAGTCCTCGCCTGCCTCCGGTGTTCGGCGCCGACCGTCGACGCCGGTGGGGGACGCCACTGTCCCGCCTGTGGCTGGCGGGAGTGCGACGGCGCGGATTAAGTCGCGGCGCGTTCCACCCGAAACGCAACCGTTTCGGGCACCCGCCCCGTGTTTCGACTCGAATGGACCCCGCCATCGGTTCGGTACTCGTCGGCGACGTGTTGCCGCGAGTGCTTACCATCGCCATCGCCATCGCTGCCGGGGTCACCTTCGCGAACCTGCTCGTCGCCTTCGGCGTCATCGATTACATCGCGACGCTGTCGAAGCCGCTGACCGGCCCAGCGAACCTCCCCGACGAGGTCGGCGGCGCCATTATCACGACGGCCGCCTCGACGACCGCAGGCTACGGCATGCTCGCGGAGTACCGCGATTCCGGGCTGCTCGACGACCGTGCGACGCTCGTCGCTGTCACCATCAACACGTTCTTCGGGTTCGTCCAGCACATCTTCACCTTCTACGCGCCAGTCCTGATTCCGATTCTCGGTCTGAAGGTCGGCCTGCTGTACGTCGGCGCGCGTGCCGGCGTCGCGTTGGCGATTACACTCACCGGCGTCGCGCTGGGCGCGCTGTTGCTCTCGGCGAAGAACGTCGACCCCGAGGCGATGGCCGGCAGCGAGAGTGACGGCGAGGCCACGCCCGACGCGCGAGCAGACGGTGGCGAGAGCGACGACTCCGAGGACGGACCGCCCGAGACGACCCGCGGAAAACTCCGCGAGGCCGGCCGCTCCGGCGTTGAGAAGACGTGGGACATCCTCCCGCGACTCGTCGTCGTCTACACGCTGGTCGTCCTGTTGACGACGTACTACGACCTCGAAGCGCTGACCGGCGGGGCGGCCGACCCGCTGGCGACGCTGACTGGCCTGCCCGCCGCGGCCGTCCCCGTCATCGTCATTTACGCCTTCGACACCACGAGCGGCGCAATCACTATCGCCCCGCTCATCGAGGACGGCGTCTTCACCGCCCGAACCGCCGTCGCGACGATGCTGCTCGGCGGCATCGTCTCCTTTACCGTCTCGACGTTCAAGCGGTCGATTCCCTTCCAGTTCGGCATCTGGGGGACGGAGTTCGGCACGAAAGTCGTCGTCGTGAACACGACACTGAAGGTGGTGTGGATTGCCGTCGCGTTGGCGTTGCTGTTGGCGGTCTGACGGAGTCTCGGAAGCGACGAACATCCCCAAAGCCCCGTTTCGGCCAGCGCTCTCGCTGCCCTTTTGCGTAATCTACCCATACGGGAGGTGTGGAACTCCTCGCGACGACCAACGGCGGGCTCGAGACGATTGCTGCGGACGAACTCGACGACCTCGTCGGCGCCGATGCCGACAGACACCACCGTGGCGTCGTCGCGTTCAGTGGAAACCAAGACGACGTTTACGACCTCCACTACCGCTCGCGGACCTGCCACCGCATCATGGAGGTCCTCGTCGACGAACAAATCGCGGAACTCGAAGACGTCTACGACCGCACGCGGGAGGCCGACATCGCCACCCACCTTCCCTTGGACGACTTCGGCGTCGTCGGTACCCGACACGGCAGCCACGACTTCACGAGCGTCGACGTGGCCGAACGGGTCGGACAGGCGGTCATCGACGACTACCGCGAGTCCACCGGCGACCGCCTCCCCGTCGATTTGGACGACCCGACCGTGCGGCTGGAGGCATACCTCTACGACGACCGGTTCACGCTGGCGGTCGATTTGAGCGGCGAATCGCTGCACAAACGGCCCTACCGGGTCTGTGAACACGACGCACCGCTGCGCTCGACGTTCGCCTACTCGATGCTCCGCATTGCGGGCTACGAGGCCGAGGACCGGCTAATCGACCCGATGGCGGGGTCGGCGACGATTCCAATCGAGGCGGCACTGGCGGCGACCGATCGGGTTCCCTATCCGGGATTCGAACCGGCGTTCGACGCACTGCCTCGTTACGACGGCGACGTCTTCGAAGAGCGCCGGGCCGCCCACGAACCGACGACCCCCGACGTCGCCCCCGACATCGAAGCCCGAGAAATCCGGGACCGCTGGCGTCGGTGTGGGCGCGTCAACCGCGACGCGGCGGGCGTCGACTGCGTCGATATCGTCGAGGCCGACGCCCGGGAGGCCGCAATCGACGCCGACTGCGTCGTCACGAACCTCCCGTTCGGCATCCGGGTCAGCGAGGACCTCCGGGAGCTGTATTCGGCGTTCGCCGACCGCCTCCGAGAGGGCTCCGTCGACCGCTGTGTCGCGCTGACGACGAAACCCGAGCTGATGCCGCTGGACCCGGTCGAGCGATACGACGTTCCGTACGGCCGCCTCGACGCCACTATCGCCGTCTACGAACCCTGAACGGCCTTGGTCGACCGCTCTACTGGACGACTGTTGACAAGTACAGCCGCTGTTCGATACCTTTATGAACAATCGTGTTATACAGCGAAGTACATGCGAAACGCTGCCCGCGTCCGTGGTTCGCAACTCCTCCTTGTAGGCGTACATTGCTGATTCTCCGGTCCGACCGCACCGCCTTCGACCGCACTTTCAAACCCTACAAATGAGCACCGAACCCCGATCCGACGCCCAGCCGATGACCGACGCCCGAACGACAGCAATCACCGCCCGTGGCCGCAGCGACCCGTGGGCCGACGAGGACGCGACGCCGTCACTTACCGCCGCCCGCGCACCACGACAGTTCGAGCCGACCGTCCGGGAGCGACTTCGCAACCTGATGGACGACGAGAACGCCTATTGTAGCTGAACGCCCGTTTCTCGACGCTTCCGCTTCGACCGCACAGCGACTGCACAGCGAGCAGCCGGACGGACAAGACGCTTGCCCGTCCAGTTCCAACACACGGTATGGACCGTCCGACGTGGCTGAGCGCACCGAACGCCCGCGTCGTCGACGCGTCGCTGCTCATTGGCGTCGCCTTCGTCGTCACCACCGGCGTCGTCAGCCTCTACTCCGGCCGCCCGAGTCGGGCGTGGGTGTTTCTCACCCACGGCGTCGGTGGCCTCGTCGTGGCGGCACTCGTCGCACTCAAACTCGCCCGCGTCCGGCATCGACTCCGTGGCGCTGCCGAAAGCGGCGTCGTCGCCCTCTCGGTACTGCTCGCGGTCGTGACGATGGCGGCACTCGCAAGCGGCGTCGCGTGGGTGTTCGGCGCCTCCGTGGACCTCGGCCCGTGGGGACTGCTCAACCTCCATATCGGCCTCGGGTTGCTCGTCGTTCCCCTCCTTCTCGCCCACCTCTACTGGCGGTTCGGGCTCCCGTCGAGTGCCGACTTCGAGGGCCGCCGGACCGCGTTGCGCTACACGGCCCTCGTCGTCGCCGGCGCGGCCACCTACCGACTGCAGGGAGCGGCTAACGCCGCACTCGAAACAGCGGGCAGCGAGCGGCGATTCACCGGCTCTCGCGAGGAGGGAAGCGACGACGGCAACGGCTTTCCCGTCACGAGTTGGGTCGCCGACGACCCCGCCCCACTAGACCGCCAGGCGTGGTCGCTCTCCGTCGACGGGTCGGTTGAGGAGTCTCTCGACCTCGACTACGACGACCTTGCTCGCAACGAACGGCGAGCACTCCTCGACTGCACCAGCGGCTGGTACTCCGAACACGACTGGCAGGGCGTCGCCGTCGGCGAACTGCTCGACGCCGCCGGTCCCGAAGACGACGCCGAGTGGGTGTCGTTCCGCTCGGTGACCGGCTATCGCTGGAGTCTCCCTATTGAGGAGGCCCGCGAGGCCATGCTCGCGACCCACGCCGACGGCGAAGAACTCAGCCACGGCCACGGCTTTCCGCTACGGTTGGTCGCCCCCGGCAGACGCGGCTTCCAGTGGGTGAAGTGGGTCGAAGAAGTCAGGGTGACCCGCCGCCGCGACCACAGCGAGCGGCTGGCGATTTTCGTCAGCGGCTTTCGGTAGTGTCGACGGGTCGGCCTTCCTCGGTCGGCGGCGCGACGTGGTCGATGAACGACTCCACGTCGGGCTCTTTCACCCGAACGCGGACGTGAATCTCGCCGAGTTCGCTCCCCTCGCCGACGGCGAAGTTGACCGCCCCGCGGAAGGCCGCCTGCTTCTTCAACTCGAAACTGAAGGTGTCGCCGTCCTGTCCGGCGAAGAACTGTCCGCGGGCGGTGTCGAGGATGGCCTGCTCGTGGAGGCGCTCCGAGAGGTGGTCCAGCGAGTGACACGTCGCCAGCAGTTCGCCGGGGTGGGACTCGATTTCGGCCTCCGGGAAGAGGTTGTGGATGGCGTCGGCGACCCGGTCGGTTACCTCGGTGTCGTTGACCGGTGCCGTAATCTGGACGTCGATGCTGTATATCATTGTAGTACCTCCCGAACCTGCGTTCGGAACTCCTCTAGGGTCCCCGTGTTCTCGATGGTGATGTCGGCACGTTCCATCGCCTCGCCGAGGCCGAATCCCAACTCGCGCTCGTCGCGGGCGGCGAGGCCCTCGCCGTCCCCGTCGACTTTGTCTCGGCCGCGTTCGCCGATGCGTTGCTCGCGGAGTTCGAACGGCGCCTCGACGCTCACGAGGACGAACGCCTCGCCGAAGCGCTCCTCGAAGGCGTCGACCTCCACGCCCGAGCGGATGCCGTCGACGAGGACCGTATCGGCCTCCGCCAGCGCCTCCTCGATGTGTGGCAGCGACTCCTCGGCGATGGCCGCCGGGCCGTTCTCCTCGCGGAGCGCCTGGGCGATTTCGCCGTGGTGCTCGGCGGGGTCCAGCCCGCGGTTGCGACACTCCGCGCGGATGACATCGCCCATCGTCACGACCGGGATGTCGAGTGACTCGGCGACGGCGGCGAACTCGCCTTTGCCGCTGCCGGCCAACCCGACGGTTCCGATGACTCGCATTCACCCCGAGATACCTCCCTGTCGGGCTTGAAGGCTTTGCTCGGCGGCCGTCACGCTCATCTTTCGTGGTACCCTATCCGAGAGCATGTCCGAACGCTCGTTTTTCACCCGCGCCCTGTGGTTCGTCTTCATCGGCTGGTGGCTCACCCCTGTCCTCGTCAACGCCGCGTGGCTGCTGGGGCTCACCGTGATTCTGCTGCCCCTCTCGGTGAAACTCATCAACCTCGTCCCGACGGCGCTGACGCTGAAGACGCCCCAGTCGACGCTGGACCCCGATAGCGCCCGCGGCCAGCGCAACCTCCTCGTGCGGGCGCTGTACTTCGTCTTCGTCGGCTGGTGGCTGAGCTTCCTGTGGGCCAACGTCGCGAACATCCTCGCCGTGACGATAATCGGCCTGCCGGTCGCGATTTGGATGCTGCATCGGCTGCCGTTCGTGCTGTCGCTGTATCGGTACGACGGCTGATTCGCACCGTTTTTGAGGTGGGGTCCGCTATTCGACGGTAGGGCACGTAGCTCAGCTAGGATAGAGCGTCGGACTTCTATCCGCACCGGGCTTGCGGTGTGGGAAGCCATCCGACGGCCGTGGGTTCGAATCCCACCGTGCTCGTCATCTCCGAGTAACGCGAGGAGTGACGACTCCGGGGTTCGAACCCTGGAAGTCGCAGCGGCCGAGCGTAGCGAGGCCGACCGTCTTCCTTCGGTGAGACTCCCACCGTGCTCGTTCCTCCCTTCGGTCGTCATTCCCACGGTGTAGTTCGCGAAGCCGCCGGCTTCGCTCACTCCCACCGTGCTCGCTCTCCGTTCGGTCGTCACTCACGGGTTATGATTAGCGAAGCTTTCCGAGTGTAGAAGTTCAACTATTGACCAAAACGTCCGTCGAGTCAGTCCGTTTGGCCCGCCGTCTGTTTCATTTGATATCGCCCACCGATGATTGCCGTGAGGCCGACGGCCGAAAGCGAGAGGAAGGCAAGCCACGCGTAGTCGTACACTACGACCGGACACTGGGGGTTTACATAGACCAGCTGTAACGTCGAATCCAGGTGGAGACCTTCCGGGCTGGAGACTCCACACGGATGTCCGCCCGGCCAGAGTAGGCCGAACGCGTTTCCCCACCCAACCCACAGGACGGCGGCTCCAAACGCAATGAGGAGAACGTTCTGCGCCTTCACGTGTAACTTCGGTGTCTTGTACGAGTGTTAAATTCCTTCCGACGGTTCTCCGCCTGCCCATCGCACGTGGTCGATTCTCGACGGTGACCAGCTGACCGCTCTCTTGACAGCCTCTCCCAGCGCCAATCTCAAACACATATCTCACGATATTCGTCATAATCTTGCACGTATGTATTCAAAATAGCGTAATGGGTTGTCTAGAGAAAAGATTTATTACCTCTCTCCGGATGTTTGTAGATGTAATGTCCGCAAGTGTCCCACCGTACGTGGGGTCAGCAAGCTACGCACCGTGTCCCGAGTGCCGAGAAGGGGCCCTCACGTGGGACCCCGTCGAAGGAACGAGTACCTGTGGGGTGTGTGAAAACGCTCGGTGACCTCGACCGACCGCTCTGGCAATCTGCCATTACCGCCGACGCCGCTTTGCGGCGTCACCCGCCGGCTCCGTGGGCCGGCGACTCCTGTCATCGACTCCGCCCTGCTCGGGCGGACGCCGTGGCGCTCTGTCCACCGCTGCGGCATTCGTTTTCGTGCCGAAACGTAGTGAAAAGCGACGCAGTCCGTTCTCTCGGTGTTACTCCTCGAAGCCGTCTTCGAACCGGAACGTTCCGTCCCGCTGGACGACTTCCCCGTCGACTTCGATGTAAGAGTCCTCGCTCATGTCGACTATCATGTCGACGTGGACGGCCGATTCGTTCTGCTCGCGGCCCTCGCCGACGGTGTCGGGGTAGGCGCGACCGACCGCCATATGGACGGTGTCGCCCATCTTCTCGTCGAACAGCATGTTGTAGGTAAAGCGGTCGATGTCGCGGTTCATCCCGATACCGAGTTCGCCGAGTCGACTCGCGCCGGGGTCGGTCTCCAGCACCTCGGTCAGCAGGGCCTCGTTTTGGTCGGCGGCGTGTTCGACGACTTCGCCGTCCTCGAAGACGAGGTGGGCGCCCGTAATCTCACGGCCCTGGTGGTACAGCGGCTTGTCGAACAGTACCTCGCCGTTGACGCTGTCGACGACGGGGGCGGTGAACACCTCGCCGCCGGGGAGGTTCTTCTCGGCGTAGTCGTTGATGGTCGTCATCCCGTCGACGGACATCGTCACGTCGGTGGTGTCGCCGCTCACGATGTGGACTTCGTCGGCGGGGTCGAGAATCTCGACCATCCGCTGTTGGTGCTTTCGCTGGGCCTTCCAGTCTTTGTTCACGGCGTCCCAGACGAAGCCCTCGTAGGCCTCGGTGGACATGCCCGCGAGTTGGGCGCTGGCTTGGGAGGGGAACTGCGTGAGACACCAGCGACTCGAGAGGGCGGCCTCCTGTACCGGCTGGTTCGCCCGCGAGCGGACGGCCTGCGTCTCGGGGTCGACGTCGCTCGTCTCGGTGGCGTTTCGCTCCGCGCGCACGCGGATGAGCACGTCGCTTTCCTCGTACAGCGCCTGGGTGTGAGTCGGCGTCTCGATGGCCTCGTCGTCGACGGCCTTCAGATACGCACGGTCGGCGCGGGCGTCGTTGGCGAGATACACCGGCGTCGCGCCCCGGTCGCCGACGACTTCGTGGAGGGCGACCGCGAGGTCCTCGGCGACGCTCGGCGCGCTGATGACGACGTTGTCGCCCGCCTGCACGTCCGTCGAGTGGTCGACGATTATCTCTGCGTGTTCGCGAATGCGCGAGTCCATACCGAACGTGTCGTCGCCCGGACCTATACGCTTTCGACTGTGCCGGCGAAGCAACGGATAAGTTACCCGCCGTGGTAGTAGCCTCCATGTGGCGCCGCCGGGACAACGAGGAGGTGACCTGCATCGCCTGCGGCGAGTCGGTTCCCCGTTCGGAGGCCCGCGAGTACGACAAACACGGCGACCGCTGGGACCGCGAGGACAAGGCCTTCGAACACCTCTGTAAGCCCTGCTATCGCGAGTTGTGTCATCTCCCTCGGAGCGGTCTTGAGACGCTCTTGGAGGACATCGACACCGGTGGTCGCACGCGTGCGGAGTTCCTCGCGGAGTACGTCGAGTTGGTCGAGAGCGACCACGAAGCCGAATCCAGCGATTAGCGACTACGCCAACGCGTACATCGTGTGGTCGTACAGCGAACTGCCCTTCACCTTCACGCAGCCACCGGTGTACACCGTGCCGTCCCGGAAGATGGGCGACCCGAAGGTGCCGGCGACGCCCGGCAGCTCGATGCGCCACTGCGCGTCACCGCCGTCGGTCGAAAACGACGCCACCTCGTTGCCGCCGACGTGAACCATCCCGCCGCCCACGCCGACACCCGTCTTGGCGACGTGGTCGACCATCCCCGACCACTGCCCCTCGCCACTCGCCCGGTCGACGGGCGAGCGACA
>NZ_WPCC01000055.1 GCF_009741925.1 Natronomonas sp. CBA1123
AATCGGCGTCGTTCGGCGAGTCGTCGAGGGCTGCTCGCCGTCGACGAGCGCCGCGGCGGCGACCGCGTCCGCCAACACGCCCGCGTCATCTCCGCCGGCTTCGAATCCGATGTCGTCTACGACCTCCGGGAGTACCCCGTCACGGTGTCTACCGACCGACTGTACGGCGCCATCGACGCCGAGGAGGTCGTCGCCGGCCGGGCCGACACCGTCGCCGGCCACACGGTCATCAACAGCGTCGAAGCCATCAAACGCCTCTCCAGCGAGGAGTTCTACCGCCTGTACGGCCAGTCGACGAACCGCGCGCTCGTGTTCACGAACGTCACGCGCGGGGAGTCGCCGCTGGTCGCGTTGCGGGTGGTCACGCCGACGCCGTCGGCGGTCGTCCTTCACGGTCTCAATGAGGAGGACCTCTGGGAACACGCCCCGGCACTCGCGCAAGCCGACGGCGTCTCGCTGGCGACGACGACGAAACCGCTCGAAGAACTGCTCGGTTCCCTGCGGGAGTTCCCCTAGTCGTCGGTCGAGGACGGAACCGCCGTCTGGCCCGCCTCGTCGTCGCTGTCAGCGCCGGCGTCGGCCGTCTCCGCTTCCTCGGTCGACTCGGCGGCCGCCTCGTCGGCGTGGGCTTCGGCCTCTTCGTCCGCCTCGGCCCGCGGGAAGTTGTCGATAGTCGCCGCCCGGAACGCTTCCTCGTCGAAGGTGTAGTCGCCGTCGAGGAACTCGACGACCTGTTCGGTGTCACGCATCGCGTTCTTCAGACACGTCGAGGCACCCGGCGAGGGCGTGATGTTGAAGATGATGTCCTCCTCGACGAGTTTCGCCTCGCCCATGTCGAGGGACTTCCGCTCGGTGTCGACGATTTGCGGGCGGACGCCGCCGTAACCCTCAGCGCGTTCGATGTCGTCGAGTTCGACGCCGGGGACGACCTTCTGGACGTTCGGCAGGAACGCCCGCTTGCCGACCTCCGGGATGTCGTAGACGAGGTTCCGGAGCACGTACGGCAACAGGACGCGGTCCGAAAGGATGTTCGCGTAACTCAACACGGAGGCGAGGCGAAGCCCGAACACGTCGAAGAAATCGCCCACCGTCGAGAACCGACCCCGCTCCAGCGTCGGCACCAACTTCGCCGTCGGGCCGAACCGCGTGACGCCGTCGTCGTGAACGTCGGCGTCGCCGTGGACCGCGGCGAAGGGCAGTTTCTTCATCTGGAGAGTGTACACTTTCCCGTTCAGGAGGTCGTCGGCGAGGAAGAAACTCCCCGCGACCGGCAGAAGCGAGAGGTGTTCGCCGTAGCCCATCTCCTGGGCGAACTGGAGGCTGTGAGACCCGGCGGCGACGACCGTCGCCTCGGATTCGAACCAGCCGTCGTCGGTCTCGACGAGGAAGCCCTCGTCGGTCTCGTTGATGTCCTCGACTTCGGTGCCGGTGTAGACGTCGACGCCGGCCTCCTCGCGGGCGGCCTCGACGAACGACTTCGTCGTCTGTCCGTAGTCGACGGTGTAGCCGTCCGGCGTCTGGAGGGCGAGCATCTCCTTGTCGGGGTCCCGACCCTCGACGACGGCCGGTTCGAGGTCACCGATTTCCTCGCGGCCGATGGCTCGCAGTTTCGGATAGAGGTCGCCGAAGCCCTCCTCGTAGTAGCGCTCTTCGAGTTCCTCGACTTCCTCGTCGCCGACGGCCAGCACCATCTTGCTCCGCTTGCTGTACATCTCCCGGTCGGGGTCGACCGCCTCGAGATACCCCGCGAGCAGCTCGGCGCCCTCCTTTACTTCCTCGGCCTTCTTGAGGGTGTAGTTGGTCTCGATGTCCCCGAAGTGAAGCGTCTGGGAGTTGTTGGTGTGATGGGAGTTGATGGCCGCGAGGTCCTCTTCCTTTTCGAGAAGCGCGACGCGCTCTACGTCCGTGAACTTCGAGACGGTGTACAGCAACGATGCCCCGCTGATTCCGCCGCCGACGATGAGTAAGTCGTATTCTTCTGGCATAGGTGGTCCTCGTGTTGGTCGTTGTCGTTTGGTGTGAGTGATGTCTCCCACTTAATCCTCCCCGTACGTCCCCGCGCATGCGTGTGATTTTCACACACTTACGGAGCGTGCGCGGAGGGCCGCATCTATACAACCACGGCGGCCGTACGACCAGTATGGATTTCACGACCGTTCAGGGCGTCGACGTCCCCGCCGTCGGCCTCGGGACGTGGCGACTCACCGGCGAGAGTTGTCGAGAGGCGGTCCACACCGCCCTCGACGTCGGCTATCGCCACATCGACACCGCTCAGGCCTACGGCAACGAACGGCAGGTCGGCAACGCCCTCCGGGACAGCAACGTCGACCGCGACGAGGTGTTCCTCGCGACGAAACTGGAGACGAAGAATCGGGGCTACGACGACGTGCTCCGCTCGACCGAGGAGAGCCTCGCGAAACTCGGCACCGACTACGTCGATTTGCTGTTGATTCACCACCCAAACATCACCACGCCGCTTCGGGACACCCTCGCCGCGATGAACGAACTCGTCGACTCGGGGCGGGTTCGACACCTCGGCGTCTCGAACTTCGACGTCGACGGCCTCGACAACGCCCGCAGACTCTCCGAACACGGGATTCTCACGAATCAGGTCCAGTACAACCCCTACTGGAGCCAGGGTGAACTGCTCGATTACTGCCGGATTCACGACGTGCTGTTGACGGCGTACTCGCCGCTCGCTCACGGCGGCGTCCTCGAGGACCCGATTCTCGAAGACATCGGCACACGACACGACAAATCGCCTGCACAGGTGGCGATTCGCTGGCTGCTCCAACAGCCGAACGTCGTCACCGTGCCGAAGGCGACGAGTCGCGACCACCTCGAAGCGAACCTCGACGTGTTCGACTTCGAACTCAGCGACGCGGAGATGGACCGCATCCGCCAGCCCTCGAAACTCCGTGCGCTGTCGGGGATGGTGAAGTCGCGACTCCGGGAGTTGGCGTAGCCGGAAAGAAGCGTTCGGTCGCTACTCGACGAGAACGGCGTTGACCTGACCGTCCTGGCCGGGTCGGGAGGTGACGCGGGCGCGTCCCTCGGAGGTCTCGATGATGGCGCCCTTCGTGATGATGTTCCGTCGGACGTAGTTGGGGTTCGAGGGGTTCTCGACGACGTCCTCGATGTCGGCAGCGACGGCGCCGTCGTCGGTGGCGACGCTGGCGACGGTCTTGGCGATGGCGCGAACCTTCGTGTTCCCACCGTGGGTCTCGGCGACCTTCAGTTTCTCCTCACCGACACGGGTCTCCGTCGGGGAGGAACCCATCTCGTGTTTGCGCTTCTTGCGAACGGCGCGGCGTCGGCCGCCCGTCCGTTTCTTCGTGGACCGCGCGTGGCTCTTCATACCCTATCGGTGCCCTGCCGCGTACTTGAACCCCTCGGCTTGGCCTCGGTGAACGAGCCGACGGCTGCTCACACAGCAAAAGAAAGAACGAATCTCGGGGTTAGTCGTCGGCGGGAGCGGCCGAATCGCCGGTCGACACACCGGTTCCCGGCCCGATGTCGATGCCCAACTCCTCGAGTTTCTCGTCCGGGACGACGCCGTCGACCCAGCCGCGAACCTCGTAGTACTCCTCTTTCAGCTCGTCGAGTTCGACGAGGCTGCCCTCGACGCCACCCTGTCCGGGGACGGCGTCCTCGTGGCCCTCGACGAACCGGCCCGGCAGGTCGTCGTCGGACCCGTCGAAGCCGTTGAGGTTGTTGTAGTACCGTTCGAGGGTGTAGATGCGCTCGCCGGCCTGCATCAACTCCTCTTCGCCGACATCGAGACCCGTCATGCCGTTGTACTGCATGACGTACTCCTCGATGCCCTCCGCGAAGGCGTTGAACTTGCAGATATCGAACGAATCCGAAATCGAGTGCATGTCCTGGAACAGCACCGTCAACTCGCCTTTGCCTTCCCACTCGACGGGGTCGACCTTCTCGGGAATCCCCAGAATCTCCGCGGCCGGCGTGTAGCCGCGCAGGTGACACGCACCGCGGTTCGAGGTGGCGTACGCGATAGCCATCCCCTTCATACAGCGCGGGTCGTAGGCGGCCATCGTCTGACCCTTCACGGCGAGGGTGTTGTCGTGGGCGTCCCGACGCTCGGCGACACGGCGCGGTCCCTCGGCAAGCAGGTCCGGCAGGCCTTCCTCGCGCTCGGCGATGCGGCCAATCATCTCGACGATGGCCTCGGAGTCGCCCCAGTCGATGGTTTCGAGGTCGTCGAGTTTGTCCTCCTCGGACATCTCCATCGCCATCGCCATCATGTTGCCCGTCTCGATGGTGTCCATGCCGTAGTCGTTACAGCGCTGGAGCATCAGCGCGATTTCGTCGCGCTCGGTGTGACCGGAGTTCGGCCCGAGTGCCCACGCCGATTCGTACTCGTAGGACTCGGTGCGGACGTTCAGCTCCTCGCCTTTGTGCATCACGTCGACCTCGACTTCCTTCTTGCAGGCGACCGGACAGGAGTGACACGTCGGTTCGTCGACGAGGATGTTCTCCCGGACGTTCTCCCCGGAGACCTTCTCGGAATCGAAGTCTTCGCCGCCGTAGCCGTCGTTTCGGGCGTCGGCTGTCGAGGTGTACTTGCCGTTCTTCGACGGCAGGCCGGACATCTCCTCGGTGGCGTTCATCAGGACGTTCGTCCCGTACAGCGAGAGGCCACCCTCGTTGGGCGCGGTCACGTCGGATTCGGTGATGGCCTCCATGGCCTGTTTGTGGCCCTTCTTGAACGTCTCGGGGTCGGCCGGTTTCGGCATCTTCGTCGAGGACTTGACGACGACCGCTTTGAGGTTCTTCGACCCCATCACACAGCCGGTGCCACCGCGACCGGAGGCCCGGTCGTCCTCGTTCATGATGCAGGCGTACTTGACGCCGTTCTCGCCGGCCTGCCCGATGGCCATCGTCGAGAGGTTCTTGCCGTAGGACCCCTCGACCTCGTCTTCGAGTTCATCCATCGTTTCGTGGACGCCCCAGCCCCAGAGATGAGAGGCGTCCCGGAGTTCGACCTCGCCGTCCTCGACGACGGCGTATACGGGCGAGTCGGCCTTCCCCTCGAACAGCAGGCCGTCGAAGCCGGCCCATTTGAGACGGGCGCCGGACCACCCGCCGTGGTGGGAGTCCGTGACCGTACCCGTCAGCGGTGATTTGGTACAGATGGCGATGCGGCCGCTCATCGTCACCTGCGTGCCCGTCAGCGGGCCGTTCATGAACGCAAGCAGGTTCTCCGGACCTTCGGGGTCGACGTCCGGTCCCTGTTCGAAGACGTACTTGACACCCAGTCCGCGTGCGCCGATGTACTTCTCTGCGTCCTCTTGGTCGATGCTCTCGTAGTCGACGCTCCCCTCCGAGAGGTCGACCCGAGCTACGTTGTCGTGGAATCCGCCTAAATCTGTCATAGTAACGTGTTACACTTGCTAGTAGTTCGCAACCGGTGTAATACTTGCCACGAGGACATAACCACAATCGGTTACGCCTATTACATACTGTGGTTCCGGACGGCGTTTCCGGGGGAGTATTTTGTCAGTCGGAGTCCGACGGTGGGTATGGCCGCGCTGGTGGAGTGGTACGTGTTCGGTGTCGTCCTCCTGTTCGTCGCGGTGTTCGCCGCCGCGGGATACTACGACGCCGAGTCCAGCGGCGACCCCATCGAACAGCGGACCGGCACGCCGACGACGTGGTACATGACCGCGGGGTTCCTCGGCATCATTGCCGCCGGCATCATCGCTCTGTACGGCTCGCTGCCGGAGGGGTTCGGCGGCCGGGGTGATGCCTTCGCCCTGTTGGTACACGTCGCCCCGCTCGTCGTCGGCTGTGGCGCCCTCGCCGTCGCCGTCGACAACGGCCTCGTCGTCCTCCGACTGGTCCGTGCGAAGGCGGCCAACACCGATGATATCGTCCGTCAGGCGGGCACGAAACGAATCGCAGTTACGGGACTCGTCGAAGAGACACCCGGAACGTCGCCCGTGTTCGGCCGGGAGGCGGCTTGTTGGACGTGGTCGCTCGAACTCGGCTGGGAGGACCGCGACGTCGGCTGGCAGACCGACCAGGTCGGCTCCGGCGGGGTTCCCTTCGCTCTCGACGACGGCACGGGGGCGGTGACCGTCGACCCACGAGGAGCGCACATCGAGTTGTACGGCGGCCGCAGGCAGGTGTACGACGCCGACGACATCCAACCCGGCGAGATAGGCTCGAACCTCCGGTCGTCCATCGGCGGCGACCGATACAGATACGAGGAGGCCGTCGCCGCCGAGGGTCGAGAACTGACCGTCCTCGGCGAGGTCGATACGGGCGGAACGCTCGACGCCGACCGGGTTATCGACGCCGGTACGGACGACGTGACACTGCGTTATGCCGGCCGGAGCGGGTCTCTCACGGTCGTCGGCGTCCTCGCGGTGTATCTCGGCGTCCGCCTGACCGCCGCCTACTTCGGCACGCCGCTGCCCTTTTGAGTCGGACCGCACCGTTGAAGTCCGGGGCCGGACACCTACGGCCGTGCCCACTTCGTTGCCTCCCGCGCCGCGGTCGCTGCGGTACGTCGGCGTCCTCGCGTGTGCTGCCGTCATCCTCTATGCCTCGGTTCTGAACCCCGGCGAGGGCGCGCCGACGACGCTGTTCGGCGTCGGCGTGACGGTGTATCTCCACGTCCTCGCTTACGCGGGCTTTGCGGGCGCGGTCGGCTACGCGCTGTTGGCCGCCGACCGCCGGGCGCTTCTCGTCGCCGCCGGCGTCTCGGTGCTGTACGGTGCCGGCGTCGAAGTCGTCCAGAGCTTCCTCGCCTATCGGACGATGAGCGGCTTCGACGCGCTCGTCAACGCCGGCGGCGCGACCGTCGGGGCGGCGCTGTGGTGGCTGGTCGCGCCGTGGTTCGGTGCCGAGCGGTAGCCCCGCGCCACAGACGACACCGCTTTAGGCGCGCGTCGCTACGCCCGCCAATGAGTCAGCCGAGTCCCGACGCACACGAGCAAGGTCGGGGGATGGACGCACACAACGAGGTGATGCGGGAGATTCGGGGTCGCAACGACGCGACGTACGACCCCACCGAGCCGACGCGGGTGTGGCTCGACGAGGACAACACCCCCGACGGCGTCGTCCAGTCGCTCACCATCATCCTCAACACCGGCGGCTGTCGGTGGGCACGCGCCGGTGGGTGTACGATGTGTGGCTACGTCGCCGAAAGCGTCGAGGGCGGCAGCGTCGGCCACGAGAACCTGATGACCCAAATCCAGCACTGTCTGGACCACGAGGCCGAAAACGCCGAGGATGAAACGGCGGACCTCATCAAAATCTACACTTCCGGGTCGTTCCTCGACGAGCGGGAAGTGCCCGCCGAGACCCGCCGCGCTATCGCCGAAACGTTCGGCGACCGCGACCGCATCGTCGTCGAGTCCCTCCCCGATTTCGTCGACCGCGAGAAGTTGGGTGATTTCACCGAACAGGGGTTAGAAACCGACGTGGCTGTCGGCCTCGAAACCGCGACCGACCGCGTCCGCCACGACGCCGTCAACAAGTACTTCGACTTCTCGGAGTTCGAGGACGCCTGCGAGGAAGCGCGAGCAGCGGAAGCGGGCGTGAAAGCGTATCTCCTGATGAAGCCGCCGTTCCTCGCAGAACCCGACGCCGTCGAGGACATGAAACGCTCGATTCGGCGCTGTGCCGCCGTCGAGGGCTGTCACACCGTCTCGATGAACCCCTGTAACGTCCAGCGCTACACCATGGTCGAGGAGCTGTTCCACGACGGCGGCTACCGGCCGCCGTGGCTGTGGTCGGTGTGTGAGGTGCTGGAGTCGACCGCGGATGTGGACGCCATCGTCGTCTCCGACCCGGTCGGTCACGGGTCGGACCGCGGCCCGCACAACTGCGGGGAGTGCGACGACCTCGTTCAGCGCGCCATCAAGGATTTCGACCTCAGACAGGACCCCTCAGTGTTCGAGGAAGTGTCCTGTGAGTGTGAGGCGACCTGGGAGTACGTGATGCGCGAGGAGACGACGTACAACCAGCCGCTGGTTCGGTAGTTACTGAAAGCCGAGAAGGACGCCCTGTCCGTCAGTCGGGCCGATGTCGGGCAGCGACGCCCGCTCGGGGTGGGGCATCAACACGGCGACGTTGTCGTCGGCGCCGAGGACGCCAGCGACGTTCTCTTTCGACCCGTTCGGATTGGCCTCGTCGGTGACGTTGCCGTCGGCGTCGCAGTACCGGAACAGCACCCGGTCCTCGTCGTTCAGCGTTTCGAGGTGGTCGTCGGGGAGTTCGAAACGACCCTCCCCGTGGGCGATTGGCACCTCGATAACATCGCCTTCTTCGAAGGCCTCGGTCCACGGTGTCTCGGCGTTCTCGACGCGCAGGTGGACGGGTTCACACTGGAAGCGTGCGCTCCGATTGGTCGTGAACGCGCCGGGCGTCAACCCACCCTCGGAGCCGATTTGGGCGCCGTTGCAGACGCCGAGGACGGGCGTTCCCTCCTCGGCCGCCGCTCGAATTTCGTCCATGATGGGCGCTCGGGCGGCCATCGCACCGGCCCGGAGGTAGTCGCCGTAGGAGAACCCACCGGGAATGACGACCCCCGAGGCGTCCGCCGGGAGACCGTCGTCGTGCCAGACGATTTCGGCGTCGATGCCGAGATGCTCCAGCGCACGGAGGGCGTCGCGGTCGCAGTTCGACCCGCCGAAGCGGACGATGGCGACGGTCACAGCGACCACCTCGTGTGGGAGCAGAGCGTCGCCATCGGATTGAGAGAGACGGTCATCGAGTTATGCTTCGGCGACCTCGACCGTGTAGTCGTGGATGGTCGGGTTCGCCAGCAGGCGTTCGGCCATCTCGGTGGCGCGGGCCTCGGCGTCGGCGGCATCGGCGGCGTCGAGGTCGACCTCGAAGCGGTCGGCAGACCGGAGGTCCTCCAGTTCGAACCCGAGGCGTTCCAGTGCCTGTTGGGTCGTTTCGGCCTCGGGGTCGAGGACGCCCCGCTTCAGCCGGACGGTGACGGTCGCGGTGTAGGCGGTCATACGCGAAGGGGCGTGTTCGTGCGTGAAAACGGTTGTGTATCCGAACTGGTATGCACGTTCGTGTATCAAACACCGTTCATCGGGAGTCGGGGGCCGGATACTGCGAATCGATAACGTCGTTGACCTCGGAGGACCACTCCTCGTCGGAGTGGTGCTTTACGTACTCTGCCCACTGCTTGACGAACTCCCGACGCTGTTGGACGTTCGCACGCTGCTGTTCTCTAAGTTCTTCTAAGTTCGGCATAGCGGTCAGTAACCTCCAGTTCCTCGGTGTATGTTTCGAGCGTGTCGATATCAAGCTGTTCCCGAAACACCGTATACAAGTGGAGGGCGTCCTCGAAGTCCTTCTCGGTGCCAAGGAAGAGCTTGTACGCGATCTGCTGCTCTGGCGGACTGATATTGAGTTCGTGTCCGGCGACATCGGCGACGAGTGGGTCATCAAGAGCACGACGGTCGTACTCGTTTTTCGGGAACCAGAGTTCGAAGTTCGGTGTCATTCTGTCTCGTTCGGCGACTCGCATCCGCATACCGTCAGAGAGCATCTCGTAGAGGTCGTCCAGCGACATCGTCGCACCCCAGTAGCCCGCTTCGTCCAGACGCCTCGCCAGTTGCTCCGTCCGTGCTTCGGATAATGGTTCGATGACGGTATCGATATCCTCCGTCGCCCGAGACCGACCAGTCAGAATCGCGACGTACCCACTGACGACGACGTACCCCACACCTAGCTCGTCCATAATATCGACGATGTCGATGACGAACTCGTCGAGTGCCGAAAGCTCCTTGTCGATTCGGAGAACGCCGTTATCGAACTCCATCGGTTAGAGATGTATCGTCTTTGTATAAAAACAGACGGCCCGGAGCGCGGAACGTCGCCCTTTTGAGAACCCGCCCCTCAGGCGGTAGTATGACTGCCGCCACCACGCCGAGGTGTCGCCCGTGACCCGCGAGTACACCGAGATTACGGTCGTCGGCGACGACAAGACCGGACTCATCGCCCGCGTGACGACGCTGCTGTTCGAACGGGACATCAACATCGAGGACCTCGACCAGGCGGTCCGGGACGGGGTCTTCCGGATGACGATGCACGTCGACACCGCCGAGATGACGACCGAAAAAGAGGAACTCCGCGAGGCGCTCCACGACCTCGGCGACGACCTCGATATGGACATCCAGGTGCGGTTCCCGGCCGACCGCGAAACGAGGACCATCGCGGTGCTCGTGACGAAGGAGTCTCACTGTCTGGAGGCGCTGTTCGAGGCGTGGGCCGACGGGAAGCTGGGCGCCGAAATCAGCGTCATCGTCGGCAACCACGACGACCTCGAACCGCTGGCCGACCACTACGGTGTCGACTTCCACGACATCGGCGACGAGAAGGGCAACCCCGACGAGGCCGAACTGCTCGACATCCTGGCGGAGTACGACACCGACCTCATCGTGTTGGCCCGGTACATGCGCATCCTCAGCCCCAACGTCGTCTTCCGGTACGAGGACCGCATCATCAACATCCACCCCTCGCTTCTCCCGGCGTTTCCGGGCGCCGAAGCCTACCGCCAAGCCCGGGAGGAGGGCGTCCGCATCGCCGGCGTGACCGCCCACTACGTGACGACGGACTTAGACCAGGGGCCAATCATCACCCAGCGAGCGTTCAACGTTCCCGCGGGCGCCAGCGTCGATGAAATCGAGCGACGCGGCCAGCCGCTGGAAGCCGAGGCCCTGCTGGAAGCGGTGCAGTTGCACCTCGACAGCGCCATCTCGGTGTATCACGGCCGGACGGAGCTACGCGACGATGTCGACGCCGAAGGCTATCAGTTCGGGCTCCCGGGAGCGGTCGACGACCTGCTGGCCGACCGCCCCGTCGACGGCCTCGGCAGCGTCGTCTCCCGAAGCGAGGAGTAGAGAAGTCGATAGCTTTTTGTGTTTTAGGTTCGCCTAAAACGACAGCGCGAGTCGGTCGAGTGGTCCGACGCTCGCGCAGCGGACGGCACCGGTGACACCGTGGGCATCGACACAACCGGGCCGCGGGCGCCAGCCCGTCGACTCCGCGTCTGTCCCTTTCGACGTCACAAACCCGCGAGTTGTAGCGACGGCGTCAGGCGCCGTGACCGTTGCCGCTTTCGTTGTCCTCGATTTCTTCCGGCGGTTCGCGAATCTTTCCGTACGCCCAAATGAAGCTAAAGATGACCACGAGCGTCATGACGACACTCAGGACGACCACCGCCATCGCCGGGTCCGAAATCGTCTGTAGGGGGAACATAGCCGGCGGTTCTGCGTCGGAGAATAAAAACCTCGTGGGTTTTCCGCGATTGGAGTTTCAGCGGCCTCAGAGCGACCGAATCGTCTCGACGGCCTCCGACAGCGACGGCGCGTCGAACAGTTCTCGGCCGATGTAGGCGTTCGTGCCGGCGGTGTACATGTCCCGGACCGCGTCGACGACGTGGCCCGAAAGCGGTTCGGGGTCGCGTTCACACAGCTCGCGCCAGTCGGCGACGCCCTCGGCTTTCGCCTCCGCCTTGGCCGCGTCGACGGCCTCGACCCACTCCGGTTGGGTCCGCTTGTGGTACTGGCGGACGACCTCCTTCGAGAGCTGTTGGCCCTCGAAGGAAAAGCGGTTCTCGTCGAACGTGCCGACCACGTCGGCGACGCGAATCTCGCCGTCGAAGTACAGACACTCGATTTTGCCGTCCTCGTGTTTCAGTCCCGCCTCCGCAGCCTGCTCGGTCACGAGGTCGTTGACCTCCCGGGCGATGGCTTCGAGGCCGTCTACGTCTGCCTTCCCGGCGATGTAGTCGGCGTTGTCCCGGGTGAGATAGCGGTCGGACTCCTCGTACTTCGTCGAGAACTCGACGACCGGCTCCGGAAGGTCGACCGGCTCGTCGGGCCACTCGGCGTAATCGAGGCCGAACTCCTCGGGAGCGGCACGGCCGCGCAGCGACGACCCCACCGGCACCGTGTTCCGGAAGACGATTTCCAGCGGAATCAGGTAGTTCTCGCCGGCGGCCTCGTGGAATGCCGTGTAGTCGTACTCCCGCCCTTCGTGGGGGAGGTCCGGCACCTGTGTCAAATCGATGGCCATCTCCCGAGGCGGGGTGACGACATCCCCGAGTGGCACCACGTCGGCCCCGTTGACGACGCCGCGGTAGTGGGTCGGAATGCCCGCGGATTCGAGTAACTCGAAGTTCGCCGCACCCATCGCACACAGCGACGCGCCCTTGTTCGGAATCGAATCGGGCATCTTCCCCCAGTCGAACACCGAGTAGTCGTCGGTGAAGACGAAGGCACCGCGCCCGAGCGAGTCGGCACTCGCGGGCTCCTCGACGCGGAACTCCTTGACGCTGGTCATTACCGGAACCGAATTCGTGAAACCGGAAAGGCGTTTCCATCGCGGGTTCGAGCGCTCGGAGGCTCGACGAAACCCAACCGACGCTACAACTCGGTGACGGCGTCCAGCGCGATGCGGATGGCCCGGCCGACGTTGTCCTTTGCCTTCTCGGGCAGTTCCTCGTCGTCGGTTTCGCCCTTCTGGGTACCCTCGACGAGGTTGCCGTCGACGGTACAGATGGCCCCGGCGGCCAGCCCCTTCCGGCGGGCCAGCGTGAACAGCGCGGCGGCCTCCATCTCGACACACAGCAGGCCGGCGTCGTTCCACGCCTCGACGTAGGTTTGGGTTTCGGCGTAGAAGGCGTCGTCGGTGGCGATGGGCCCGACGTGGACCGGCGCCTGTCGGCGCTCGGCCGACTCGACCAGCGTCGACAGCGTCCCGTAGTCGGCGACGGCCGGAACTTCGACGGCCTCGTAGCGCTTCGTCGTTCCCTCGTCTTTGGCGGCGCCGGTGGCGACGACCATGTCGCCGATTTCGATGTCGGACTGGAGCGCGCCGGTGGTGCCGACCCGGATGAACGTCTCGACGCCGACGGCGGCGAGTTCCTCCACCGCAATTGCCGCCGACGGCGACCCGATTCCCGTCGAGCAGATGGTTAGGTCCCGCCCCTCGTAGGTGGCGTTTACGACCTTGTACTCGCGGTTCTCGGCGACGGTTTCGCTGTCGTCACACAAATCGGCGATGCGGTCGACGCGGCCGGGGTCGCCGGGGACGAGCGCGATGTCGGCGACATCGCCGTCCTCGACGAGGAGATGCGGCTGTTTTGCCATGTGACGGAGTCACCGCCGACGGTCAAAAGTCGGTCGGCATCGGGTCGCCACAGCGACGTGTCGACTGCCGGCCTCGGCGGCTACTCGACGAACCCCTTCGTATCGGGACCACGCCAGCACGTCAGTGTCTCCGGACCGCTTCCGTCCGTCTGCCAGACGACACAGACCTCCGCCTGCGAGAGGTCGAAGTCCTGGTTGCCGATGAATCCGACTCCGAGGCCACGTTGGAAATCGTCGGTCGTCACCGTAGTCGACTCACCCGCGACGACGGAGTCCACCCCGAAGAACGATGTCGATGACTTCCGCGAGGCGTCCGCTTCGTAATTGTACTGCTCATCGAGGTATCTGGCGCTGCGAATCCGAAGGTCGAGCCGTTCGCCGGCTATCGTATCACCCCGAACGTGAGTCACTGTGAGTTCGTCACCCGACCGTCTATCACCGGGCTGGTACTCGAAGTCGAAGACCGCCACCGGCGATGATTCTTCGGGTTGATTCCGGTCGTCGAGGACGAACGCGCCCGTACTGGCGGCGAGCACAAGGACAATACCGACAAGTAGGATTATTCCGATTGCCGGCGCGATTGCCCGGTTATCGTAGCCGGCGCTCTCCGTATCCTCAAGTCTCTTCGACGGCCGGAACCGCACCCCCATTCCTCACGAGGAGTACGCAAAGCCCGTATGTAAAACCACAGTCGACGGCGATGCCCCCTGCAAGAGGAAAATAAGACAGCTCCTCAGGGCCGCATCAGGGTCGGCATCTTCGCGAGGTCCGATGGGTTCGACACGCGGTGGTCGGCGAGGCCCTCGGCGTCGGCCGCATCGCCGACGAACACCGTCCGGTAGCCCCGTTCGGCGGCCGGTTGGATGTCGTAGTTCACGTTGTCACCGACCATGACGTAGTCGTCGGCGGGGACGGCGTCGGTGATGGCGTCGAACGGCGCGTCGTCGGGTTTGAACGCCTCCACGTCGTCGGCACACACCAGCGCGTCGATGTGGGCGTCCAGTCCCTTCTCGGCGAGTTTCCGGCGCTGGACTGGCCCGTAACCGTTCGTGACGACGCCGACGCGGTCGAGGGACGCCAGAAGGTCGCCGACGCCTTCGGGAACGTGTGTCGCCTCGATTTCGGCGTCGACGTAGGTGTCGGCGAACGATTCGGGGTCGATGTCCATGCCGGCATCGCGGGCGGCGCGGGCGGCACCGACGTAGGGGCTCTCCTCGAACTCGAGGAACGTCTCGACGTAACTCGGGGCGAGGGTGTCGACGGCCTCGGGCGTCGGCTCGACGCCGACCTCGGCGCAGGCGTTCCGGAAGATGCCCGGAACCTCCGGCTCGTAGGTGACGAGCGTCTTGTCGAGGTCGAAGAGGTAGCCGACGGTCATGCCATCGAGTAGGCGCTGTGGAACGTAAACCCCTTTCGCCGGTCTATACCGGCAGGAACCTGTAGGCGGCTGTTACAGCCGCGAACAGACAACCGCCGTAGACGACAGCCGAGACGGCCCACTGTCGGCGGACCGTTCCCGGGCGCGTCTCGTAGGCGGCGCCGCCGTACCGGGGGAAGACGACCCACGAGAAGAACCCATACAGGAAGGCGACGACGGCGGCGACGATGGCGAGTTCCGACGCCGTCGTCACGTTGGCGACGACGATTTCGGTTCGGATACCGACAGCGCCGCGGAGCCCTTCGTAGCCGACCAAAAGCACCTCGAAGGCGACGCCGGCGAGCATCCCTGCCGCGAGGTGGACGGCGTTCGCCGCCGACCACGAGACGCGCTCGGCAGGCCGTTGCCACACCGCACCCGCCGCGACGTAGGCGGGGACGTAGCCGTACGATTGCAGGCGCATTACGACGGTCATTCCGAGGGTGGCGAGCAGGCCCGTGAGCAAGGCGACGGCGAGACGAATGCTCAACGGCGGCGGAACCTCCCCGGGAACGTGCAGGGGAACTGCCAGCGTTGACGGCGAAATCATGCCATCACCGCCTCGATGCGCTCCCAAGAGAGGTCCGGTTTCGGGCCGCGCTCGCTGGCCGCGATGGCGCCGCAGGCGTTTGCGACCGCCAGCGCGCGCTCGGGGGAGTCGTCGTCGAGCCAAACGGTGAGAAAGCCGGCCGCGAAGGCATCGCCCGCGCCCGTCGAGTCGACCGAGGGCAGGTCGAATCCGGGATGTTCGAAGGTGCCGGCAGGACACCGGAGGACGGCGCCGTCGATGCCGCGTTTCGTCACCTGCGGAATCCCCTCGGCATCGATTTGGGCGGCCTCGGTGTCGGTGACGAAGAGGAGGTCACACCGGTCGAGGACGGCCCCGTAGTCGCAGTCGGCAAGCCGTCTCCCGGGGTCGAAACTGACGAAAACGCCGGCGTCGACGGCGAGTTCCGCCAGCCGTTCGGCCGTATCGGGTCGCTGGCTCGTCAGGTGGAGGGCGTCGGCGCCGTCGAGCAGTTCGGGCGACGCGTCGTCGGGGCCGAGCGCCTCGTTCGCGCCGTCGGTTCCGAGGACGGCGACCTCCCCCGACTCCTCGACGAGGACGTACTTCGTGGTCGTTTCGCTCCCCTCGACGACCCGAACGCGCGTGTCGACGCCGGCGGCTTCCAACTCGGCGAGCGCTCGCTCCCCGCAGTCGTCGTCGCCAACGCTGCCGAGCAGTCGCGGCTCACACGACAGCCCGGCGAAGGCGACGGCCGCGTTGGCCGCGCTGCCGCCGCCCGCCGCCGCCCGCTCGTGAATGCTGGCCTCCTCGTCGGGGCCGGGGAGCCGGTCGACGTGAAACGTCACGTCCCAGTTTACGTGTCCCGCACAGACCACTCGCATGCCCTCGACTCCGGGCCGGTCGGTGATAAATTCCCCAGCGACCGTTCAGACGAGCGCGAACAACACGAGGTTGTGTGCGCCCGGGCCGAGTCCGACGGCGGTGATGAGCGCCAAAAGCAGATACCCCTCGGTCGGGTCCTCGCGGACGTACTCCTCGAACAGCGCGACGATGCCCGCCGCGAGCAGGAGTTTCACGACGACGAACAGCCAGCCGGCACCGATGAGTTCGGCTGTCGGTAGCGCCTCGCCGGCGTGGATGATGATTCGCGACAGCGGCGTCTGTTCGCCGAACCCGAGGCGGTCGTAGCCGACCGCCGTCGAGATGCCGTCGAGAGCGTGGGCGAAGACGACGAGAACGCCGACCGAGCCGGTCGCCTCGACGGTGGCGACGCGCCGAAGACCGGCCCACACCGCGGCCGTGACGACGAGCGTCACGACGAGGATGGCCGCGGAGGCGTCGGGGGCGGCCACCGACGGAGGAG
>NZ_WPCC01000054.1 GCF_009741925.1 Natronomonas sp. CBA1123
GGGGACCGGCGAGGAGTTCGAACCGACCGGGTTCGGCCCCGCCGACGCCGTCGGCTATCACGACGGCCTGCTCGCGGCCGGCGAGGGACGCATCGCCAGATACGACGACGGTTGGGTGACGCTCGCGGAGCTGGACGACGTGCGAGCGATGGACGGCGAGATGGTCGCCGCGGCCTCCGGCGTCCACCGTCTCGACGGCACACACGTCGGACTGACGGCCGCCAACGACGTGACGACCGGCGGTGGCCCGCTGGCGGCGACCGAAACGGGGCTGTACTACCTCGCCAACGGCTGGATGGAGGCCCTCGACGGCGACTTCCGGGTCGCTGCCAACCGGGTCGACGGCACCGCCCACGCCGCCACGGGCGACCGACTGTACGAGCGGACCGACGGGGAGTGGTCGGCCGTCGAGTTACCTATCGAGGGGACCGTCGCAGACGTGGCGTACGGCGAGGCGACCTATGCGGTCACGACGGACGGAACCTTCCTCGTGAACGCGGGCGACGGCTGGCGACATCGCTCGCTCGGGTTACCCGACGTGACCGCTCTCGCGGTGGTTTAACCGATTAGCTCCGAGTCCGAATCGCGGTTCCGCGGGAACCGCTGTTCGGCGACGGCGAAGGCGAGCGTGCTGGCGAGTCCGACGAGCGTCCCCGCGGTGAGCGTTCCCGCGAGATACGGGAGGCCGGCGAACGGCAACTGCAGGAAGAACGCACTCAGGCCGTGGAGGACGATGGCGATTGCGGCCACGTAGAACGGGGCGTTGAGGTATCGCCACCGGAAACTGCCGGCAAGGTACTCGTCGGTGATGCGGCCGAGCGAGGCGACGACGCCCGCGGCAGCGGCCCACTGGACCGACCCGTAGACGAACGCCGAGGCGGCCGACAGCGGCTCCGGCGACGGCAACTCGCCGACGGTCTCGAGTCCGGACGCACCCCCGACGGCGAGCAGTGCGACCCCGACGACGTACGTGATGAGTTGGACGCGCCCCGAAAAGAGGCCGACGCGGAGTCGCTCGGCGGTGTCGTCGATGGCGTCTTCCAAGCCGAGGCCACGAAAGAGGATGTACAGTCCCAACAGTGCGGAGATGACTCCGAGTGTCGACCCCGGCAGGCCCAACTCCTCGGCGACGATTGCGACCGGGTAGATTAACAGCAGGATGCCGAGCGGGATGAGGATGGTCCCACGGGTTTCGGGGTCGGCGAGCACCTGCTTGAACGTGTAGTACATCGATTCGAGGTCCTGTGCCTGCCGGACGACGACGCGGCGGACGCCGTCGATGGGGACGCGAGAGCGGATGACCGGCAGGACGGATTCGTCTTGGGCGCCGTCGGTGACGACGATGGCCCGAACGTCCTCGCCGGTCGACAGCGAGGCGAGGACGGTGTCGACCTCTTTGCCGACCTTGCGGTTGGCGGAGACGTCCGCCTTCGCCGTCCCGGTGACGACGGCCACCTCGACGGACTCGTCGTCGATGGCGTCGTGGAGGTGAATGCCCTGAAAACAGACGTTCACGTCGGAGTCCTCGGGGTCGGCGTTGGCGAGGGCGACGGCGGCGTCCTCGACGTTATCGCGGCCGACGACCGGCGTCTCGAAGCCGGTCTTCCGACCGAGGTCGTCGTCGAGGTCGACACACAGGATGAGCAGCATCGCTGTTCGTGCGATGGTTTCACGCGAGGCGTTAAGTCCCTTCTCCCTGTCGAGCGGTCCCTACGGTTCCGCGCGGGGTTCGACCCCGGCGAGTAGCGTTCGGACGGTGTCGAGTCGCTCACCGAACGCCTGTGGGTGAGCGGCTAGCGTCACGACGAAGTCCTCGCCGACCTCGACCGCGTCGCTGACGTAGAGGTAGATGTCGACGCCCTGTCCCAACTCGACGAGACGGGCCTGTCCGGCAAAGCGCGTGACGGTCGTCGTCTCGCCGGTCACCGTCGCTTCGAGTTCGCCGTCGAGTTCGAGGCCGTCGACGTTGTCGTAGCGGTCCTGAACTAACGCGGCGATTTCTTCGGCCGACATCTCGGCGATGGGGTTGAACGACCGGCCGAAAACGCTCACCTGTGGCGTCGAAAGCGTCGCGAACACCGCCGCTTGAATGCGCGTTCCGAGGAACCCGAGTTCGATGGCGCGGTCGTACTCCGAGACGATGTTCGTCACCTCGACGGTTCGAGAGAGTCCGAACCGCTCGAACTCCCGGGAAATCACGTCTTCAATCGTCCGATTGTGGGTGTAGCCGGTCTTCTCTTGAACGCTCGCGGGCAGCGTGACGCCCGTCGCTCCGAACGTGGTGACACCGCCGTCGAGAACGCCCGTACAGCCCGCCAGTCCGCCGGCCAGCCCCGCGCCGGCACCGGCCAGCAGTTCGCGTCGCGTCGGTGACATGGATGAAGGAAAGCGGTCGTCGCTTTTCACCTCATCGGTCCCGCTATCGGACGTGTCCGGGGTCGGCTGGTCGCTCGGGAGCGATAGAGGGGAGGCCGACGGCGTAGACGACGACCGGGAGCAACAGCACGAATCCGAGGACGAACGGCGCCCAGTAGGCGACGGCGGTGTACAGTCCGCCCATCACCACGGGCCCGATGGTGCGTGCGAGGCTGCCGGCGCCCTGTGTCAGGCCGAACGCCGACCCCTGACGCGACCCGGCACCCTTCGAGACCAGCGCCGTCAGCGTGACGCTCAACACGCCGTTGCCCAGCGACAGTGCCGCGAGAACGACGAGCAGGCCGAGCAACTGCGGTGTGAGGAAGCCGACGACTCCGGTCGCGTCGGGAAGGAGCCGTCCGATGGCCGGTGCCGCCGGAATTCCCACCAGAGAGACGGCGAGACAGCCGGCTCCGAAGACGGTCAGCGGCGCGTCGCCGTAGCGACTCGTCAGCGGGCCGATGAGGCCACCCTGAACGACGACGGCGAGGACGCCGATGTAGGCCAACAGCAGCGCCGCCTGACTCTCCGTGTAGCCGTAGATGTCGGCGACGTAGGGGATGAACATGATTTGGACGCCGGAGAAGGCAAACGAGACGAGGAAGAAGGCCCCGAGCAGTCCGCGGAGGCCGGGAGCGGCCAGCGCGCTTCGGAGGGCGTCGAGTTGGGATTCCCGTTCGGTTTCGCCTTTCGTGGCTGGCAACAGAGTGGCGGCCAACACGAGTGCGAGCAGGCTGGTGGCGGCGGCGCCGAACGCCGGGAGCGAAAACGGTGAGACGGGAACGAAGGCAGGTGCGATGCCGTCGACAGCGGCGACGGTTCCTTCGAAGGCCAGCGCCGCACCGATGACCGGTCCGAAGACGAACCCGAGGCCGAACGCCGCGCCGAGGTAACCGAGGGCCTTGGGGCGTTCTTCGGGTGTCGTGAGGTCCGCGACGGAGGCTTGGGCGGCGGCGATGTTGCCGCCCATCGCACCGGCGAGTCCCCGGGCGACGAACAGCGTCGCCAGTCCGGTCGCGAAGCCGAAGATGGTCCATGCGATGACCGCCCCGGCGAGCGACACCACCATCACGAGTCGGCGGCCGTAGCGGTCTGACAGTGCCCCGAGAAGGGGTGCGAAGCCGAACTGCATCAGTGAGTAGGTGGCCGCGAGCAGGCCGATGACCAACTCCGAGGCGCCAAACGAGCGGGCGAAAAACGGGAGGATGGGGATGACGATGCCGAACCCCGCGAGGTCGACGAACACGACGAGGAAGACGACGGCGAGTCCACGACGGTTCTGCACGGGACGACAGTCGGCGTCGACGCGTATAAAACGGACCGTGTAACGCACGACTTTTGCGTCTCGACGGACAAACGATGACAACGAATGATTTCGAAGGGCTGTGAACAGTGCGCCAAGGGTGGGAAGATGGTACTCTTCGTCTACGGCTACTGCGACCAACGCGACTGTTTCTACTGCCCGCTCGGCGAGAACCGCAAGAACGTCACGCAGGCCTACGCCAACGAGCGGCCCATCGAAGACGACAGCGACATCATCGAGGAGGCAAAGCGGATGAGCGCCCTCGGCACCTCCATCACGGGCGGTGAACCACAGGAGGCGATGGAGAAGACCTGCCGCTACCTCTCGCTGCTGAAAGACGAGTTCGGCGAGGACCACCACACGCACCTCTACACCGGAATTACGGGCGGTCGGGAGAACATGCGCCGACTCTCCGAGGCCGGTCTCGACGAGATTCGCTTCCACCCCCCGCTGGAGCTGTGGGGCGACATGCACGGCACCGAGTGGGAGGATATCCTCTATATCGCCCGCGAGGAGGGACTGACGCCCGCCTTCGAGATTCCCGGCATCCGGCCGGAACCGGAGTTCCTCGAGTTCCTCGACGAGGGCGCCGCCGACTTCTGTAACATCAACGAGTTCGAGATGTCCGACGGCAACTACCGCCGGATGCAGGAGGCGGGCTTCGAACTCAAGGAGGACCACATGTCGGCCGTCGAGGGCTCACACGGCATCTTAGAGGAGATGGGCGACCACGAGAAGGTGTACTTCTGTACGAGCGTCTTCAAGGACGCCGCCCAGCACCGCTCGCGGTTGAAGCGGATGGCCCGGAACATCCGCCGGGAGTTCGACGAGATAACCGACGACGGCACCATCGTCTACGGCAAGACGTGGGTAACCGAGCGCAGACTCGATGAGTTGGGCGTTCCGGAGCAGTTCTACACCGTCAAATCCGACCACGTCGAGTTGGCGTGGTGGCTCCTAGAGGAGATGGTCGAGGACGGCGACGTCGAGGAGGGCGAAATCGTCGAGCAGTATCCGACCTACGACGGGACGGTCGTCGAGCGGACGCCGTTGGCGTAGCGGGTTCTCCGAGTCGGTCGACGAACGCTACTCGTTTTCACAGCCTTCGCCAGTGTAAGTCAACAGGACGTACGTTTCGTCTCCTCTGGTGACGTTGTACACGGTGGTCGTATCCCGGTACCGGAACTCCGGCGAGTCCAGACTGCGGTTCGTGGTCGCGTAGCTACCGTTTGCGATTGTCTCGTCGAACACCCTCCGTGCGTCGTCGCTCAACGCCTCGTAGCTGTATGATTCGGTCGGCTCACCGTAATCGTCCGGTGAGTCCACGACTTCGTGCATCAGGTGACACTTCGCGGTTGAGCGGTCGGACGAACAACCGGCGGCGAGCGTCGAGACGCCGAGACAGGTGGCGGCGAGGAACGAACGGCGGTTCATACCGTGTTCGGGGGTGGTGGAGGTAAGGGGCTTACCGAGGGTAAAACGTGGGTTTGACCGTTCGACCGTTCACCTCGAATCGAGCGGTTTCGAGGGGTAAACGGTCACGTCGGACCCTTGGGCGAACAGTTCGTGTATCGGGTCGGCGTCGTTGAGAAACGCCCACTGCTCGCCGTACAGCGTCTCGAAATCGATGTCCACGGTCAGCGACTCGATGTCGTAGACGGCCCACCGTGGATGGTCGACGCGATAGCGCCGCGTCCGGCCCAGTCTGTCCGTGCCGAAGCCCCACGAGTGTTCTTTGAAGAAGTGTTCGGGGCTGTCCTCGGGCGGGACGTGCGTGGAGTTACTGTCGGCGGTCACTTCGAGGTCGTGTTCGCGTCCGCCGTAGTCGACTCGCAGGCCGAAGGACAGTTCTTCGGGCGTCAGTCGCTGTTCGGAGGTCATCGGCGCTCGGACGTACGGTTCGCCGTACAGCGCACGTGCAATCCATGCGACGGCGCGTTTGGGGACGAACTCCCGGAGGAAGACGACGCCGCGCTCACCGCCGTGGCGGACGTAAAACCGGAGGTTCACTTCCGGGAAGGAGCGGTACCCCGGCCACGGGACGCCTCCGACGCGCGTGTCGGTGAAGTCGAAGGCGACGAGGCTGACGAAACTCCGTCCGTCGGAGCGCTCCAGTTCGACGCCGTCGGGGCAGTGCGGTTCGAGTCGCTCCGGCGGTACCTCGTAGGTGAGGTTCAGGAGGTTCTTCCAGTGCGCCGAGAGGAACGGGCGGGCCATTTGGGCGACAGCTACGGCGAGGCGGTACAAAGGCGTTGGAGTGTGAGTGAAAGCCAGTAGACATTTCTTCCGTCTCGAAGTACGGCCTCTATGGGAAGCGACAGTCCGCCGCTGCTCGGTTTGCTCGGCATCGGCGACGACAATCGCGTGCCGGCCCGCGTCGACCTTGAAGACGACCTGAACCTGAAGGCGGTCGTCGACCGACTGGAAATCGGCGGCGTGCTGTTGTTCGCACAGTTGGTTCTCCTCGGTGTGTTCACGAACCTCGCGCCCACGGCACAGGTGGGCATCGCCGGTATCGTCGTGATTCTCGTCGACGTGGTCGACAGGAAACTCGTGAGCCGGTTCATCGAGTAGGTCGGGGTTCAGCGCCCAACGCGAGAAAGGCGCCGACGGCGACCAACACGCTGCCCGCGGCAAGGCCCTCGGTCGGACGGCCGGTGGCGGTCAGGACGCCGAACGCCGCCAGTCCGCCGCCGAGACAGCAGGCGACGGCGATACTTCTGGTTCGACGCTGGAGCGGGCCGCCGCGGTGTCTGCGGTAGTCGACCGCTCCGAACCCGACGAAGACGGCCGACAGCGCTCCCACGAGCAGGCCGTCGATGGCGCCGTAGACGAGGAGTGCGGCGGCGCCGAGGAGGCCGACGGCGAGGGTCGCGTCGGGAGAGAGTGGGTTGACCGACTCGCCGAAGCGGGCGTGATACAGCGCCGGGGGGGACGGCGACGACCGAAGCGACGAACGCGCCGAAGGCGAGTTGGCCCGAAACGAGGCCGTACAGGAACACGAGGGCGCCGCCCAGAAGCCCCGCAGCGAGGACGGGGTCCGGCAGGAACACGTCTTCGGGCGTCTCAGAGCGGACGATGCCGAAGGCGACGAAGGGGTACAGAAGGACGACGCTGCCGAGTATCGTCGCGAGGTGGTCCGTCGAGACGAGAAATCCGAACAGGGCGAACGCCGACGAGAGGACGACGCCGACGAGAGGGGCGGCTTCGGGAACCGGGCGACTCATCGCTGCGTCGTAGGCGCCCCCTCGGCAAAGCGCTGGCGTTCGGCGAGGGTCTCACCGACCCACAAGCGTTTAATCGACGCCCGAACTACGGTTCTGTATGCCGGACTGCCCACTCGCGGACGACTGCCCCAGTTTCTCGGAGCGAATCGAGGGGATGGGGTGTCAACACTACGGCGACCGCGGCGGCGCCGAGTGGTGTTCTCACTACAATCAGCCGATTCGAGACCTGAAGCAACAGCCAGTCAAGATGGGTGAGGAGGTCGTCGTCGACGTCGAGGACATCCACGAGTCGGGTGCGGGCGTCGGTCGCACCGAGGACGGTTTCATCGTCATGGTCGACGGTGTGCTGCCGGAGGCCCGAGCGAGAGTGAAGATAACCGAAGTGCGGTCGAACCACGCTCGCGCCGACGAAATCGAACGGCTTCCGATGGAGGACGAAGACGAAGGCGACGAGGCGGGCGACGACGCCGAATCGGAGGCCGACGGCGACGAGACCGAAACTGAGGAGCAGAGCGGCCGCAAGAAGGCACTCGACCGCGAGCGGCTGGGCAGCCGCGAGAACTTCTGGGGCAAGTGACGCTTCCCGACGTCGACGAACTGCTGGAAACCGCGGGGTTCGACGAGGAGAGCGGCGTTCTGACCCGCCGTCAGGCGGAGGTGTTGGCGCTCCGCGAGCGTGACATCCCACAGGCCGACATCGCAGAGGAACTCGGCACCTCGCGGGCGAACGTCTCCAGCGTCGAATCGAGCGCCCGCGAGAACATCGAGAAAGCCCGTGAGACGGTCGCCTTCGCCGAGGCGTTGACGGCGCCCGTCCAGTTGACCGTCGAGGCCGGCACCGACCTGTACGACGTGCCGAATCGGGTGTACTCGGCCTGTGACGAGGCGGGCGTGAAAGTCACCCGCACGGCGCCGGAATTGATGAAACTTGTCGGTGACGCCGCCGGCGACGCCGTCCACGGCCGAGAGGTCCGACGCGACATCACCGTCAGCGTGACCAGCGACGGTACCGTCCGCGTCCGGGAGTGAATCGGCAGGTACGTCTGGGAAACCGCAGGCGACGACGGAGTTATAAGTCGACGGCGGCCGATTTGTCGGTATGGATTTGGGAATCGACGGCAACGCAGCAGTGGTGACGGCCGGAACCGCAGGACTCGGACTCGCGAGCGCGGAGGCACTCGCCCGCGAGGGGTGTGACGTGGCAGTGTGTGGTCGCGACGAGGACCGCCTCTCGCGTGCGGAGGCCCACCTCGAAGCCATCGACGGCGGCGACGTACTCGCCGTCCAGGCGGACATCACCGACGAGAGCGAAATCGAGGGGTTCGTCGGAAGCGCAATCGGCGAGTTCGGCCGACTCGACCACGTCGTCACGAGCGCCGGCGGGCCGCCATCGGGGCCGTTCCTCGAAACCAGCGACGAGGACTGGCAACGGGCCCACGACCTGCTGGTGATGAGCGTCGTTCGAACCGTCCGGGCGGCACATCCGACCATCGCCGAGGACGGCGGCGGCACCATCGTCAACATCACTTCCCGGTCGGTTCGAGAGGTCATCGACGACCTCGTGCTGTCGAACTCGGTCCGCCGGGCGGTCATCGGGCTGATGAAGACGCTTTCCTACGAATTCGCCCCAGACGTGCGGGCGAACGCGGTGCTGCCGGGCGCCCACGAGACGGGCCGCATCGAGGAGTTGGTCGAACAGGGCGTCGATCGCGGGGACTTCGAGGACTACGAGGCAGGCCTCGAAGAGTGGTCGGAGGGGATTCCGCTCGAACGGGTCGGCGAACCGCGCGAACTCGGCGAAACCGTGGCGTGGCTCTCCAGCGACCGCTCCTCGTACGTAAACGGTGCGGCGGTACCGGTCGACGGCGGGTCGACTCGGAGCGTCTGAGCTACGAGCGAACGATGAACACGTCGTAGTCGGTTCCGCCGGCGACCGCTCCGCCGACGCTGGTCACCGGTTGGACGACGCGACCGGCGTTGTCGCTGCCGACGAAGACGACATCGGCGTCGAGTTCGCGGGCGACCTCGCGGATTTCGGTCGCGATGCGGCCCTTGCCGGCGTAGGCGTCGACGCTCTCGGTGCGGAACTCGGCGTCCGCAGCGATGTTCTCGACCCGCGTTCGGAGCCGTTGGGCCGCATCGCCGGGGTCGTAGGTGTCGCCCTCGACGAGGCCGTATTCGGCGGCGAGGTCCTCGTCGGTCGGGAGGACGCTCACGACGACGAGTCGTTCGTCAGCCGAATCGGCGAACTCGACCGCCCGGGATAGTGCCGTCTCAGAGCGGTCGGTGCCGTCGAACGCGACGAGATAGGTCATATCGGTCGGTCGTTGCGCTGATAAAATAACCCTCGGTCGGAGGCGACGGTTGCGACATTACCACGTCTCGATTCGGTCCTCGCGGATGTCCTCGAGACAGCCCTGACAGTCCCGGTGGTCGGCGTCGTAACAGGCGGGTCGCCCCTCGTCGTCCAGCGAGACGGCGCGTTTCTCGGCGTATCGCCGGCAGACGAGTTTCGCACGCCCCTCCTCGTCGGTCGGCAGGTCGGCGAGCGCGGCCGCTTTCGCGTCGGTGTAGGCGCGTTTGGCCTCCTCGTACTGCTTGCCCGCCGAGTGCAGTTTCGTCTGCAGGAGCCGCTTGAGGCGACGACGGTTGCTCACACGGCCACGTAGCGGTCGGACTCACAAAGAGGCGTCGCCCGGAGCGGGCGTGGACAACCGTCTCTCTCGGAAACCCGTTCAAACACGCAAAATCACGCCGAAGAGACTCTAAGAACACTTTCACTCCGCCACCGACGGTTTTTATACTATCGCGAACCAACCGGCGTACGTCTCCCACTGAAAACACGCGGAGACGGAACACCCATGACAGACCTGCGACAGCACGCGGTCGAGATACACGAACAGTTCTCCGACGCGCTCGACGTGAGCGTCGACGAAATCGAAGACAGACTGGAGACGCTCGTCTCCGAGTACCGCGTCCCCGTTGAGGAGGCCCGCCGCAGTGTGGTCTCGACGTATCTCGACGAGGCCGACATGGAGCGAGAGGACATCGCCTCCGGTGGCAGCGAGGCCGCCGAGGTCGCCGACATCGACGCCCCTGAGGAGTGGCTCGATTTGACCGCGAAGGTCGTCGAGCTGTGGGAACCTCGGGCGGACTCCATCGCTCAGGTCGGCTTACTCGGCGACGAGACCGGCACCGTCAAGTTCACCAAGTGGGCGAAAAGCGACCTCCCCGAACTCGAAGAGGGGGCAGTCTACCGCCTCTCGAACCTCGTCACCGACGAGTACGAAGGCCGCTTCTCGGTGAAACTCAACTCCACGACGACCATCGAGGAACTCGACGAGGACATCGAGGTCGGCGACGACTCGACGGAGGTCGAAGGCGCGTTGGTCGACATCCAGTCCGGTTCCGGACTCATCAAGCGCTGTCCCGAGGAGGACTGTACGCGCGTCCTCCAGAACGGCCGCTGTTCGGAACACGGCGAGGTCGAAGGCGAGTTCGACCTCCGGATCAAGGGCGTCCTCGACGACGGCGAGACCATCCACGAGGTCATCTTCAATCAGGAGTCGACGGAGGAACTGACCGGTATCACCCTCGATGAGGCCCAGGAGATGGCGATGGACGCCCTCGACACCGAGGTCGTCGTCGAGGAGATGCGCGAGACCGTCCTCGGGCGGTACTACCGCGTCGCCGGCCCGACGCTGGGCCGATACGTCCTGGCCAACGACATCGAACTGCTCGATGGCCCGGCCGATGCCGAGAGCGTGCTGATCAAAGCGAGGTCCCTGTAATGAGTGCATCCGTACCCACCCGCGAGGTCGCCCGACGCGCCTTCGCGGCCGAGTTCAACGACGCAACGTACACGTTCAAAGAGTCCGACGACGACCGCGCGCCCGTCTACTCGCTGCTGCCGACCGGCGAGCGGGCCAACCGCGTCTTCGTCGTCGGGACGCTGACCGAAACCGAAGACGTCGGCGAGGATTCCGAATACTGGCGCGGCCGCATCGTCGACCCGACCGGGACGTTCTTCGCCTACGCGGGCCAGTACCAACCGGAAGCCGCCTCCGCACTGCGGGAAACCGAAACGCCCGCCTACGTGGCGGTCGTCGGCAAGCCCCGCACCTACGAGACCGAGGAGGGCGATGTGAACGTCTCGCTGCGACCGGAGTCGATTACAATCGTCGACGCGGCGACACGGAACCGCTGGGTCGTCGAGACAGCCGAACGAACCCTCGACCGTATCGAGGCGTTTTCGGAAGCGGGCGAGTACGCCGCGATGGCCGAAACCCAGTACGACTCCGACCTCGCGGTGTACCGCGACCAGGTCGTCAAGGCCCTGGAGGACCTCGAAGCCGACGCCGAGGTCGCGGTCGAAGCGTAGTTCCATACCCGTTCTTTCGGTTCGGACTGCGGAGGTTTTTAACCGAACGCGCCGAAGCGATAGCCGTGAGCGAGCCGATTCCGACGGGGTGTGAGACGGTCGACGAGTTACTCGGTGGGGGGTTCGAGCGCGGAACGGCCACCCAGCTGTACGGTCCGCCGGCGGCGGGGAAGACCAACCTCGCGCTGTCGGCGGCCATCGAGGTGGCCGCCACCGGCGGGACCGCGCTGTACATCGACACGGAGGGACTCTCCGTCGACCGCTTCGAGCAACTGGCTCGCGCGAGAGCCGACGGGGACATCGACGATCTCGCCTCCCGCGTCATCATCACGGATGCACTGGATTTCGAACAGCAGGAGGAGGCGGTCCGCGACGCTTCGGACCTCGCAGAGCGCGTCGACCTCGTTGTGCTCGACAGCGCGACCGGTTTCTATCGACTCGAACGCATCGACGACGAGGAGGGCAACGCGCTCCGTCGGGTCGCAAAGCAGGTGACACACCTGCTGTCGCTGGCCCGCCGACACGACCTCGCGGTCGTCCTCACGAATCAGGTGTACTCCGACCCGGACTCGGACTCCTCGCGTGCGCGCCCGCTTGGAGGCCACACGCTCACCCACTGGTGTGGCGTCGTCGCACGCATCGAGCGGTTTCGAGCGGGGAATCGACGGATGACGCTGGAGAAACATCGGTCGAAAGCGGCCGGCGAGACGGCGCGATTCCGAATCACCGAAGACGGCCTCGACGCGGTCGAAGAAGGCGCCTGAAACCGATTACAGTTCGCCGAGCTTTCGGAGCAGTTGTCCTTCGTACTCCTCGTCGGCGCGGGTCCCCTTCAGTTCGAGGACGTTCCGTTCGAGTTTGTCGACGGCGACGTGGAAGGCGGTTTCGGCGCCGTACCCCTCCCCGGAGCCGGCGACCTGGCCGCGGTTCGTCCGGAGCCGAATCTGACACTGGATGAGCGGCGTCCCGCGGAGTCGCTCCTTGTGTTCGTGGAAGCGGACGTGGGCGTGGTGGACCTGCATGTCCTGGTACTTGTCGGCCACCTCGGTAATCGAGGTCCGGATGTTCTCGCGAGTAAGCGTATCGAGGAGTTCGACGTTCGTGACCTGGACGTCCATGGCCTCCTCTTCGGTGTAGGTGAGTGCCCGGAGGATGTCGGTTTTGGTGAGAATCCCGGCGACCATGCGGTCGTCGTCGTCGGGGGTGACCACGAGGCCAGCGTAGTCGTTGTCGAACATCTGTTCGACGGCGTCGCTGACGGTCGCACCGAGTGTCACCGTCTCGACGGGGCTGTTCATCAGGTCGTACACGGGCAGGTCGAGCATCCGGTCGGTCTCGCCGGAGCGGTCGCCCTTCTGTTGGCGCTCCATGGTTCGCACCGCGAAATCGGCGATGTCGTGGGTCGTCACCATCCCCGTGAGGTTGCCGCTCTCGTTGACGACCGGCAGTCTGGAGACGCCGTGCTCGCGAAGGTGGTTGATTGCCTTGCCGACGTGGTCGTCTTCGGTGAGCGTGACGACTTCTTCGGTGTATATTTGCTCGACGGTGAGCACGTCGAGGTTGTCGTGGACGGCCTCGAGGATGGCGTCTTCCGTGACGATTCCCCACAGGTTTTCGCCTTCGAACACCGGGGCGACTTTCGTGCCGCCCTCGACGAGCATGCGGGCGACGTCACGTAGGTCGTCCGTGCGTCCGACTTTCGGTGCGTTCCGCATCATCACGCTCGCCTTCGCGTCGTCTTCGATGTGCGACTGGACGAGTTGTCGCTCCGTAATGACGCCAGCGTAGGTTTCGTCGTTGGTCACGATGACCCCCTTCGGGTTCTCGCGCTCGAAGATGGACCGAATCTTCCCGAGCCGCTCGTCGTCGTCCACCTGGATGTACTCCGGGGTGGCGATGTCTGCGATATTCATCTCTCTCGAAGCGACTTCTCCGTCCTGGTTATTCAAAGTACCCCCATCCAAATTTTATAGACGGCACCCCTCTTTCGGGTATGCGACCCGATATCACGGTGTTCGGCCGGTTCACCTATCTTCTCACCGAAGTCGTTTGGGGGGCCGTCGCGTTCGCCCTCCTGCGACGGACCAACTCGGTTCGGAAGGCGCTACGCGTCAGTTTACTGCTGTACCCCTTCGCGTACGCGTGGGACCGCTACACGCTCGAAGTCGGCGTTTTCGACATCCCACTTCGAACGGGAATCGACATCGCGGGCATCCCGCTTGAAGAACACATCTTCATGTTCGTCGTCCCGTCGATGGTCGTCGGAACCACCGAACTGCTGGAGGAGCGAACCGGGGAGTGAGGAACGTGTCAGGCGTAGCAAACTTCAACGGGGAGCGTGAAGCGTAGCCCGATGATTGGCTCCGACAAGAAGACGGAAGTGAAAGCGGGCGTCGAGTCGGTCGACATGTCCGGGAAAACGGTGTTGGTGACCGGTTCGACGAACGGGCTCGGCCGGGAGGCGGCGCTGTCGCTCGGCCGACTCGGGGCGGACGTGTTGGTCCACGGCCGCGACGAGGAGGCGGGCGCCGAAACCGTCGCCGAACTCGAGGCGGTCGGCTCCGACGCCGAGTTCATCGCCGCGGACTTCCTCGACATCGACGACGTGTCCGCCCTCGCCGACGAGGTCCGGGCGTCCGTCGAGGAACTGGACATACTCTGTAACAACGCCGGCGGGCTCTTCGAGGACAACGAGGAGACGGACCTCGGTGTCGGCAAGACGTTTCACATCAACCACCTCGCGCCGTATCAACTGACCAACGACCTCCTGCCGACGATGGCTTCCGGCGGCCGCGTCGTCACGACGGCTTCGATTGGCCATCGGGTGGCGACGATGAACCTTGACGACCTCCTCGATATGACGACGCTCTCGCCGTGGGCGGCGTACTGCCGGTCGAAACTCGCCAACATCCAGTTCTCGAACGAACTCGCCCGACGGCTCGTCGTCGCCGGTCGGGACGTTACCTCAAACTCGCTGCACCCCGGTATCGTCCCCGGCAGCGAGTTCTCCCGAGCGCTCCCGTCGCCGGCACCACAAATCGGCCAACTCGTCGGCCAGTTTCCCATGACGGACTCTGTCGAGGACGGCGCCGCCACCATCGTCTATCTCGCGGCTTCCGAGGACGTGTCGGGCGTCACCGGAAAGTACTTCGCCCGGTGCAAAGAGCGCCGGCCGGCCCCGAAGGCACTGGACGTCGAGGCCCAGCGAGACCTCTGGCGACGGAGTGCGGAGATTCTCGGCATCGACGAACCGCTGGCCGATTGATAAAAAGCCGGTATTGTCCTGAGTAAATTCCTTTATTAAGTCGACATCGGTTCGTGGTGTAGCATGACCCAGCGTACCACAGTACGAACCCTTGCGGTGCTTGTGACGGCGTTCTGCGTGACGATGCTGTTCGCCGCCCCCGCGGCGGCACAACTCGGTGGAATCGGCGACCAAGTTCCCGACGGTCCCAGTGGCGGTGACATCACCGGTGACCTCATCCTCGACGCCGACGACAGCGGCGGCGAGGGCGGCGGTGAAGTCGGCGTCGAGAGCGGACAGGGCAACGCCTCCGGGAGCGGTTCCGCTGCCGTCGACGCCGAGGAACCGAGCGTCGAAGTTTCGGCCTCGGGTGGTGGCGATGTCGCCGGCGAAGGAGCGGAAGCCGGGATCGACTGTGAACTCAGCCAGCAGTCGGCACAGAACCCCCAGGAGACTTGCGAAATCGAGTCCCCGGGCGGCGGAGATACGCCTGCGCCCGAACCGCCGGAGCTCCCCGAGTTCCCCGGCGGCGGTGAGCTTCCGGCCGACCTGCTGTAGATAGCTGCTCGAATATTCGTTTTCGCGTCGCTCGATACGTGATGGCCGCATAACCGAAGCACTGCCTAGATATCGACGTAGTAGCGGTGTAGAAAGCGAGTGGGTTCGGGCAGATTTGAACTGCCGGCCTCCTCCATGTCAAGGAGGTGTCATAACCAGCCTAGACCACGAACCCACGCTGGCGTCTGCCTGCACTTCTTCGTATCCCGGTGAGGTAATTGAAGGTTTCGGAATGGTCGCCGAGTGCAGGGGGTAGTTCACGAGCCGTTCGACTGCTGTCGAGGGTCGCATAAAAATAACCGGCTATCTCGGGCGTTATCCCCTTGCTTGTACGTCTGCCATCCGTAAGTACATGCGACAGAGAGTACTGCAACTGTTAGTGGTCGTCACGGCCGTTTCGATTTTCACCTCCTTCGCCGTGGCTCCGGCCGCGGCGCAGTTGGGTGGTAGTGGTGACGGAATCAACATCGGTGGCGACGAGGGAATCAGTATCGGTGGCGACGGCGTCAACGTCGGCGGCGAGGAGGGCGTCGACGTCGAAGCCGGCACTTCCGGCGTCAACGCGACCGTCGGCGGCGACGATGCGGTCGCTGCCGAGGCGGGCACCGACGGTGCCGGCGCACAGGTCGGCGGCGTCGAAGCAAGCGACGACGGCGTTTCCGTGGGCGACCGAGAGGTCTCTCCCGACACCGGCGGCGGTGACCTCCCGCTTCCCGACGACGCCGGTGACATCGGCGGCGACGGCGAGAATCCGGTCGGTGACTCCGGAAGCCTCCCGCTCCCCGAGGACGCGGGCGACATCGGTAGCGGCGATGGCGTCCCGACCGACCCGACCGAGTTCGACAGCAGTTCCGACGACATTCCGCAGGAGCTCCGGGTTCTGGAGCAAATCCTCGAAAACGCGGAAATCAATCAGACGGGTCCTGAAGACGTGCCTATCGGTGACGAAAACGCACAGGTGAACGTCTGTGAACCGCTCGATGTCGAATCCAGTGACCTCCCTGCCGAGGCCCTTCCGTCGATTCAGGACCTCCCGAAGGAAGCCGTTCCCTCGGGCGTTCCGACGAGCATTCTCTCCAACGATGCGGTCCTCGGTATCGCACTCGGCCTCGTTCCGGCGCCGTGTGACATCCAGACGCCGAACGACCCCTCGGTCGACCCGACCGACCCGCCGAGCGACCCTGGCTACGACTTCGATGTCAGGAAGTTGGGTCAGACTGAGCGACTCGGTAACCAAGGCGGTGTTGCAGTCATCTCCTATGATAGCACTCTCAACGAGTCCGGTGAAGGACCTGGTATCGAGGGGAGCCTTGCTGGCCTTGCCACCTCGGAGTTCGGTGACCTCGACGGCGAACTCGTCGTCAACGATGGCGAGAAGGATTACGGCGTCGACCCCCGCGTCCGCTACAACGACGATAACTTCGAGGGCGAAGCGGTGCTCCTCATCTTCGGAAATCAAGCGGGTATCGACGGCGAGTGTAACGAACTCACCGAGTTCGACGGCGACTTCAGCGACGTTCAGGAGAACCCGCTCGGCTCCTGCGAGTACGAACTCGTTGGGCTCCCGAACGCCGTCGGTCCCGCTGACGCGATTTCCATCGTCACCGGTGCGACCGAGGGCGGCGCTCCGGGTCTTCCGGAACTCGGCGGGTCGGGGCTCCCCGTCTAGTGGGCCTTCGCTGACGAACTGACTGGGCTTGTTGGCTGTTCTCGAACGTCTCTTTTCGGCGGTTTCGGACTCGCTCCTCCGTATATTCGGTTTTACATATAAAACCCCGTGTATGGGGGGGCGTAACTGTAAATACGTTGACTAAGGTAGCCACTGGTAGAAATGGGAGAATCCAGCATAGCGAGAGCAACACTGTCCTGTCTCGTCGCCGTTTTGATGGTCGTGGGTTTCACGGCCGCACCGGCGGCGGCGGTCGACGACGGCGTCTCGGTGAGCGATGACGGTGTCTCGGTCGGACTCGACGGTAACGGAGTCGAAGTCGACGATGACGGCGATGTCACGGTGGAGAACGACACTAGTACGGTCGAAGAATCCATCCCGAGCGAGGACGATGCCCCGGATGAGGGCACGCTCCCCGACGAGGAAGATATCGCCCCTGACGATAGTACCGACGATGAGGAGGGGCCGTTCCCGAGTGCGGTCTGTACGGATGTCGGCGATCAGGCCCAGGAGAACGTGCCGTTCGAGCAGGTGCCGTGGTTCGACGACCTGCCGGAGCAGGCCCAGCCGCCGGG
>NZ_WPCC01000063.1 GCF_009741925.1 Natronomonas sp. CBA1123
GTTCTGGCCCTCGCCCGCGAACGCGATGGTAATGTGGTTGTCCGTCGCCCCGGGACCCTTCAGGATGGTACAGGGGTACAGCATCGTTGCCTTCGACCCCATCGAACCGGACACCCACTCCATCGTGCCGTCCTTCTCGACGATGGCGCGTTTGGTGTTGAGGTTGTAGGTGTTCTTCGACCAGTTCTGGACGGTCGAGTACTGGACGTGGGCACCCTCCTTGACGAACACTTCGACGCCGCCGGAGTGGAGGTTGAACGCCGAGTACTTCGGCGCCGAACAGCCCTCGATGTAGTGGACTTCGGAGTTCTCCTCGGCGATGATGAGCGTGTGCTCGAACTGGCCCATCCCCTCGCTGTTCATCCGGAAGTACGCCTGTACCGGCATGTTGACGGTGGTGTCTTCCGGGATGTAGACGAACGAGCCGCCGGACCAGATGGCGCCGTGCAGCGCGGCGAACTTGTTGTCGCTCGGGGGAACGCACTTCGTCATGAAGTACTCGCGGACGATTTCTTCGTGCTCCTGGACGGCCTTGTCCATGTCACAGAAGATGACGCCCTTCTCCTCCCACTGCTCCTGCATGTTCTGGTAGACGATTTCGGACTCGTACTGGGCACCGACGCCCGAGAGGGCGTTCTTCTCGGCTTCCGGAATGCCCAGTTTGTCGAAGGTGTCCTGAATCTCCTCGGGGAGGTCCTCCCAGTTCTCGGCGCCGCCGCGGGTTTCGATGTCCGGTCGGATGTACGGGACGATTTCGTCGATGTCGACCTCGCTGAGGTCCGGCTGTCCGGGCCAGTCGGTCGGCATCGGCATTTCTTGGAACTGTTCGAGGGCACGGAGACGCCGTTCGAGCATCCACTCCGGTTCGTCCTTGTCCTCGGAGATGATGCGGATGGTCTCCTCGGTGAGACCCTTCTCGGTCTGGAAGGCGGAGCTCTCCTCCTTCTTGAACTCGAATCGGGCCTCGGTGTCGGTGTCTTGTAGGTCTTCGGAACTCATTGTGTGGTGTTTACGTCTGTGTTCATATGAGGCTATGCGTTACCGAAACCGATTACGCGGCTTCGTAGACTTCCTCGCGGACCCAGTCGTAGCCCTTGTCCTCGAGTTCCTCGGCGAGGCTGGCGTCGCCGCTCTTGGCGATTTGGCCGTCGAGCATCACGTGAACGTGGTCCGGTTCGACGTAATCGAGGATGCGCTGGTAGTGGGTAATCTGGAGGATGCCGGTGCCCTGCTCGTCGCGGAGGGCGTTGATGCCGTCGGAGACGTCCTGCAGGCGGTCGATGTCGAGCCCCGAGTCGATTTCGTCCAGCACCGCGATGGACGGTTCGAGGATGGCGGCCTGCAGCACCTCGTTCTGTTTCTTCTCGCCGCCGGAGAAGCCGGCGTTGAGATAGCGGTGGGCGAACTTCTCGTCCATATCGAGCAGTTCCATCTTCTCGGCGAGCAACTCTTGGAACTCGGCGACGCCGACGGCGCCGTCATCCATGTCGCCCTCCATCGGGGAGGTGTCGTAGCCGGCTTCCTCGTCGTCTTCGGCGTCTTCGGCGTCTTCGTCCTCGAACAGTTCCTCGCGCTCCTCGAGTTTGGCGTTGAGTGCCGTTCGGAGGAAGTTGACCATCGTGACGCCCTCGATTTCGGCGGGGTACTGGAAGCCGAGGAAGATACCGAGCGCGGCGCGCTCGTTGGGTTCCAACTCCAGAAGGTTCCACGTCAACTGGTCGTCGTCGACGTCGATGCCTTCGAATTCGTCTTCCTCGATGTGGAGGAGTACTTCCCCGTCGGTGACCTCGTAGGCGGGGTGGCCGGCGATAATCTTCGCTGTCGTCGATTTCCCGGAGCCGTTGGGGCCCATCAGGGCGTGAATCTCACCGGAGTTCACCTCGAGGTCGACGCCGCGGAGGATGGTCTCCCCACCCTCTTCGGCGACCGCTGCGTGCAGATTTTTGATTTCTAACGTCGCCATAGTAGATGCTGTCTGAACGTGGGGGCGTGACGCTGATAATGGTTTCGGGTTCTGATGGTTTGGGTTGTGGTTTCGAAAAATAATTTTTCTTTGTGGTAAGGTGCCACACCACAAATTCAGCCGAGAGACAGCCGAGGCGGCGGCCCCTCAGAAGTAGTTGCCCAGCCCGGTCTGGGTCTGTCCGGTCTTGACCTCGTCCCACGAGATGTCGAGAGCCTCGAGGATTCGAGCGATGGGCCCTTTCAGCGTCTTGTCGAGCATCTTCTCGTAGTCGACTTCGAAGGCGTCGGGAACCTGGTCGTCGAACTCGAAACAGATGACGTCGGGGTCGCGTTTGAACTCCCCGTAGAGGGGGTCCTCCGAGGGGTCGAGACCCATCTCCGACTCCACCTCTCGGAAGAACTCGGGGTGGACTTTCTTCAGATACAGCCGTTTCGGCTTCGACCCGCTGGCGAAGTTCGTCCCCAACAGGAGGTTCGCGTACTTCGCGCCCCGCACCTGAGCCGTGTCGGTGTCGTAATTGTCGAGTTTCTTGCCGATTCCACCCGGAATCCCGATTTCGTCGAGACTCACGTCGCCGGCTTGGACGCGCTCGATGACCTCGTGGACGTACTCCTTGATGTCCTCGGGGTCCTCGCCGGTGACAATCATCTCCAGGACGCGCTTCTGGACCTCCTTCGTTATTGGCGCGATGTCCGAGCGCTTGTACTCGAAGCCCGTGATGTCGATGTCGTCAACGTCTTTGCCCTCCTTCCAGACGATGTGGCCGGCGTAGCGTTTCTTCTTGCCCGCCTGGAAGAACCGCCGATACAGTTTCTCGAACTCGATTTGGAAGCGGTGAGTGTGTGCGTTGAGTTGTTCAGCGAACTCGTCGTAGGCGTCGTTGATGTGTTCCTCTATCTCGAAGGACTGCTCGATGGCCTCCTCTTTGGAGATGTCGTGCTCTAGTTCGAGCATGACGCTGTCAGTGTCACCGTAGATGACCTCCTTGTCGAGGTCGGCGGCAGCGGACTCAGTGAACTCGATGACGTCCCGGCCGGTGGCGGTCACGGCCGCACCCATCTCCTTGTCGTAGAGGCGGAACCGGTCCCAGCCCAGCACACCGTAGAGTGACTGCCCGACGAACTGGAACGTTCCATTCCGTCCCGCCAGTAGTGTGTGATTGTCTTCGACGGTCACACAGTAGACGCCATCGTCGGCGGTCGTTCGTTCCGAACTGCGGTGCATTCGGAGCGTGTTCTTGGCGTTCTCGGAGACGTAGATGCGATAGACGCCGCTGTCCTCGTTGTAGTTCGCGGTCAAACCGAGATGGGCACAGAGTCGGAGAACGTCATCCCGGAGTCGTTCGCTTGCGGTGCTGTACCGCCACGAATTCGGCTGGCGGTCGCCGTCACCGTCGATGAGCGTCTCCATGAATCGCTCTTTCTGTCGGTGGGACGCTTCGAAGACGAGTTGCGGAATCCGCTTGTTCTCGCTGCCGCTTCCACCGAGGTCCCGGAGCAAGTTCCCGAGGAGTTCCGATGTGAACTGATAGGAGCGGTCGTCGCTGTAGTAGTCGAACCCCATCCGGTCGAGGAGCGCGCCGATAGTCGCGTGGTCGTCGCCTCCATCGGTTGCAACTGCGTCCTGTGCTATCTGAACCGTCGTCGAAGACCCACGCAGTTTCCCGTCAAACTCCTTCTCCTCGGAGGTGTAGACGTTGCCCTCGGTAACGTACCACGCCAGTAGTTCGAGGAAGTCGTCGCCGTCGTACACGCGGGGAATCCACTTCTGTCCGGATTCGAGGTGAATATAGCTCCGCTCGCAGACGGATTCGATATAGTCGCGATGTCGCTCGAATTCGTCGGCGGTAAAGACGTAGCCCACTTCACCGATGTCGGCTTTCGGAACTCGTCGAGGTTTCCATCCGAGTTCCATCGTGAACGTCCGTCCGTGGACCTCCGGCCGGACCCACACCTCGTACTCGCTGTCGATGCGTTCGGTGAGGTCCACCTGCTCGATTTCGTCGCCGTCCGGTCCATCCCAGTCGTGGGGGAGTTCGTAGTTCGTCGCTTCGTCGAGGTTGCCGGCCTCGACGAACCGATAGTCGTCCTCGGTTATTCCGTTCGTCTCGTTCTTCCGGACGAGCATCCGGTGGTTCGGCGTCACGCTGAAGTCGATCTTACTCGTCTCGATGTCGACCAGTTCCCCGCGGTAGTCGGGATAGGCGTGGACGTCGACGACGGGTTTGACCTCCATCTCCATCGTTTCGGGGTCAAGCGAGTAGACCTCATCACCAATATCGAGATCTCGGATATTCTGAACGCCGTTAGGCGTCAGCACGTCCGTATCCGGCGTGAAGCAATTCATAATAACCTTGACAGCTGCCTGCTGTCGGTCGTAGGTCTCGTAGGCGTCGGTTCCGGGGTCGTTGTCGTTGCGGAGCGATTTCTTCTCCTCGCGCTCTTCGAGGAGTTCGTCGACCATCGCCCGTATCATGCCGTCCGGTTCTTTTCGGAAGTGGGTGCCGTTGGGTGCGACGTAGGTCTCACCGTCGTAGGATTGGGGGTCGACCTTCGTCTCCGGGGAGGCGTTGATGGTCACCATGCACATCGGATAGAGCGACTTCAGGTCCAGCACCGACACCATCTCCTTGACCCCCGAAATCGGGTCGAAGACGGCGCCGCCTTCGTACTCTTCGGCGTCGACGGCGCCCTTCGAGGGGAGGGCGTACTCGCCGTGAATCTTGTGCAGGACGTACATGTCGACGGCGTCGCCGGGCGTCGTCGCGTCTTCGAGTTTACAGCCGACGAAGGAGGCGACCTCCTCCCAGAAGTCGACGATGTTCTGTTTGCGGTCCAACTCGACGCACAACTCCACGTCCCGGAGGTTGTACTCCAGCAGGCGCTCGGGGTCGTCCTCCCAGAGGTCGCCGATGTCGCCGGGGTAGCGCTCCTTGCCGACGCCTAACTCCTCCTCCCCGACGGCGTCGAGGCGGTAGGAGTCGAGTTCGGAGAACTGCGTCCGCTGGTAGGCGTACAGGAGGTCGAAGACGACCCGGCCCTTGACGTTCGGCCCGCCCCACCCGGAGTCCCACACCTCGTTCACCCGGGAGAGTCGGTCGGAGTTCAGTCGGTCGTGTCGGGAGGCGAGACGGTCGATGCGGTCGATGAGGTATGGGGCGTCGAAGTCGTCGAAGTTCCACCCGGTCAGCACGTCGGGGTCGGTCTCGTCGATGTAATCGAGGTAGTCGACGAGCATCTCGGCCTCCTCGGAGAACCCGCGCACGTCGATGTCGATGTCGCCCTCGCCGATGGGTTCGTATTCCTCGACGGCGTCCGGACTGGGAACGCCCTCGGGCGACTCGTACAGCCAGACGACGTACTCGTCGTCGAAGGAGTCGTGGGCGGTGAGACAGATGATGGTCTGTTCGCCGTCCTCGGGGAAGCCGTGGCGGTCGTCGACCTCGATGTCGAGGGTGTGGACCCGCGGGGCGACCGAGTAGTCGACGGCGTCGAGTTCTGTGTGATGTATCTTCAGGCTGCCGTCGTCGAGTTCCCGAACCGGGACCCGGATGCCGCTCGTGATGTCCTTGTCGATGAGCAGGCGGTTCGGAAAGAGGATGTCGGCCTCGTAGTGGTCGAAGTGGTCCCGGAGTTGCCCGACGTCGCGGGGCGTCTGGCCGAACACCTTACATAGCTTCTCGCCGCGGATGGATTCGTAGACGACGATTTCGCGCTCGTCGTGGGCGCCGATGTCTTCGCCGTCGGCGGCGCGGTCGCCGTAGGTCTCGACGCCGGTCAGGCGGTCGTGGTCGAGTCGGGAGTCGACGATATCTGAGTCACTGAGCGGGTCATCGGCGTCGACCGCGAGGTCGAGGTCCGCGAGTGGCGTATAGAAGTACGGCCGAAACCCGTAGACGCGGACGTGGACGGTGTCGTCGTCGGTACGACCGAAGACGTGGAGCACGGGGTGTTCGTCGTCACCGCTTCCCTCGATGGTGTAGTCGACCTGCGTGACACAGCACTCGACGTGGCCGTCGGCGTCGGGAAACCGGTGGTCCGAGACATCGATTACGTCGGCGCCAGTCTCCGACGACCCTGCGACCGCGGCGGCCTCCTCGGCGGGACGAGCGTCGTCGCTCCCGCCACCGAAGCTTCCGAGCGTCCCCTGCTCCGTGCCCTGTTCCATAGATGGATTGCTTCGCCCTCACCGGTAAAAACCTCGGTGTTCTGTCGGAGCAACATAAGCTATTCGCCCAACACAGCGGCCGTGTCATCGAATGTCACAGCCACAAGGGCTTTACAATGACACACCCTACCAAAGTCCGGTGACACACCATGCCCGAACCCAATGCGACGTCTGAGCAGGACAGTGCGGGCGCTTCCGAGCGCCCCGAACCGGTGGTTGCCGACGCCGTCGAGACGACGGAGTCGTACGAGACAGAGGAGGGCGTGGTGTTCTACGACGCGGAGAACCCCCTCGCGTGGATACAGGCCGAACACGTCCTCGACCTCGACGAGGTCGCGTAGTTTTTGCTTTCGGGGGGGCGTTGTCCCGCTGTGGACCCGTTCAGCGACGACGACCCGTGGCCGGACGAACCCGAGGAGTTCGACCCCGATAGCCTCGGCCCCGACGCTCCCGACGCAACCGACATCGACGCCGAGACGCTTGAGTCCGTCCCCGAAGGCCTGTTCCGGGCCTTCGTCGGCAGCGCCATCATGCTCAACGTCGCGCTGTTCGGCCTCTCGCTCGGCGCGCTACTGATTTATTTCCGCGGCGACACCGAAGTCGGCGGCGCGGCGCTGGCTGCCGGCGGTGCCGCCGCCGTCTTCGCCGGCCGCTACTACTGGCAGTACAAACGCGGCGATTTTACCGACGGTACGGCCACCGACGGCGGTGATGACTCGTGAGAACCGTCGAACACGGCGGCGACCGCTATCTGCTCGTCAAGCAATCCGGCGAGTCGAGTCTCGTCTACGACCCCGAAACCGGCGAGGAGCGATACCTTCCGAACGAGGAACTGACAGTGACTGGCGACTCACCGCTGGAACTCGCCGCGGAGGCCGTACCCGAGGCGTCCCGACGAATTCTCACCGCCGTTCACTCCGAGCAGGCGCTCGGACTCCTCGTCGAGTTGGACGAGCGCGGCCCGATGTCCGTCCGGGAAGTCCTCGGCGCGTACGACCTCTGTGAGTCCGACCTCCACGGTCTCTTCGGCGAACTCCGAGCGGCGGGGTTGGTCACCGAAGCCGATGTGGCCGGCGAGCGCGGCTACCGACTCACCGACCTCGCACGCGAGGGGCTAGCCGAACTCCGGTAGCCTACGACAGCGCCTCGACGGTCGCCGACCGCTCGACAGAGGAGCGGTTCGTCGTGGGGTCTTTGCGAACCGCAACGAGGTCGTCGGCCGCACCGACCAGCTCCTCGTCGTGGCTGACGACGACGATTTGGTCGACGCCGTGGTCGGTCATCGATTCGACCAACTCGACGAGTTTCGAGACGTGCCCCGAGTCGAGGAACACCGTCGGTTCGTCGAGGATGAGCGGCGGCGTCGGCGCCTCGCCCTCGATTCCCTCCGACAGCAGCCGATAGATGGCACACCGCAGCGAGAGGTTGAACAGCGCCCGCTCGCCGCCGGAGAGTTGGTCGGGGTCCAGCGGCGTTCCGTCCTTCTGGTAGACGGTGAGTTCGTAATCGCCGTCGAGTTCGATGCGCGCATACGAGTCGTTCTGATACACCAACTCGAACGTCTCGTTGAGCATCGCCTCCAGTTTCTGGACGTTCCGCTGCCGGAGTTCCGCACGAAGGTCGGCGTAGGTCTGTTGGAGTTCGTGAGCCTCCTCGTACAGCGATTGCAATCGGTCGACCGTCCGTTGGAGTTCCTCGCGTCGCTCCCGGAGTTCTTCGAGTTCCGACAGTTCGTTCTCGACCGCACCGATGGCGTTCTGGAGTTCGTCCCTGCGTTCGCGTTTCTCCTCCAGATACGGCTCGACGTCCGCGAGGTAGCTCTCGGCTTTCTTCTTGTCCTGTTTGGCCCCTTTCATCGCCGACTCGTCGAAGGCGTCTTCGAGTTCGGCCTTCCGGTCGCGTTTGTCGGCCAACTGCTCGCGTCGGAGATCGTTCTGTTCGGCCTTGTTGTCCCGCTCGGTCCGAAGTCGTTCGACCTCGCGTTCGTTTTCGTCGATATCGTCGAGTAGCTCCGCGACCCGCTGAAGCCGTTCGCGGCGTTCGTCCAGCGTCGCCTTCTCGGCGTTCAACTCCCCGATTGCTTCGCGGGCCTCCTGTGCCTTCGCTTCGGCGGCCTCGGCCGCTTCGATTGCCTCCTCGGCAGCCGTTTCGTGGTCGTCGGCCTCCGTCCGGAGTTCCTCGACGCGGTTTGTCTTCTCCTCGACCGACTCGGCCTTCTGTTCGACCAGCGTCTCGACGTTCTCCTTCGAGTCTTCGAGGCGAGAGAGTTCGCTCTCAGCCTCGACCAGCTCGACCGCTCGCGTTCGTTTGCGGTCGAGTTCCTCGACGCGCTCCTCGGCGGCCTCCAGTTCGGATTCGAGTTCCTCGACGCGCTCTCGGTCCTCGTCGATGGTTTCGACGTGTGGCGAACCATCGACTGGCTGGCCGCATTCGGGACATTTGCCCTCCTCCAGCAAGCGTTCGGCCTCGGCGACCGTTTCGCGGGCGTTCTTCAGGTCGGTCCGCAACTCCGCGACGCGTTCCTTGGCGGCCGTCAGTTCCTCGTCGATGTCGTCGCGGTGGGACTCGACGTTCTCGCGAGCGACCGGCGCGTCGGTCAGTTCCTCGCGTAGTGCCTCGATTTCCTCACCGAGTTCGGCCACCTCCTCTCGTTTGGTCTCGAGTTCCTCCGTGGCCGTCTCGACTTCGGCTTCGAGTTCTTCGGCCCGTTCGCGGGCCTCGCTGGCTGCCTCGCGGTGTTCGCTGGCCCGTTCGCGGCTGGTTTCGGCGTCGCCCGCGTGGTCTTGGGCTTCGAGTCGACGCTCCTCGATAGCATCTCGGATGTCTTCGGCCTCGCCGTCGAGCGCCTCGAGGCGGTCCTCGACTGCCTCCGGGTCGGCCGCCTCGAGTTCGGTCTCGGCGAGTGCGGAGTCGAGTTCCTCGCGTAGCGTCTCCGTCGCCTCGCGAAGCGACCGGATTCGTTCGCTCAGGGCTTCGCGTTCCCCCTCCGTCTCCGAGATTGTCGAGGCGAGCGATTCGATTTCCTCGCCGAGGTCGTCTATCTCCTCGCGACGCTGTTCGTACTCTTCGAGGACGCTCTCGGCATCTTCGAGCGTCTGGCGGGCCTCATCGCGGTTTTCCTCCTTGTCGGCGATGTCGTCTTGGACCTCCGACAACTCGCTTCGCAGCGCGTTGAGTCGGTCGTGGAGGTCCTTGTCTTCCTTCTCTTCGATTTGTTCTTCGATTTGGGTCAGCGCACCCTGTTTGTCGTCGCGGACGCGGCCGACGCCGACGCGGGCGTCGCTGGCCCGCTCGCGGTACTCCTCCAGTTTCCCCAACTGGAGGAGGTCGTCTATCATGTCCTGGCGCTCGCTCGGGGAGGCGTTGATGAGTTTGTTCACCTCGCCCTGCCGGACGTACGCGCAGTTGACGAACGCCTCGGCGTCCATCCGGAGCAATTCCTCGATGTGGCCCTCGACAGCCGTCACCTGTTCGATGGGACCGTCCGGGGTTTCGAGGATACAGGTCGTCGTCTGTGCGGTGTCGCCGCGGAGTTTCACCTCCCGTTCGACGCGGTACTCCGAGCCGTTGTGCGTGAACCACAACTCGACGAGCATCTCCTCGGCGTCGTTGGAAATGACGCCGTCGAGGGTGCCGTCGATGGCGTCGGTGCCGTACAGCGCGAAGAAACACGCCTCCAGCAGCGAGGACTTCCCGCTGCCGTTGACGCCGTGGATGACCGTGACGCCGGACCGGAGCGACAGGTCGGTGTCGGCGTAACACTTGAAATTCCGGAGGCGAACGCGTTCGAACCTCACAGGTAATCCTCCATTGACGACTGGTCGTCACCATCGGCCGCTGCCGGTCCGGTATCCGTCGCGGGCGATTCGAGCGCCGTGGCGTCGGTATCATCCGCGCTCTCCTCGACGGACGCCGAGTCGGAGGGGGAGGTGTCGTCGGCCTCGGCGTCATCGCTTTCGTCGGCCTCGGAAAGCCGGTCGGCGACCGTTTCGGGGTCCGAACCGGAGGTCGAATCGAACGCTTCGGGGTCCTCGAGCAGTTCGCCGACCCGCCGTTCGACCTCGTCGGCGACGTTGGAGTCGGCCACCTTGCTCGCACGGATGGTCTCGTCGAGGTCTCGTGCGGCGTCGCTGAGTCCGAGTTCACGAACCCGCTCTCGAACCGCCTCGTCGGGGTCGGCGAAGGACACCTCGACGTCGGGGTCGTCGCTGACCTCTCGACGGTCGTTGACGCGGGCGACGAGTGCGCCCCCTTCGTCGGCGAACTCCTCGATACGTGCCGCCGACACGTCCTCGCCGTCGCCAGCGAGGTCGACGATGACGACCGCGCCGTCGAGGTCGTGTTCGCGGAGGCGCTCGCGGACGCGTTCGAACCCCTCGCTTTCGGAGAGTTCGAGGTCGACGAAGACGAACGCCCGGGTATCGATGCCCCGTCGTGAGAGGTGAACGTCGCCGTCGAATTCGACGATGTTGTAGCCGCGTTCCTCGCGCTCGCTGGCGCTGGCGCGCTCGGTGGAGCCACAGTAGGTGACCCAGACGCCGTCGACCTCCTGTCGGGTCGCGGCGTGTTCGTCGCCGAGCAACATCGCGTCGAAGTCGACGTTCGACGCCGCGAGGACTTCCGCGGCGTCCCACTCGACGTTGCCGTAGTCGGGGACGAGCGGTTCGAACAGGCCGTGGGAGACGAGCGCCGCGTGGTCGGCGTCGTGGGGGTCGAACTCGTATTCGAGGTCCTCCCGCTGGGCGCGTGGGACGAAATCGAGGCCGTAGAAAGCGGTGTCACCTATCGTCACGGGCGCCGAGCCGAGTCGCGTCGCCAGCCCCATCGCCTCGAAGAGGTCCAGCCACTGGGCCTCGCGTTTCGTCTCGTGGTTGCCCACGATTGCGAGAAACGGGACGTCGGCGTCGTCGAGCGTCTCGAGTACGTCGATGGTGCCGAGCAGGTCCCCCAGTCCGGGCCGGCGGTCGTGAAAGAGGTCGCCAGCGTGGACGACGGCGTCGACATCGAGTTCGACCGCGTCCTCGGCGACCCGGCGGAAGGCGTCGAGGAAGTCCTGTTGACGCTCCGGTCGGTGGTACTGCCGGTAGCCGAGGTGGGTGTCGCCGGTGTGAATCACCCGTGTCATTGGAACGGAGGTTCGCCGTCACGTCTTAAATCGGTTCCGCGACCGCAGTGAAAGTGGTCGGCGTCGAGGTCGCCGGCGGCCGCTCGCCGGAAGCGACGAAAGGCACGGAGTGCCCGCTTTCCGCGGGCCACCCGTGTGGGGTCCTCGGCGCGCTCGATGGCACACTCCAGTTCCGCCACGCCGACGGATTCGACGAACGCGAGTGCCGCATCGAGGTCGTCCGTGGCGGCGTCGGCGCGCTCGATGACCTGCTCCTCACGCGCTACGAGTCGGCGCAGCGCCGACCTGACGCGTTCGCTGTCGGTGTCTCGGGGGTCGTCGGGCGCCACGGGCGCTGTGGCTGCGGCTTCCGATAAAAACCGTTGGCCGAGGCGTCACTCGGCGAGTGCGTAGACGCGCTTTCGCGCGTCGGTAAAGGAGAACCGAGAATCGACCGCATCGACTTCCTCGAGCCGCGTGAGTGCGTATCGGACGGTACGGGGCGGAAGCATCGTCTCCTCGGCGAGTTGGCTCTGTGTGAGCCGGTCGTTGTACTCGAGGACCTTCGCCACCAGTTTCGCGCTCGGTGGCAGGTCGGCGACGGCCTCCCAGTCGACCGCGTCTGCCTTCGACTGCACGTCGGTTACGCTCATCGTATCCCCACCTATCCAATGATAGCGGATAATACTTACTATCCCAAAATATACTCTATAGTAATTATCCGTTCCGGCGGCTCGTTTTTCGCAACAAGAGGATTCGCCGGCGTGCGCCCGGTGTACCTACCCGAAACCTCTTATGACTACGGGCGCTACCGATTGGGTGATGACCGATACTGTTGACGACGTCGACCTCCCCTACGAGGACGGCGCGTCACAGCAGGAGAAAGTGAATGCGCTGGAGGAGCGGCTCGAAATCCTCGAACAGCAGAACGAGGAAATGCGCGACAAGCTCCTCGATGCGAACGCAGAGAACAACAAGTACCAACAGAAGCTCGAGCGGCTGACTCACGAGAACAAGAAGCTCAAGCAGTCCCCGCTGTTCGTCGCCACCGTTCAGGAGATTACCGACGAGGGCGTCATCATCAAACAGCACGGCAACAACCAGGAGGCCCTCACCGAAGTCACCGACGAGATGCGCGAAGAGCTCACGCCCGACTCCCGCGTCGCCGTGAACAACTCGCTGTCCGTCGTCAAGAAACTCGACTCCGAGACGGACGTTCGTGCCCGCGTGATGCAGGTCGAGCAGTCCCCCGACGTGGCCTACGAGGACATCGGCGGCATCGACGAGCAGATGGAGGAGGTCCGAGAGACCGTCGAGATGCCCATCGAGAGCCCCGAGATGTTCGACGAAGTGGGCATCGACCCACCCTCTGGCGTCCTGCTGCACGGGCCGCCGGGGACGGGGAAGACGATGCTGGCGAAGGCCGTCGCCAACCAGACCGACGCCACCTTCATCAAGATGGCCGGCTCCGAGCTGGTCCACAAGTTCATCGGCGAGGGCGCGAAACTCGTCCGTGACCTCTTCGAACTCGCTCGACAGGAGGAACCCGCCGTCGTCTTCATCGACGAAATCGACGCCATCGCCGCGAAACGGACCGACTCCAAGACCTCCGGCGACGCCGAGGTCCAGCGGACGATGATGCAACTCCTCTCCGAGATGGACGGCTTCGAGGACCGCGGCCAGATTTCGATTATCGCGGCGACGAACCGCTTCGACATGGCTCGACCGCGCCATCCTCCGGCCGGCCGCTTCGACCGCCTCATCGAAGTGCCCAAACCGACGCGAAGGTCGGGAACTCATCTTCCAGATTCACA